>DATHWX010000001.1:0-60567 GCA_035460225.1 Methylotenera sp.
CCACAAGCACCCACACTTATCAGTTGTTATTTTGTTAAAGAGCTTTTTTCTATACCAGAAAAGTGAATCACTTTTTAGTAGCTTCGTTACCGCTTTGCGTTAACGAGGTGCGCATTATACAGAGCTTTTGATGGCCGTCAACATTAAACTTAAAACATTTTTTGTTGACCGTATACTGCGAAAATCTTTGGTTGCGGGAACAGGATTTGAACCTGTGACCTTCGGGTTATGAGCCCGACGAGCTGCCAGACTGCTCCATCCCGCGTCCGATTCGACATATGTTGCGTCGAGAGGTGAGACTATAGCAAACCTTGGGGTAGATGACAAGAAGATTTACAGGTTTTTGTAAGAATTTAAGTGGTCAGCAGTAGGAATAGCGCTATTGAATCGCTAAGGCTTATTGCATCAATCCGCGTACATATTCGAGGTCCGCTTGAGTATCTACGCCAGCAGCAGGCGCATTGCCGGAAATTGCTACCGCTATTTTATGCCCATGATATAAAACACGGAGCTGCTCTAGGGATTCACATTGTTCAATGGTTGCAGACTGTAAACTGGCATATTCTTTTAGAAATTTAGCGCGATAAGCGTAAATGCCGATATGACGGTAAGCAGGAATATCCGCATCAAGCTCTGGATTGGAAAAGCTATCACGCGGATAAGGAATAGGCGCACGACTGAAATAAAGCGCATGGCCATTCTTATCTAGCACTACTTTAACTATGTTGGGATTCAGGAAATCCTCTTTAGTATGAATTGCGTGACAGGCAGTTGCCATAACAGCCTCTTTGCTTTTAGCGAGCTTATCCGCAACTTCTATAATAAGGGAGCTTTCAATCAGAGGTTCATCGCCTTGCACATTAACGATAATCGCATCATCTGGCCAACCCTGATGTAGAGCTACTTCCGCTATCCGATCAGTCCCGCTGATATGATCAGTCTTCGTCATGAGAGCCTGGTGACCATACTGCTGCGCTACTTCGAATATCCTGTTGTCATCAGTCGCAACTACCACTTTCTGCGCTCCACTTTTTTGAGCACGTTCTGCCACCCAAACTACCATAGGCTTCCCAGCTATATCCAATAAGGGTTTACCTGGAAGCCTAGCACTAGCATAGCGTGCAGGAATGACGACATAAAAAGCAGGTTTAGCCATGAGTTACTGGACTTCCTCGTCATCCGCTAATCGACGAGCTTCGTCTTCAAGCATCACGGGAATACCATCCCGGATAGGATAAGCCAGCCGCGCTGATTTAGAGATTAGCTCATTTTTAGCTTTGTTATAGATCAACGGACCTTTGGTGACTGGGCATACCAGTATTTGTAAAAGCTTGTTATCCATTTGATGACCTCGATTTCTTTAATTTACTCAATACTATTCCCATTAAATCATTTTTTACGACGGCATTCACGGGTAGAACCCAAAAATTAGGTAGGCTAAAAGCGCGACATTTCACTGCATCTTTCTCTGTCACCAAGATAACATCTGCCGTTTCTGATGAAAAGTCTGCAACATGAAATGCATGATGATCCGGGTAAGCTTTGCTTTTAAAATGAAGCCCCATATGTTGAAGTTGCTGGAAAAACCGTTCCGGATGACCGATACCAGCAATGGCAAGCACTTCCTGGTTAGCAAATGCCTGAGAGCTACAGGTTTGATTGGGATCGCTCAAATTATAAAAATTACCAGATTCAAGCTGCATTTCCAATGATGCAATTCCAGTTAGTAAAGTTTTTTGCGATTTACCGTTAATCACAACAGCATCTACATCAATAAGCTTGCTGACTTTCTCTCTTAATGGGCCAGCTGGCAATAGCGCGCCATTGCCAAAACCCTTGCTTCCATCTATTACCACGATTTCGACATCACGCTGCAAACGATAATGTTGGAGCCCATCATCACTGATGATGACATCGCACTCAGGATGCGCATCTAATAAGGCCTTTCCAGCTTCAACTCGATCTGCATTTACATATACTGGACAATGAGTGCGAGCTGCTAACAATACCGGTTCATCACCGACTTCTGCAGGTGAGCTATCGGCAAAAACTTGCTTGATTTGTTGGGCATTCCCACCATAACCACGGCTGATGATTCCCGGATTATAACCGGCTAACTTTAATTGCTCTGACAACCAGATAACAAGCGGGGTTTTACCAGTGCCGCCTACTGTAATATTACCTACGACAATAACCGGAACCGGTAAGGAATAGCTTTTTAATAAATTAACTTGGAAAAGAAATTTCCGGATAGAGCTTAACGCAAAAAACAGCCACGACAGCGGTAGGAGCAAAATATGCCATAAACTATATGTCACCCACTGCTTTTGTAACCAGCCGTTCATGATACGTATAGGCTAACTGAATTGTTTTTGATAGAGCTTAGCATAATGGCCATTTTGCTCGATGAGCAACTCATGTGTGCCGCTTTCCACAATCTTGCCTTGTTCCATCACCATGATGCGGTCAGCATTTTCAATAGTGCTAAGACGGTGCGCAATCACAATACTGGTACGGCCTTCCATTAAAGCATCTAAAGCCGCCTGTACATGCTGTTCAGATTCAGTATCTAGAGCTGAGGTCGCTTCATCTAGCAATAAAATAGGCGCATTTTTTAAGATTGCACGGGCAATAGCAATACGCTGGCGCTGCCCACCGGATAAGCGCACTCCTCTATCACCGATTTCATTCTGCAGACCTTTTGGTAACTGTTGAATAAACTCCCAGGCATGTGCGGCTTTAGCGGCGGCAATCACTTCTTCCTCAGTTGCGTCACGCAGTACACCGTAAGCAATATTATTGAAAATCGTGTCATTGAACAGAATCACATCCTGGCTTACCAATGCAAACTGTTGCCGCAAGCTTTTGAGGCTGATCGCACGAATATCGATGCCATCTAACAATATTAGTCCTTGCTGCAATTCATAAAAGCGAGGCAACAGGCTAACCAACGTGGTTTTACCACCGCCTGAGCGGCCTACCAATGCTACTTTCTCGCCGGGTTTAATAATTAGATTGAGGTTATCCAAGGCTGGACGTTTCGCATCGTTATATCGCAAAGTCACACCGCGCAGCTCTATTCCACCTTTCGCGCGTGGGATTTCCTTAGTCGAAGAATCATGCTCTGCGACTTCGTCGATCACACCAAAAACACTTTGCGCCGCAGCTAGCCCAACTTGCAAATCTTCATTCAAGCCGGTCAAGCTTTTAATAGGAGCAATCAACATCAACAATGCGCCTATAAAAGCAGCAAACTGCCCTGCGCTAAACCTGCCGACTGAGTAATAAATTACCAATGCCAATGAAACAGCAGCCAATACTTCTATGACAAAACTGCTAAGACCAGCAATCCGCGCAAGGCGAATCTGCATGTGCCTATTTTTTGCGATGACTTTGCCAAAACGATTGTTTTCATAATCAGCACCCCCAAAAATCTTGACCATGCGCTGACCCGAAAGGGCCTCTTCTGAAACCTTGGTCATATCACCTACGGATTGCTGCACATAACGACCTGCAGCACGTACTTTAGGTGTGACTCTTTTCAGGAATAAAGCCATGAATGGCGTTACCAATGCAAAGATTAATGTGAGTCGCCAATCCAGGTAAAGCATATAAGCCAACATGCCAAGAATCGTCAGCGAATCCCGGACTACACTGACGGTAGCATTGGTAGAAGCTTTCGCCATTTGCTCGGTATCGTAAGTCAACTTGGATGTGAGCACGCCTACCGAATGTGCATCAAAAAAGCTGACCGGCAATGCCATTAAGCTACGGAAAGCATCTTTACGGACATCCTCAACCACATGCCTTGCGACCCAGCGCATGGCAAAGTTTGATACGAAGCCTGCAGTTGCTCTAACAAATAGCAACCCAAGCAGCATAAAAGGTAACAGATTAACTTTAGTCGGGTCTTGTTTGACAAAACCTTCGTCTGTCACCTGTTTGATGGTAGCAAGAAAGCCGGTATTAGTAGCAGAAAGCACCACCATCGCTAAGATGCTGATTGCGAAGATTAATTTATAGCGCCAGGCATATCTTAACAAACGCAAATAAAGCATCTTTGCATTTGGGACATTTGCGATATTAATAGCAGGAAGCTTGGTCTTGGACATTGATCGGGCTTATTTACAAGCCATTAGTCTAATGAATTAAGAGATTCTAAACGTATTTTTTATTTTGAATTCAAATTATTAGGCAAGCGATTAACCTGCCCAATAATTTACGAACCGGATTTAACTTGAGTAGCAAAAGTAATATGGGTGTAACCAGCAACGCGCGAAGCTTCCATCACATTCACCACCGCCTGATGCGTGCTATTCGCATCGGCATTGATAATGATAGTCGGCTCATTACCGCCATTAGCCGCTGCCTGCAAAGCAGCACTTATGCCCGCTACCGATTTATCGCTCAAGCTTTTCCCGTTAACAACATATTGGCCGCTTGCGTCCACACCCACTTCGATAGTGAGCGGTTTTTCCTGCGGTGAATTGGCTTCCGCTGTCGGTAAGTTGATTTGCAATTCGCTGGTACGCGAGAAAGTAGCACTCACAACCAGGAAAATAATGATCACGAGTAGCACGTCGATCAACGGTACCAAGTTCATTTCTAGATCTTCGTGACGTTTTCCACGTTGAAAATTCATATTTAATCCTTAATCAATAAATTTAAACAATCGCTTTTTGTGTAAGGCACCCGAGTGCTGACAGTATGTTTGATACGGCAAGCGAGGGAAACGAAGCACAAAAGTGATTGGAAAATTTATTTACGTTCACCGTGAAGAATCTCGACTAACTTAATTGCCTGCTGTTCCATATCCACCAGCAAACCATCTACTTTAGAACGGAAATAACGGTAGGCAATCATCGCTGGCACAGCCACGACGATACCTGCAGCTGTATTGTACAAAGCTACTGAAATACCACGGGCGAATTGGGCGATATCATGACCAGAGCTGGTAAATGCGCCGAATAATTCGACCATACCAATTACCGTACCAAGCAAGCCTAGCAAAGGTGCTACGGTAGCGATAGTACCTAGCGTTGAAAGGTATTTTTCTAATTTATGTGCGACTGCGCGGCCGGTTTCCTCAATCGCTTCTTTGGTCACTTCACGTGAATTTTTAGCGTTGGCTAAGGCGCTGGCAAATACTTGGCCTAACAATGAATGCTGCTCAAGTCTGGCAATCGTTTCTTTAGTCACTCCGCCTTTGCTTAGCCATGTTTGCACTTCCGGCAGCAGGTTTCTAGGCGCTACTGTATCTTCCCTTAATGCAAAAAAACGTTCACCGATAATCGCTAATGCCACTACAGACGCAATAATAAGCGGCCAAATTGGCCACCCTGCCGCTAAAATAATTTGCCACACAGTGCAACTCCTTAAAATTGAAAATATTCGTTAGTTTTTGCGTAGGAGCACATGAAACTCAACTGAGCGATACTTTAGCTGGTCGTAAGGTTTTGGGCAAGCAAGTATACTGTTCATTTACTAGGTCGTAGCTTAAAAACGGTAGGGTAATTATTTGCCAAACTCGTCCTGCCAATAGCGTTTGTGTTGATTGCGCCAATTCTCTATTTTAATTTCGTGTTTATTTGCTTCATTTCTTACAAAATCGATTTCGAGCGCACCGTCATAATCCGAGCGATAGAGTAGACTTCCGGCCTCTCGATAACGTTCAACCACTACCTGCTTGGGATGACCAAAACGATTGAGGTAGCCAGAAGTAAATACTACTGCACCAGGAGCAACGGCTGAGATAAAATCTGGAGTGGATGATGTTTTGCTGCCATGGTGAGGCACTGTCATGACATCGCTTCTGAGTTTTTCAGGATTGGTTCCAAGTAAATACTGTTCTGAATCTTTTTCAATATCGCCCGTAAGCAGCATGCTGCCGGATTGGCTGGTGATTTTGAGAACACAGCTACGGTTATTATCAGTCAGGGCAGTATCAGCATAGCTTTCAAAATTCGGATATAGCATTTCAAATTGTACTTTATCCCACACCCATGATTGCCCGGCAAAACATGGTATCCGTTTTGTACTGCTTGGAATTTCTACATCTGGAACAAATGAATTGGCTAGCCATGCAGGAGGCATGAGCGAAAGTACTGACTGCATACCACCACTATGGTCAATATCGTTATGGCTGACAATAAATCCATCTAACTTTTTAACCCCTTCGCCGCGCAAATAAGGCACTACGATGCGACTTCCTGCATCGCTTTGCTCGTTATATTTCGGACCGGCATCGTACAACAGCGTATGCTTTGCGGTTTGAACGACCACACCTAAACCCTGACCAACATCCAGTACCGTTACTTTCATATCGCCCATCACAGGACGAACCGGCACTATAAGAAA
The DNA here is from genome assembly GCA_035460225.1 of Methylotenera sp. Taxonomy (GTDB): domain Bacteria; phylum Pseudomonadota; class Gammaproteobacteria; order Burkholderiales; family Methylophilaceae; genus Methylotenera. The sequence continues at coordinate 6,358 of DATHWX010000001.1, forward strand.
CATAGGCAGGAAGCCTATTAGTCCTAACCAGCGCATTGGCCACCCACGGGGTAATAGCAGCCAAAGCACGCCTATCATTGCCGGCAACAATGTCCACGTGGCTGGCGCATGCTGTTGCCAAGTGACCATAGGCACTTGGTTTAACCATTTCAGCGCACTCATGCAGATCTCAAGTGCTCGATACGAGAGCTCCAAAGGTACATCAATCGGTAAAAAGCTTCCTAACAAAGCGGATGGCGTCACAATAAAACTGATCATAGGGATCGCAAACGCATTAGCAATCGGCGAAACGATTGAAGCTTGTCCAAACATTATTAGCAGTAACGGCAACATTCCGATAGTGACCGCCCATTGGGTTTGCAAGGCCGCTATTAGCCAGTGTGCTTGCCCTATTCTTGCACCCAATGCGTATGCCAGCATTGCTACTGCGCCGAACGAGAGCCAGAAACCAGGCGCGTTGACCGCCCAAGGATCAAACAATACGACAACCAATAAGGCTGTAGCCAATACTCGTGAAATCACTAATTGGCGGTCTGACCACAAGGCAATTGCGAACACCATGAGCATATAAAATGTGCGTTGCGATGGTACGGAGAAACCCGCGATAAGCGAATAAAGCAGCCCGGCCAACAAGCCTGCAGCAGTTGCAGCCTTGCGAGTAGGCAAACGCATCACAAGTTTAGGAACGCGGCGCCAGCAAAACCCAACAAATCCAAACGCTAATCCGGCAAGCATGGTGATATGCAGTCCTGAAATTGACATCAAATGGCTTGTGCCTGTACGCAGAAAAACTTGCCAGTCATCTGCACTGATCTGGTTATCGTCCCCTATCACCAAAGCCTGGATAATACCGCTATAAGGCTTATCTTTTAATACTTGCTCGATACGCAGTTTTATTTCTTCTCGAAGATGTTCAAGTATATAAGCGGGCCGGGGTACGAAATCCTGCAACTTGATATTGTCTGCGTTACTTTTAACACTACCCGTCGCCCGGATATTCTCGCCCAATGCCCATGATTCAAAATCAAAGCCATGTGGGTTCGCGGTACCATGTGGCCGCTTTAGGCGAACAGTCAGCTGCCATCGCTCACCGGCATGAAACTGACTTACTTGCCTTTCTAGTTTATTAGTGGGCAAGTCTTCGTGATTATTTGCGAAAACGTATTGATTCAAACTGATATGTGTAGGCACAACTGCTGCATCTGTCAGGACTTTTTCCACATCAAAACGAAAACGTACACCGCGCTCAGTCATTTCCGGAACGCTAGCGACTACTCCAACGATGGCAATGGTTTTCTGCTCCCATTGATGTGGCAATTCATCACTCATGCGCCACAGCGCAAAACTACTTGCCCAAACCACACCAAACAGGAATGAGGCTAACGCTAAGATTATCTTACGTAAAATTTTGGAGAATTTGAAATTGAAACGCGGGAATAATTGCGAAACGCATATCAATAAAGCACCAAAGAAAATAGCAGAAAGCCAAGAGATACTTGGCAAATGTGCCATTTGCTGAACATACCAAGCACCAAGAACAAACATCAGTGCATTCAGTATCATAAGGAGGACTATGTATTAGATTTGATGTAGCAGACCGTCAACCAGACGGTATTGACGTTGCATCTTTTGGGCAAGCTCCTGGTCATGCGTGACCACCACTAAACTTAATTGCTGGGTTTGGTTCATTTCCAAGAGCAAATCAAATACCGCATGTGCAGTATGGCGATCTAGGTTACCGGTAGGCTCATCGGCTAATATACATTTAGGTTTAGTGACTAAAGCACGTGCCACCGCTGCGCGCTGACGCTCGCCGCCGGAAAGCTCGCCGGGCATATGCTCCAAGCGATGTTTTAAACCTACTTTGGTGAGGGTTTCAGCCGCCAAAGTGAGCGCCTGCTCTCGTGGTAAACGGCGAATCAGCAGCGGCATTGCCACATTTTCCAACGCCGTAAATTCTGGCAACAAATGATGGAACTGGTAAACGAAACCTAACGCATGGTTACGCAGCAAGCCTTTTTTTGTCTCATTCAAGTTGGCCAGATTTTGGTCAAGGATCTGCACTTCACCTTTGCTTGGCACATCCAACCCACCCAGCAAATGCAATAAAGTACTTTTACCGGAACCGGATGTACCGACAATCGCGACTTGTTCACCTTCATTCACGTTAAGGTCGATACCGTTCAGCACGGCGACTTCTAAACCCTGATAGGTTTTATGTAAAGCGCTGCAAGAAACTATGCTATTCATATCTTAAGGCTTCCGCAGGGTTGATCTTGCTGGCTTTCCAGCTTGGGTAAATAGTGGCTAGCAGGCTAAGCACAAACGATAATACAACGATGGTACTGACATCAGACCAAATCAGGTCAGATGGCAAATCGCTGATGTAATACACATCTTTTGCCAAGAATTGCACATGGAACAAACCTTCGATGAATGGGATGATGGTACTGATATTCAGTGCAATCAGCACCCCAAAGAATGCACCCGCTACCGTACCAATCACGCCAATCAACGCGCCTTGAATCATGAAAATTACCATGATGCTGCTAGGGCTAGCGCCGAAGGTACGCATAATCGCAATGTCCGCGCGCTTATCAGTCACTGCCATCACTAACGTAGAAACAATATTAAAAGCGGCAACCGCTACAATTAAGGTCAAGATAATGAACATCACGCGCTTTTCCATTTGTACAGCGCGGAAAAAGTTCGCATGTTGCTGCGTCCAATCCGTCACATAATAGTCGCCATATTGATTAGACGACTTGTTAAGCTGCTCGCTAATGGATGCAGAAATCGCCGGCGCATTGAATAGGTCATCAAGTTTTAAGCGTACACCGGACACTTTCTCACCCATGCGGTAAAGCTTGGCAGCATCATCGATATTAATCAGTGCCAATCCGGCATCATATTCATACATGCCGATCTGGAATAATCCAACCACGGTAAATTGCTTCAAACGCGGTACTACGCCGGTCGGGGTGAATTGGCCTTGCGGTGCCAGCACGACGACTTTATCGCCTACTTGTGCCCCAAGTGCAAACGCCAAATCTGTACCCAAAACAATGCCAAATTCGCCGGGACGTAGATCCTGCAGGCTTCCTACTTTCATATGCTTGCCTAAATCGGCTACTTTATCCTCGGCTGATGGCAACACACCGCGAACGATCGCCCCTTGTACACCGGAACTGTAACTTAGCATGCCTTGAGCAGTGATATAAGGCGCACTCGCCAGCACATGCTGTTGCTTAAGGCTGCTGGCAGATACGTTTTGCCAATCGCTTAACTGGTTATTATTACCCGTGATTTCCAAATGCGAAGCAACGCCCAAAATACGCGTGCGCAGTTCTTTCTGGAAACCATTCATCACCGATAGCACCACAATCAATGCAGCTACGCCAAGGCCGATGCCTATCATGCTGGTCAGTGAAATAAAAGAGATGAAATGGTTTTTGCGTTTGGCACGCGTATAACGCATGCCAACGAATAATTCGAACACAGCCAGTTTGCTAAGGGAGGATTTTATTATTGAAAACATAGGCAGGATTCTAACAGGCTAGCCTTCAATTTGGACAGGCCTGAATAGTTCAGCAATCAAAACATCTCTTTAACCTTATCTGTTAAAATTGCATTATGTTTACAGGCATCATTCAGACCGTAGGTCAAATCGAACACACCACGCCCGTGGGCGAAGACGTTAGGCTTAGCATCACCTGCAGCGGGCTTGATATGCAGGATGTGATTATTGGCGATAGTATCGCCGTCAATGGTGTTTGCCTGACTGCTACCAGCCTAAGCGACACCCATTTTGAAGCGCATGTTTCCAAAGAAACCTTATCCGTGACCGTAGGTCTGGAAGCGGCGGAAGAAGGTCACCATAAAGCCGTGAACCTGGAAAAAGCCTTGCGCCTAAACGACAGACTTGGCGGTCATTTAGTAAGCGGTCATGTAGATGGCGTTGGACAGGTAGTCCGCTTTGAAGAACTCGGCGATTGCTGGCGCTTGGATATCCGTGCGCCACATGCGATTTCCAAATACATCGCGATCAAAGGCTCTATTTGCGTGGATGGCGTGAGCCTGACCGTGAATAGTGTAGAAAAAGATATCTTTTCCATGAATCTAATTCCCCATACGCTGGATAACACTACGCTGCAATTTTTAGGCGTAGGGAGCCGCGTGAATTTGGAAGTTGACCAAATTGCGCGCTACGTTGAGCGTATGAGTGAGTGGATGACTGAAAGCAATACCGACGAACCGGCATAGAAACACTGAATAACCATATGAATAAAAACGTAATCAGTTCTGCAAAAGAAATTATCGAGGAAATCAAGCTTGGCCGCATGGTAGTGCTGGTCGATGACGAGAACCGCGAAAACGAAGGTGATTTAGTATTGGCGGCGGAATTTACAACGCCTGAACATATCAACTTTATGGCAAAACATGGCCGTGGCCTCATTTGTCTGACCTTGACGGAAGCCCGCTGTAAGCAGCTAAACCTGACCAAGATGGTACAAAAGAACGGTGCTCGCATGGGCACTAATTTCACAGTTTCCATCGAGGCTGCTGAGGGTGTAACAACTGGCATCTCCGCTGCCGACCGCGCACATACTGTGTTAACGGCTGTGGCGAAAAATGCCAAGCCTAAAGATATCGTCAGTCCAGGTCATATATTCCCGCTAGCGGCGATGGATGGCGGTGTGTTGGTACGCGCCGGCCATACAGAGGCAGGCTGCGATTTAGCACAATTGGCTGATTGCGAACCTGCCAGTGTGATTTGCGAGATACTGAAAGACGATGGCAGTATGGCGCGCCTGCCGGACTTAATGCAATTTGCTGCTGAACATGGCTTGAAAATAGGCACCATAGCGGACCTGATTCATTATCGTGCAGAAACTGAAAGTTTAGTGGAACGCGCGGCCGAACGTATGGTTCAAACACCTTATGGCGAAATGAAATTGATTGCTTACCGTGACCGAATTGCCAAAGAAACCCATCTGGCGCTGATCAAAGGTACGCCAAGTGCAAATGAAGAAGTATTGGTGCGGGTGCATGAACCGCTTTCAATTTTTGACCTACTTGATAGCACGAGCTGCACACATAGCTGGAACACACTGCAAGCCATGAAAGTGATTGCCAATGCGGATGTGGGCGTGATGGTGTTATTGCATCACCAGGAAAGCGGCGATGCGATAGTTGAACGCATTCAAGGTGCCGATGAGCCGATACGCATCAACCAGGAATTGCGTACTTATGGCATAGGCTCGCAGATATTACTCGATTGCGGTGTGCGCAAAATGAAGCTATTGGCTAACCAGCGCAAAATGCCAAGCATGGCAGGTTTTGGTTTAGAGGTAACAGGTTATCTGGAAGCAGCCTCGTTTGAATTTGTTGCGCTGTAATGATGTAGAGATTTTCGCTATATAAACAATGATTTACTAAATATTTAGTTATGTTAAAATAATGCTATTGGAAAATATCAATCTTACCGGTCACTTCCTCATCGCGATGCCTGCCTTGACTGACCCTTACTTTTCTAAATCCGTCACTTTTATCTGCGCGCACAACCAAGATGGCGCGATGGGCGTGGTGATTAACCGCCCTACCGATATCACCTACAACGCCCTGTTCGAAAAAATCAACGTAGAGCTGCACAACAACAGCATTGCCAACCAGCCTGTTTTATACGGCGGACCTGTACAGCCTGAGCGCGGTTTTGTACTACATCCTGCCACTAAGCCCAAAACTGGTGACCTGGAAAAAGATAATTGGGATAGCTCGATCACTATTGCTGAAAATACTGCGCTGACTACTTCAAAAGATATTCTAGAAGCAGTCGCACTCGGCGAAGGCCCGGACAAAATGTTGCTAACCTTGGGTTATGCGGGCTGGACACCAGGTCAATTGGAACAGGAAATCGCACAGAATGCCTGGCTTTCAGTGCAACCTAAAGACTTAGACTCCCTCAATAGCATCCTTTATGAAACTCAACATGAGAAACGCCTAGATGCCACAATGGCGCTACTTGGCATTAATTTCGGCATGCTGTCCGACGAAGCGGGACACGCCTGATGCAAGCCGTTCAAAACGAGCGCTTGATCGATAACGAAAAAGTTTATTTAGCAGAAAAAGTTTTATCAGGTACGGTATTAGCTTTTGATTTCGGCGAACAACGCATAGGCGTAGCAGTGGGTGAACACCTATTGGGCACAGCCAACCCGCTCATTACGATTGATAACGAGAGCAACGAGATACGGTTCCAGCAAATCACCGAATTAGTAAATGAATGGCAGCCAAAGTTATTAGTAGTTGGTTTGCCATTGAATGTGGATGGCAGCGAGCACGGCCTCACACAACTTTGCAAGAAATTTGCCCGCCGATTAAATGGCCGTTTTAACCTGCCGGTGATGCTGGTGGATGAGCGTTACAGCTCATTTGAAGCCAGCAGCAAGCTGAATGAAAGCGGCATTAAAGGCCGCGCGCAAAAAACCATGCTAGACCAGGTTGCTGCGCAGACCATATTGCAAAGCTACTTTGATAGTATCAAACATGGTTAGTATGAAAATTGAAGTTCGCGGTAAAATTAGACGAAAGAATAATCAATAGAATAAAAAATATAAATAAAAACGATGAGCAAACCAAACATTAACATCCCGAATGCAGAAGAACTGCTGACAATCCTGGCGGAAAAAATTCAGCCATTGCTGCGTGAAAATACTGCACTGGTTGGCATCCACAGCGGCGGCGTTTGGCTCATGCAAAAACTACTGGTTTTGTTAGCGCCTACTATCGCTGCAAAAGGCATAGAGCATGGCATATTAGATGTCTCATTCTACAGGGATGATTATGCACAACGCGGTCTGAAATCCGAGAATCGCCCGAGCCAGATTCCTTTCGATGTAGACAATAAGCACATAATCTTGATTGACGACGTGTTCTACACTGGCCGTACAACGCGTGCAGCTATGAACGAACTATTCGATTACGGACGCCCGGCCAGTATCACGCTGGCAGCATTAGTGAATCGCGGTGGGCGTGAACTGCCGATCGCTCCGCAAATCGTTGCGGCAGAAATCCCGTTAGATTCATCACAGAATTTACAGCTGGTACAAAATCCTGATAACACTTTGAGCCTAGAACTTATCACATCACAGACATGAATAATCCTCAATTAGACTCCGACGGCCGCCTGCGACATCTGCTCTCAATTGAGGGATTACCTAAAAAAATATTAAACCAGATATTGGATACTGCCGAATCATTTGTCGGCGTTGCTGAACGCGAGGTCAAGAAGGTACCGCTACTGCGCGGCAAAACGGTCTGTAACTTGTTCTTTGAAAATAGCACCAGAACCCGTACTACTTTCGAAATCGCGGCAAAACGCTTGTCTGCAGATGTCATTAGCTTAAATGTAGGCACATCGTCACAATCCAAGGGTGAAACTATCTTGGACACCGTGGATAACCTTATCGCCATGCATGCTGATATGTTTGTCGTGCGCCACTCGCAATCCGGCGCGGCACATTTTATCGCCAAGCACGTACCTGACCATATCCATGTCATCAATGCCGGCGATGGCCGTCACTCGCACCCGACCCAAGGCTTGCTTGATCTATTCACCATCCGTAAATACAAGCCTGAGCTACATAACCTAAGGGTAGCAATCGTTGGTGATGTGCTGCACTCACGTGTAGCCCGCTCCGAAATTCATGCGCTCACAACATTAGGTGTGCCGGAAGTGCGCGTGATCGCGCCTAAAACGCTATTGCCAGCTCAAGTTGAAAAGTTAGGCGTACATGTGTTCCATGACATAAAAGCCGGCTTGAAAGATGTGGATGTTGTAATGATGCTGCGCTTGCAGAATGAGCGTATGAACGGTGCCATGCTGCCTAGCGCACAGGAATATTTTAAAACCTACGGCCTGACACAAGAGAAATTAAGCTTGGCAAAACCTGATGCGATCGTTTTGCACCCTGGACCAATGAACCGCGGTGTGGAAATCGATTCTAGCGTAGCGGACGGTGCGCAATCGGTGATCCTTCCGCAAGTGACCTACGGGATCGCGATTCGCATGGCGGTAATGGCTATACTTGCTGGCGGCCAGGCTAGCAGGACTGAAGCGAGCTAAGGGCTAGGGAAGTTATATGAAAATACATATCAAAAATGGTCGCGTCATAGACCCTAAAAATAAACTTGATAGCAAACTGGACGTATATATCGCCGCCGGCAAAATCATAGCGTTAGGAACAGCGCCAGAAGGTTTTACGGCAAGCCAGACCATAGATGCAACTAACCTGATCGTCTCCCCTGGCCTGGTTGATTTATCGGCCAGGTTGCGCGAGCCTGGCGAAGAGTACAAGGCTACGTTGATTAGCGAATTACAGGCGGCGGTTGCCGGTGGGATCACTAGCCTGGCATGCCAGCCGGATACCGATCCGGTGTTGGATGAACCTGGTTTGGTGGAAATGCTTAAACACCGCGCCAAACAGTTGAACTTGGCGCATGTTTATCCACTGGGCGCCCTGACGCGAAAACTGGAAGGGAAGACTCTTTCAGAGATGGGCGAATTGCGCGAAGCGGGTTGTGTAGGCTTTTCGCAAGCCAACGTGGCAATTACCGATACTCAAGTACTATGGCGCGCCATGGAATACGCGGCAACGTTTGGTTTCACGCTATTCCTGCATGCGGAAGAAGCCTTCCTTGCTAAAGATGGTGTAGCGCATGATGGTGAAGTCGCCAGCAGGCTAGGCCTTAAAGGCATCCCTAGCGCAGCTGAAGCATTGGCTCTATCTGCAATATTACGTATCGCTCAAGAAACCGGCGCCAATGTGCATATCAGCCGCTTATCGACCGCTGAAGGCGTGGATATGATCCGCAACGCTAAAAAACGTGGCTTGAAAATAAGCTGCGATGTGAGCGCAAATCAACTACATTTGACTGAGCATGACATTGCTTACTTTGATGCAAACTGTCACCTGAAACCTCCACTCAGAACGCAGCGCGATAAAGAAGCACTGAGTGCAGGGCTAAAAGACGGCACCATTGATGCGATCTGTTCCGACCATACGCCGGTAGATGATGACGCCAAGTTGGCACCGTTCGCTGAAGTGGAAGTGGGTGCAACCGGTTTGGAGTTACTACTGACCCTGACGTTAAAATGGGCTCAGCAGGATAAGGTCAGCCTGTTGCAGGCAATCAAATGTGTCACCGAATCCTCAGCCAATATATTAGGCATTTCGGCGGGTGACCTTAGCGTGAATAGTGATGCCGATATATGCATTTTCGCAGCTGATGAATACTGGAAAGTCACACCGAGCGCACTCAAGAGCCAAGGCAAGAATAGCCCGTTCACCGGGCTGGAATTAGCCGGAAAAGTTAAAACAACTTTGGTGCGTGGGCAAGTAGTTTACCAAAGCTAAATATTAAGAAATAAGCTAAGAGCAAGCCTTTTGTAATGAATCTGGGTAATGCCAGACTAAATGATGTAATGATTTTTTAGCTGGATATCAGCAAAATTTATGTAGTTTCATTGGAGTGTTTCTTATGTCAGATACTCGTAACAAGCAGCTACAACGCCGCCAATTTCTTAGCTCCGCAGCCGTTTTACCATTTGCGCTTTATTTACCTGTAGGACACGCAAGCCAAAAACTGACTGGTGTCATCCGCGAATTACAAGGCGATGTGTTCATCAATAAACGTGTTGCGCATCAATCCAGCAGCATACAGGCAGGTGATAGATTGAGCGTTGCTTACGGCGGCAGATTGGTATTCAGTATGGGTGAAGATTCGTACCTGCTGCAGGAGGGGACATCGCTTGAAGTCGCCAGTAAAGACAATAGCGTTGTTTCCGGCTTGCGTTTGCTCACTGGCGGCTTGCTGTCGGTATTCGGCAAACGCGATACTACAACAAGAATCTATACCCATACAGCTACCATCGGCATTCGCGGTACAGGTGTTTATTTGAATAGCCAGCCTGGCAACCTTTATTTCTGTACCTGCTATGGGAAAACTGATTTACATTTGGGCCATAATCACGACGAGCACATTCAATCTACGCACCACAAGGCTTTTAATATCACGGGCAAATCAGAAAAAACCATGGGAATGACAGCAACCGAAGTGATTGGCCATACTGATGATGACTTGCGATTGCTGGAAGATTATTCCAACCGCAAGCCACCGTTTGATAGCTAGATTGGCATGAAATAATTTAAAGTTGGAATAAGTGCTTCCTCCAAACTTTTAGTTAAAATTTAGACAATTCCAAGGTTATCTAGACCTGCGGAAAGGTCTTTCCCATGCGCGCCTTTACCTTCAAGCTTGATTTTGAGGCGTATATCATTCACCGAATCGGCATTACGCAAAGCATCTTCATAGGTAATGACATCCGCTTCATGCAAGTCGAATAAGGCCTGATCAAATGTCTGCATGCCTAACTCGCGTGATTTTGCAATAATCTCTTTAATTTCATGCACTTCACCTTTGAAGATCAAGTCAGAGATCAATGGTGAGTTGATCATAATCTCCATGGCTGCTGCACGGCCTTTACCCTCTTTTTTAGGAATTAGGCGTTGTGAAATAAACGCACGGGTATTGAGTGACAAGTCCATTAATAACTGGTGACGGCGTTCTTCTGGGAAAAAGTTGATGATGCGGTCCAGCGCCTGGTTAGTACTGTTCGCATGCAGAGTTGCCATGCAAAGATGACCGGTTTCTGCGAAGGCAATCGCATAATCCATGGTTTCGCGGTCGCGAATCTCACCAATCAGGATTACATCCGGCGCCTGGCGCAAGGTGTTTTTCAAGGCAATGTGCCAGTTATCAGTATCTACGCCCACTTCGCGCTGAGTAATAATACAGTTCTTGTGTTCATGCACGAACTCAACTGGGTCTTCAATGGTAATGATATGACCATAGCTATTCTGGTTGCGGTAACCTACCATCGCAGCGAGCGATGTCGACTTTCCTGAACCTGTACCGCCCACGAAAATCACCAGGCCACGTTTGGTCATGGCGATGTCTTTTAGCACATCAGGTAAGCCCAATTCTTCAAACTCAGGAATCTTGGTAGTAATGGTACGGAATACCATGCCCACAGAACCACGCTGTACAAAGGCATTCACACGGAAGCGTGCGACACCTGGAATACCAATGGCAAAGTTACATTCATTAGTAGCATCGAATTCTGAAGTTTGTTTATCGTTCATGATAGAACGAGAGATTTCGCGGGCCTGTTGAGCAGATAACACTTGGCTGCTGACCGGTGTCATTTTGCCGTCGATTTTCATGGCTGGCGGAAAACCGACCGTAATAAACATATCGGACGCTTTTTTAGCTAACATCAATCGCAATAAATCAAATACAAACTTCTCTGCCTGGCCTTGTTCCATGTTCTTCCCTTAATGCTTTTTATATATTTACTACTTAATGGCTTTATATCATTAGCCCATGATGGAGTCTTTATTCGCTGCTTTACCGCGTGCTTCATTGGCTGAGATGATATTGCGTTTCACCAAATCCTGCAGGTTTTGATCCAGCGTCTGCATGCCGATATTCTGACCGGTTTGGATTGCTGAATACATTTGCGCAACTTTGTTTTCGCGAATCAGGTTACGGATCGCCGGGGTACCAATCATGATCTCATGCGCAGCTACACGGCCCTGCTCGTCTTTCGTCTTACATAGTGTTTGCGAGATTACCGCACGTAAAGACTCTGACAGCATGGAACGCACCATCTCTTTTTCTGCGGCCGGGAATACGTCGATAATACGGTCGACGGTTTTTGCGGCAGAGCTGGTATGCAATGTACCGAATACCAAGTGGCCCGTTTCTGCGGCACTCAAGGCCAAGCGAATGGTTTCCAGATCACGCATCTCACCCACCAAAATCACATCCGGGTCTTCACGCAACGCAGAACGTAGCGCATTGTTGAATGACAAAGTGTGCGGGCCGACTTCACGCTGGTTGATCAGGCATTTCTTTGATGTATGGACAAACTCAATCGGGTCTTCCACGGTCAAAATATGACCAAACTCGTTTTCATTGATGTAATCGATAATCGCTGCCAACGTGGTAGATTTACCCGATCCGGTTGGGCCAGTCACCAAACAGATACCACGCGGGGTATTGGCAATATCTTTAAAAATAGGCGGGCAATTCAATTGTTCCAATGACAGAATTTTGGATGGGATGGTACGGAATACCGCGCCGGAACCGCGATTATGGTTAAACGCGTTGACGCGAAAACGTGCCAGATTCGGGATCTCGAACGAGAAATCGCATTCCAGGGTTTCTTCATAGACTTTGCGCTGCCCGTCATTCATGATGTCATACACCATGTCATGCACTTGGCTATGGTCCATGGCCGGTACGTTGATTTTACGTACATCGCCATGCACACGAATCATCGGTGGCAAGCCTGCGGAAAGGTGCAAGTCTGAGGCTTTATTTTTAACGGAAAATGCGAGTAAATCTGAAATGTCCACACCTTGCTCCAGTTATAATTATGATTAAGTTTTTGATGCCTATTGTTGAAAGCGCCAATGAAAAATTAGCAAAAATCGCTAGTTAGCTTAGCAATATATCCAGTCAAGGCCTATAGTATTTTTATAATTTATATCTAAGTGAATTATGACCACAATTAGTAATCGCTTGCAAGACATTCTAGCAACAATCGAAGCGACTAAAACTGCTAGCAAAGCGACGCAAGATGTCGATCTACTGGCCGTGGGCAAAGCTCAGCCAGCAAATATTATCCGTGAGGCTTATGCAGCAGGACAGCACAGGTTCGCTGAAAACTATTTACAGGAAGCCCTGGAAAAACAAATTGAGCTTTCAGATCTCAATATCGAATGGCATTTCATCGGCCCTATCCAGAGCAACAAAACCCAATTAATTGCCCAGCATTTCACCTGGGTGCATAGTGTAGATAGGCTAAAAATCGCACAGAGACTAAGCGATGCGCGACCTGCAGGTTTGCCTCCGCTTCAAATTTGCATCCAGGTCAATATCAGTAATGAAGAAAGCAAAGGCGGCGTTGCTCCTGCTGAACTTTGCGATCTTGCAAGAGAGATCAGTCAAATGCCTTACCTGACATTGCGCGGCCTGATGGCAATCCCAGCACCTACCAATGATGTTTTGGTGCAAAGAGAGCAATTTAAACAAGTGCGGGAATGTTATGATGCACTGATTGCGCAAGGTTTCGCTCTCGATACACTATCCATCGGTATGTCAGGGGATTATCCTGCCGCCATCGAACAAGGGGCGACTTTTGTGCGTATCGGGACTGCGTTATTTGGTGCACGGAACTATTGAATTTTGCTATTGTTTAATTAGCTCGAAATCAGGGTATGAATATAATGAAAATAAGTTTTATTGGCGGCGGCAATATGGCTCGCGCCATTATTGGCGGCTTAAAAAACAATGGGTTTGATACTAAAGCCATAACGGTATTGGAACTGGATGCAGAAAAACGCCAGCAGCTAACCCGAGATTACGCCGTCTACAGTACGAACCAATATGTTGATATCAGCAACACTGATGTCATAGTTCTGGCAATCAAACCACAGCAACTCAAGGTCGTTTGCCAGCAACTTTTGCCTTTCATTAAAACCCAGCTGGTTATTTCCATCGCTGCCGGCATTCGCAGTGCGGATATCGCCAATTGGCTAAACAATCACCCCGCCATCGTTCGTGTGATGCCCAATACCCCGGCTCAAATCCAGGCGGGTGTTTCTGCATTGTATGCCTTGGAAAAAGTTAGCGAAGAGCAACGTCAGCAAGCAACCACGATTTTAGCTGCAGTAGGTAAAACCTTATGGCTGGATGATGAAACCAAAATGGATGCGGTAACGGCCATTTCCGGTAGCGGCCCAGCTTATGTATTCTATTTGATTGAAGCCCTACAAGAAGCTGGTCTAAGCTTGGGTTTAACGGCAGACGAAGCGTCCATGCTCGCATTACAGACCTTTGCTGGCGCCAGCATGTTAGCGACTCAAAGTAAAGAGGATGTCAAAACCTTGCGTGCCCAAGTCACTTCAAAAGGCGGCACTACTGAACAAGGAATATTGGCGATGGAAACCGCTAATATCAAACAAATCATGCAAAAAGCTGCGAAAGCTGCGGCGGATAAATCCAAGTCGCTAGGCGATGCGATGGCTAAAAATTAGGCAATTATTAATCATGTTAAATAACGCCCTGTTATTCTTACTGCAAAGCTTGTTAGGCCTGCTAACGCTGGCCTTCCTGTTACGCTTTTATTTCCAGTTAACCAAAGTTTCTTTCCAGCAACAGGCGGTACAGGTTATTGTAACGCTGACAAATTTTGCAGTTAAACCTGTGCGCAGGATCATCCCTAGCTTAGGGAAATTCGATCTTTCTACCTTGTTACTAGCCTATATCACGCAATGGATACTAGCCGTGAGCACCCTATGGCTTAAGGGTTTCCCCTTATTGATCGCTGGCAGTAATATCTGGTGGATAGTATTTGTAGTAGCACTATTGGGCGTCATTAGCATGAGCATCACTATTTTCATGTATGCTGTGTTGATACAAGCCGTTCTAAGCTGGATTAATCCTTACACGCCGGTCGCGCCCGTGCTGGACCGTTTGACGTTCCCGGTATTGAATTTTTTAAGACGATTCATCCCTACCGCCGGCGGTTTAGACCTGACACCGCTTATATTTATTATTGCGGCACAATTATTGCTGACGACTATCTTGATACCATTAGAAAACAATTTTTTACTATTGCTATAAATCAAGATCAGGCACATTAATATAGAATACCCAATATGAATAACCCCCAATCCAAAAATTTAGCGAGTACAAGCGACCTAATTTCTAATTTGGGGCTCAAAATCAATGAGTACAGCGAATGGCGCGATGACTTGGTGGCGACCATTGACGAGTACATGGATTGGATTTCTTCTGGAGAGATGCCGGATGCAATGCAGGAATTGCGTCTTTACGACATCAAAGAAATTCTTAAAAAAGACCAATTGGTCATGGCCTTTCTGGCTGAATTTTCGCGCGGCAAAACAGAAACCATCAATGCGCTGTTTTTCTCAGACTTCAATCAACGTCTCTTACCTAGCGAGCCTGGTCGCACCACAATGTGCCCCACCGAGATATTCTGGGATGAGCGTGAAGAGCCTTGTATCAAGCTCTTGCCGATTGAAACAAGACAAACCGATGATACCCTGACCTATCTTAAAACAGCATCCGGTATCTGGCATAAAATCCGTCTGGATATCTCATCGCCTGCCGCTATGAAAGAAACGTTGCGTTCTTTGGTGCAAAAACACGAAGTCGATTTAGAAACTGCAAAAAAATTGGGATTTTGGAACGAAGAAGATCCAAGTATGCGCCGCTTATTGGCGGAAAAAGGCGTGGTTGAGATTCCGGTCTGGCGCCATGCGCTGATCAATTACCCACACCCTTTGCTTAAAAAAGGCTTGGTAGTTATCGACACCCCCGGCTTGAATACCATGGGCGCCGAACCTGAATTGACGCTCAGCATCATCCCAAATGCACATGCAGTATTGTTCTTAACGGCTACAGATACTGGCATTACCCGTTCTGATATGCAGATTTGGTCAGAATACGTACAGAAACGAGCCGCGCATAAGCTTGTGGTATTGAACAAAATCGACATTTTGTGGGATGGCCTGGAAACCGATGCGGAGGTAGAAGCGTTAATCCAGAAGCAGATCAAGAATACTGCCCGCGAATTGGGCATGGATGCCAGCAATATCTTTGCAATGTCCGCACAAAAAGCCTTGGTTGCCAAAATCCGTAAAGACCCTACTCTGTTGAAACGCAGCGGCATCGGCTTACTGGAAAATGCCCTCGCTAACCAAATGATAGAAGCCAAGCATGAGATTTTAGGCCGAGCAGTGGTTAGCGAAGTGTCCGGCATGGTGCGTACATCACGCAAACTTGCACAGATTCGGGTTTCCAATGTAAAAGTCCAGCTAGCACAATTGCAGGAACTGCAAAGCCAGAACCGCGATGCATCCAAAGATATCCTGGCTAAAGTGGTGGCTGACCGTAAACGTTACGAAGCTTCAATGTTGACCTTTAACCAGGGTAGCGAAAAGATCAAACGCTTGTGCGACAAGTTACTCCGCCGCTTGAGCATGGGTTATTTGAATACCACGCTTGAACAAGCTAAACAGGATATGGGTGACAGCTGGACTACCATGGGCTTGAACCGCAGCATGCGTGACTTAACTAAATTAGCTTGCAGCCTGGCGGAAGAAATCACTGTAGAAGGTCATACCATCAAGAAACATGCGGATGACTTGTATCATCTGTTCTGGAGCAAACACGGTTTCGAGAAGACCCAATCCATACCGCTGGACATGAGCAACTTCATCCATAACATGAAAGCGTTGGAAAAGATTACCGAGGATTTCTGTAACGACCCGGTGAATGTGCTCACGGAAAAACGCTTCCTAATCAGAAGATTCTTTTTAGGTTTGGGTGCACAGATACAAGCTATTTTTGAGCAGGCGCATGTAGATTGCAATAAATGGGTCAATGCCGTGATTGGTGACCTGCGTGGCCAGATCAATGTACACAAAACGGCGTTGGATAAACGTGCTGAGGCCTTGATGCAAGCTCATAGCAGCGCGGATAAGTTGCTCAAGAACCTGGAGCTTGCTGACAAAGAACTCGCGAAATATACGCAGCAATCCAATGAGTTGGATGCGATATTATTGAAATTAGTACGCGGAGCTAAATTAGTGCAGGAAAAACCTTTAGCAACGCCTACGGAAATTGCTGCCAAGCTTGATGGCGATGAACTCAGTAAAACGGTATTGTTATTCAATGCCCCGTTTATAGGCGGCAACCCGCAGGCTGCAAATCCCTAAGCTTTGATTACATTAAGATAATATCGAAATATTCTTGATTGTATTGCGCCTCTACCTGTAGGGAAATCGGCTTGCCGATGAAGTCTGATAGATTCGCCAGGCTTTGTGACTCTTCTTCAAGCAACATATCAATGACTTTAGGGGCGGCCAGTACTTTCAATTCTCGCGCATTGAACTGGCGTGCTTCACGCAATAATTCCCGCAATATCTCATAACACACGGTTTGTGCCGTTTTCATTTCTCCGCGGCCTTTGCACGTTGAACATGGTTCGCAAAGGATATGCGCCAAGCTTTCACGGGTGCGTTTTCGCGTCATTTCCACCAAGCCTAACGGCGTAAAACCATTCACTCCTGTGCGAGCGCGGTCACGCGCCACAGCTTTTTGTAATTCCTCCAGCACCGCTTCACGCTGGGTATCTTCATCCATATCAATAAAATCGATGATAATGATACCACCCAGGTTCCTCAGCCTTAATTGGCGCGCGATGCACTGTGCAGCTTCCAGATTAGTTTTGAAGATGGTATCTGATAAATTTTTGCCGCTGACAAAACTGCCGGTATTTACATCTACCGTGGTCAATGCTTCAGTCTGGTCAAAAATCAGGTAGCCGCCGGACTTGAGCTCTACCTTGCGCGACATCGCTTTTTCGATTTCTTGCTCAATGTTATACAAATCAAATAATGGCCGCTCGCCCTGGTAATGCACGAGCTTATCTAATGCCGTGATCGCGTATAAATTAGAGAATTCAATGAGTCGCTGGTACGTCTCGCTTGAATCGATACGTATCATCTCAGTTTCGGCGCACAGCACATCGCGCAGTACACGCATCGGCAGATTAAGATCCTGGAAAATTAAACTACGTTCAGGAGCTTTGGTACTTTTTTCTTTGATGTGAGACCAGGTTTTATTCAGGTAATCCACATCGGCGAGCAACTCTTCATCGGATGCACTTTCCGACATAGTCCGGATAATGTAGCCACCCTCGCGTTTTTCCGGCAGCAAGCCAATGAGCCTGGCTTTAAGTAGTTCACGTTCAGTTTCATCTTCGATACGTTGCGAAACGCCTATATGTTCCTGCTGCGGTAAGTACACGAGAAAGCGTCCGGCGATACTGATCTGCGTCGTCAGCCTGGCACCTTTAGTCCCTATCGGCTCTTTGATCACCTGTACCATCAGGCTTTTACCTTCATGCAAAACTTGCTGAATAGGTAATGGTTCCTCAGAGCTACCACACTCGATAATATCAGCAGCATGCAGGAAAGCCGCGCGTTGCAGGCCGATTTCGACAAAAGCCGATTGCATACCTGGCAATACCCTGCACACCACACCACGATATACGTTACCGACCAAGCCTAATGAGGTGCTGCGCTCTATTTGCAGTTCTTGGACCACGCCATTTTCCATCATGGCAATACGCGTTTCCTGCGGCGTTACGTTGATCAGTATTTCTTCACTCACGGTAGTCTCTTTTGCGATTCTTATTAGTACTTAATTGATGCTAAATTATAACGTTAATAATATCCATGCTTGCCTAATAACAATGCGGTTTCATAAATGGGCAAACCCATGACGCCGGTATAACTGCCATCAATGCGCTTTATCCATGCGCCTGCGGCACCTTGAATTCCATAACTGCCGGCTTTATCCAAATGTTCACCACTAGCGATATAACGGTCTAGTTGTTTATCGCTAAGCTCCATCATTTCCACCAAGGTAGTGGATAACATCACTTCGATATTGCCTTTATATGCCAAGGCCACAGCCGTATGCACTTCATGCTTGGTTCCGGAAAGCATCTTAAGCATAGCCTTTGCATCGTTATCATCGATGGGTTTACCTAATATCAAGTTGTCCAAAGCTACTGTGGTATCTGCTGCCAGAATAGGCAGAGCAGGCTGTATCGCAGTTATGTTTGCCCTGCATGCTTCAGCCTTTTGCCTTGCCAGCCTGATGACATAGTCAGAAGGAGCTTCGTTCAAAAGCGCTGTTTCATCGATATCCGCCGGCAGGCTTTGGCAACTGATACCTAATTGCTTCAATAACTCAACCCTTCTTGGGCTGCGCGAAGCCAAGTAAATCTGCGGCTTTTTGAAATTGTCTGGATTGTCTGGAATGGATGTATTCAAAAAATGTCTTTCAATATCACAATGTCTGCGACACTATAGTTTATTGTCGTGTGATTGACCATGCGTTAAATAATTTTGCAGTGATAACAAAAATAAGGGGTGTTGAATGACCGAATGGGCGATTCTGTTTAAAGTGGCGGTAGCTTTATTTGCCATCGTAAATCCTATTGGCAGCGTTCCAATCTTTATCAGCGCCACCGATGGCTGGAGCATGGAAGAGCGCCAGAAAACCGCAAGAACGGTAGCCTTTACGGTCTTTATCGTATTGGCCGTTTCAGCATTTTTAGGCGACAGGATACTTAATTTCTTCGGTATCTCCATTCCCTCATTCCAGGTTGGTGGCGGCGTATTGCTTATGCTCATAGCCATCTCCATGATGCATGGCAAACAAAGCGGTACGCGTCAAACGCCGGAAGAAGCCAAGACCCTGGCCGAGCGTAATGTTATTGCTATCGTACCGCTCAGTATCCCGCTACTAGCTGGTCCCGGCGCCATTAGTAATATGATTATCGCTGCCCAGCAAAATAGCAGCTTTATTGGTCATGCTGCGCTGGTTATCCCAATCTTGGCTATCAGTCTTATCATTTGGATTATCTTGAGGTTATCCGTCCGTATTTCCCGGAGCCTAGGTACCATCGGCATCAATATCGTCACTCGGTTAATGGGTCTTATATTGGCAGCCATGGCGGTAGAATTCATTGCTCACGGCTTGATGGGACTATTCCCTAAATTAGGCGCCACCGTTTAGTGCTTTTAGCGAAAAACCTCACTTCAGGTTAAAATAGCGTTAGTAACCAACTCAAGAATTTCAAAGACTTAGACAAAATGCAACAGACTTCAAACCGGCAATGGATGCCTCATGCAACCGTTGCGGCTATCGTAGAACGTGATGGAAAGTTTCTATTGGTAGAAGAAAACACTGATCGCGGCAACCGTTTCAATCAGCCTGCTGGTCACTTGGAAGATAACGAAACTATTGTAGAAGCGGTGATTCGCGAAACACTGGAAGAAACGGCTTATACATTCGAGCCCAAGTCATTATTAGGCATCTACCATTGGAAGCACGAGCACAACGGTACTACTTATTTGCGTTTTGCTTTTATCGGCAGCGTGAGCAATCACCAGCCTGAGCGGGCCCTAGATGATGGCATCATTCGCACAGTATGGATGAACATTGACGAGATTCGTAGCAAAGCCCATTTGATGCGTAGTCCGCAAGTCATTACCTGCATCGAAGATTATTCAAACGGGAAAGCTTTTCCGTTATCGGTATTAACTTATTTATAGAATGAAATTGCCTGAAAACTCAGGCACAAAATTATGGATTTAAACAAAGCTCAAAAGAAAAAAATCGTTGTCGGCCTTTCCGGCGGTGTGGATTCATCCGTCACCGCACTGCTGCTTAAAGAGCAAGGTTATGAAGTGACCGGCCTGTTCATGAAGAACTGGGAAGATGACGATACAGATGAATATTGCTCCAGTAAGCAAGATTTGATTGATGCGGTATCAATTGCCGATAAGATCGGCATTGATATCGAAGCGGTGAATTTCACTACCGAATATAAAGACCGCGTGTTCGCTAACTTTCTAAGTGAATACAAAGCTGGGCGCACGCCCAACCCTGATATCTTATGCAATGCAGAAATCAAGTTTAAGGCATTTTTAGACCATGCCATGGACATGGGAGCCGACCTCATTGCGACCGGTCATTATGCTCAGGTGCGCGAAAACCGGCTTAAACCAGGTAGCTTTCAATTATTAAAAGCAGATGACGGCAGCAAAGATCAAAGTTATTTTCTGTACCGCCTGAATCAGGCTCAGCTTTCAAAAACCTTATTTCCGTTAGGCACATATTTAAAACGCGAAGTGCGAGAGATCGCACGTAAAGCCGGCCTGATCAATGCTGAAAAAAAGGATTCAACTGGCATCTGCTTTATCGGCGAGCGGCCGTTCCAAGAGTTCTTAAGCCGCTATCTACCACGTGAACCCGGCGATATGAAAACGCCAGAAGGCAAGTTGGTAGGCCGTCATGAAGGCTTGATGTATTACACTTTGGGCCAAAGACAAGGCCTGAAAATCGGCGGGAGCCGCGAAAGCAACGGCGAACCCTGGTTTGTTGCAGCAAAAGACATGGATAAAAACGAGTTGATCGTTGTGCAAGGCCACG
Organism: Methylotenera sp.; assembly: GCA_035460225.1. GTDB lineage: Bacteria > Pseudomonadota > Gammaproteobacteria > Burkholderiales > Methylophilaceae > Methylotenera. Next base: position 27,526 of record DATHWX010000001.1, read on the forward strand.
AACACCCTTTGCTACTGAATGACGGCTTGGTTGCCGGGCAATTGCACTGGATCGCCGGGAATACCGAAGAAGAGCAGCCCATCACTAATTGGGTCTATGCGGCTAAAACACGCTATCGCCAGCCAGATGCGCCTTGCGAGATTGACCGCCTGACTAGCGATGAAGTTGAGGTGAAATTCGGCCAGAAACAATGGGCGATTACGCCAGGTCAATCGGCTGTGGTGTACGAAAGCAATGTTTGTCTGGGTGGCGGTATCATCAATAGCGCACTTTAAGTGAGTTCAAGTCACTATATGCCTAGTTAATTTTGCCAGTATCAAAATTAGGAATTAAGTATTAGAATCATCACGACACTTCATGCTGAGGCTCTATGGCTTATATTCTAAAAAACGCACAAGGTAATATCATTGCGGCGAGTGCTGCAGAAAACCTTGGTGGGGATTGGCAATTCATTGAGGAAAATGCCCGGGAATATATCGATTACCTGGAAAATTCCCTGGCGAAAAACTCGGTTTTCCGTGAAAGTGATATTCAACTTGCACGTGTTCTGGAAGACCTGATTTCAATGCTGATAGAACGGAACCTGATTCGTTTTACAGATTTTCCTGCAGCGGCCCAAAAACGCCTGATAGACCGTCAGACCATGCGTAAAAAAACACAGCTATCCAGTATTCTGGACGACGATGCCGAAAGTATTATCTAACCTTAATTTGCAACCGGTAGGCTGTTTTTGAAAGAATCTCGTTTCAATAACTCTCTCTGTAGTCTATGCAAATTGGGATATGCATTTGCAAAATCGAACTGGTCTGGGAATCGCAAATATAGATAGCCCAAAGTACAACCTACAGCGATATCTGCCAGGCTAAACGCATTATTCACGCACCATTTGTTATCGCCCAAATCATCATTCAGCGTTTGCAATCCGGATAGCACTTTTCCCATTTGCTTGTTAATCAATTCAGGGTTGGGAGATTCTTTACGCTGTTCCATCATTATCGCAACTGCTGCGTCGCAAACGCCATCTGCAAGTGCTTCCCACCGACGTACACGAATCTTGGCAATGTGGTCTTGTGGTAACAGGTGTGCCAATGGGGTGCGATGATCAAGATATTCCACAATGACGCGTGAATCATAAAGACTATCGCCATCATCCATGATCAGTACGGGTACTTTACCTAACGGATTGAATTGTTTTACCGGGCAAGCAGGGTCAGTTAATACGACTAATTCCTGCTCCATTTCAATATGTTTTTCTGCCGCAACAATACGTACTTTGCGTGCATATGGACTATTGACGGTATATAGCAGTTTCATAATTATTACCGATGGTGAAGGTTTGAAGCATTATAATTCAAACAAAGAACTTACCATTAAAACTATGCTCATATTTAAACAACACTTTCCTGAAAAATCCTTGGCCTTTTTAGAACTGATATATACGCAAGTGAAAGATGCGCTGGCTGAAGATATCGGGACAGGTGATTTAACTGCACAACTGGTACCTGTTGACCAGCAGGCTAATGCCACAATTTTAGTACGTGAGGATGCAGTCATTTGTGGCATCGACTGGGTAAACAGTTGTTTCTGGCAACTAGACGAAAACATCAAACTGGAATGGCAAGTAATCGAAGGTGAAAAAGTTAAAGCTAACCAAATATTATGCAGAATCAATGGCTTGGCACGCCCGTTATTGACTGCTGAGCGCTGTGCATTAAATTTTTTACAGACACTTTCTGCCACCGCAACTGAAACCCGTAAATATGTAGATGCGATTGCCGGCACACATAGTCAGATATTAGATACGCGGAAAACGCTGCCACATCTAAGATTGGCACAAAAATATGCAGTGACAGTAGGCGGCGGCCATAATCAACGCCTTGCTTTGTATGACGGCATTCTGATTAAGGAAAACCATATCGCTGCCGCAGGCAGTATCGCTGAAGTGATGAAACAGGCTTTTGCTCTAGATGCCGGCAAAAGCATACAGATCGAAGTAGAAAATCTTAACCAACTGGAAGAGGCTTTAGCCGCTGGAGCAAAAAGTATTTTGCTGGATAACTTTACGACATATTTATTAACTGAAGCCGTCAGGCTAAATAAGCTGCATGCTGAGCCTGCGATTCTGGAAGCCTCCGGCAGCATCACTTTAGATAATGTACGTGAGGTTGCCATGACTGGGGTAGACCGAATTTCCATCGGCTCACTCACTAAGAACATCTGTGCCATTGACTTGTCCATGCGTATGGAAAATGTTAGCTAACTTAATAGCGAAACCGTAAATAGGCTTACGTTAAAGATTGCAAATGATATTGAAGATTGAGGTTTATGTATTAATGCGTTATAAAGACGCATGCAGATCAACAAAAGAGGTTCTCCAATGAGCAAAGCTGCTACGTTGTCCAATCCAACCGGCCGCCTGACTTTGGGCGATGTACTGCGCATGTTGGTGAATGATGGCCTGGTAGACAAGACACATGCGGAAAAACTCTATAAAGACCGCAAGATGGATAGCTCTAACTTGCACCCACTCGTCGTTGTTGGCGAACAAAAATGGAAAAGCCTCAAAGCACCGCATAAAGCCATAACCGTAGAGATGCTGTCTCATTGGTTAGCGGATCGTGCTGACCTTGATTATTACCACATTGACCCACTTAAACTGGATTTTGGTTCTGCTGCTCAAATCGTTTCCAAAGGTTATGCCGAACGCTTGAAAATCATGCCGATCTCAGCCAAAAATGGCGAAGCGGTGATTGCAACTACAGAACCTTATAGTACCGACTGGATCACCGATCTTGAGCGTGTGCTCAAGATGAAGATTAAGCTGGTAGTGGCTAATCCATTGGAAATAAGCCGTTATCTGCCAGAAATTTATAATTTAGCCAGCTCAATGAATGCTGCGAATCTTGCCAAGGCAGGTCAGATAGTCGGCGTTCAGAACTTTGAACAACTGGTGGAACTGGGTAAAGACAAGAACCTGGACGCCAATGAGCAGCACGTAGTTAATATCGTAGACTGGTTGTTCAAATATGCGTTTGAACAGCGTGCCAGTGATATCCACCTGGAACCGCGCCGCAATATGGGCAGCATGCGCTTCCGTATTGATGGCGTATTACACCAGGTTTACCAACTGCCACCTAATATCATGAATGCCATTACCAGCCGAATCAAGTTGCTGGGCCGTATGGACATGGTAGAGAAACGCCGCCCTCAGGATGGCCGTATTAAAACCCTCACAACTGAAGGCGTAGAAATTGAGTTGCGTTTATCTACCATGCCTACCGCTTTTGGTGAAAAATTGGTTATGCGTATCTTTGCCCCGGATATTTCTGCCAAAGACTTTTTAGCTTTAGGTTTTTCTGAAAAGCAGGCTGATACCTGGGATGGCTGGACCAAAGCACCTAATGGCATTATTTTAGTGACTGGTCCTACGGGTTCAGGAAAAACAACTACGCTTTATTCTACTTTGCGCTTGCTAGCTACGCCAGAAGTCAATGTCTGTACGGTCGAAGAACCTATCGAGATGGTAGAACCGTTATTCAACCAGATGCAGGTTCAATCCAACATCGGGCTTAATTTCGCTGACGGTATACGTACATTGATGCGGCAGGATCCGGACATTATCATGGTAGGTGAGATCCGCGACCTTGAAACGGCCGACATGGCCATCCAGGCGGCTTTGACAGGCCATTTAGTGCTATCAACATTACATACCAATGACTCTCCTGCTGCCGTTACGCGTCTGCTGGATTTAGGCGTGCCTTCTTACCTCATCCACTCCACAGTGTTGGGTGTCATGGCGCAACGCTTGGTACGTACGCTTTGCCCGAGTTGCAAAGAAGCAGAAGCGATCAGTCAAGAAGACTGGACTGGACTGGTGGGCAATTTCAACTTACCAAAACCTGCGCATATCTATAAACCGGTAGGATGCCTGGAATGCCGCAATACGGGCTTCAGGGGACGTAGCGGTATCTATGAAATGCTGACCATATCTCCAGCTTTAAGGAAGTTGATCACACCGGAAACCGATTTAGCCAAGCTAACCAAGCTCGCTTATCAAGAAGGCATGCAACCATTAGTCATTAACGGTGCAGAAAAAGTCGCTGCTGGTCTCACCACTATTGATGAATTAATGAAAGTCGCACCGCCTTTAGAAATAGATTAAGGCAAAAAAATAATTAGAGCTTTCTTCGTTACCTGAATTAATTATTTTGTAATTTTTCTCGCTAAATGCGCTAAAACACTTTAGCTGCAAACTTTCATCCTTGACCAAATACCCTCAAACCGCTATCGTATAGGGTTGCTATATAAATACTAAAAAAACATTAAGTTAGCATTCAAAAATAGTAAAAACCAAACACATTAATTAGCGATATTAGGAAAAGCTTGTTACTAAGCACAACTTTGTAATTGCAACTGTTGTTATAAACAAAATAATTGTTATAACAAACTGTAAATATAACTTTGTACCACGTAGCAAAAAGTATGGAAAAAAGCATGGAACAAAGTTCACAACTCACGGGCGCGGAAATCTTAATCCGCTGTTTGCATGAGGAAAAAGTAAAATTCGTATTTGGCTACCCAGGTGGCGCAGTACTGAATATTTATGACGCTATCTTTAAACAAGATAAGTTCAAACACGTCCTGGTGCGTCATGAGCAAGCTGCTATCCATGCTGCAGATGCTTTTTCACGCTCAACCGGTGAAGTCGGCGTTGCGCTTGTGACTTCAGGCCCAGGTGCGACCAATGCTGTGACTGGTATTGCCACTGCATACATGGATTCAATCCCCATGGTCATTATCAGCGGCCAAGTACCTACCTATGCCATTGGTGAAGACGCTTTCCAGGAATGCGATACCGTCGGCATCACCCGCCCGTGCGTAAAACATAATTTCCTGATTAAAGATATCAAGGATATCGCCTCTACGATGAAGAAAGCTTTCTACGTAGCCGCTAGCGGTCGTCCAGGCCCGGTATTGGTTGATATCCCAAAAGACATTACCGCAGAACTCGGTGATTTCGATTACCCGAAATCTGTACAGTTACGCTCATATAATCCGGTTACTAAAGGACATTTAGGCCAGATCAAAAAAGCGCTTAAATTATTAGCTGAGGCAAAACGCCCAATGGTCTATACCGGCGGCGGTGTTGTATTGGGTGATGCATCCGAACATTTGATCAAATTGATTAAATCTTTAGGCTTGCCAAATACCAGTACCTTGATGGGCTTGGGTGGCTACCCTGCTACTGATAAATTGCATTTGGGCATGCTGGGCATGCACGGTACTTACGAAGCGAATATGGCGATGCAGGAATGCGACGTTTTACTTGCAGTAGGTGCACGTTTTGATGACCGTGTAATTGGTAATCCTAAGCATTTCCTATCACGTCAACGGACGATTATCCATATTGATATTGACCCATCTTCAATATCAAAACGCGTAAAAATCGATGTGCCTATCGTCGGCGATGTTAAATCGGTTTTAGCGGATATGAATGACTTGGTCGCAGCTGAAAAGCCTGCGCAAGATACGGCTGCGCTTAAAGAATGGTTCACGCAAATCGAAGCCTGGCGCAGCAAAAACTGTTTGAGCTTTGCGCATAGCACCGAGCTTATCAAGCCGCAAGATGTGATTCAGAAGCTTTACCAAGTAACGAATGGTGATGCTTACATTACTTCTGACGTAGGCCAGCACCAGATGTGGGCGGCCCAATATTATCCATTTGATAAGCCACGTCGCTGGATCAATTCCGGTGGCCTAGGCACCATGGGCGTAGGCTTGCCGTATGCTATGGGCGTACAGTTAGCGCATCCCGAAGCGCAAGTAGCCTGTATTACCGGTGAGGCTTCGATACAAATGTGTATCCAAGAGCTTTCTACCTGTAAGCAATTCAATCTACCGATCAAGGTAATAACGCTGAACAACCGCTATATGGGTATGGTTCGCCAATGGCAAGAGTTTTTCTATGGCAACCGCTATTCACAATCTTATATGGAAGCTTTGCCGGACTTTGTTAAGTTAGCTGAAGCTTATGGCCATGTAGGTATTCGCGTTGAGAACCCAGCAGATGTTGAAGCTGCGCTCAAAGAAGCGTTTAGCCCTAAATTGAAAGAACGTTTAGTGTTTATGGACTTTATGACTGACCAGTCTGAAAACGTGTTCCCGATGATTCCGAATGGCAAAGGCCTTTCTGAAATGATCATGGCGGAGGAACTATAATGCGCCATATTATTTCGCTATTGATGGAAAACGAATCCGGTGCCTTGTCACGCGTTGCCGGATTATTCTCTGCGCGCGGCTATAACATTGAATCATTGACTGTAGCACCGACCGAAGATCCAACATTGTCACGTATGACCATTGTGACTTCTGGTTCAGATGAAGTGATTGAGCAAATCATCAAGCAACTGAATAAGTTGATCGACGTGGTCAAGGTGCTTGATTTGAACGACGGTAAATTTATCGAGCGTGAATTGATGCTGGTCAAAGTAAAGGCGACCGGCGCATTCCGTGAGGAAATGAAACGTATGTGCGATATTTTCCGCGGCCGTATTATCGATGTGGCTGACGGCAGTTTTACCATTGAGCTTACCGGCTCTGGCACCAAATTAGACGCTTTTATCGAAAGCTTAGATAAGGCAGCTATTCTAGAAACAGTCCGTACTGGCGCATCAGGCATAGGCCGTGGCGACCGGATATTAAAAGTTTAGTACTCAATATAATTATTAATCAGAATTTGCACTGAAAGGCGAGAAACAGAAATGAAAGTTTATTACGATAAAGACGCAGACCTTAGCTTAATTAAAGGCAAAAAAGTAACCATCGTTGGTTACGGCTCACAAGGTCATGCACACGCTGCAAACCTTAAAGACAGCGGCGTTAGCGTCACTATCGGCTTGCGTAAAGAAGGTACTTCATGGGCTAAAGCGGAAAACGCCGGTCACAGAACTTTAGAAATCGCAGCTGCAGTTAAAGAAGCTGACGTTGTGATGGTATTGTTACCAGATGAAACAATGGCTGGCATCTATGCTGCTGAAATCGCACCTAACCTGAAAAAAGGCGCTGCATTAGCTTTCGCTCACGGTTTCAATATTCACTACAATCAAATCGTACCTAACGCTGACTTAGACGTAATTATGATCGCACCAAAAGGCCCAGGCCACACAGTACGTTCAGAATACTTAAAAGGCGGCGGTGTACCTTCATTGATCGCTGTATACCAAGATAAATCAGGTAAAGCAAAAGACATCGCCCTTTCATACGCAGCTGCAAACGGCGGCACTAAAGGCGGCGTGATTGAGACTGATTTCCGTGAAGAAACAGAAACTGACTTGTTCGGCGAACAAGCTGTGCTCTGTGGAGGCGCAGTTGAATTGGTTAAAGCTGGTTTTGAGACATTAGTTGACGCTGGTTATGCTCCAGAAATGGCTTACTTTGAATGCTTGCACGAATTGAAATTGATCGTAGATTTGATGTACGAAGGCGGTATCGCTAACATGAACTACTCAATCTCAAACAACGCAGAATACGGCGAATACGTAACAGGCCCTAAAGTAATTAACGATGAATCACGTTACGCAATGCAAGAAGCATTAGCGAATATCCAAAACGGTAACTACGCTAAACAGTTTATTTTAGAAGGCCGCACCAACTATCCTGAAATGACTGCACGCCGTCGTTTGAACGCTGCTCATCCAATTGAGCAAGTTGGTGGTCAATTACGCGCAATGATGCCTTGGATTGCTAAAAACAAATTAGTGGATCAATCAAAAAATTGATTTAAACTAAATGGTTAAATCTAAGAATTAAGTAACTTCTTAGAAGTATTAAAGGGCAGACGGTAACGTTCTGCCCTTTTTATTTAGTCTAGTCAGTATAAAATACATCCTTAAATTAAAAATGGATTTTCAGTGGATAATTTCGCAGTCCTAATTCAATATCTCATCCCGAAGCAACTTATTACTGTAATTGCCGGGAAATTCGCCAACCTGGAAGCGGGTAAGCTCACAACGATTGTTATCGCATGGTTTGTGAAACGATACAAAGTGAACATGCTTGAAGCGCTTGATCCTAACATCTCTTCATATAAAACCTTTAATGAGTTTTTTACAAGACCATTAAAGTCCGACGCCCGTCCTTTAGCTACAGCGGATTTCATATGCCCGATTGATGGGTCGATTAGTCAATTCGGCCATATTGAAGCTAATCAAATTTTCCAGGCAAAAGGTCATTATTACTCTACAAGTGCATTATTAGGTGGCGATGATTCCGCCGCAGAGAGGTACCAGGATGGCACATTTGCTTGCTTATACCTGAGCCCCAAAGATTACCACCGCATTCATATGCCATGTGCTGGTAAATTATTGAAAATGACTTATGTTCCGGGTGCATTATTTTCCGTGAACCCCGCAACTGCGAGAGGCGTGCCAGGATTATTTGCACGTAATGAACGTGTGGTATGCAAATTCAATTCTAAGGAACATGGTGATTTTGTTTTGGTGTTAGTTGGCGCCACGATTGTAGGCAGCATGTCTACAGTCTGGCACGGCATTATTAATCCACCGCGTACGAGTAAAATCCGCACTTGGTCTTATGAGCAAGAAAATATTCAATTCCAGCAAGGAGAAGAAATGGGCCGATTCTTATTAGGTTCTACGGTAGTGATGCTATTTGAAAAAGATAAAATGAAATTCAATGGGATTTGGAATCCAGCGAAATTTGTGCAACTCGGCGAAATGATGGCAACTAAGATTTAATAAAAACCTGCTTAAAAGCAGGTTTTTATTATGGTTTACTTATAGCGTGTGGAGGCTTCTTAATACTTTTATGGTGCAAATGGGGCGCTAATTCATTGAGTGCAGATTCGTAAACTCCGCGTTTGAATTCAATAACATCTTCCAATGGAACCCAGTAATCACTCCAGCGCCAGGCATCGAATTCCGGATGCTCGGTGGCACGTAAAGAAACGTCACTATCCCGACCAACCATACGTAATAGATACCAGATTTGTTTCTGGCCTTTATAACTGCCGCGCCATTCGCGTTTTACCCAGCTGGTTGGCACTTCGTATCTCAGCCAGTCTTTTGTACGCCCTAGAATTTTGACATGCTCAGGCTTCAAGCCAACCTCTTCCATCAGCTCACGATACATGGCTTGCTCAGGGCTTTCGCCATACTTGATACCGCCTTGTGGAAACTGCCAGGCATGTTCGCGTATACGCTTACCCCAAAAAACCTGATTGTGAGCATTACACAAGATAATGCCTACATTCGGGCGAAACCCATCACGATCTAACATAGCGTTTTACTGCCTTAATTATTTAGTGCAATTTTTTCATATTTCACGCATTATTGAAAGCTACCATTTATATATAAAATATAAGCTTATGAGTGAAAAAAGAACAATTAGCTGTTATTTGTTATTTTTAGGCATACTGCTTAATGTAGCATGTAATGCAGCTACTCCGTCTGCAAATCATTCTGTCGCATATATCACCAACCAAGGTGATGACACTGTATCAGCGATAGACACGGCCAAAAATCAAGTCATTAAAACCATTCCCGTAGGCAAAGCTCCTGTGGGTGTAGCAGTGTCTCGCAAGCTGCAAAGGATATATATCTCCAATGTAGAAAGCCAGGATATTAGTGTAATCGACGCTACTACCAATAGCGTCGTCGATACTATCAAGATAAAAGGCTCACCGGTTGGATTAGCTTTATCGCCTGATAGCAAAATATTGTACGCGGCGGACTGGTTCGATAATCGAGTATTAGCGATTAGTACAGATGCGGCACATTCAGTGAGAGAGGTTAAGGTGGGCGATGCGCCCGCCGGCTTACTAGTAAGCTCTGATAACAAATGGCTTTACGTAGCAAACCGCGATACTAATGATATTGCAGTGATCGATATCAATACACTTACTATCAAAAAACGTATTCCTGTCGGGAAACATCCGTTCGGAATCTCACTAAGTACCGATGGAAAACTGTTGATTGCAGTGAATGTAAAAGAAGATAGCGTCAGTATTGTTAATCTTAAAAGCGGGAAACAGCAAAAAATTAAGGTGAAATTTCATCCTTACTGCGCTGCGATTAGTGCCGATGGGAAAACTTTGTATGTGACTAATACGCAAGATGACACTATTAGCATTATCGACATGAATAGTAGAAAGGTTAAAGCTACCATTGATGTAGGTAGTACGCCTGAAGGCCTAAGTATTGATGAGTTGAATAAACATTTATATGTGGCTAATTGGGGTAGCGACAACGTTACTGTCATTGACACAAATACCAATCAACTTTTAAGTACTATCAAGGCTGGCGAAAAAAGTCGTGCATTTGGTCAATTTATTTTAAAAACGCAAAATTGATTCGTAGTTACCATTTGGAGTGTCAACCAACCGACAACAGTGTCGTTAAAATGCTGGCAAGCGGCAATACGTTAACAAAAGTGGTACTTATAATTTATAATGCATTGTTGTTTTTGAATAATTCCTCTCATGTCGAGAGCTATGGAGAAAGATAAATGAAAAAGATTTTAGCTTTAATCGCATTAAGCGTCGTGTCATTTACAGCATCAGCCCACGGCCCTACCCCACAAAAAGTTGAAAAGACCGTTACTATTAAAGCTGATCAAGCTAAGGTTTGGGCATTAGTAAAAGATTTCGGTAATATGCAAAAATGGCATCCAGCCGTAGCCACTGACAAAACAGAACAAAAGAAAGACGAAAATGGCGACATGGCTACTTTCCGCACCTTAACACTTAAATCAGGGGGCACCATCGTTGAAAAACTACGCAGCATCGACGATAAAGACATGAAGTTGAAATATGAAATCGTTAGCAGCCAATTACCGTTCACTGACTACAACTCAGTCATGACTGTAGCTAAAGGTGAGAATGCCGGCGAAACTACAGTAACCTGGGTTGGCCGCTTCTACCGTTTATACAAATTGAACCCACCTATTCCAGCTGGTCAAGATGACAAAACAGCAACTGATGCAGTAACTGGCATCTACGATGCAGGGTTAGCTAACTTGAAAAAAGTTGCCGAATCTTCAAAGTAACTGACCGCAAAGAGCAGACAAAATGGTCATTATGGAAATTTATAACTGACATTTTTTGACAACTTTAGCGGTTGCGACAATTAAATTAGCAATTAAGAAAAAGGGTAGGATGATGAATTCTACCCTTTTATTTTATCCATCAGCCCTAAGCATAAAGGTTTATGAGCCCTCCAGTAAAAGTGCAATTATAGTCACTATGTATTTCTACCAATTAAGTTACTTTTCACTGACTTACAAAATTTATTCATCGAGTTCAAATACTGGCACATCAATTGCTAACTTATATTCAAGTACCGGGCATGTCTCAGTACGCAAACCTCAAATTATTAAAAGGAATTAAAAATGAAACAAGTACAAAAAGGTTTTACCTTGATCGAGCTGATGATCGTTGTGGCGATTATTGGTATTTTAGCCGCGGTAGCAATTCCTGCTTACCAAGATTATATTATTCGTGCAAAGCTTGCTAAAGTGAATGACTCTGTAAGCCCAATCAAATTAGCAGTAGCAGAATTAGCTCAAAATAATGGTGGTGCAATGCCTACAGGGTTTACAGCCAATAACTGGACTTCACTTGGTTTATCTGCAGCACCTACAAATACTACTGAAGTTTCTGGCTATGCATTATCAACTGCCGGTGCGATCACCGCCACTATGGCAAATATTAAACCAACAACCATTGATGGACAAACAGTAACTTGGACCCCTACATTTGGTTCTACTGCTACTACATGGGCTGTTTCAACAAGTGTTTCATCTGCTAACGAGTTAGCACTTGTTAATAAAACTATTAAATAAATAGTTTGTTTATAAGGACCACCCCTGTATTACAGAGGTGGTTTTTTAATTTTTAGTTAGTTGTGACAAGTGTCTAAGGAAGAATAAATGATTAATTTAAATGTTAAGACGGTTCAAAAAGGCTTTACGTTAATTGAGTTAATGATTGTAGTTGCAATTATTGGTATTTTGGCTGCTGTAGCTATACCTGCTTACCAAGATTATATTATCAGGGCTAAACTTGCTAAAGTTAACGATTCAGTGAGCCCAATCAAATTAGCAGTAGCAGAGTTAGCTCAAAATAATGGTGGTGCAATGCCTAGTGGTTTTACTGCTAACAACTGGACTTCTCTAGGCTTATCTGCAGCACCAACCACCACTACAGAAGTTTCGGGATATACATTAGCAACTACTGGTGCAATTACAGCAACCATGCGAAGCATTAAACCAACCACCATCGACACACAGACTGTAACTTGGACACCTACATTTGGTTCTACTGCTACTACTTGGGCTGTATCTACAAGTGTTTCATCTGCTAATGAGTTAGCGCTTGTTAATAAAACTATTAAATAACTATGATTAATACCTAAATTCGCTATTAGTAATCTTATTCGTAAGTATTAATCGTCAATAAATGAGCAGCAATAAGATTTTGATAAACTATCTTTCCGAGCGTCATCGCGGCGTAATCATTGGATTATTAATAGCAGTATTCGTTGTGTATCTACCATTCATTAACAATACATTATTCTTTGATGATTTACCTTTTTTCTCCAATGCAGTCACTGATTATGCAACCCCTCACCTGCGATTCGATTTACGTTTTATTCCGTATGCTAGCTTGGGTTTGACTTGGAAGTATTTTTTAGACACTCCATTGCCTCTACACATAGGCAATATGTTGCTTCATTTTGCAAATACACTTTTAATATTTTTCTTATTACATCAACTAACGAATTTGGTAATTGATAAAAATAAGCAACTTAACTATTCAAATCAATCCTTGTATTTCTCAAGCCGGGCAAGTTGGGGTGTTATCTTGGGCGCTTTATGCTTCGCATGTCACCCAGTAGCTGTATATGCCACTGGCTATGTAATACAACGCAGTATATTAATGGCCACATTATTCACATTAGCCATGCAATTAGCCTTTGTGCGTGGATTAGTCAGCCAGCAAAAAACCCACCAATATGCTTGGTTAATAGTTTCTGTACTGTTTTATCTTTTTGCTGTTTTTTCTAAAGAGCATAGCTTAATGGCCCCTGCCATACTCATAGCGATGGCATTATTATTAAAGCGTTATATCCATTGTAGTAGGGTAGCATTAACAACTACATTCCTAGTTTTTTTTGCTGTCGCCGTATTAGTTATATTAAAAATACAAGGTATATATGGTGTAGCCTACGAACACGATGCCCCAGCCCTGTTTGACCAGCAAGCTATACTCAACTCATCTCAAAATTTACATTTACTTAGTATCTTTACGCAAGCGGGTTTATTTTTTAAATATTTGCTCCTATGGGTTTTACCTAATCCAGCTTGGATGTCGATCGACATGCGGGAAACTTTTACTAGCTCTATGAGTGCGTGGCAGAACTGGTTTAAAGTTATTTCCTTTATTGCCTATGGCGCAGCATCATTGAAGCTATTATTACATAGGGGTAAAACAGGACTAATAGGCTTCGCATTACTTTATCCGTGGTTAATGTTCATTATTGAATTTTCGACAATACGTGTACAAGAGCCTTTTGTACTTTATCGCAGCTACCTTTGGGTACCTGGCTTAATGTTACTTATTCCTCTACTAATTGAGAGCTTGTCACACACTAAAAAAATATTTATATTTGCGATTATGTTAGGTCTAATTCCATTGTCTTGGAATCGCTTGTGGGTGTTTGCTGATAATTACCGACTGTGGAACGATGCAGCACTTTTATTAAAAAATGATACCGTTCCCGGTGCAGGTAGAATTTTTTACAACCGAGGTAATGCAGAGCTTAGTAACCGTAAGCTTGATGAAGCCATTCTTGACTTTAAAAAAGTTATTACTCTTTTCCCAAAGCTTGACTCAGCTCATATAAATCTTGGCAATGCTTATTTAGGAAGAAACCAATATGTGCTAGCGCTTGAATCATTCAATCAAGCAATCGCAATTAACGCTGAAAATAGCCAGGCATATTTAGGAAAAGCATTTGCTCTAAATCGCTTAGATAACAAGCCAGAATCAATAAAGGCATTAAATAAAAGCTGTCAATTAAAAAACATAGTCGCATGCTTAAGTCTTACTGTAATTCGAAAAAATAATTAATATTTAACTAACCATAACTAAATAACAGTATTAGATGCACGAGTCCCATCTTTTAGAACAACGACATTAAAACCTAATTCCGCCATAATAAACGCAGCGGCAGAGCTTCTACGACCTGTCTGGCAATAAAGTATGTACTCTTTACTTTTGTCTAAAGTACTACCTAATTTGCGAATCTCATTCAGCGGTAAATTAATTGCGCCTTTTAGGTGATCATATTTATACTCGGAAGGTAATCTAGTATCAGCCCAAATTGCGCCATTAGACACTTTAGCCTCAGCCTCAACCCGTTCGACTTGGTTAATCAATGGGGCCTTTAGCAATTCTAGAAAGTCTTTTTTATTCAACCTCAGCAATTCACCATCTGTTTTCATGGTAATTGTTGCATTACGCTTGTTATCGGAAACCAAGGCTTCCTCGCCGAAAGCGCTACCTTCTGAAAGTTCAGCTAATACCATTGGTGGTTGGCTGGCATCTGTTACTCTACTAACTTCTGCTGATCCAGATTGGATAAGGTAATAATAATCGCCCTCTCCTCCTTGGTGTATTATGACCTGCCCTGCTGTCACCGTAACATTGGACATACGTTTAAACATTTCTTCTATATTGGCAGCTGGCAAACGGCTGAATACGCCACTTTGCAAATTAAATGCACTGAACACACCGGTATCGTTCATCCAATCTCCAGCGCTACGGCCAAGGGTATGCCCGGAGGATTTCGGTACTTTATTTATAGGTTGCTGTTTAATACTTTCGTTTCCAGACAATTGATCCCAAGTCATCATGATATCGAGCAAATCCATATCAATACGCAAAATTTGAACATCAGTAACAGCAATGGTATCTTTTAATTGATTATGCGCATTTACTGGGTGCTTTGCGGCATTTGTACCGCCACGAAGAATTACTTTAGTATCATTTTCATAACGTAGGCCAAGGTCGCCTTTAAGTAAATATGTAGCCTGCGCAGCCTTGCTGATATTCATGCGCAATGGGTCAATATCTTTATTTACCGTTTCCACAAAGCATAATTCAGCAAGCTCTTTCTTACGTCCTGCAGACAAGTTGGCTATGGGTTCTAGTCGATCTAATATTGATTTATCTGTTACTGCCATTGTAAAACCTTAAATTGTTAATTTTTAAAAAGCAACGAAATGAGCATTACTTCACATGTTATAAGTAGAAAATTTTTCCATTTTCTAGCGCCTGTATAGAATATTCCAATTTGCAATCAGCAATTTCCTGCATGATCGTTTCACCCTCGCCTGGTTTTAAATGCGTGATGAATATTTCAATAGGCATCTGATGGATAACTGAATTAAGCTTACCAAGTTCACTTAGCAACATTGATGGGCATAAGTGTTTCGATAGTCTCGCGAGCTCATATTCACTGTTGCTGAAGGCTGTTTCTATCACTAAATATTTAAGATTGTTGATTTTATTGACTTCAAACCATAATGCTTCGCACACCGTGGTATCACCGGTAAAGATAAGGCTGTGTTCATTGCCTTCAACATGGTAGCCCACAGCTGGAACTACATGGTTAGCCGGTACTGGTGTAAATTTACGTTCTATAATATTGAGCGTTTTACCCAACTCGATTTCGTTATATAGAAGGAAAGGTTGGGTAGCGTTTGGAATCGTATTGAAATCTGGCCATACTTTCCAATTAAAGATATGGTCGCGTAGCGTTTTTAACGTCTCTTTGGTAGCATGAACCGTAATAGGTTCCAAGCGGAAACCCATCACAGTGTCGATTAATAGCGGAATAAAACCAATATGATCTAAATGTGAATGGGTAATAAGGATATGGTCGATTTTCATCAACTCATCCATGGATAGATCGCCAACTCCTGTACCTGCATCAATGAGGATATCGTCGTCCACGAGCATAGACGTTGTGCGTAAATGACCGCCGATACCACCACTACATCCAAGAATTTTTATTTGCATAGTGTGATCATTTTAATTATTAGAGTTATTTTGTTTCAAAATTAAACACACCATCCCAATTTGTTTCAGGTGGGTTTTGCCTAAAATAGGCAATGCGTTTTACATACATTTCATATACATAACGCTGAGGTTCCAGTTTTTGAAGATTTAGGAATTGCATCTCGGCCAAATCCCAATTCTGGCTACGGTAAAGCTTTAAGGCCTCTTTATAAATTTTCAAAGTATCTTTGGTAAGTTTATCTAATTCCGCTTCTTCACATATAGGCTCAAAAATTGTGACAGGCTTATCTTTGCCCTTTACCCTCACCATGTCTAATTCACGATAAGCAAAATCCGGTACAAGATTACGGGTGAATTCACTCACTATAATGTGCACACCATAATTTTTAGTAAGGCTCTCCAAACGTGAACCCAAGTTAACGGCGTCTCCCATCACGGTATAAGCCATGCGGAATTCGGAGCCCATGTTCCCCACAGTCATCAAACCTGAATTAAGACCTACGCCAATATTGATAGGTGGCCAGCCTTTTTCCGCAAAACTTCTTTGTAAGGCATCTAAGGCTTTGATCATTTCAATTGCCGCATTGAGTGCGTGTTTAGCATGGTCCTGGTCTGTTAATGGTGCTCCCCAAAATGCCATAATCGCGTCGCCCATATACTTATCAATCGTGCCACGGCTATGATGAATGATGTGCGTCATAGGTGTGAGGAACTCATTCATGAGTTTGGTTAATTGTTTAGGATCTAACCCTTCTGAGATTGTTGTAAAGCCACGCACGTCGGAAAATAGTACCGTCATCTCACGGCTTTCACCTTCTAAGCTAAAAGCTTCAGGATCTTTAGACATCTCATCCACTAGCTCAGGTGGTACATATTGGCCGAATAAGCCTGCAAGCTGGCGTTTACCGCGAGATTCCACAAAAAAACCGTAGGACATATTCACAAAATAAATAGCGCCTATCATCACTAGTAAGGATGCCAAGGGTAATACCAGGTTTGCATATTGCCATATGGAGAGATTGAACAGGATTACTATACCGGTAGTGCCTATTGTCACGACTGTAGCCCATAAAGGACTAAGGATAGGCAGCAAAAATGCTAACAGTAGACCTACTACTAACAGCAGTAAGAATTCAGCGCCTAAGGTATAAGCGGGATGCTCTTTGATATTGTTGTCCAAAATGCCAGCAATCATATTGGCGTGAATCTCAACCCCTGCATAAATATTCTGTACCGGCGTTGCACGCAAGTCCATCAAACCCGCAGCAGTGGTGCCTAACAGGACGATTTTGTTTTTTAACAATGCAGGATCAACTTTGTTATTAAGCACATCCGTAGCAGAAACGTAGGGGAAACTGCCTTGAGGACCTCGGTAAGGGATTAATGCAGAAACTTGTTCGTCTACAGGAATGCGTTGATTACCTAGCTTTAACCATTCCAACCCTGAGTATTTTTTCCCCACACCCAAGCCATCTGCATAACCCGCCTCAATCTTAGGTACACCTAGTGCTGCCTTAGCTACAGCCACAGATAAGGCCTCGTACATTTGACCATCATGTTTGATGACGATAGGCACTTTTCGCGAGATGCCATCTGCATCTGGGTCAGGATTGAAATGCCCACCGGCTTTGGCATTTTTCTGCAGGATATCAAGATTAGCGCCGTATCCGGTCGCCGTAATGAAATCGATATTTTTTCCCTTAAAGCTGCCTTCTACAAAAGAAGGCGGCGGTAAAGTCCCATTTGCACTGGCACGCAAGTCCCGCAGGAAAAAATAACCTAGTACAACTTTACGGCCTTTCAGGCTGTTAGCAAAGACTTGGTCATAGTCTAGTTTAGGCCTTAGGGATTCAAGGGCTTGTCCGAACTGCTGGTCATTAGCAAGATATTTTGATTTGATTTCCTCTAAGCTTTTTAAACCGGAGCTTTCGTCTTTTTCGGCAAACACCACATCGAAACCCAACACATTCACATGATAGTCATCAAATAATTTGTTCACCAAATCTGCAAGTTTGTTACGCCCCCATGGCCAGCGGCCTTCTTGTTGAAGGCTTTTTTCATCAATATCAATGATAACGATACGCTCATCAACCTTATTAGGCATGAGCATATTTAAGCGCACATCGTAAGTAAAATTTTCCAAGCGCTTGATAGCCGCTAGCGGCAACGCACCACTGGCATTGAGCAGCATCAATATGATGATGGCGATGCTCAAGGCAAAGCGTACGCCATGTCTGGAAATCAACTGGGTTATTTTCATAGTAGGAGCTGAGTATTATTTATATATTTTTTAGTACAGTCTTTTTAATACAATGCTATGATTTGATTACTTTTTAACAGCATATCCCATATCTACAGCTTTTAATAGCATGTTGTTTAAATGCATAAAATCCCTGTCTTAATTACGCCAATTCGATGAAATATCAAGAACCGTTGCACATTACTCATGCTGAAAGCAGCAAAATCAATGCCAGCGTCATATGGTTACATGGTTTAGGTGCAGACGGGCATGACTTCGAACCTGTAGTGGAGCAATTAGATTTAGCCAATACCAGGTTCATTTTACCGCATGCCCCTATAATGCCTGTGACTATCAATAATGGTTACCAGATGCCTGCTTGGTATGATTTGTATGGCCTAACGCCAGGTAGCCAAGAAGATGAAAGCGGCATTATTGCTAGCCATAAATACATTAACTCATTGATTCAAATGGAAATAGATAAAGGAATTGCGGCTTCTCGGATTGTGTTAGCAGGCTTTTCTCAAGGTGGCGCCGTTGCATTACATACGGCATTACGTTATCCCCAACCACTTGCCGGAGTAATGGCACTTTCTACTTATTTGCCCCTTAAATCCAAACTAGAATCAGAGGCGCATAGTGCTAATGCCCACACGCCTATTTTCATGGCACATGGAATATATGACGAAGTGATCAGTTTGGAAACATGCAATATCTCTCTCGCTTTGCTACAAAATAGGCAAAATCCTGTCACTTGGCACCAATATAATATGGCGCATTCTGTGTGCACAGATGAGATTAATGATATTAGGAGTTTTTTACAGCAGGTTTTGCAGTAGGATTTGGTAGAATAGCAACTTAACGTTAGATAGCTTTGTAATGTCTGAATCTACCCAAAAATCTATGTTTGAAACACCGCCAGCTTCCACACTTGAGAACATTGTAAGTTTCGAACAGGCTTTCGCTGAGCTAGAAATCATCGTAGCGCAAATGGAATCGGGCCAAATGCCTTTGGAAGTGTCTCTTGCAGCGTATAAACGTGGTGATCTATTGCTACAATATTGCCAAAAATGTCTCGCGGACGTGGAGCAGCAAGTCCAAATCCTCAATGAACGCAATCAACTTAACACCTTTAATGGTAATGATGAATAGGATGCCATTATTTTGGTAATTGATAGTTCTAAATTGGAATTCCCAGCGTGGGTTCAAGCAAAACAGCAGCATATAGAACATGTATTAGACCAAGTTTTACCTTCTGCTGATATCGTACCTTTAAAACTTCACCAGGCAATGCGCTACAGCGCTATGTCTGGCGGTAAACGTGTCCGCGCTTTGCTTTGCTACGCTGCAGCAGAATTCTGTAAAACAGAAACAAAAATAGCCGACGCTGCTGCCAGTGCGGTTGAATTGATTCATGCTTATTCCCTAGTGCATGACGACATGCCATGCATGGATAATGATGATTTACGACGTGGCAAGCCAAGCTGCCATAAACAATATGACGATGCTACGGCATTGCTCGTTGGTGATGCGCTACAGACTCTAGCTTTCGAGACACTATCGCAACCGCAATTATGCGGTCAACCTCACCAGCAACTACATATGTTGCATGTCCTGGCGAAAGCTTCAGGTTCATTAGGTATGGCAGGCGGACAGGCCATCGACCTAGAATCGGTTGGCAAACCGCTTAACCAGACAGAGTTAGAGACTATGCACCTGCTTAAGACCGGCGCATTAATCGAAGCTGCGCTCTTACTTGGCTCTGTTGGGGCATCCGCAGTAAAAGTAAATGCAATACAGAAATATGCAAGGTCTATGGGTTTGGCATTCCAAGTTGTAGACGATATTTTAGATGTTGAAGCAGACTCAACGACGCTAGGTAAAACTGCCGGGAAAGACGCCCAAAGTAATAAGCCAACTTATGTCACCATTCTGGGCTTAGAAGCGGCTAAACTTCACGCTCAGCAATTGCATCAGGAAGCTTTAGCGGTGCTAACCCCTTTTGGTACCCAAGCCCAGCGCCTAGTAGAGTTAGCCGATTTTATTATGCAACGCAGTTTTTAATTCACGACAATTTATGCTCCCATTACTCAATAGAATCGCTTCTCCATTGCATTTGCGTGCATTAGAACGCAAAGATCTTGCAGAACTGGCAAGTGAGTTACGGGGATTTCTGATTGATAGCGTCTCAAAAACAGGTGGTCACCTGGCTTCTAACCTAGGCGTAGTGGAATTGACGATCGCTTTGCACTATGTGTTCAATACGCCGGATGATAGATTGGTTTGGGATGTAGGCCACCAGACCTATCCTCACAAGATTCTGACAGGTCGCCGTGAAAAGATGGAAGGCCTGCGTAAGCCGCAAGGTATTGCGGGCTTTCCGCGCCGCAATGAAAGCGAATACGATACATTCGGTACAGGTCATTCAAGCACCTCTATCTCAGCCGCATTAGGCATGGCTGTAGCCGCCCAAAAAGCCGGGTTGGAAAGACGCGCTGTTGCTATTATCGGTGACGGGGCTATGACAGCCGGCATGGCTTTTGAAGCCCTGAACAATGCCGGCAACATGGATGCAAACCTGTTAGTCATCTTGAATGACAATGACATGAGCATCTCCAATAACGTCGGTGCGCTCAATAATTATCTTGCCAAATTACTCTCTAGCCGCTTCTATGGCACGGTCAAAACTTCCGGTAAGAAAGTACTTTCTGCACTACCGCAGCCGATGATGGAATTCGCCAGACGTGCGGAAGAACATGTTAAAGGCATGGTTTTACCTGGCACATTGTTCGAAGAATTTGGCTTCAATTACATTGGTCCGATAGATGGCCATAATTTAGATACGTTAATAGATACCCTCAGCAATATCAAACAGCTTAAAGGTCCGCAGTTTTTGCATATCGTCACGCAAAAAGGCAAAGGTTTTGAACCTGCTGAAGATAATCCAAATAAATTCCACGGTGTCGGTAAGTTCGACCCAACAAGTGGGGATGCGATTGCTACTGCATCGAAAAAAACCTATACACAGGTTTTTGGCGAATGGCTGGTAGATATGGCCGCGCTGGATGAACGACTAATTGGTATTACTCCTGCGATGTGCGATGGTTCCGGTTTAAATGCATTTGCAGAAGCTTATCCGGATCGCTATTTCGATGTCGGTATCGCTGAGCAGCATGCACTGACTTTTGCAGCTGGGATGGCTTGTGATGGCCTTAAACCTGTCGTTGCGATTTATAGCACCTTCCTGCAACGTGCTTACGACCAGTTGATTCACGATATTGCCTTACAGAATTTACCGGTTTTACTGGCCATTGATCGTGCTGGCCTGGTAGGTGCAGACGGCCCTACCCATGCGGGTAGCTTTGATTTGAGCTACTTAAGATGTATTCCGAATATTGTTGTAATGGCACCTAGTGACGAGCATGAATGTCGCCAGATGCTCTACACAGGCTTCCAATATAACGGAACTGCCGCTGTACGCTATCCCCGTGGTAGCGGCAACGGTGCTGTCATTGAAGCAAAGATGAATGCCATTCCGATTGGTACCGCTGAAATCAAACGCTTAGCTACGCCTGCTGAAGCTACACATAAAATTGCCATCTTGAGTTTTGGCAGCATGTTAACTGCCAGCTTGCAAGCCGGAGAACTATTGAATGCAACCGTAGTCAATATGCGGTTCGTTAAACCAATTGATGTGGCGATGCTTGAAAAATTGATAATCGACCACACATTAATCGTAACTGTGGAAGAAAATTCCGTCATGGGTGGTGCAGGAACTGCGGTGATGGAGTCATTACAAGCGGTACAACAGCGTAGCAATAAAACCATACGCACCTTATGCCTAGGCCTGCCTGACCAATTTATTGAACATGGCGTGCATGAAGCCATGCTTTCTGAATGCGGCTTAGACGCTAAAGGAATCGTTAATTCTATTCAGCAAATAATTTAGTCATCAATTTATTTGATGAACTTCATTAAAATATTTAATTAGGCAAGATTTTCGCCCGGCGTTATACTTTTAAGATACAAAAGTTGCCTATATTCATAGGCTTACAGATTGGACCAATATGAATCAACCCACTATTCCTACCAGTATTGAAGACGTACAGAATACTGTCGATACACGCCATTTAGCCATTGATAAAGTTGGCATCAAAGCGATTCGTCATCCGGTGATAGTGAAAGATAAAACCGGTGGTGAACAACATACCGTCGCCATGTTCAATATGTATGTGCACCTGCCACAGCAGTTCAAGGGTACTCATATGTCCCGTTTCGTTGAGATTCTCAACATGAATGAGCATGCGATTTCTGTGGAGTCATTCGAGACTATACTGCATGAAATGGTGAAACGCTTGGAAGCGGAATCTGGCCATATCGAAATGACATTCCCGTATTTCGTAAACAAATCTGCGCCTATCTCAGGTGTTAAAAGCTTGTTGGATTATGAAGTGACTTTTATTGGCGAAATCCATAATGGCAAGATCGATATCACGGTCAAAGTCTTGGTACCAGTGACTAGCTTATGTCCTTGCAGTAAGAAAATCTCTGCTTATGGCGCACATAATCAGCGCTCACACGTCACTGTGACAGCGCTTATCAACGACTTTATCTGGATCGAAGATATCATCGACTTGGTTGAGAAACAGGCATCTTGCGAGCTATATGGTTTGCTTAAACGTCCTGATGAGAAATTTGTGACTGAGCGTGCTTACGACAATCCTAAATTCGTTGAAGACATGGTGCGCGATGTTGCAGCGCAATTGAATGCAGAAAAACGTATTGTTGCTTATGTAGTGGAAAGCGAAAACTTTGAATCTATCCATAACCACTCAGCGTACGCTTTGATTGAAAATGATAAACGTCAGCATTAAGAAAAGATATTTTCCATAAAAAAAGCCACTCAATGAGTGGCTTTTTTACGTCTATTGATTAAAACGCCATGATTCAAATGCCAATAGGAAAAATCAATTTTACTTTGGTGCCGATAGATTTTTTTATGTCCGTATAAGTGAGCTGTACTTGCGCTTGATGCTGATGCGCAATTTCACGCACAATGGCCAAGCCTAGGCCGCAGCCATTTTCATCAGTGCCCAATACTCGGTAAAAACGTTCAAAAACTTTGTCTTGTTCGCCATTCGCAATTCCGGGGCCATTATCCTGCACGCTTAAAATCACTTGCCCATCTGATGATTGCAAGCTCACAGTTATTTTTGAACCGCGGGGGCTATATCGTATGGCATTATCGATCAGGTTATTGAGCAGTTCATGCAGCAATACAGGGTTCCCATTTAACATCAGCTTATTTAAAGAGCAATTTACGCCTAGATCGATCGCTTTTTCCAAAGCTTTGGGAACCCAATCCGCGGTTACCTCATTAACCAACTGAACTAGGTTAATCTCACTGAAATCTTTATCGCTGTATTGGTTAGGCTCGGCTCGTGCCAAACTCAGTAATTGATTTGTAAGCCGGCCTAAGTTATCACTTGCCGTACTGATTTGCTGCAACGCATGCTGCACACTAGCGATATCCTGTTCGCGTAATGCTGCCTCAGCTTGTATTTTTAGTCCGGCAAGTGGCGTTTTAAGTTGATGTGCGGCGTTGGCGATGAACTGATGTTTTTCATCTACTGCGCCCTTGACCTTGATCAACAGGTCATTCATGGCATGTACTAAAGGCTGAATCTCTTGGGGGGCAGACTGCTCTTCGATCGCGCGCGTGTCATGTGGTAAACGCCTGGCGATCTGTTCCTTGAGTTGATCTAGAGAAATCAAACCACGCTTGATACCTACATAGACCAGCAATATCAACAGGATAACTAATATGACCTGCGGAATCAGCATCACGGTAAGGATTTCATTCGCCATGATCTCGCGTTTGGTAGTTGTCTCGCCAATCAAGATCGTTGCATTACCACTAGCGCTGGTACCATCTAGAGGCAGATTGAAGGCCACAATGCGAAGTTCTTTGCCATCTAATTTTGCATTGTAATAAACATGTTTTCCAGGAGCAGGCATCATTTTTGGAGGAAGTAGCTTCTCATCACCAATCAATAAATGGCGGTATTGATCCTGTATCTGGTAATAAATCCAGTCATCTTTATCGTATTCGATAAGGTTAAGCGTGCTTTGCGGCAGGTCCACAACCATTTGGCCATTCCTGACTTCCACTTGATCTGCCAATGCCAAGGCTACCCTGAACAAAGTACGGTCATAAGCCAAATTAGCGAAATAGCTCGCCATGTAATAACCGTAGAATTTACCTAAGATTAACAAAGGCAGTAGCAGGATTAATAGCCAGTTAAAGAGCTTCTGGCGTATAGAATTAGTTTTGAAATTGATCATTTCAGACAGTTACATTAATCCAGTTTTGCCAATAAGTAACCCAAACCACGAATGGTACGAACTTCTATACCGAATGGATTCAGTTTCTTTCGCAGTCTTGAAATACTCACTTCTACTGCATTTTCGCTGATCTCTTCATCCCAGCTACATAAATGTTCCAGTATCTTGGCTTTGCTTACCACTTTAGTTGCTTTTAGCATTAATAATTCTAGCAAAGCGCTTTCCCGTGCTGACAATCCCAATGGCACATCTTTAGCATGACATTGGCGGCTGCTGGTATCGAATACTAAATCTCCAAATGAGATCGTTGCTGATCCACCCGATACGCCGCGCCTGATGAGCGCCCTGATACGCGCCTCTAATTCAGCCAGCTCGAAAGGTTTTGCCAAATAATCGTCTGCTCCTAAATCCAGGCCTTTTACGCGATTTTGGGTATCTTCTAATGCCGTGAGAATTAGTACTGGCGTTTTACTTCCACGGCTCCGTAAGCGCTTTAATACTTCGAAACCATCGAGCTTGGGAAGACCTAAATCCAGGACGATGACATCGTATTCCTGATAACTTAAAAGCTTATTTGCGCTCTCTCCGTCTGTCATCACGTCTACGGCATAGCCGGATTTCGTGAACGAACGTTCCAAACCGTCTTTCAGGATCAAATCATCTTCAACTAACAATAGCCGCATAAATTACCTAATTAAAAATCCAAGACCTCAATACTACCTAACAATTGTGCCCAAGATATCACGGAAAATAATAATTACGGAGTGATGATACTTGTCAGCTTACTGTCAGCTTAAGCTTGTAAATTACATTCCATGTTGCAGAGCAACGTTCTAATTTGCAACTTAGATGACTGATGCCAGAACTAAATATTGGCTGACTTATTCAATGATGGAGACTGTAATGCGTAAATTAGCAATGATGTTCTGTGCAGGAGTTTTAACTTTGTCAGTAAGCGCAAGTGCTTTTGCAGCCGATACAGCTAAGACCGAAGAACCTGCAAAAGCAGTAGCAGCTAAAGTTAAAAAGGAAAAACCAGTAGTGCCGGCAGCTAAAAAATCTGCCAAGAAAGAAGCAAGCAAAACCGAAGTACCTGCAACGGCAAAATAGAGTGTCTCTGAAATTTTTTATTAACTATAGATTGGAATAAAATGAACAAATTATTAGCATCATTATTAGTTGGCGCTTTCGCACTTTCTATCAATACAACGGTATTTGCTGCCGATGCAACGGCTCAAGCCGATGCTGCAGTAACTTCAACACCAACTGATGCGCCAAAAGCGACCGCAGAAAAACCAGCTAAAAAAGTGCACCATAAACATATTAAAAAAGCAGCGAAGTAGTTAGTAGTAGCACCATGTAGTAAATAGCCTTTTGAAATTAAGAGGTCAAAAGGCGGCTCATTGAAACTAAAAGGTTTCCGCGGGCTAACTAGTTAAATAAAAAGGGCAGATTTTTCTGCCCTTTTTATTTTGTTGCTAATTGCTGAAAAAGCTAATATTTTTTTGTCAGGGTTAGCGCAATATCCTGGCGCTTCATTTCTAGTCTTTTCAAAGCACTCATCCCTAATAATACGAAAGGTGGAGAACCGCCTTCTAGGACACTGGCTTCCACCTGGTTCAAAGTAACTCCACCGATCTTGATACTAGGAAGGGTAATTTTATACGCCGTAACCACACCATTAGCTGTGCCTATCTGAACGGGCGTACCGCGTTTATAGTCAATATTGGCGAATTTAGCATCCCCGCTGTTTAAGGCCACTGTGGTAGCCCCGGTATCTAGAAGGAATTTGAGTGAGGCACCGTTAATAATGCAGTCCGAAAAAAAATGGCCTTCTTGATTGGCATAAATCGTTACACTTTCAACACCAGCAGAGGCATCGCCGCCTATTGAAGCTGCTTGACCCATCTCTACTTGCCTCAATCGGCCTTCAATGAGCAAAGTCGCCACCCGGCTATCTGCAGCCATGAGTTTTACGCCATTGCTACTTTCACCAACCGACAGCGTTTTAGGTTTACCGCCATTAATGATGAGCACCGCTTTATTACTGAAAAGGCCTACGACATTCACCTCTGTGGCAGCATGAGCAGCACGGTAAACGATTAAGCCTATCGCCATTAATGCTAAATTCCTTATTACCTTTACTGGTACTTTTTTAAACGCCTTCATCTAAACATACCTTGTTTATTTTGATAATTAGGATTTAACTTCAATCCTAATCCTATCACGCCTAATCCTAATAACGGGAACAGCGCCGCCAGTAAAAATGTCTGTTGACCGCCTAAATATTGTAATGCGTAACCACCGGCAACACCGCCAATAGTGCCACCTATGCCGTAGGCAACACTGTTATAAATCGCCTGTCCGCGGGCTTGATGACGCCCATTAAAAAACTGCGTGATCACTTCAACCGATGCAGCATGGAAACTACCAAATGTAGCTGCATGCAAGCTTTGTGCAAGCATCAGTAGCCATATATTATCTACCGCTGTTCCTATCAGGCTGAACCGTAATACCGCCAAAACCAAGCTAATCAGCAAAATAGTTTTTAGGGTGAACCGCGCCATGATTCTAGGCATGAGCATAAAGATAGCGATTTCACAGATCACACCAATCGACCACAGCAAACCTATCATGCCTTTGCTGTAACCATGTTCACTAAGGTAGATCGAGTAAAAATTATATAGCACGCCGTGAGCGGTCACCATCAGTGAACATCCTACAAGTAAGGCAATGACATTCGGTTGCTTGATGACTTGCCAGATGGAAAAATGATCATGCGCATGCGCTTCTACTTTGGGTTCCGGTAAAGTGAAGGTTAGTACAAATAATGTCATCTGTACAAACAGCAAGAACCACAACAGGCTATGGATACCGGTCGCATCGATAAGGAAGCCTAAAATAACCGCAGCGACAATAAAGCCTAGTGAACCCCACATACGGATGCGGCTGTAATGACCACTGGTAGTAGCAAGATGAGCCAAAGTGAGGGATTCAGCCAATGGTAAGGTTGAGCTGGTGAAAACGCTTAAGGCCGCCATCACAAAGAATAGCCAGAAGAAACCATGTGCATAGAAAACCGCACTGAATCCGCATAAGCCTAGAAAAGCCGTAAGGCGTATCCATGTCACTCGCTTACCAGTATGGTCGGCCAACCAGCCCCAAAAATTTGGCGCAAAGATACGGCTGATCTGGAATAAAGACATCAGGATGCCGATGTCTGCCGGACTGAATTCTTCAGATTTTAAATAGAGGCCCCAATAAGGAACGAATGCGCCGACGAAGAAATAATAGATGAAGTAAAAGCGGGAAAGCCGCCAATGAAGGGAATTATGCTGACCCGAAGTTAATGAAACATCAGTCACAAAACTACTGGCTTATAGCTTAGGGATGTTTGAAACTACATCTGCATTTTGGCCACGGTTGCGCAAGGCATGATCCATCAATACAAGCGCCAGCATTGCTTCAGCAATCGGTGTAGCCCGCACGCCAACACAGGGGTCATGGCGACCTGTAGTTTGCATAGTCACTGCGTTGCCGTTTTTGTCTATAGAACGACGCTCCTGCGGAATGCTTGAAGTGGGCTTCAAAGCAATATTGACACGAATTTCCTGACCGGTAGATATGCCACCTAAGACACCGCCTGCATGATTAGTCACAAAACCTTGCGGAGTCATTTCATCGGAATGCAGGCTACCGCGCTGGGCAATACTTTCGAAACCGGCCCCTATCTCCACGCCCTTAACTGCGTTGATGCTCATCATGGCATGTGCGATATCAGCGTCCAACCTATCAAATACAGGCTCACCCCAACCTACTGGTACACCTTCGGCAACTACAGTGATACGTGCGCCAACAGAATCACGTTCAGCACGGATTTTGTCTAAGTACTCTTCTAACTTCGGCAATACGCTTTGGTTAGGTGAGAAAAACGGGTTGTCATTCACGCCATCCCAGCTCTCAAATGGGATATCGATTTCACCTAATTGGCTCATGTAGCCACGTACGGTTACACCAAAACGTTCGCTTAACCACTTCTTGGCAATTGCTCCAGCTGCAACCCGCACTGCGGTTTCACGCGCACTGGAGCGGCCACCGCCTCGGTAGTCACGCACACCATATTTTTGGCTGTATGTGTAATCTGCATGCCCAGGCCGGAAAGTGTCCATGATCTTGCTGTAATCCTGGCTACGCTGGTCAGTATTGCGAATCAGCAGGCCAATCGGCGCGCCTGTGGTTTTACCTTCAAATATACCGGAAAGTATTTCTACGGCATCGGCTTCCTGGCGCTGTGTGACATGGCGCGAAGTGCCTGGTTTACGACGGTCTAGATCTATCTGTAAATCTTCAGCGCTCAACGCCAACCCCGGAGGACAACCATCCACCACACCACCGATGGCCGGGCCATGTGATTCGCCAAAAGTCGTGAGCGTAAAAAGTGTGCCAAATGTATTTCCAGACATGATGCTTTTCTCTTATAAATTTACTCAATTTTAACATACGCGTTCAGTACGCGCTAAGTAAGTAATTTACCCGTAATGTGCTACTTTTAATGAACTAAGCCTTTCATCCATTGGCTATAGACTTGTCGAGCCACCTTATTCAGGAAAAAGCAATGTAAAGGCAGCGTTTCGCGTATTTTTTCAGCCTGCTGCACCGCTACACTAGCGGCAGATTCAGCCAATTCCTCCGCCCCTACGGCACACCAGCTTTCTACCATTTCCGGTGTCATTTCAATATGGCATTGGAAAGCCAAATGTTTACCGATTGCGTAAGCCTGGTTTTGACAGTAAGGACTACTAAGCAAATGCACTGCACCCATCGGCAAACTAAATGTTTCGCCATGCCAATGAAAACTATTGAACCCTTCTAGTTCACCAAAACATTCTTTTGCTGCAGCATTATCGCTCACAGTTACTTCACCCCACCCGATTTCCTTGATTGGATTTTTTGTGACCACTGCGCCTAAAGCCTTGCTAATAAGTTGACCGCCCAAGCAATGCCCTAATAATGGAATATCTAAGCGGTAAGCTTCGCGGATCAAATTTAACAGCGGTTCAATCCAAGGTAGATCGTCATTCACACTCATAGGACCACCCATCAGCGCTACACCGCTAAAACCTACTACTGAAGCTGGGAGACTGGCACCTTCGTCGATTTTGACCAATTGCCATGGAATTTTTTGCTCATCTAAAAAAGTAGCAAAATAGCCCGGTCCTTCTGTAGCCGCATGTCTAAAGATAATGATTGGTTTCATTGTTATTTAAATCCTTTGGTTAATTTAAACCTTGACCCAGCTGCCAAGCGCTAAGCCATCAAGCGTGTAATTGCCTATAGCGT
This sequence comes from Methylotenera sp., assembly GCA_035460225.1. Lineage (GTDB taxonomy): Bacteria > Pseudomonadota > Gammaproteobacteria > Burkholderiales > Methylophilaceae > Methylotenera. The sequence goes on from DATHWX010000001.1 coordinate 57,552, forward strand.
AGCGAATCAAGCGCAAAGTTGGAAATCCAATCTTTGCAGTCATACGCCTTACCTGGCGATTTTTTCCTTCTGATATATTTATTTCCAGCCAACTGGTCGGTATGGCTTTGCGTTCGCGGATCGGCGGATCACGTGGCCATAAGCTATCTGGTTCAGCCATAAGCCGTACTTCAGCTGGTTTCGTTACGAAATCACCTAAATCCACACCTTTTCTCAAAAACTGTAAATCATCTTCAGTTGGTAAACCTTCTACTTGCGCCCAGTAAGTCTTGATTTCTTTATGTTTTGGGTGACTTAAACGATGTTGTAATACCCCGTCATCGGTTAAAATAAGCAAACCTTCCGAATCCGTGTCCAGCCGTCCGGCGGCATACACATTTGGCAACTGAATAAAATCTTTAAGCGTTTGGTGTTTTTCATGCGGGCTGAACTGCGTGATGACACCGTACGGTTTATTGAAAAGAATTAGCATTTAATTAAAGGATGTTTCATGAGTACAGTGATAGAGTCTAGCAAGATTGTAATTCCAAACATGGGTGAAAAGATTACCGTGAATAGCGATAACTCACTCAAGGTGCCGAATCATCCGATTATCCCATTTATTGAAGGTGATGGCATAGGCGTGGATATTACGCCACCGATGATCAAGGTGGTTGATGCTGCTGTTGCAAAGGCCTATGGAGGCAAACGCCAAATCTCATGGATGGAAGTTTATGCTGGTGAAAAAGCGGTAAAAGTTTATGGCGACAATACTTGGCTGCCAGCAGAGACCATGCAAGCGATTAAAGATTATGTGATTTCTATCAAAGGCCCTCTCACTACACCGGTTGGTGGCGGCATCCGTTCATTGAACGTGACGCTTCGTCAGGAATTAGATTTATATGTGTGTTTGCGCCCTGTGCAATATTTCACTGGCGTACCTAGCCCGGTAAAACATCCTGAGAAAACCGATATGGTGATCTTCCGTGAGAATACCGAAGATATCTATGCCGGTATTGAATGGGCCGCAGGTAGTGATGAAGTTGAAAAAGTTATTACCTTCTTGAGTGATATGGGCGTACGCAAAAAAATCCGCTTTCCAGAAAACTCAGCGATTGGGATCAAACCAGTATCGATTGACGGCAGCAAACGATTGATTCGTAAAGCCATTCAATATGCTATCGATAACAACCGTAAATCCGTGACGATTACCCACAAAGGTAACATCATGAAGTTCACTGAAGGTGGCTTTAGGGATTGGGGTTACGAGCTAGCTAAAGAAGAATTTGGAGCAGTGGAAATTGATGGCGGCCCATGGTGCAAATTGCCTAACGGCATCATTATTAAGGATTGCATCGCTGATGCTTTCCTGCAGGAAATCTTGCTGCATCCGTCAGATTACGACGTTGTCGCTGCACTTAATTTAAACGGCGATTATATGAGTGACGCCTTGGCTGCGCAGGTAGGTGGCATTGGCATCGCACCAGGTGCTAATTTAAGTGATACCACTTCTATGTTTGAGGCTACTCACGGAACAGCACCTAAAATCGCCGGTAAAGATATTGCCAATCCAAGTTCAATTATCCTTTCTGCAGAAATGATGTTACGACATCTAGGCTGGGTAGAAGCTGCAGACTTGATATTGGCTGGGGTAGCTAAGGCGATTGGTGCTAAAAGGGTGACTCATGATTTCTCAAGCCAGATGGAAGGCGCTACACAAGTTGGTACATCACAATTTGGCGATGAAATTATCAAGAATATGGATTGATTGTGCCTGAATTTCAAAATCCCATACTTACGCTGCCTTACGATAGCTTTACAACAAAGGTCTCTGCTGTTGACCAAGAACGCTATATTAAGCATTTAGAGCACGGTGGAATTTTGTTTTTACCCAAGTTGGGATTCGATCTGGCAGAAACGGAAATGCGGTTTCTTTCACCGGAGTGGTCTGACGGGAAAGCAAAAAATATATACTTGCGCGGCTATGAACGGAAAATCCGTGGCGCAAAAGGCGACGAAGCGGATTTAGAGGCGATGAGCGCATTGATTGAGCGTTATGCGCTCAATGCCAAACAGCTTATTTCAAACCTGTTACCTGCTTATGCCCAACATGCCAAACCGGCAAATACGAGCATACGCTGCATTGAAGCCGCAGGCCGGAAAACCAGCTGGCGTAAGGATGACAGCAGGCTGCATGCCGATGCCTTCCCATCAAAACCCACGCATGGTGAGCGTATCTTGCGTGTATTTACTAATGTGAACCCATACGGCAAACCACGCGTTTGGAAAGTGGGCGAACCGTTTGCCGATATGGCCAGAAAATTTATTCCAAAAATACCGCGCTATAGCAAAACCCAAGCAAAATTATTGTATATGCTAGGCATCACCAAATCAGTCCGAGGCGAATATGATCATGCTATGCTCCATTTACATGACCTTGCCAAAGCAGATATAGAGTATCAAAAAACAGCTCCACAAATGCAGTTTGAATTCCCCGCGAGCTCTACTTGGATTGTTTATTCTGACCAAGTATTACATGCAGTACTCTCCGGCCAACATATGATGGAACAAACGCTACATTTAGCGCCACAGCATCTGCATTTCCCAGAAGCATCACCTAAAGAAATACTTAAAGCTTTTTGATTAAGTAATTTTTTACCTATTTAGCATATAAAAAACGGCTCGTCATTCCTGACGAGCCGCTAAATTAGACTGTACTACTGAGAGTACTGGAGTACGAAAGCACCCGGGTACTATAGTGCTTAGTCTATAAAAGACTTAAGCCTTTTGAATATTTGAAGCTTGTTTGCCTTTTGGACCTTCGGTCACTTCAAAACTTACACGTTGACCTTCTTTTAGACTTTTGTAACCAGCTTCTACAATCGCAGAGAAGTGTGCGAATAAGTCGTCACCACCATCATCTGGAGTAATAAAGCCGAAGCCTTTAGAGTCGTTAAACCATTTTACGGTACCTAGTGCCATTTCATACATCCTTACATAATACAAAGGGGGGCGCCCCAAAAAGTTTGTTTCAAGA
>DATHWX010000002.1:0-9950 GCA_035460225.1 Methylotenera sp.
TTGATTGCTGAAAAAGCGAAAAAAGCCGGTGTAACCACTGTAGCTTTTGACCGCTCTGGTTATAAATATCATGGCCGTATTAAAGCGTTGGCAGATGCCGCTCGCGAAAACGGTTTGTCCTTCTAATTGGTCTGATTGCTAAAGAGGTTAATGATGGCGAGAGAAATGGAACAGCAACAGCAGCAGACTGATGGTTTGCGCGAAAAAATGATTACAGTTAATCGTGTCAGTAAAACGGTTAAAGGTGGTCGTATCATGAGTTTTGCAGCTCTTACAGTAGTTGGAGACGGCGATGGTGCTGTTGGTATGGGTAAAGGCAAAGCACGTGAAGTACCAGTTGCAGTACAAAAAGCAATGGATGAAGCGCGTCGCGGTATGTTGAAAATCAACTTAACCAACGGTACGTTGCATCATGCAGTTACTGGTGTACATGGCGCTGCTAAAGTGTTCATTCAACCAGCTTCTGAAGGTACCGGCATTATCGCTGGTGGCGCAATGCGCGCGATCTTTGAAGTAATGGGTGTAACAAACGTGGTTGCAAAATGTATTGGTTCAACCAATCCATATAACCTGGTTCGTGCCACATTGAATGGTTTAGAGTCAATGAATACGCCAGCAGAAATCGCAGCTAAACGCGGTAAATCAGTTGAAGAAATTAGAGGCTAATAATGGCTAAAGCAAAAACAGATGCATCAACTATTAAAGTTACATTGGTGAAAAGTGTAATTGGTCGTATCGAAGCGCACAAAGCTACTGTTAAAGGTTTGGGCTTGCGTCGTATGCACCACACAGTTGAGTTGCAAGATACACCAGCAATTCGCGGTATGATCAATGCCGTTAGCTATCTCGTAAAGGTAGAAGCATAATGCAATTAAATACGATTAAGCCTGCAGAAGGCGCTAAAAAAGAACGTCGCCGCGTTGGTCGTGGTATCGGTTCTGGTCTAGGTAAAACAGCTGGTCGTGGCCATAAAGGTCAAAAATCACGTACTGGTGGTTTCCATAAGGTGGGTTTTGAAGGCGGTCAAATGCCAATTCAACGCCGCTTGCCTAAACGTGGTTTCAAATCCATGACTAAAGCAAATACAGCACATGTGCGTACTAGCGAATTGGCTTTGATTCCAAATGAAGTGATTGATTTGTTGGCTTTGAAAGCAGCAAACATCGTTTCTGGCACAGTGACAAACGCTAAGATCTTTTTATCTGGTGATGTAACTGCTAAGTACAGTATCCAAGGTTTGCTATTGACCAAAGGCGCTCGCGCTGCGGTTGAAGCGGCTGGCGGCAAAATCTTAGAAGCAGCTTAAGAGTATCGCTTTGGCACAAGATAGTTTATTAAAAACAGTAGGAAAGATGGGCGAACTTAAAAGCCGCCTACTCTTTGTTCTAGGCGCGTTAGTTGTTTATCGCTTAGGTGCACATATTCCAGTGCCGGGTATTGATCCTGTGGTGTTGGCAAAGTTGTTTGAGTCGCAAAGTGGCGGCATCTTGGGCATGTTTAACATGTTCTCAGGTGGCGCGCTTTCCCGGTTCACAGTGTTTGCCTTGGGTATCATGCCTTACATTTCTTCATCCATCATTATGCAATTGCTTGCTGCGGTGTCACCGAAGTTAGAACAGTTGAAAAAAGAAGGTGAAGCAGGTCGCAGGACGATAACAAAATATACCCGTTACGGTACGGTAGTTCTGGCAACATTCCAGGCGCTTGGTATCGCGATTGCGTTAGAAGGTCAGCCTGGCTTGGTGTTGGATCCTGGCATGGCATTCAGGTTAACAGCGGTAGTGACGCTAGTTAGCGGTACGATGTTTTTGATGTGGTTGGGCGAGCAGATTACTGAGCGTGGTATTGGTAACGGCATCTCCATCATTATTTTTGCTGGTATCGTAGCAGGTTTGCCTAGGGCGATTGGCTCTACAGCAGAGATGGTGAATACGGGTGCTTTTAGTATTCCATTAGCCTTCTTCTTGTTGGTGGCTACGGTGTTAGTAACTGCATTGGTGGTGTTCGTAGAACGTGGCCAACGCAAGATTACAGTGAATTATGCGAAGCGTCAGGTTGGTAACAAAGTGTATGGTGGTCAAACCACACACTTGCCACTGAAGCTAAATATGGCAGGTGTGATTCCTCCAATCTTCGCATCAAGTATTATTTTGTTCCCAGCCACATTGGCTGGTTGGTTTGGTAGCAGTGAAAGAACTTATTGGTTGAAGGATATCGCAGCTGCGTTATCACCAGGTCAGCCAATCTATATCTTGCTGTTTGCTGCCGCGATTGTGTTCTTCTGTTTCTTTTACACTGCTTTGCAGTTCAATCCAAAAGATACAGCAGATAACTTGAAAAAAAGTGGTGCGTTTGTTCCGGGTATCCGTCCAGGCGACCAAACTGCTAAGTACATTGATCGTATTATGGGTCGTTTGACTTTAGTAGGTGCAGCGTACATTACCTTGGTATGTTTACTGCCAGAGTTTTTGATTTTGAAATTTAATACACCGTTTTATTTTGGCGGTACATCATTACTGATTATTGTTGTAGTAACGATGGACTTCATGACACAAGTGCAATCACACCTGATGTCACACCAATATGAAGGCTTGCTGAAAAAAGCTAATTTTAAGGGTAACGCGCAAAGCGCTAAATAATCTTTATCAATGGCTAAAGAAGACAGAATTGAAATGCAAGGTGAGATTCTAGAGAATCTACCGAATGCAACATTTAGAGTTAAGTTAGAAAATGGACACGTTGTCCTAGGTTATATTTCAGGAAAAATGCGTATGCACTATATCCGCATATTACCCGGCGATAAAGTAACCGTAGAGATGACACCTTATGATTTATCGCGGGCTAGAATTACTTTCCGTGCTAAATAAACGGTTGCCATAAATAAGATTAACACAGCAGTTTAAGAAGTGATGGAGTAAAAAATGAGAGTTCGTGCATCAGTAAAGGCTTTATGCCGTAATTGTAAAGTTGTTCGTCGTCGTGGCGTTGTACGTATCATCTGTACAGATCCTCGCCATAAACAACGCCAAGGTTAATTGATTAATTTCAAGAGACCAAAATTACAAAATTAGAGGCGGTTCTGTTGCCTACTAATTTATGTTGGTCAGAAATTATTCTGATCAGAAGATTAGCGATTTGATAAAAAATGGTTTACCTGTTAAAATCTTCGGCTTTTTTAAGCAGTTGACTTTCGGGTTGCCTAATTTGGAGTAAAGTATGGCGCGTATTGCAGGGGTAAATATCCCGAATAACAAACACACCGAGATTGCATTAACTTCAATCTATGGTATCGGACGCAATACAGCACAAAAAATCTGTGCTGCAGCTGGCGTTCAAGCAACTGCTAAGATCAAGGATCTTAATGATGCAGACGTAGAAAAACTGCGTGATGAAGTTGCGAAATTCAAAGTTGAAGGTGATTTACGCCGCGAAGTTTCAATGAACATCAAGCGTTTGATGGATTTGGGCTGCTACCGTGGTGTGCGTCATCGTCGCGGTTTGCCAGTACGTGGTCAACGCACTAAAACGAATGCTCGTACTCGTAAGGGTCCAGTTAAAGCCATTAAACAGGCTAAATAACACAATTAAATAACTTGGTTTAGACGCTAAGTTTATACATTTAAGTAAGATTTATTGGTAAGGAAAGTACAACATGGCAAAAGCTAATGTACGCGTAAGAAAAAAAGTTAAAAAGAATATTGCTGAGGGCATTGCCCACGTGCATGCATCTTTTAACAATACCATTATCACAATCACAGACCGTCAAGGTAATGCGTTGTCATGGGCTACTTCAGGTGGCCAAGGCTTTAAAGGTTCACGTAAAAGTACACCTTTCGCTGCACAGGTAGCGGCTGAAGTTGCTGGTAAATCAGCACAAGAAAGTGGTGTTAAGAATTTAGAAGTGCGTATTAAAGGTCCAGGTCCAGGTCGTGAATCTGCTGTGCGCGCACTTAATGCAGCTGGTTTTAAAATCACCAGCATTACCGATGTGACGCCAGTGCCGCACAATGGCTGCCGTCCACCTAAGAAACGCCGCATTTAAGTCGAGCTTACGCTTGATTTAGTAGAGATAACAGGAGAATCCCTTGGCTAGAAATTTAGACCCTAAATGCCGTCAGTGCCGTCGTGAAGGCGAAAAGCTTTTCTTAAAAGCTGAAAAATGCTTCACAGACAAATGTGCTATCGAAAAACGTAACTTCCCACCAGGTCAACATGGTCAACGTCGTAATCAACGTTTATCAGACTACGGTGTGCAATTACGTGAGAAGCAAAAAGTTCGTCGTATTTACGGCGTACTTGAAGCGCAATTCCGTAGCTACTACGCTGAAGCTGACCGTCAAAAAGGCATTACAGGTGAGAACTTGTTGCAACTTCTAGAGTGCCGTTTAGACAACGTTACTTACAGAATGGGCTTGGGTGGTTCACGTACTGAAGCTCGCCAAATTGTGCGTCATAACAGTATCTTAGTAAACGGCAAACGTGTGAACATTCCTTCATACCAAGTTAAAGCTGGTGATGTGATCAGTGTCGCAGAAGCTTCTAAAACACAATTGCGTATTAAAGGCGCACTTGAAGCAGCTGAGCAACGTGGTTTCCCAGAGTGGTTAGAAGTCGATGTGAAAGCATTGAAAGGTACATTCAAAGCTAAGCCACAACGTGATGAGTTACCACCAACCATCAATGAATCATTGGTAGTTGAGCTTTACTCTAAATAACTAAGTACGTGAGTCGTTGGCGGCTCACAAGAATAACTGCTTTTGTAATTGTTTAAACGTTTAGTTTGAAAATTATAAATGTGTATTTCTAAAAATTAAAAGGTATCACTATGCAAAACAGTCCTACCGAATACTTAAAACCGCGTGTTGTTGATGTTGAGGTCTTATCTCCATTGCGCGCACGTGTGACGCTGGAACCTATGGAACGTGGCTTTGGCTACACTCTTGGTAACGCTTTGCGTCGCGTTTTATTGTCTTCAATTCCTGGCTTCGCAATTACCGAAGTTAAGATTGATGGTGTAGTACATGAGTATTCAACTTTAGACGGCGTGCAGGAAGATGTAGTAGACATCCTACTAAATCTTAAAGGCGTTGCTTTAAAACTTAATACTAAATCAGAGACTATCCTGACTTTAAATAAATCTACCGAAGGTGTTGTTACCGCCGGCGATTTTGAAACAGGTCATGATGCTGAAATCGTAAACCCTAGCCATGTGATCGCACACCTTACTAAAGGCGGCAAACTGAACTTGGAAGTTAAAGTTGAAATGGGTCGCGGTTATCAACCAGTACCTGCACGTCAAAAAGCTAATGAAGAAGACCGTGTATTGGGCTTCATCATGGTGGATGCATCGTTCAGCCCAATCAACAAAGTAAGCTATCAAGTTGAAAGCGCACGTGTTGAGCAACGTACCGATTTGGATAAATTGGTAATGGACGTTGAAACTAACGGCGTGATCGAACCAGAACAAGCAATTCGCGATGCAGCACGTATCTTGATGGGTCAATTATCAGTATTTGCTGATCTAGAAGGCGCACCAAGCGAAGTTGAAGTGAAATCTGCACCACAAGTTGATCCAATCCTGTTACGTCCAGTAGATGATTTGGAATTGACCGTGCGTTCAGCTAACTGCTTGAAAGCGGAAAATATATTTTACATTGGTGATTTGATCCAACGTACTGAGAATGAGCTGTTAAAAGCACCGAACTTAGGCCGTAAATCATTGAATGAAATTAAAGATGTACTCGCTACTCGTGGCCTGACATTGGGCATGAAATTAGAAAACTGGCCGCCTGTTGGCCTTGAAAAAGCTTAAGCTAACTTAAGCTTTAATAAAGAAACTTTAAGGAATTACTATGCGTCACGGTAATAGCAATCGTAAATTAAATCGTACAAGCAGCCATCGTGCAGCTATGTTCCGTAACATGTCAGTATCATTGTTACGCCACGAAATCATTAAAACTACTTTGCCAAAAGCAAAAGAGTTGCGTAAATTCGCAGAGCCTTTAATCACTTTAGGTAAAACTGCAACTTTGGCAAATCGTCGCTTAGCGTTCAGTCGTTTACGTGATCGTGATATCGTTGGTAAATTGTTTGGTGAACTTGGCCCACGTTACAATGCACGCAATGGTGGTTACTTACGTATCCTTAAATGCGGCTTCCGTAATGGCGACAATGCTCCTATGGCATTGGTTGAGTTAGTTGACCGTCCAGATACAACTACTGAAGCTGTTGTAGCTGAATAATCTATCTCAAAATATCGAGTAAAAAGCCAGCTATATGCTGGCTTTTTATTGCCTGTCATTTATATATAGCTATGATTTTAAAAGACGGATTATATCTGCAGTGTCAAATGGCCAGCATATTTCAGCAAAGTTATCCAACCTTTGAAGTACCGGAATTTTAACTTCGTATCGAGTTAATAATTCAGGATGGTCTGTAATCTCAATCACGCTCAATTCAATATTGAAGTTTTTGATAACAAGTACTAAAAGGTTTTCCGCTTGCTCACATAGATGGCAGTGACTCGTAGAATAAAGTGCTAATGAGATGGTCATAGGTAGGATTAATTTAAAAAGTATATAGCTATGCTATCGAAGCTTCAGATTGCACAAGTTAATTACTTGAAAATGAATAAAAACCAATTAAAACTTTAGGCTATGCTAAAAAATTAAATCATAATAGCGTACAAAGAAATACTTGAAGTAAAACGTTAGCCAACATCAATTACCAGGGCATTATGGCAGATATTCAAGAATCCAAAGAGAGTTTAAGCGAAAGCCTGCAACAGGTGATATCGCTTTTGGAAAAGCACAAGTTAGTTGAGGACTTAGTGCATAAACAAGACATGCCTAAACATGAGTTGGTTGAATCGCTCGTTCATAAACAGAATATCTATGAATTACAGAAGAAGCTAGATCTACTACATCCTGCCGACGTTGCTTATATCCTTGAAGCTTTACCACTCGAACAGCGTTTAGATGTTTGGGAGCTGGTTAAGGTAGAGCGTGACGGCGATATCTTGCTTGAAGTGTCCGATGCTGTTCGTCAGACACTGATTGCGGACATGGATTCGGATGAGTTGCTAGCCGCTGCTGAACAGCTTGATACCGATGAGCTGGCAGACCTGGCACCAGATCTTCCTAAAGATGTGCTGCAGGACCTGTTAGAGAGCTTAGACAGCCAAAACCGTGAGCGCCTGCAGTCCGCACTTTCATACCCGGATGAATCCGTCGGCGCTTTGATGGATTTCGATATTATTACGATACGCGAAGATGTCACTTTGGAAGTGGCGCTCAGGTACATGCGTCGTTTGGGTAGTCTGCCAAACCACACGGACAAACTGTTCGTTGTAGACAGGCATGACATCTTACAGGGCGTATTGCCGCTTAAACGTATGGTGGTGAGTGATCTGGATGCCAGTGTGGCTGAAGTGATGGCAGAAGATGCCGTCATGTTCCATCCTGAAGATATTGCCGACGAAGCGGCTAAAGCTTTTGAGCGCTATGACCTAGTGACTGCGCCGGTGGTAGATGAGAATAACAAACTTGTGGGTCGGATTACTGTTGATGCGGTTATGGACTTTATCCGGGATGAAGCTGAAAGCGACAAGTTATCTATGGCCGGTCTTCGCGAAGAAGAAGACTTTTTCGCGTCGATATGGAAGTCAGTACAAAACCGTTGGGCTTGGCTGGCAATCAATTTAGTCACTGCATTAGTTGCGTCACGTGTGATTGGCTTATTTGAAGGCTCTATTGAGCGTATTGTAGCCTTAGCGGCACTTATGCCTATCGTTGCCGGCATAGGTGGTAACTCTGGCAATCAAACGACAACCATGATCGTGCGCGGCTTAGCACTAGGCCAGATCGCTTCCCATAATATGAAATCATTGATTACAAAAGAATTGGGTGTCGCGCTTTTGAATGGTTTGCTATGGGGTGGTGTATTGGGTTTGATAGCCTATGCGCTTTATGGCAGTTACCAGTTAGGCTTGGTCATGATGAGCGCCATGACTCTTAACTTGCTATTGGCCGCTATCATGGGCGTGATGATTCCCTTGGTTATGAATAAAGTTGGTCGCGATCCAGCGGTAGGTTCCAGTGTACTTATCACTGCAATGACCGATAGTGGTGGCTTTTTTATCTTTCTGGGCTTGGCAACAATCTTTTTACTTTAAATCAACAAAAATATGAATCCAGAAATTCAGGTAATTTGGCAAGAAGTAATGGCGGATATGTCCAAGCCAGCCGCTTTATGGCAGTTGGCAATTATCATCGCTGCTTGTGTAATTGCCTGGACCATCAATGGAGCATTACGTAGCTATGTAATGCGCAATGCGCCTGAAAAATGGAAATTGGGCATAGGTGGTGTCAATCGTGTGCTATTCCCGCTTTCTACGCTCATTATTGTAGAAATAGGGATATTAGTTCTCACGCATTGGCAACACGTAAGCCTGCTGAAATTAGCTAGTAAATTACTATTGGCGATGGCTATTATACGGCTGATTGTATATGCAGTACGCTATATCATCGCACCTGGCGGACTGCTGAAAACCCTTGAAAACACGATATCCACACTGATTTGGTTGATTCTAGCTTTGCATTTAAGTGGTGTCTTACCTGAAGTATTAGGCACGCTGGAAGGTGTCAAATTCAACGTCGGCAAGAACCCCATGAACCTGTTGCTAATACTGCAGGCACTGCTGACGATCGTTATTACTATCCTGATTGCACTGTGGCTGAGCCGCTTCTTTGAAAACAAGCTCATGCGCCATGAGCATCTGAATATGAATATGCGTGTAGTTCTCACCAAATTGCTGCGTATCCTCTTATTGTTTATCGCAATCTTGATTGCGCTATCAGCGGTTGGGTTGGACATCACGCTGCTTTCGGTATTTGGTGGAGCATTAGGTGTAGGCCTAGGTTTCGGATTGCAGCGTATCGCCAGCAACTACGTGAGCGGTTTTATTATCTTATTGGATAAATCCATGCAGATAGGTGACGTGATCACGGTAGAGTCGCATTACGGTGTGGTAAGGGACTTAAGAACCCGTTATCTAGTGCTGCGCAAACTGGATGGGACAGAAGTGATTATTCCAAATGAAACACTGATTATCAATCCTGTCATTAATCATTCATTCTCAGACCATAAAGCGCGTGTTCAAATGCCAATACAGGTGAGCTATGACAGCTCCTTAGAAACGGCCATGCAGTTGATACAAGAGATTGCAGTGGCACATCCACGAACCCTAAAAACGCCAGCGCCAAACACGCAAATCAAGGGTTTTGGAGAGTCAGGCATCGATTTGATGCTTTCTGTATGGATACCGGACCCAGAAGAAGGCTCTTCTGCGCTGCAGTCAGAGATTTACTTGGAAGTATGGCGCGCTTTCCAGGTCAATAATATATCTATACCGTTCCCGCAGCGTGAAGTGCGCATATTGAATTCACCGCACACACAGGACATTGCTGATGTTTCTAATAAAACGCAGCGCGAAGGATAACAAATAATAGCTAATAAAAAAGCCCGCAATTGCGGGCTTTTTTACAACTCAAGTAATTGCTTACTTAAGTTTTGTTTCTTTGTACATTACGTGTTTACGAACCACTGGATCAAATTTCTTGATTTCCATTTTTTCTGGCATTGTACGTTTGTTTTTTGTAGTGGTATAGAAATGACCTGTACCAGCACTAGATTCCAATTTGATTTTTTCGCGCATGATAATGTGTCCTTAGATTTTTTCGCCAGCAGCACGCATCGTAGCAAGAACAGCATCAATGCCATTTTTGTCGATAGTACGCAAAGCAGCATTAGTGATACGCATACTCACCCAGCGGTTTTCGCTCTCAACCCAGAATTTGCGGTTTTGCAAATTAGGTAAAAAACGGCGTTTTGTTTTGTTGTTAGCGTGAGAAACATTGTTACCCACCATTGGCTTTTTGCCAGTTACCATA
>DATHWX010000003.1:0-102378 GCA_035460225.1 Methylotenera sp.
TTTCAGTGCATACTCGATTTTCATATCACGTGCGGTATTGGCGCAATAATCCAAGTCACATTCAGGGTCTTGGTTGAAAATATTGATAGTTGGCGGTGACATTTGGTTGTAAATAGATAGCACGGTAAATACTGATTCCAAGCCACCAGCGCCGCCTAATAAATGGCCTGTCATGGATTTGGTAGAGTTTACTACTAAGTTCTTTGCATGGTCGCCAAATGCCGCTTTAATCGCATTAGTTTCATTGGCGTCGCCAAGCGGTGTAGAAGTGCCGTGTGCATTAATAAATTCGACGGCATCCGGATTGATGCCAGCATTTTGCATGGCATTGCGCATAGAGCGGCGTGGGCCGTCCATATTCGGTGCGGTCATGTGGAACGCATCTGCACTCATGCCGTAACCGCTTAATTCTGCGTAGATTTTTGCGCCACGTTTTTTAGCGTGCTCGTATTCTTCCAACACCATCACGCCGGCGCCTTCGCCAATCACGAAGCCATCACGGTCTTTATCCCATGGACGACTTGCGGTTGCTGGGTCGTCGTTACGTGTTGAGAGTGCGCGCGCAGCCGCGAAGCCGCCTACGCTTAAACGTGTGATTGCGGCTTCTGCCCCGCCTGCCACCATCACGTCAGCATCGCCATATTCAATCATGCGTGAAGCGTCGCCAATGGAGTGCGTACCTGTTGTACAGGCCGTTACAATCGCCACGTTCGGCCCTTTAAAGCCGTACATAATAGATAAATTACCGGAGATCATATTAATGATGGTGCCGGGAATGAAAAATGGTGAGATTTTGCGAGGACCAGAATCTTGGTAGAGTATGTCGGTATCCTCAATATACTGCATGCCACCAATACCAGAGCCAATAGATACGCCTATGCGCTCGGCATTTTCTTCAGTCGCTACAATCCCTGAGTCTTTTACTGCTTCAATCGCCGCAGCAAGGCCGTATTGAATGAACGTATCCATCCTGCGAGCATCTTTAGCGCTGATATAGTCTTCCGGATTAAAGTCTTTGACTTCACCAGCAATGGTCGAGGCGAAAGCGCTTGTATCGAATTTGGTGATTTGTGTAATGCCTGATTTACCGGCAACAAGATTATCCCACGCAGTTTTAACACCAATACCTACAGGTGAAACTACGCCAAGACCAGTGACTACTACTCTGCGTTTAGACATGCTCTGTCTCTTAAAGAAGTGATTTAAGACTTACAATTCCATGAAGGAAAAGAAGAAAGTAGTAAGCCCTTTTGAAAGACTTGGTTAGGCTTACTACTCACATTGGAATTATTTGAGGTTAGTATTGATGTAATCAATCGCTAATTGAACTGTAGTGATTTTTTCTGCTTCTTCATCAGGAATCTCGCAGTCAAATTCTTCTTCTAACGCCATTACTAATTCTACTGTATCGAGTGAATCAGCACCCAAATCATCTACAAATGATGATGCATTTTTAACATCAGCTTCATTTGCACCTAATTGTTCAGCAACAATTTTTTTAACGCGTTGTTCGATGTCAGACATCTAATTACCCCTTATATTAAAAAATAGCTTAGCTTAATGTAAGTTTAACTTAGCTAAGGCAACATTCTACCAAAACTCAACAAGAATACAAAAATACTTCTCATGAAATTTATTACAACCTCTTCAACAAGCGCTAGCTTGTTAAACCATTAACATCCCGCCATTCACATGAATGGTCTCACCGGTAATATAAGCAGCGCTTGGCGAAGCCAGGAAAGCTACCGTGGCGGCGATCTCTTTAACAGAGCCTAGGCGGCCAACTGGAATACGCTCTAACGTTTTAGCCTTGATCGCTTCAGGCAGTTCTGCTGTCATATCGGTATCAATAAAGCCAGGTGCAACACAATTAACGGTGATGCCGCGGCTACCTACTTCAATCGCCAATGATTTGGTGAAACCTGTCATGCCGGCCTTAGCTGCCGCATAATTGACCTGCCCAGCATTGCCAGAATGGCCAACGATAGACGAAATATTGATAATGCGGCCACTGCGTGCTTTCATCATCGGGCGTAAAACTGCCTGGCTCATGCGGTAGACTGAAGTCAAGTTAGTACTGATTACAGCATCCCAGTCATCATCTTTCATGCGCATCAATAAAGTGTCACGAGTAATGCCGGCATTGTTTACCAGCAAAGTTACCTCGCCATATTTCTCGCTGATGGCTTTTAACACGGCTTCAACTTGAGCGACATCATTCACGTTCAAGTTCATGCCCTCGCCTTTAATATTGGCGGCTGTTAATGCCTGGCTGATAGAAGCTGCGCCATTGTCTGATGTCGCTGTGCCAATCACAATCGCGCCCTGTTGACCAAGTTCCAAAGCGATTGCGGCACCAATACCACGGCTTGCGCCAGTGATCAAAGCCACTTGGCCTTCTAATGCATTACATTGAGTAGTCATATTAAGTCTCTGAATTTATTGCTTATAATGTATTGTTAAATTCTACCATTGCTTCACTGCTGGTTAGCGCAGTGCAAGGCAATTCAGTCACGATTCGTTTGGTTAAACCAGTCAACACTTTGCCAGGACCACATTCTGCGGTTTGTGTAACACCTTGCGCATAAATCGCCTGTACAGTTTCAACCCAGCGTACTGGGCTATAGAGCTGGCGTACCAGCGCATCTTTGATTTGATCTGCATCTGAGTAAGATGCAACATCTGCGTTGTGTAAAACTGGGATTTTCGGCGAGCTCATTGTGACTGTTTTCAGATATTCAGCTAGCTTATCAGCAGCCGGTTTCATGAGGGCACAATGCGATGGTACGCTAACAGGCAATGGCAACGCGCGTTTAGCTCCTTTTGCCTTAGCGATTTCCATACCACGTTCTACGGCTGCTTTATTGCCAGCGATCACTACTTGGCCTGGCGAATTCAAATTAACCGCTTCGACAACCTCGCCTTGTGCAGCTTCAGCACATACAGCACGCACCGTTTCGTCGTCTAAGCCTAAGATTGCAGCCATGGCGCCAACACCCGCAGGTACCGCACTTTGCATCACTTCAGCGCGGTAGCGTACTAAAGGTAACGCATCGGCAAAACTTAAAGTGCCGGCTGCGACTAAAGCACTATATTCACCTAGGCTATGACCAGCCAATACATCAGGTAGCTTGTTTGAGCTGGCTTGCCAGGCACGCCAAGTGGCGATGCCAGCCGTTAACATGATAGGCTGGGTATTCGTTGTTTCGTTAATGGCTTCATTGGCTTCAGTCGCCATGGCCCAGAAATCTACGCCTAAAATATCCGACGCCTCTTTAAAAGTATCGCGAACCACTTGTGACTCTGCGAAACCAGCCATCATCCCCACCGATTGAGAGCCTTGACCTGGAAATAAAAATGCTAATTTACTCATAAGCTTATGTTTTCTTTATTACTTAAATGATATTTTTATATTCATTATTCTTAATTAATATTTGATTAAGGCTGAGCCCCATGTGAAACCGCCGCCAAAAGCCTCCATTAGGATGATTTCGCCACGTTTGATGCGGCCATCACGTACTGCGGTATCCAAGGCTAAAGGAATAGATGCGGCGGAAGTATTGCCGTGTTTGTCTACTGTCACAACGACCCGGTCCATACTCATATCCAGCTTTTTAGCCGTCGCTTGCAGGATACGGATATTCGCCTGATGCGGCACCAGCCAATTAACGTCAGATTTCTGCATGCCATTCGCGGAAAGCGTCTCATCAACGATAGCATCCAATGTATTCACCGCTACCTTAAATACAGGATTACCTTCCATGATGACGGTATCGCGGCTATTTGGGTCATTTTTACGCGGCACATGCAGCATTTTTTCGTAACTGCCGTCAGCATGCAGATGCGTAGAAATAATGCCAGACTCTTCGCTGGCTTGTAATATCACCGCACCGGCGCCATCGCCCCACAAGATGCAGTTGCCACGGTCTGTCCAGTCCGTAATGCGTGAAAACGTTTCAGCGCCAATGACTAAAGCACATTTCGCACTGCCAGCTTTGATGAAGTTATCAGCCGTGGCAAGCGCATAAACAAAGCCGCTGCATACTGCTTGCACGTCAAATGCCGGGCAACCTGCAACACCTAGTTTTTGCTGCAAAATACAAGCAGTGCTTGGGAAAATCTTATCCGGCGTGGTAGTCGCAACAATAATAAGGTCGATATCAGCGGCTTTGATGCCCGCAGCCTCAATGGCATTAATTGCTGCATGGAAGGCAAGATCACTAGTTTGCTCATCGTCAGCGACAATGTGGCGCTCACGAATCCCTGTACGCGTGAATATCCACTCGTCAGTTGTGTCTACCATGCTTTCCAGATCAGCATTGGTAAGTATTTTTTTAGGGAGATAACTTCCTGTCCCTGCGATACGAGAATATGTCATTCGTTTTCCGAGCTAGCGTTTTCTGTTATGGCTACAACATTGGTAGCCTTATGCGTCTGTATATGTTCTATTTCTAATTGTTCTGTAATACGCCTTAAAACGCCATTGCGTGATTCTTCGATGGCAGTATGGATCGCATGCAGGAAAGAAAAGCTATCCGCCCCGCCGTGGCTTTTAACCACGATGCCTCGCAAACCCAGGAAACTAGCGCCATTGTAACGACGAGGATCCATGCGCTTCTTAAAGGCACGCAATACCGGCATACACGCCACTGCCATCATTTTGGTGAGCCAGTTACGCTTGAATTCCTGCGTTAAAAAGCGGCCCATCATTTGAGCCAGACCTTCTGACGTTTTCAATGCCACATTGCCTACGAAACCATCACAGACAACAACATCCGTTGTACCTTTGAAAATATCGTTACCCTCTACATTGCCATAAAAATTCAGGTGACTTGCACGCAACAGTTCACCAGCCAACTTCACCACTTCGTTACCTTTGATATCTTCAGTACCGATGTTAAGTAGTCCGACTGTAGGATTTTCTTTATGTTCAACGCAAGAAACCAACATGCTGCCCATCACTGCAAATTGCAGCAGATGTTCGGCTGTACAGTCCGCGTTTGCGCCAAGGTCTAGAATATAAGTCATGCCTTTTTGGCTGGGAAATACACCTGCGATGGCAGGCCTATCGATGCCTGGCAAGGTTTTAAGAACAAACCTGGCAGTAGCCATCAGGGCGCCGGTATTACCAGCACTTACGCAAGCATTTGCTTCACCACTTTTTACCAAGTTAATGGCAACGCGCATCGACGAATCTTTTTTATTCTTGAGCGCACTTTGCGGCGACTCATCCATCGTCACCACTTCACTGGCATGGTGGATGCGTAAACGTGGATTGGGCTTGGCTTTGCGTGCCTTAAGTTCAGCTTCAATAGCGTCACTCAAGCCTACCAATACGATGTTCAGCTCGCTATCGGCTTCTAGCGCTTTAATAGCGGCGGGAATAGTGACGTGAGGACCATGATCCCCTCCCATTGCGTCAATTGCGACAGTGATATCCATGTGTTGTTTTTTGGATCGAATCCGGTTGGTCTGACTTCTAATCGTCTAATTTTAAAGGCTTAATCACAAGCTTAAAATCGCTACACAGTATGGCAGAAATACTAACGCCGCACCAAATAATGGAGCGGCGTTATGATTTTGCAAATTAGCTGCAACGTATAATCTCAAGCAAATTTCGAATTTCTAGCGCAACGTCAAAAATATATCGCGCTTAGAAGCCGAGATGGGAAATTATTCGCCTTTTGCCGGCATTACTTTACGACCACGGTAGTAGCCGTTTGGGCTTACGTGATGACGTAAATGCGTTTCGCCTGTTGTTGGCTCAACTGCTAAAGGTGGGTTTGTTAAAAAGTCATGTGAACGGTGCATGCCGCGTTTAGAAGGTGACTTTTTGTTTTGTTGAACTGCCATAATAAAACTCCAAATAAAATGATTAAAGCATCATCTTGCAAAATACTTGTTACATGGCTACCAGAGCCAATTGTAATAAATTCGATACATCCCAAAAACCAGGTAATCAATACAAAACCACCTGAATTTTAGTCTTCCGCATCGCTGATAATTAAGACTACGCTAAAAACTAATCCAATATCATAATACAAAACATGGGTTTTGTCAGCCCCTGTTAAGCTTTTATGGCTTAATCAGGCCCTTAAGCACAGCAAACGGGTTCGGCTTTTCGCCACTTTGTGCAACACCCTCTTTTATGTTGGCGCTGCAATCTTCATCATGCGTGGGCGCAATCGGCAAGGCCATCAGTAGCTCATCTTCTATCAGCACTATTAAATCCATCGCAGGACTAGGTTCAATCAAGTCGACATCATCATTAGCCTCAAGGTCACTTAATTCATACTCACTTAAAGGTGCATCATTAATTAAATAGTTGAATTCACGATGCAGATTTAACGGCATTGGATTCAAACAGCGCTGGCATGTTGCCTGTAGCTCAGCATCGATATCCAAACGCAAGGTAAAGCGCCCTAGATTATTTTCACCTTGTAATTCATAACGAATCTCGGCAGATTGCAGCACCTCTGCAAGGCGCTTGCAGTCACCTAATGTAAGTGTGCCGCTAATTTGATCATCACGTTTGGCGAATGCAACGTTATCTATAAATAATGGATGGGTATTCATTAGGTTTCAGCCTAAATTAGTTCTAAATAATTGATAAGCAAATAGCGCTAAGCCTTTTAGCGACTTGCAGGTACATGTTATAATCCCACTGTTTGATTATCAATATTTAGGGTTGTTACGTGTTCAAAAAAATTCTTGTAGCTAATCGCGGTGAAATCGCTGTACGTATTGTACGCGCTTGCTCAGAAATGGGCATCAAGTCTGTAGCGATTTATACCGATGCGGACCGTCAGGCATTGCATGTTAAAAAGGCTGATGAGGCCTATAACATTGGCGCTGACCCGGTCGCCGGCTATTTGAACGCACATAACATCGTGAACCTGGCAGTGGCTTCGGGCTGTGATGCCCTGCATCCTGGCTACGGGTTTTTATCTGAGAACCCTGAGCTTGCAGAAATCTGTGAACGTCGCGGCGTTAAATTCATTGGACCGAATGCCAAGGTTATCCGCCAGATGGGTGACAAAATTCAGGCACGTAATGCCATGACTAAAGCCGGCATCCCATGTACGCCTGGTAGCGACGGTAATCTGGAAAATCTAGATGCTGCGGTGATGTTAGCCAAAAAAATTGGATATCCCGTAATGTTAAAGGCCACCAATGGCGGTGGCGGTCGTGGTATTCGCCGTTGCGATACCGAAAAAGACTTATTAAGTAATTACGATCGCGTAATTTCTGAAGCCAGCAAAGCTTTTGGTAAGCCTGAAGTATTTCTAGAAAAATGCGTCGTTTCACCTCGTCATATTGAAGTGCAAGTGCTAGCGGATTCACAAGGTAATGCGATTCATTTGTTTGAACGCGACTGCTCTATTCAACGCCGTAACCAGAAGCTCATTGAAATCGCCCCTTCGCCGCAACTTACCCAAGCGCAGCGTGAATATATTGGCGGCTTGGCAGTAAAAGCAGCTAAGGCAGTGGGTTATGAGAATGCGGGTACGGTGGAGTTTCTGTTAGCCTCAGATAACACCTTCTATTTCATGGAAATGAATACGCGTTTGCAGGTAGAGCATACCGTGACTGAAACGATTACAGGTATCGACATCGTGCAGGAACAAATTCGAGTGGCCTTCGGCATGCCGCTGCAATATAAGCAGAAAGATGTGCAATTCCGTGGCTATGCCATGGAGTTCCGTATCAATGCGGAAGATCCGAAAAATGACTTCCTGCCGAGCTTTGGCAAGATCACGCGTTACTATGCGCCTGGCGGCCCTGGTGTACGTATGGATGCTGCGATTTTTACAGGCTATGAGATTCCACCTTATTACGATTCCATGTGCGCCAAGCTCACGGTATGGGCATTGACTTGGGATAGCGTGATTGAACGCGGTCGTCGTGCTTTAGACGATATGTTGATTTATGGGGTTAAAACTACGATTCCCTATTACCAGGAAATTTTAAAACATCCCGATTTTAGGAATGCGAACTTTAATACTAGTTTCGTAGAGTCGCATCCTGAGTTAACTAATTATGCCAATGAGATTCCACCTGCACTGATTGCTGCTGCGATATCAGCTGCGATTGCAGCACATGAAGGTATATAAATAGTTAATAAAAACAAGTTATTAAGTAAATAAATTAAAGTAAAGAGTTAATTATGTCAAAAATACATGTCACCGAAGTGGTTTTACGCGATGGGCACCAATGCCAGATTGCGACACGCATGCGTACTGAAGATATGCTGCCGATTTGCGGCAAGCTGGATGCTATTGGCTTTTGGTCTTTAGAAGCATGGGGTGGTGCTACATTCGACGCATGTGTGCGTTACCTGAAGGAAGACCCTTGGGAGCGCTTAAAAACGCTACGTAAAGCCTTACCGAATTCACAGCTGCAAATGTTGCTTCGCGGTCAGAACTTGCTGGGTTACCGCCACTATTCTGATGATGTGGTTCAAGCTTTCGTACAAAAAGCTGCTGATAACGGCGTTGATGTGTTCCGTATCTTCGACGCTTTGAACGATACACGCAACCTGAAAGTATCCATTGAGGCCGTTAAAAAAGCCGGTAAGCATGCGCAAGGCACAATTAGCTATACCACGAGCCCTGTGCACGACGTAGCGCACTTTGTAGGCATTGCTAAAGAATTAGAAGCCATGGGCAGCGACACTATCGCCATCAAAGATATGGCGAGTTTGCTCACGCCGGAAATGACCGCGAAATTGGTTAAAGCCTTGCGTGAAAATGTAAGCTTGCCGATCCAGATCCATAGCCACTCAACAAGCGGTTTGGCAAGCATGAATCTGCTGCGTGCGCTGGAAAACGGCGCAATGATGATCGATACCTGTAACTCCGCATTCTCCGAAGGCGCTAGTCACCCTACTACCGAGAGTATGATTGCAGCCTTGAAAGGCACAGAATTCGATACCGGTCTAGATATCGCTGCCGTACAGGAAGTCAGCGCATATTTCCGTGAGGTACGTAAAAAATACTGGCAGTTCGAGAGTGAATATACTGGCGTAGATACTCGCGTATTGGTTAACCAAGTGCCTGGAGGCATGATTTCTAACCTAAGCAATCAATTAAAAGATCAAGGTGCATTGGACCGCATGGATGCTGTGTTAGCAGAGATTCCAGCTGTGCGTAAAGACTTAGGTTACATTCCGCTGGTGACACCAACTTCGCAAATCGTAGGCACGCAGGCTGTATTGAATGTCATGACCGGTCAACGCTATAAATCGATTACTAATGAAGTGAAAAATTACTTCTTGGGTCAATACGGTAAATCACCAAGCGAAGTTAATCCAGAAGTGAAAAAACTAGCGATTGGCGATGCAACACCGATCACTTGCCGCCCTGCAGATTTACTGGCACCGGAACTGGCTAAAATCACGAGTGAAGCCGAACGCTTTGCCAAATCAGAGGAGGATGTACTGACTTACGCGATGTTCCCGGACATCGGTAAGACGTATCTACAAGAACGTAATGCGGGCTCATTAACACCAGAAGTATTGCTGGATAAAGCTGCTGCCACTGCAGGTGCATCACGCTTTGCCCCTACGGAATTCAAAGTCACATTACATGGCGAAACCTTCCACATCAACCTGACCGGCAGCGGTCATGCAGGTGAAGAGAAACGTCCGTTCTATGTATCTATCGACGGCATTGCAGAAGAAGTTATGGTAGAAACATTGAACGAGATTGAAGTATCAGGTGGCGCGACCAGCAATGGCGGCACGGGGAAAAAGAAAGCGGCAGTCGCAAAAAGTGGCCGTCCACGCCCTAGCCACGCCGGGCACGTAACGACTTCTATGCCAGGAACTATTGTTGCGGTGAAGGTTAAAGCCGGTGACAAAGTAACCGCAGGCGATGGTGTATTGGTGATTGAAGCCATGAAAATGGAAAATGAAATTCAGGCTTCTAAAACCGGTATCGTGGTTGCCGTCCATGTAGCTAAAGGCGATGCGGTAACACCTGATGAATCATTGCTGGAAATTCAACCTGAGTAATCTTAAAGCCATTGTAATTTAAGGCATAAGCCGACAGAATGCTGCTGTCGGCTTTTTTATTTGCATACATTTTCAACAACTTTTGAATAAATAATAACTTGAACGCATCTATTCACCCTACCCTTATTCTTGCTTCATCCTCTATCTATAGACGTGAACTGCTCACGCATCTGCAAATCCCGTTTACCTGCATTTCCCCTGATGTAGATGAAACCATACTGCCATGTGAGCAACCGCAGGAAACGGCGTTACGACTCGCTCAAATTAAGGCACGTAAAGTTAGCCTTAGTAATCCGGAAGCCTTGATTATCGGCTGCGACCAAGTCGCCACTTTGGACGGCATACAATTAGGTAAGCCACTTAATCATGAAAATGCCACTAAGCAATTGAGAATGATGCGTGGCCGCGAAGTTACCTTCCACAGCGCACTATGCTTATACAATGCCGCAAACCAATCAATGCAGGCTGAAGTTGTCCCCTATGTCGTGCAATTCCGGAATTTAAGTGATGCACAAATTGAAAGTTACCTTGTCAAAGAACAGCCTTATCATTGTGCTGGCAGCGCTAAATCAGAAGGTTTAGGCATCGCCATCATCGAACGTATGATTGGTGAAGACCCGAATGCGTTAATAGGATTGCCGCTTATCAAGCTAGTCAGCATGCTACACAATGAAGGGGTCAACGTAATTTAGTACGAACCGTTACAGCAATTGCTGCGTACGTCATTCACGCAGCAGCACACCTTAAAATTTGGAGATCGCTCTATGTTCAAGCACCATGCCTTAGCACTTGCCGCTTTATTCTCAGCCCCTTTGATGCCTTTTACCGCTTGGGCGCTAGATGACCCTAAAAGTGAAAACAGGAGCACGATTGCCGACCAGCAAAATGTTGCAGTCACAATTTACAATAACAATCTGGCATTAGTCAAAGACCAGCGCAAAGTCAGGTTGACTTCAGGCATGCAAAACCTTGCAATCCGTGATGTAAGCGCCCAAATGCGTCCGGAAACGGCTTTACTTAGAAGCCTGAGCAACCCCGGTAGCTTTAATACCTTGGAACAAAACTTTGATTTTGACCTGTTAACGCCGGAAAAACTGCTTGAAAAATATGTAGGTAAAACTGTTTCGATCATTAAAACTAACCCTGCTACCGGTGAGGAAAAAACTGAACAAGCGACAGTGCTGTCAGCGAATAACGGCGTGGTATTGAAGATCGGCAACCGTATTGAAACCGGCCTGCCTGGCCGAATTGTCTATGATGACATTCCTGCAAACCTGCGTGACCGCCCAACGCTGGTGACACAAATCAATAACAAGACCGCGGCAGAACAAACGGTAGAACTCAGTTACTTAACTGGAGGATTGGCGTGGAAAGCGGATTATGTAGCCGAATTGAATCCAAAAGAAGACAGTGTGGACTTGTCGGGCTGGGTAACGTTAACCAACACCAGCGGTACAAGCTACAACAATGCCAAATTGCAATTGGTCGCCGGTGATGTCAATCGCGTGCAAGAGAATTACCCGCGGCCGATGGCGTTACGCAAAAATTTAGAGATGATGGCAGCTGATGCGGCGGCGCCTATGGCAGAAGAATCGTTACTTGAATATCATCTTTATTCTTTAGATCGCCCTACTACCATTGCCGAAAACCAAACCAAGCAAGTAGCCTTACTTTCTGCTACTGGCGTGCCTGCACGTAAAGAATTGGTGTTGCGCGGTGCTGATTATTATTACCAAAGCCAGCAAGGAGATTTAGGTACAAAAATCAAAGTCGGGGTATTTGTTGAATTCGATAATAAAGAAGCTTCTAAACTAGGCATGCCTCTTCCTAAAGGCATCATGCGCGTTTATAAAAAGGATGCTCAGGGTAATGCCCAATTCGTTGGCGAAGATAATATTGACCATACTCCTAAGAATGAAGTGGTACGCCTTAAACTTGGCGAGTCATTTGACGTGACAGCCGATAAGAAGCAAACGGATTTTAAAGTACTGCCTCGTCCGGCAAAAGGTAATAGTGCGTTTGAAAGTGCGTATGAAATTACGCTTAAAAATGCCAAGAAAGAAAAAGTGGTTGTGACTGTGCAAGAGCCTATCAACGGCGATTGGACGATTCTTTCGGAAAACCAACCACATAAAAAAGCCAATAGCACATTAGCTGTGTGGAAAATAGAAATACCGGCTGAAGGCAAGGCAACGCTGAATTACCGAGTACGCGTTAAATATTAATAATAGAAAGTAACTGTGAAATTAGGCATTCTTTATTTGATTCCGGTCACTTTGGGCGATGACAACATTGCTAAAGTACTTCCAGCTGATGTGGTTAGTCTTGCACAGAAATTGGAAATATTCGTGGTGGAGAATGAAAAAACGGCACGGCATTTTCTAAGTACGATTAAAACTAGCAAGCCAGTGCGGGAATTACAATTATTAACGCTCAATGAGCACACTACAGATAAAGAAGTGCCTGAATTACTGAAGCCATTGTTAGCAGGATTTGATGTTGGGCTGATGAGCGAAGCTGGCTGCCCTGGCATAGCCGACCCAGGCGCTAAACTTGCAGAACTGGCACACCGTAAAGGAATAAAGGTTACGCCTTTAGTCGGTCCAAGTTCCATCTTGTTGAGCCTCATGGCTTCTGGGTTCAATGGCCAGCGCTTTACGTTTTTAGGCTATATCCCAGCTGATAAAGCGGCACGTATCCAGCGCTTAAAGGAAATTGAAAAAAACTCGGTCAAATATAACGAAACCCAAATTTTTATAGAAACACCCTACCGTAATCAGCATTTGCTAGAGGATATCCTGGCGCATTGCAACCCTGCAACCAAGCTTTGTATCGCCTGCAATATCAGTTTGGAAAGTGAGTTGATTGTCAGCAAGACAATCGCTGAATGGAAAAAATCTACACTGCCGGACTTACATAAAAAACCAACAGTATTTCTGTTGCTAGCTTAAAGCTTGAATTTTTAAACCGAAATTTGCATAGATACAAATTCCAGCTGTTTTTTCACAGGTGCATAGGTTAAGCGGTGAATCGGGCAAATACCATGCAAATCGATCGCTTCTAAATGTTCAGCTGTTGGATAACCTTTATGTTTTGCAAAGTTATATTGCGGATACTGCTTATCCAATTCGCAAAGGTCCGCATCCCTGGCCACTTTTGCCAAAATTGAAGCGGCTGAAATAGCTTGAACCTTACTGTCGCCCTGCACAATCGCCTCGCAAGGTAAGCTTATTTTTGGGCATTTATTACCATCAACCTGAACTAATATTTGGTCCAAATACAGGCTTACATCAAACTGCTGTTGCATAGCCTCGATTGCACGTTTCATCGCAAGTAGACTTGCCTGCAGGATATTGATTTTATCGATCTCTTCAACGGTACTGCAGGCGATAGCCCAAGCCAAGGAGTGCTGTTTGATTTCTGCGCTTAGTTCGTTACGCTTCTTTTCAGTTAATTTTTTAGAATCAGCTAAACCAATAATAGGTCGGGCAGGATTTAAGATCACAGCAGCAGCATATACTGCCCCTGCTAAAGGACCCCGCCCCGCCTCATCTACACCGCAAATAACCGGTAATTTAATCATGCCGGCAGAAGCGAAAATACTGCGTTGGCAGCCTTTTCGGCTGTATTTTGGCGCAGGCTATGATGGATTTTTGTAAACTCTTCTTTGATCTCTGCTGCATAGCTAAGATCATTTAAAAGTTTGAGTGTGGCATCTGCCAGCTTCTCAGGTGTTGCATCATCTTGCAGCAACTCAGGCACAACAAATTTCCCTGCCAAGATGTTAGGCAACCCAACAAATGGTTGCAAACGCATACGCTTAAGTATTTTCCAGCTTAAATTGGACATACGGTAAGTAATGACCATAGGCTTTTTAAGTAAGGCGGCTTCTAGAGTTGCGGTACCGGAAGCAACAATGATAGCATCCGCAGCTTCCATCGCATCGTGTGCATGACCAAATAATATCTGTATCGGCAGGCTTTCAGGTTCATGAAAAATAGCTAGCTCGAATATCTGCCGCGTTTCCCGGGTAATCAGCGGTACCAGGAAATGTGCATTTGGATGGCTTGCGTAAATAATCTTGGCAGTTTTCACAAACAACGCTGCATGCTGTTTTACTTCGCCTTGCCGGCTGCCCGGCAACATCGCAATTACCAAGGCCGAGGATTTTAATTTTAAGCCTTCACGTGCCGCATCTACATCCGGCTCTATCGGCAGCATGTCTGCCAATGGATGCCCTACATAGGTTACGGGTATGCCACTTTGCTGATAGATTTCCGGTTCGAACGGGAATAAAGCCAGTATGTGCGAAACACAGCGCTTGATATGATGAATGCGACCCTTACGCCATGCCCAGATCGATGGGCTAACGTAATGGATAGTTTTGATTCCCTTATTTTTAAGCTTCTTTTCTAGCCAGAAATTAAAATCAGGCGCATCGATGCCGATAAAAAGATCGATCGGATTATCAAGGAAGTATTGAAGTAAACGTCGGCGCAACCTTAGCAGGCCGAATAAGTGCCTGATGACCTCTACATAGCCACGAATAGAAAGTCGTTCAATAGGGTATAAAGAATGTGCTCCTTCAGCCATCATTTTAGGACCGGCAATCCCTACGAACTCTATTTCTTGATGCTTCTTCTTTAATGCCTGAATAAGATGACATCCCAGCAAATCACCAGAAGCCTCGCCCGCTACAACACCTATCCTGATCATAGCCTATACCTAGCGAACGATGCCGCGGGTAGAAACATTCAAGAAATCAGTAAGTAAGCCAATTTCTGGTGTATTGCTTTGCATTGTGGCCAATTCTAATTTAGCTTCATCTAAAGTGAGCCCGTTGCGATAAAGCGCTTTATAGGCGCGTTTAATTTGCAGGATACTATCAGCACTATATCCACGGCGTTTCAGGCCCTCTGCATTGATGCCATGTGGTTTAGCGTCATATCCGGCTGCAGTTACGTATGGCGGAATGTCTTTAAATACGACCGAACCTACCGCAGTAATCACATGTGAGCCGATTTTACAGAATTGGTGAATAAGTGTGAAACCACCAAGAATCGCATAATCATGCACGTCTACGTGGCCGGCTAATGAAGAATTGTTGGCGAAGATCGTATTATTGCCAATGTCGCAGTCATGAGCGATATGGACATAAGCCATGATCCAGTTATCGTTACCGATTTTTGTTGTACCTTTATCCTGCACAGTACCCCGGTTGAATGTACAGAACTCACGAATGGTATTGTTATCACCTATCTCCAATAACGTAGGCTCGCCTTTATATTTTTTGTCCTGGGGCGCTTCGCCCAAAGATGAGTATTGGAATATCTGGTTATTTTTGCCGATAATACTGGGGCCATTAATCACTACATGACTCGCGATACGCGTTCCCGCATCTATTTTTACATTGGGTCCAATAACAGAGAAAGCGCCGATCTCGACGCTGGAATCAATTTCTGCAGAAGCATCCACGATCGCCGTGGGGTGGATTTTGACGGCTTGCATATTTATCACTTACTCATTGGCACTGCGACTATTAATGTGTTTGTTATTTCTATTATTTACTTTTCTATGGCTTTAAGTATGCACATCATCTGTGCTTCTGCCACTACATTCCCATCTACACTGGCCACACCAGTATATTTCCAGATGCCCTTCAAAATACGATCGATTTTGACATTCAAAATAATTTGGTCCCCTGGCGAAACTGGTTTTTTGAAGCGTGCGCTATCAATGCCGGCAAAGTAATACACTGAATCATCACTAGGTTTAGTATCCATCGTTTTAAAAGACAAGATAGCGGCAGCCTGCGCCATTGCTTCAACAATCAATACGCCTGGCATTACCGGATGGTACGGAAAGTGACCTGGGAAATAAGGTTCGTTTACACTCACATTCTTAATCGCAGTAATTTCCTTACCAAGTTCCAAAGAGACTACTCTATCGATCAGGACGAATGGATAACGATGTGGAAGATGTTCCAATATTTCATGGATATCCATGCTGGTAGCTGTTTGGTTAGTCATTTTTATCTCGGTTACTTCTTAAAGGTTTTTTACTGAGTTTATTTGTTTGATTTTAACAGAGCTATCTCTTTTTCGAGTTGTTTAATTTTATCTGTTAAGTTATCGCTAAAGCTATCTAAATGTCGAATTTTTGCAGCTGTATTCAACCAGGCTTTATGTGTCTGGAATGGCATGAGTGCCGTATAAGTATCAGCACTAGTTAGAGAACGTGTGATCATGCTGCCAGGTGAAATAGTGACATGGTCGGCAATTTCTAAATGGCCTAATATCATGGCAGCACCGCCAATCTTACAATGCTTACCGATACGCGCACTACCAGCTACGCCGGCACAACCTGCAATCACGGTATGTGCTCCTATCACACAGTTATGTCCAATCTGGATAAGATTATCAAGTTTAACTCCCTCTTCGATAATCGTGTCGTCCATAGCTCCACGGTCTACCGTAGTATTAGCCCCAATATCTACATTGGCGTGGATGATTACCCGACCAACTTGCGGGATTTTTAACCATACACCGGCTTCCTCAGCATAGCCAAATCCATCTGAACCAATAACCGCTCCGGAGAAGATATGGCAATTCTCGCCAATCTCGCAATGATGTTTTATGGTGACGTTAGGCTCTAAAT
The DNA here is from genome assembly GCA_035460225.1 of Methylotenera sp. Classification (GTDB taxonomy): domain Bacteria; phylum Pseudomonadota; class Gammaproteobacteria; order Burkholderiales; family Methylophilaceae; genus Methylotenera. Next base: position 16,673 of record DATHWX010000003.1, read on the forward strand.
GTGTGTTATTGGCAATGATCACATCATTTTCAATGACGCAACCATGCCCAATTACAACATTTTCACCCAAACCAACATTATCACCGATGACAACTAGTTCACCGATGCTGCAAGAAACTGGGATCGTAGCTGTATTACTAACTACAGCTGTGGACGCTATACCTAAATTAATGGTTGCAGGAGGATTGAGTAATGATGAGATTTTTGCAAAATACGCATAAGGATTATCGACTATAATCTTGGGCAGTTCTGTAAGACCTGAGTCCTTTTCGCGTAATACCCAGGCACTAGCATTGCTACTAGCCATGGCTTTATGGTATTTGCTGTCATTGATAAAACTAATATCGCCTGATTGGGCACTATTTGCAGAAGCAACTTTTGAGATCAAGACATTACCGTCACCTAATACCTGACCACCTAAAATTTTGGCGATCTCATTAAGTGAGTAATTTTTAGCCATAGATGATTTACCGTATGGAATGACTAAAATTTAGCGAGCTACCGCTATTATTTTTTACCCAATAGTTTAAGCACTTTATCTGTAACGTCGATTTTTTTACTAGCATACGCTACACCGCTGTATACCACTAAATCATAACCTTCGGTTTCAGCAACTGTTTGTACGGCTTTATTAATACGGTCTTGCAAACCGCTAAGCTCTTCGTTTTTACGTATATTAATATCTTCACGCAGTTCACGTTGTTTGCGTTGAAATTCGATTTTAAGGTTTTGTACGTCACGCTCTTTATTGCGGCGATCCGACTCAGAAATAGTCAGCCCCTCTTTGTCCAGTGCAGCTTCCGAGTCCTTAATTTGCTTAGACATGCGGTCAAGTTCTTGCGAACGCGGGCTGAACTCACGTTCTAATTTTTTACCACTTTCAGCTGTTTGCGGAGCATCCTGCAAGATTTTATCTACCTGTACATAGCCAACCTTGATATCGGCTGCTTGCGCACCGAAAGCCAATGCCATTAAACTAATAATCGCTAAACTTTTAAAAGTGTTGCTCAATTAAATCTCCTAAACTGCATTTTTCTTAATACATTAATAGAACTATATCACTACTGTAGCGCTATTTGACGCTCGCCTAAAATTGTTGACCCAATTGGAATTGCAATACTTGAGTATCATCGCCGGGTTTACTGTTAAGCGCTTTAGCAAATACCAGTTTCAAAGGTCCAAATGGTGAGAACCAGCTGATGCCTAGGCCAGTTGAATAGCGCAAATCACCTAGATTATAAGCCTCATCTTTTGCATAGACATTACCGGCATCAGCAAATACGCTTAACCTGAATTGTTTGGAATTGATGCCTGGTACAGGGAAATAAAGTTCGGCATTACCCAATAAACTTTTTGTACCGCCCACGGCAAAATCTTCACCGGTAATAGGATCAAAATCACGCGGCCCTAATGAACCGTTATTGTAGCCACGTACTGAACCAACACCACCCATAAAGAAGTTTTTGAAGAATGGATATTTTTCATTGCCGTATGAATCAGCATAACCAATCTCACCATTTAGCGAAAAGGTAAAGTCTTTGGAAATAGGTGTATACCATGCATGTTTATAGTTAACTTTATAGTATTGCAGGTCCAATACCGGCAATGAAACTTCGCCACTTAATCTTTGCAATACACCGCTAGTTGTATATTGGATACTATCCCTTGAGTCGTGGGTCCAGCCGGCACTGGCAACTACTGAATCACTGCTACAACCTTTTGTATTGCCGCAGAAGTCGATATATTGTTTAGGACTTTGGCTAGATAAATCTACCGTTGTAAAATCAGCTGCCAACCCAAAATTAATACCATCACGCTCGTTCAAAGGTATACCGAACCTGACGCCACCACCATAGGAAGATGTTGCATACGTACCTACGCTGCTAATGGAACTAGTGTCTACGTCCCGGCGATAAATATCGAAACCACGGCTTACACCGTCAGGTGTGAAGTATGGGTCAGTGTAAGATAAAGAATAGGTAGTATTGATCTTACCTGTATTAACCTGTGCAGTGACGCGGTTACCCGTACCAAGGAAGTTGTTCTGGTTAACAGTTACACCAAAAACGACGCCTTCACTACTGGATAAACCCGCACCGAACTGCACACTACCTGTAGATTGTTCTGTAACGCTAATATTCAAATCAACCTGGTCAGCTGTACCTGATACAGCTGGGGTTTCCACATTAACGTCTGAGAAATATTGAGTACGCACTAAACGTTCTTTTGAACGATTGATTTTTGCGGATGAATACCAGGCAGATTCCAGTTGGCGCACTTCACGCCGCACCACTTCATCGCGGGTTCTGGCATTACCTACAACATTGATACGCCGAATATAAACTTTTTTACCTGGGTCTACAAAAAATGTAAATGCTGCGGTGTGCTCTTCTTTATTTACATCCGGAACAGGATTAACATTAGAAAAAGCATAGCCTTCATCACTCAAGCGGTCGCTAATCGCCTTACTGGTCTGCGTGACTTTTTCACGGCTAAAAGTATCGCCTGCTTGCAATTGAATGAGTTTTTTCAATTCCTCTTCAGGAATGATGGTATCGCCGGCCAGTTTAACTTCGGAGATCTTGTATTTCTGACCTTCGGTAATATTGACCGTAATATAAATATCTTTTTTATCAGGTGTAATCGATACTTGGGTGGAATCAATATTGAACTCAAGATAACCTTGATTCATATAAAACGACCTTAATGCTTCCAAGTCTGCATTCAGTTTCTGTTTGGAGTATTGGTCATCCTTATTCCACCAGCTCATCCAGTTTGGGGTAGTCAGCATGAACTGCGCGCGCAAATCGTCCATCGTGAACGCATTATTACCCACAATATTGATGTTACGGATCTTCGAAACCGCACCTTCTTCAATATCAAAACGTACCGCTACACGATTACGTTCTAAAGGGGTGACTACAGTTTTCACTGTTGCACCGTATTTACCTTGGGATAAATATTGGCGTTTGATCTCTTGCTCAGCACGATCTAATTGTGATTTATCAAATATCTGGCCTTCAGCAATACCAATCTGCTTCAAACCTTCTTTCATCTTGTCAGAAGGTAAAGATTTATTACCGCTAAGGTCTATCTGTGCAATCGCAGAACGTTCTTGCACTGTAACGACTAGCACATCATTTTCAGCTTCGATACGTACGTCTTTAAAAAACCCCGTGCCATATAAAGCCTTGATCGCTTGTGTGGCAAGCTCATCATTCATGGTCTCACCGACTTTTACTGGTAGGTAAGTAAAAACTGTGCCGGCTTCAGTGCGCTGAATACCTTCGACCCTAATATCCTTGACCACAAAAGGCTCTAACGCGAATGCTGAAGTGGCATATAAGCCAGAAACCAGCAATAGGATAGATTTGAGTTTTAGATTTAGTTTGTTTGAATACATTAATTAATCAGCCTGTTATCAATCTATTTATATCGTTATATAGCGCCAGTACCATCATACAACCTAACAGGGTAAACCCTACTTTCTGTCCAATGATCATGGTCGCTTCAGATACAGGTTTTCCGGTGAAAATTTCAGCCATATAATACATGAAATGACCGCCATCTAATACAGGAATAGGCAATAGATTAAGCACGCCAATACTGATACTGATGACCGCTAGAAAACCAATAAATACCTTAAGTCCCATGTTAGCACTCTGTCCGGCATAGTTCGCGATGCTGACTGGCCCACTCATACTTTTCCATGAAACCTGGCCTGTGAGCATATTACCTATCATTTTCAGGCTGAACAAAGCGGTATCCCATGTTTTTTCAATCGCCTGAATAAGCGCACCAGCTATCGAGTAATGAGTTGTTACAAAAAGCGCATCCAATTCATGCGGCTCAAGCTTAAACGAAGCGCCTATGCGACCTATCTTTTTACGGTTTTCTACTACAGTATCCGGAATCACATGTAAGGTTACTTCCTGATTGCCGCGCTGAACGACAACCTCTAAATCTACTTTTGGATTCCTACGGATTTCTTGAACAAAATCTTCCCAGAAACTTACTTTTTTGTGGTTAATACTTAGGATCAAATCATCAACTTGTAAGCCCGCTTTTGCAGCTGGACTATTATGAGTGATATCGCCTACGCGCGCCGGAATATCAGGCTGGTAAACGCTCAGGCCTAATTTCTCGAGGATATCAGTTTCAAAATCTTCTTGTTTAAATCCGGATAAATCAAGCTGATGCAAATGCGCTTCACTATTGTTGTTTACCGCCAGCACTTCTACCGAATCACTTTTTAGCGACTCTTTCAAAAATATCCATCGTGCCTCTTGCCAGTTAGTCACCGGTTTACCGTTAATGCTTTGTATGGTCTCTCCGCGATTCATACTGGCAATAGCCGCTGGGCTGTTATCGCTAACATGGCCAATAATCGGTTTGAGACCGACTACGCCAAGCAGGAATAATATCCAGTAAAATAAGATCGCTAGCAGCAGGTTTGCGCCAGAACCAGCGACTACAATCGCCATACGCTTTGCTACAGACTGGCGGTTCAGCGCACGGCTCATGTCATGCAAAGCATACTCATCGGTGCCTTTCACTTCGTGCTCATCCAGCATTTTGACGTAACCGCCGAGGGGAATGGCTGCCAACACAAACTCCGTTTGGTCACGCCCTACTTTTTTGGTAAAAAAAGGTTTGCCGAAACCGATAGAAAACTTGAGCACCTTTACGCCGCACCATTTGGCTACTTGGTAATGTCCATATTCATGAATGGTCACCAGCAAACCCAAAGTGAAGATAAAAGCGGCTACGGTTAATAATGCGTTCAGCATGGAATGTGATTCATTAGTAATTCAGTATTGATCATATTGACTGATTCGCAAGCCATTGCTGTGTCGATTTTCTAGCGGTGTTATCCACTTCAACAAGATGCTCGATTGACTCCACCTGCTCAATATCTGTGCCGGATAGCACAGCATTAATGATTTTAGGAATATCCAGGAACCCGATTTGTTCCGCTAAAAATGCTTCTACAGCAATTTCATTGGCAGCATTTAATATAGCAGGTGCTGTACCCCCTGTTTTAAGTGCATCGTAAGCTAATTTCAAGCACGGAAAGCGAACCATATCAGGCGCCACAAAATCCAGTCGCGCAGTTTTAAGCAGATCCAAACTGCTGACACCGCTGCTTAAACGTTCAGGATAACCTAATCCGTAAGCTATAGGTGTGCGCATATCAGGATTACCAAGCTGCGCCAAAACACTTCCATCAATATATTCTACCAGTGAATGAATCACACTTTGCGGATGTACTAAAACCTCTATTTGCTCTGCTTCGGCATTAAATAGCCAATGCGCCTCAATGACTTCCAAGCCTTTATTCATCATCGTTGCAGAATCGATGGTAATTTTTGGTCCCATCACCCAGTTCGGATGATTAAGCGCCTGCGCTTTCGTCACTTGAGCTAGCTCTTCCAATGTGGCATTACGAAATGGACCACCTGAAGCGGTCAAAAGTATTTTCTTTACACCAACGCTAGCTAACCTATCTGCTTGCTGTCCGGAATGGGTTCTTGGCATGACTTGAAAGATCGCGTTATGTTCACTATCAATCGGTAGTAGCGTTGCACCACCTTTGTACACAGCCTGCATGAACAAGCTACCTGCCATAACTAGCGTTTCCTTATTCGCGAGCAATATGCATTTACCGGCATGCGCTGCCGCCATGGCGGGTTTCAACCCTGCGGCACCTACAATAGCCGCCATCACCGTATCTACATCATCATGGGCTGATACGAAATTTAGGGCTTCTTCGCCGTGCAATACTTCAGTCTTTGAACCAATTGCTTTTAATTGTTCTGCTAAAAGCTTGGCTGAATTTTCCTGAAGCATTACGGCGTATTGCGGCGAATGCTGTTTGCATAATACGAACATACTCGTGACATTGGAGCAGGCTGTTAATGCGAATACGCCAAACCGGTTTGGGTGCTGCGAAATCACATCCAGGGTATGTAAACCAATCGTGCCGGTCGCCCCTAATATCGTTACGTTCTTAAACGGGGCAGAAGTCACTGAATCATACATGCAATTGAATATTCGAAAATAATGGGAAATAAATGAAGAAAAGTACCAACGGTAAGCTAGGAATTATGCCATCGATCCTATCTAATACTCCGCCATGTCCTGGAAGCAATTGGCTGCTGTCTTTAACGCCAGCTTGCCTTTTCAATAACGATTCAAATAGATCACCAATGATACTTAGTACCACAATGCCCCAGAGGCCGACGATTAGCCATAAAGAGTAATGTTTGATATAACAAAGTAGCAAACCATATAAAGTCACCGCTACAAGAGCCCCAGCCACACCTTCCCAGGTCTTACCAGGGCTTATTTGTACGGCAAGCTTATGTTTGCCAAATCGTTTGCCGGCGAAGTAAGCAGCGATATCGGCGATCCATACCGTAGCTAGTACGGCTAATAACAGCCATGGACTGATATGTTGCAGGCCTATTAGCCCTATCCATAAGCTGAGTAACAGTATGAGCCCTAATACAATCATGACTAAACTGCGGCTTATTTGAATCCTGGTCATTAACCAAAGTGGCGCGAGAAATATCCAAAAAATCGCAGCGGAGAATAATATGCCGAGCACGAAAGCATCATAAAACAGTGCGTATTGTGTATTAGCAATAAGTATCAGCACTAGGCCTATAATTGCCGCAGTAGCAACTGTCCAGCGCATTTGTAATTGATTGAGGCGAATAAGGTTGCACCATTCCCAAACCCCAACAAGCGTGGCTGCCAGGCATAATGCTGACCAAAGATAACTGGGTGCAAATATCAAGGCAGCAAGAAAACATGCAACCAGCATAAAAGATGTCGTAACGCGCGCTCTAAGCATACTTGTGTTTAAGATGACTTCAGATGGTTAATTGGTGGATGTTTCGGTAAGTTGTTCACTAGTACGACCGAAACGGCGTTCTCGCTGCTGGTAAGACTGAATTGCCTGTTTAAAGGCGTCCGCATTAAAATCCGGCCATAAAGTATCGGTAAAGTATAGTTCCGTGTACGCAAGCTGCCACAACAGGAAATTACTGATGCGCTTTTCACCGCCAGTACGGATGAACAGATCCGGCTCAGGTGCATAGCTCATGGATAGGTAAGGTGTGAGGTGTTCTTCGCGGTAATAACCTGCCAATTGTGGCGCTGCAGCTTGCATTTTATTCATTGCCTGCAGCATATCCCAACGGCCGCCGTAATTAGCTGCGATAGTTAGCGTTAAGCCGGTATTATTTGCTGTCAGCTCTTCAGAAATTCTAATCTGTTCCAGCAATGCCGCATCAAAACGGCTGCGGTCTCCAATCATTACCAACTTGATATTATTCTGGTGCAACTTAACGACTTCGCGTTTAAGTGCTTCCATAAACAAGCCCATCAGCAAAGACACCTCATCCGCTGGCCTACGCCAATTCTCGCTGCTAAAAGCGAATAAAGTCAGGTATTCGACCTTCAGCTTCGCACATGACTTAACCAAGTCACGTACCGTATCGACACCGCGTTTATGACCTGCAATCCGCGGTAAAAAGCGCTTACGCGCCCAACGGCCATTACCATCCATAATCACAGCGATATGTTTAGGTATTTCCGCTGCGACAGGAATCGTTTCGGTTGAACTGGTAAAAAACTTCAAAAAGTACCCCAGTGAATGCTATGGAATCGGCGCGTAATCATTATATTTAACAAAAGCTTAATCGGCTTTATACCGCCATCAAATCTGCTTCTTTTTGCTGCAACATCTTATCGACTTCAGCTACTGCCTTATCGGTTGCCTTTTGCACCTCATCTTGTGCACGGCGCTCATCATCTTCTGAAATCTCTTTGTCTTTGATCAATTTCTTTAATGCATCATTTGCATCGCGGCGAATATTGCGGATAGAGACTTTTGCACCTTCGCCTTCTGTACGTACAATCTTGGTCAAGTCGCGACGGCGCTCTTCAGTCAACATCGGCATAGGCACACGAATCAAGTCGCCATTGGTAGCAGGGTTCAAACCAAGATCGCTATCGCGGATAGCTTTTTCAACCTTGCTAATCATGTTCTTTTCATAAGGTTGCACATTGATCGTACGTGAGTCGCCAAGATTCACATTGGCCACCTGATTTACAGCTACCATAGAACCGTAGTACTCCACCATGACATGGTCCAGCAGTCCGGTATGGGCACGGCCAGTACGGACTTTCGCCAAGTCATTCCGGAGTGACTCCAGTGACTTTTGCATTTTCTGTTCTGCGGTTTTTTTAATCTCTTCAATCATGTATTTCTCCAACTAATTCTATTTAGGCAAGTCTTTTTACCTTTACGGCAATACTTTAGTGCCTTCATCTTCGCCCATTATCACCCGTTTAAGCGCGCCCTGCTTGAATATACTAAATACCGAGATAGGCAGTTTCTGGTCACGGCATAAAGTCAGAGCGGTTGCATCCATCACTTTAAGGTTCTTGATAATCGCCTCATCAAAGCTGATCGTTTTATAGCGCATCGCTTCTGGGTTGGTTTTCGGGTCATCGGTATAAACGCCATCCACTTTAGTGGCTTTAATCACAATTTCCGCATTCATTTCCATACCGCGCAATGCCGCTGCAGTATCAGTGGTAAAGAATGGGTTGCCGGTACCTGCGCCAAAAATCACCACACGACCTTCTTCCAGGTAACGAATCGCTTTACCGCGGATATAAGGTTCGGCCACTTGTTCAATGCTCAATGCTGACTGTACACGGGCATTCAAGCCGATATTCTTCATAGCATCTTGCAGCGCCATGGCGTTCATCACTGTGGCTAGCATGCCCATATAATCTGCTGTTGCCCGGTCCATACCCTCTGCTGCAGGGGCCACGCCACGGAAAATATTGCCACCTCCGATAACGACTGCTACTTGCACACCTAAATCTACAACTTCTTTGATTTCATTGACGATACGGGTAATGGTAGTACGGTTGATCCCGTACGCATCATCGCCCATTAAAGCCTCGCCGGAAAGTTTAAGTAAGATACGTTTATAGGCTGGTTGCGGCACAAATATTCCTCTTTTAAAAGTTTGCTTATTTAAGCATAAAAACCGCTTTTTAGGCCAAAATTTATGGCAAAAAAAATGGACTAAGCATTACGCCAAGTCCATTTTTATTGCTATTTAGCGCATAACGCTAAATTTCAGCAGCTAAACGTTTTATTAAACTTTTGCTGCTGCTGCAACTTCAGCTGCATAGTCAACTACAGCTTTCTCAATACCTTCGCCTACAGTGTACATTGTGAATGAAGCCACTGACGCGCCTTTGGATTTAAGCAATTGCTCGATTGTTAATTTGTCATCTTTAACAAAGATTTGGCTTAACAAAGTTACTTCTTTAAGGAATTTTTGCACTGTACCATCAGCGATTTTCTCTAACATCGCTTCTGGTTTACCAGCTTCCTTCGCTTTTTCGATCGCTACGCGGCGTTCCGCTTCGATTAAATCTTGTGAAATGCCAGAAGCATCCAATGATTTTGGTTTCGCAGCAGCGATGTGCATCGCGATATCTTTAGCCAGCGCATCGTCGCCACCAACCAAATCAACCAATACGCCGATTTTGCTACCGTGAATGTAACTCACCAATTTACCTTGTACATTTGGACGTACAAAACGACGTGGTGTGATGTTTTCACCAATTTTACCTACCAATTGAGCACGTGTTTCTTCAACAGTAGCGCCGTTCATAGGCAATGTAGCCACTGCTTCGATATTTGCTGGAGCATTAGCGGCAACAGTTGCTGCTAGCTCGTTAACGAATTTCAGGAAGTCTTCATTTTTTGCACAGAAGTCAGTCTCAGAGTTCACTTCGATCATCGCGCCAGATTTGCCATCAGCGCTGATGCTTACACCAACGGTACCTTCAGCAGCAACACGGCCAGCCGCCTTGCTTGCCTTGTTGCCGAAACGTACACGCAAGATTTCTTCTGCACGTGTCATATCGCCTTCAGCTTCCGTCAGCGCTTTTTTACAATCCATCATTGGCGCATCGGTGCGCTCACGTAATTCTTTTACCAAACCTGCGGTAATTTCAGCCATTCTTAAGCTCCTTAATAACTATAAATTACATTAAATTCATAGTTTAAATTATTGATTATTTGTAATTTTTAAAATCAAAAAGGGGCATTAAGCCCCTTTTGATGTAGAACCAATTACTCAGCTGCTGGTGCAGCTACTTCTACGAATTCTTCTTCTGAAGATTTGATGATGTCATTGATCACTGAGCTACGGCCTTCTAAAACCGCATCAGCAATACCACGTGCGTATAAACGAATCGCACGGCTTGAGTCATCGTTGCCTGGAATTACATAAGCAACGCCATCTGGTGAGTTATTTGTATCAACAACGCCAATCACTGGAATGCCTAATTTAGCCGCTTCTGTAATCGCGCCGCTTTCATGGCCTACGTCGATGATAAAAATAGCGTCTGGTAAGCCACCCATTTCCTTGATGCCGCCAATAGAACGCTCTAGTTTTTCAACTTCACGTTTGTAACCAAGCGCTTCTTTTTTACCGAATTTTTCCAAGCTGCCATCTTGCAACATGGTTTCGTAATCTGTCAGGCGTTTGATAGATTGTTTAACTGTTTTGAAGTTAGTCAGCATACCGCCTAACCAACGGTGATTCACATAAGCACAACCAGCACGGCTAGCTTCTTCTTTAACGATATCGCGCGCTTGGCGTTTTGTACCTACGAAAAGAATACGGCCCTTGTTAGCAGCCAATGTGCGCACATGTTTAAGTGCATCTTCAAACATTGGCAATGTTTTTTCAAGGTTTACGATATGGATTTTGTTACGATCGCCGAAAATGAACGGTGCCATTTTTGGGTTCCAGTAACGGGTTTGATGGCCGAAGTGAACTCCAGCTTCCAGCATTTGACGCATGGTGACAGACATTTTGATACTCCATGTAAGGGTTAAAATCACACAAGCCCAACAACATCCTTAACCTAATTTCGATTTGAGGACACCCTGTACGGGGCTGTGCAAAGATTTTTGCGCTAAAACTATATGTATTCAGCGCGATTAAAACTATTTCGTTTAAACTTATTCTTATAGCAAATACAAGTATTAACTTAGCGATAAGAGTAAAACGCCGCGTATAATACCTCATTCGTTGATTTAACTCAACCTAAACATAGAAACTGCCCTTAAATTAGAAGCATTATCAAAGCGTTATGGCAATCACAATCAAAAACCAAGAAGATATTGAAAAAATGCGCATCGCGGGCAAGCTTGCCTCTGAAGTGCTTGATTTTATTACGCCGCACGTGGTGCATGGCGTTACCACCGAACAACTGGATAAGTTGTGCCATGATTATATCGTGGATGTGCAAAAAGCCATTCCTGCGCCGCTCAATTATGCACCGGATGGCCATACCCCTTATCCTAAATCGATCTGCACTTCGGTCAACCAGCAGATCTGCCACGGTGTGCCTGGTGCCAAAGTATTGAAAAATGGCGATATCCTCAATATCGATGTGACCGTGATTAAAAATGGCTACCATGGGGATACCAGCCGCATGTTCTTTGTTGGCGATCCTTCTATTCAAGCCAAGCGCTTATGCGATATTACTTACCAAGCCATGTGGCTTGGTATCGATAAGGTGAAACCTGGTGCCACATTGGGTGATATCGGCTATGCGATCCAAACCTTTGCAGAAAAAAGCGGCTACAGCGTAGTACGTGAGTTCTGCGGGCATGGTATCGGCAAGGTTTTTCATGAAGAACCACAAGTTCTGCATTATGGCAAACCAGGCATGGGGCTCAAACTACAGCAAGGCATGATGTTTACAATTGAACCCATGATTAACGCCGGCAAGCGCGATATTCGCCAGATGCCTGATGGCTGGACCATCGTCACCAAAGACCGCAGCTTATCAGCACAATGGGAGCATACGATATTGGTCACGGATACTGGTTATGAAGTCATGACGCTGTCTGCTGGCTCGCCTCCTCCCCCAGCATTCGTTCAACAGTAATGTTCAAAGGCTTATTGTGGCAACGCAATTAGATAACATTGAACTCGATCATGCAGAAAAAGCCAGGGCAGCATTCTGGCGACTGCATCACAAGCAAGGCCTGGCTGCGTTAAAAGCAGATTTCTCGCAAACACATAATACTTTTAACCTGTTCAAACAGCATGGCAAGTTTATCGATAACCTGCTTTCATCTATCTGGACGGAAGCCGCTATCGATGCGTCGTGCTGTCTGATTGCAGTAGGTGGTTACGGCCGTGGAGAGCTTTATCCTTATTCCGATATTGACCTGCTGATCCTGCTGCCCGATAGCATGGCGAACGATGAAGGTTTTAATCGCAGTATCGAATCGCTTATTGGTCAACTCTGGGATATAGGTCTGAATGTCGGGCATAGCGTGCGGACTTTGAGCGAATGCCTGGAAGAAGCAAAAAAAGATCTGACTGTGCAGACGAATCTATTGGAAGCCAGGCTATTAAAAGGCAACACGCGCTTTTACCGGCAATTCCTTAAAAATATCAAAAACGCTATCGATATACCTGCCTACTTTAGTGCAAAACTTAAAGAGCAGGATAACCGCCACGCGAAATTCAACGATACCGCTTACAACCTGGAACCCAATATCAAGGAAAGCCCGGGCGGATTGCGTGATCTGCATATGATTCAGTGGCTGGCACGCTGCCTTACTCTCCAAAATGGTTCGAAACCTGCGGGCAAAAGCACGTGGACTATGCTGCAGAAGCAAAACATTATTACCCAATTGGAAGCAGGCCAGCTTAGGCAGCATGAGAAAAACTTACAGCAGCTAAGGATACGCCTGCATTTTTTAAGTGGCCGCCGTGAAGACCGCCTGCTATTTGATTTCCAGAATGAACTGGCAGCGAATTTAGGCTACGTCAACACACCGCGTAAACGTGCTAGTGAACAGCTTATGCAAAGCTATTACCGTAGCGCCAAGTTCATAAGCTTGATGAATGAGATACTGCTTAAATTATTACATCAGCTATTAGTAAAAAGCACCCCACATATCGAGCCTATAAATGCGCGCTTTGAGACGCATAACGGCTTGCTGGTAGCTAAATCCGCCGGACTGTTGCAAAAGCAGCCAACGGCTATATTGGAAGCTTTCCTGTTATTGCAGCAGCACCCGCAACTTGAAGGCATGGATGCCAGCCTGTTGCGCAATTTGTTACGCGTGCGAAACCTGGTGAACCGTGATTTCCGGCAAAACCCTCAGAACAAAAAACGTTTTATAGAGATTCTGTCGCAGCCGAACGGTGTAAACCATACACTGCGCGCCATGAACCGCTACGGTATTTTGGGCAGCTATATTCCAGCTTTCGGCAAGATTGTCGGACAGATGCAGCATGACCTCTTCCACGTTTACACAGTGGATGAGCATATTCTCAATGTGCTGGCCAATTTAAGACGCTTTGCCAAGCCAGATCTTAAACATGAGTTTCCCTTATGCACGCGCTTATTCTCAGAATTTGACGCACCTCATCTACTATATCTCGCAGCGCTATTTCATGATATCGCCAAAGGCCGCGGCGGTGACCACTCGGAGCTTGGCACCGTTGATGCTGCAAGGTTCTGCCGAGCGCATAACCTATCCAAGGAAGATACGTCATTAGTCGCTTGGCTCGTAGAATCACATCTTAAAATGTCCTCTACGGCGCAGAAATCCGATTTGTCAGATCAGAGCGTGATTGAAAATTTTGCTAAATTTGTAAAAAATGAGCGCCGATTAACCGCCTTGTACCTGTTAACCGTGGCCGATATTCGCGGTACCAGCCCGGCAGTTTGGAACGCTTGGAAAGCACGGTTATTGGAAAGCTTATTCAACGCTACCAAACAAGCCTTGGCAAGCCATAAGCTGCAAGCCCAAGAAATCGTGAATACACGCCGTAATGAAGCCGCCAATAAACTCAGTACATTTGGCTTGAAAGCAGCTTCTTATGATCATTTATGGCAGCAATTCGGCACGCTTTACTTCCTGCGTCACGAAAGCGATGAGATCGCCTGGCATAGCCGGCTGTTAACGCCGCATCTCAATACAGCACAATCCATTGTGCGTGCGAGGTTAAGCCCTAGCGGCGACGGCATACAAGTGATGATTTATACCAAAGACCGCACTGACTTATTTGCGCGCATTTGTAATTTCTTTGACCGCATGGGTTATAGCATTGCCGAAGCTAAAATCTATACCACTGACCACACCTATGCATTAGATAGCTTCATCATCCTCGATCAATCAGGTAAATCAGTGAGTTACAGCGGCTTATTGAAATTCATTGAAACTGAGCTGACTCATAAACTAGATCAAAATGCCCAGTTGGAATCGCCAATGAGTGGGCGTTTGAGCCGGCAGGTTAAACACATGCCGATCCAGGCAGAGGTTCTAATCAGTGAAGAGATTGATAGTAATAATCATAAATTAGAAGTGGTGGCGAATGATAGGCCTGGCTTACTTGCGACATTGGCCCATAAATTCCTGGCGCAGGATATTGAGCTGCATACAGCTAAAATCAATACGCTAGGCAATCGTGCGGAGGATACCTTTTTGATCTCAGCTAAAAAAGGTCAAAAACTGGATGCTGAGCATATTCGTCTGCTTAAAGAAATGCTGATTGCTGAAATTTAGATAGGCTAGATAATAGCGCTAGCCTAGTTGATAATGCTTGCGCAGCGCCTTCTTAACATTCCAGGTACATGACAAACCGGCTGGAAATGTAACCAGATCTCCAGCGGTAAAACTTACATCGCCGCTGCCATCATTAGGGGTGATCGTGACATCGCCTTCAAGGATATAGGCGATCTCCTGAGTACCGAAACTCCAGGGAAATTGTGATACTTCCTTAGCCCAGGTCGGCCATCGATTCACACCCAGTGCTTCAAGTTTTTCTTTGGTAGGTTTTTCTACGATGATTTTGCTCATGAGCGAACTCCTGGGAAATGAATGATCGGCCAAGACCAATAAAAAAGCCTCGGTAGAAACCAAGGCTTATTTTATAACTAACACGATATAAAGCAATAGGCGCAAAACGCCTAGTGATTAGCTGTGTTTGTAGTGTTTTTTCAATTGTTTGATCACTTCCCATTGGCTTTTCATGCCTTTAGGGAACACCACGAAGTCACCTGCTTTGATCGTGACTTTTTCGCCACCTTGTGGTGTCACTGTGAATTCGCCCTCAAGCACGTAAGCGCTTTCAGTCATGCTGAAATCCAGTGGGAACTTTGATGGAGGACAATCCCAGATAGACCAGCTGGACACGCCTAGCTCTTTTAATTTTTCTTGTGATGGATTGTGATCGATTTGAATTTGGCTCATTTAAAAATCCTTAAGTTAATTGTGAAAATGCCGCTCAAATAGCGGCATCTATAAATTCTGGCGGAAGAGGTGAGATTCGAACTCACGGTGGGCGTGAACCCACGACAGTTTTCAAGACTGTAGCATTAAACCGCTCTGCCACTCTTCCGGATAAAAACGAGATTATAGCAAAAGATTAGTCATCTTGAATATCCTGATTTGGAAAAAATACGTCTGTATAACCAAAATCTTTCAAATCAGTGATGCGCATCGGGTAAAGAATGCCGTCAAGGTGGTCACATTCGTGCTGAACGACACGGGCATGGAATCCGCTGACCAAACGGTCAATCTTGTTGCCGTATTGGTCGTAGCCGGTGTAATGCAAACGTGTATACCTGGGAACGATGCCACGCATGCCTGGTACGGACAAACACCCTTCCCAACCGTCTTCCTTGATATCGTTTACAGGGCTTAATACCGGATTAATCAATACCGTATAGGGCACTGCATCAGCATCTGGATATCGTGGATTCTTGCGGTCATCAGACTCTTTCTGTCCGAAGATCACTAAACGCACGCTTTCGCCTATCTGAGGTGCAGCAATACCTGCACCATTCATATGCTGCATGGTATCTTCAAGATCCTGTATTAATGCATGTAATTCGGGCGTGTCGAATTGTTCTACAGGCAAAGCTTTCTGTAGAAGTATCGGGTCGCCCATGCGTAACACGGTTCTAATTGCCAATGTAATTCTATTCCTAATCGTTATTTTGCTTAACAAGCTGTGCGATGATGTTACGTACTTTAACCATGGTCAATTTAAGTTGTGACATCACTTCCTCATATTGGATACCATGCAGGCTATCTTCTCGCCCCGCGGCGTAATTGGCCACCGGGCAAATCGCTGCATAACTGATACTCAACTCCCTAGCCAGCGCGGCTTCCGGCATACCTGTCATACCCACCATAGTTGCGCCATCACGCTCCAAACGGTTGATCTCTGCAGCCGTTTCCAGACGCGGGCCCTGCATAGCAGCATAGACGCCCTCTTCGATCAATGGTTCATCAATGCTGCTGGCAGCCTTACGCCACTTATCACGCAGGATTGCACAGTATGGGTCAGTAAAGTCTATGTGTTTGACTGGCAATTCTACGCCGTCATAAAAGGTATTTTTACGGCCATGCGTGTAATCGATAATCTGGTGCGGCATAGCGATGCTGCCAGGGAATAAATCTTTATGGATGCCACCTACGGTCGCAACGGCTGCAATCTCGGTTACACCTTGCAGATGTAAGGCATAGATATTGGCCCGGTAATTGACCTCATGCGGCGGAATGGTATGACCATTGCCATGGCGCGCCAGGAAAATCACCTCTTTGCCGGAGATTTCACCGAATATCAATGGTTGCGAAGGTTCACCATAGGGCGTCCGCACGATTAACCGCCGGGAAATATTAAGATTCTCCAATTGGGTTAAACCTGTTCCACCGATAATTGCTAGCATAGGGCCACTTTCAATACGTTAAAGCAATACGATAATTGCCTGATTATTTTTAATTTGACTACCCGAACATTTTAGCAAAGCTTTGCTGAGCGCACGTTTTAATGCTGCTCTAAATTTAACAGGTTTCATAAAAAATATCATATTAAGTTGTGGCATACTCACGCAATGACGCAAGCCCAACCACATGCTATGACCGCAAACTCACAGAACAAAACTGACACGATTACAAACCAAAGCCTGGCACATGCGAGTAGTCATTACGAGAACTTCCCAGTGGCGTCCATATTATTGCCACAACATTTGCGTGAGCCTATCGGTTTGATATATAGCTTCGCACGACAGGCAGATGATTTCGCCGATGAAGGTGATTTGACCATACAGGAACGCCTGGATTTATTGAATGGATTCCGCGAAGAGCTTTCACTATTACAAGCCTATATCAAACCGCAGACTGCTTTCTTTGAGACATTAGGCGCTATGATCCGCGCGAAGAAATTGCCGTTCGAGCTGTTTTATAACTTGCTGGATGCCTTCAGCCAGGATGTTACCAAAACACGCTACCAGAATTATGCTGAAGTATTAGACTACTGCCGTCGCTCTGCGAATCCTATTGGCCGCTTATTGTTGCATCTTTACCATGAGGCTACTGCCCATAACCTGCAACTGGCGGACCATATCTGCAGCGCCTTGCAGATCATCAATTTTCTGCAGGATATTGCGATTGATTTCCAGAAAAATGATGGCAAACAGCGTATCTATATGTGCCAGGATGAATTGGCTCAGTTTAGACTTAGCGAGCAGGATATCGCCGCATTCATTGCAGGAAAAAGTATCGATAAACGTTGGCAAAGTTTCATGCAATATAATTTAACGCGAGTCGAACAGCAGTTACAATCCGGCAAGCAATTGGGCAGCATTCTGAAAGGACGTATCGGTTTGGAGATGCGTATGATTATTGCCGGCGGAGAGCGAATCATCGCTAAAATACGCAAAGTGGATGGTGATATTTTTCAGCATCGCCCAACCTTGAACAAATTAGACTGGTTTAGGATGCTCCTAAAAGCGATATTCAGGCGATAAGCTAGCGTTGCAATATAGAACAAACATATATAAACAAAACACTAAATAAATAAACAATAACTAAGATAATTACCCTGAAATGACCCCACAGCAATATTGCCAACAAAAAACAGCGAACAGTGGTTCTAGTTTTTACTACAGTTTCTTCTTTCTATCTAAGCAAAAGCGTGAAGCGATGACCGCTCTTTACGCCTTTTGCCGCGAAGTGGATGATATTGCCGATGAATGTACCGAACTACAGGTAGCCCAAGTCAAACTTAGCTGGTGGCGGTCCGAAATCGAAAATCTGTACCTAGGCAAGCCGATCCACCCCGTTAGCAAAGCGCTGTTACCTCACGTGAAGACCTACCATTTGGAATCAAAACTGTGTCTAGAAATCATCGATGGCATGGAAATGGACCTCAACTTCAATCGTTATGAAGACTTTTCCCAACTAGAGCTTTATTGCTACCGTGTAGCCAGTGTAGTCGGTGAGTTGTCTGCAAGAATTTTTGAGTTTACCAATCCTAAAACTATTCAATACGCCCATGATCTAGGCATGGCTTTCCAACTGACTAATATTATCCGCGACGTGGGCGAAGATGCCAGGCGCAACCGCATTTATCTCCCTTTAGATGAGCTTGCGAAGTTCGGTGTCAGTGAAGACGACATCCTATATAGTCGCGAATCTGCTGCGGTAAAACAGTTATTAGAGTTCCAGATAGAACGTGCGCAAAGTTATTATGACCGTGCGTTAAATGAATTGCCTGCGGAAGACCACAAAAACCAGCGTGTGGGCTTAATGATGACTGCGATCTACCGTACACTTTTGCAGGAAATTCAAGCTGATGGCGCTGAAAAAGTGATGAATTCGCGTATCTCATTAGGCGCTTTACGCAAGTTCATGCTTGCATTTAAAGCATGGTTGAAAAACTAATATTTAACTTAAACAATGAATAAGCAAAATACACATGTTGCAGTGATAGGTGGTGGATGCGCAGGATTAAGCGCCGCTGTAGCCCTTATAGAACAAGGCGTTCAGGTCACTATATTCGAAGCCAGTTCGCAGCTAGGTGGCAGGGCCCGCACTGTTGCGGTAGAAAATAATAGTTTGATGCATCTGCTGGATAACGGCCAGCATATTTTGCTGGGCGCATATCATGAAACGCTGGCTTTACTGAAAAAAGTAGGCGTTAAAGAGCAGGATGCGCTCTTGCGTTTGCCCTTACAGATCAATATGCAGACTAGCTTTGCGAACTCAGCCTTTATGTTGAAATCAGCGAGTTATTTACCTGCACCCTTAAATTTGCTGATTGGTCTTTTATTCAGCAAAGGCTTAAGCTTCAAAGAACGCTTATCTGCAATCAAGCTGATGTACAAGCTTAAAAGTACGCAATATCAGCTCACAAAAGATCTGCCATTAGCACAGTTCCTCTTGCTTCAAGATCAAAGCGAAACGCTGATAGCCATGCTGTGGGAGCCATTGTGCTTGGCTGCGCTCAATACACCGGTAGAGATTGCCAGCACACGTATTTTCCTGAATGTGTTAAAAGATAGCTTCTCAGGCAAAAAAAGTAATAGCGACCTGTTATTGCCGCGTCATGACTTATCGCAGATCATTTCTCATCCGGTTGCCAATTACATTCGCGCTCAGGGTAGCAATATCAAACTTAATAGAAGAGTACGCAGTTTGACTGAAATTCCAGACGGATTTAATTTGGAGACGCGGGATGGCCCCAATTTTTTCAGTCATGTGATTGTTGCAGTATCACCAGCCAGGGTAGAGAAATTGCTAGGTGCACTACCGAAATTAAAACGTGTATTGGATCAAACGCAGGCGTATGCATTTCAGCCAATCTACACTATTTACCTGCAATACCCTCAAGATACACAACTGCCGCATGTCATCAGCGGTTTGACTGGCTTAATGGGTCAATGGGTATTTGATCGTGGCCAATTATGCGATCAAAAAGGCCTGATTGCTGTCATTATCAGTGCTGAAGGTATGCACCAGAAGATGGACCAGGACGATCTGGCATTAAGCGTTGCACAAGAACTACATCATGCCTACCCTGCTTTGACGAAGCCATTGTGGCACAAAGTGATTGCCGAAAAGCGTGCAACATTTTCATGTACCACGCATTTGGCACGCCCTACCAACAAAACGACGCAGCCGAACTTGTTTTTAGCAGGTGACTATACTTACGCGGATTACCCGGCGACCATAGAAGGCGCGGTGCGAAGTGGAATTAAGTGTGCGAAATTGATATTAAATAGTTAGGCTAAACTACATCTCACGCATTTTAGCTAAAGCTTGCTCTAAACGTTCGACGCCGATGACTTCGATGCCTTCAATCCGTTGTTTTGGCATATTGCTTTTTGGCACAATCGCTTTGGCAAAACCTAATTTAGCAGCTTCTTTCAAACGTTCCTGACCACGTTGTACTGGGCGGACTTCTCCCGCCAAACCAACTTCACCAAATACTATAAGTTTGTTATCTAGTGGTTTGTTTTTTAAAGAAGAAACAATAGATAAAATCACTGCTAAATCTACTGCTGGCTCACCAATCTTAACGCCACCTACAGCATTGATAAACACATCCTGGTCAAAACAAGCCACACCAGCATGACGATGCAGCACAGCTAAAAGCATAGCTAACCTGTTCTGCTCTAGTCCTACACATAAACGTTTGGGGTTAGGTGCATGTGCTTCATCAACAAGCGCCTGAATCTCGATCAATAGCGGTCTTGTACCTTCCATCGTCACCGTAATACATGAACCTGCCACTTGCTCGCTATGATGCGACAGGAACAAGGCGGAAGGATTAGTCACTTCACGCAAGCCTTTTTCAGTCATCGCAAATACGCCAAGCTCATTCACCGCTCCAAAACGATTTTTAAAGGCACGTATCAACCTAAAACTGGAGTTCTGGTCACCTTCGAAATACAGCACAGTATCAACAATATGCTCTAACACCCTTGGCCCTGCTAGTGAGCCTTCTTTAGTTACATGTCCAACAAGTATCACGGTAATGCCAGCCTGCTTGGCCAAACGCGTCAGTTGCGCGGAACATTCCCTTACTTGCGCTACAGAGCCTGGAGCGGATTGCAGCGCTTCTGAATACACGGTTTGAATGGAATCGATCACTGCAATATCGGGTTTATGTTTTTGCAGGGTGCTGATGATCTTTTCGAGATTGATTTCCGCCAACAAAGAGATTGGGCTGGCATCAAGGCCTAAGCGTTTAGCACGCATGGCGATCTGCTGTGGCGACTCTTCACCACTCACATAGATGGCTTTGCGCGCATTGCCGATATGACACAAAGTCTGGAGTAATAAAGTAGATTTACCAATGCCGGGGTCGCCACCTATCAATACCACGCCACCCGGCACCAAGCCGCCGCCTAATACGCGGTCAAACTCGCTCACACCGGTAGGCTGCCGTGGTACTTCAGCCGCTTCAACTTCCGCTAATTTTTGCAGGCCGGCAGTTTCGGCCAATGGCGCGAAACGGCTAGCACTGACGGTCTCAGCAATGGTTTCCACCAATGTATTCCATGCATGGCAGCTTGGGCATTGGCCCTGCCATTTAGGCTCGTTAGCACCACATTCGGTGCAGGTATAAACCGTTTTAGCTTTAGCCATAATCCTTATCACTATCAATCAGACTAAAGGGAACGCGCTGTGCCACAGCACATAGCAATTCATACCCTACCGTACCGCAAACCTCAGCCACACTATCTACTGGCACCTGATTACCCCATAGCTCAACTGGAACGCCGATATTAGCTTCCGGAATATCTGTCAAATCGGCAAATAGCATGTCCATAGATACCCGACCTATCGTTTGAGTAAGTTTGCCATTTACAGCAATGTTCGTCCCGTTCGGCGCGTTTCTAGGATAGCCATCGGCATAGCCGCAAGCCACTACACCTACGCGAGTAGGTTTACTGGCAGTAAATCGATGGCCATAACCTACACTTTCGCCGGCTTGTAGCGTTTGTATACTGATAATTTGGCTAGTAAATGACATAACGGGCTGCAAATCGAATTCTGCTGCAGGTGTTCCGGTAACTGGTGAAGCGCCATATAGCATAATGCCCGGCCTTACCCATTCAGCGTGGGCTTCAGGATGGCGCAGGATCGTGGCTGAGTTCGCTAGCGACTTAGCATTCTCTAAACCGTTTGTAGTCGCTTGAAACAGCGTTAACGGGGCAGAAATACCGATAACCTCATCTGCGGTTGCAAAATGCGTCATTAAGATGATATCGGCCACGTTATTGCAAGCCTGCAAACGATTGAATGCTGTCAAATACTCCGTTGGCACGAAACCAAGACGGTTCATACCTGTATTCATTTTAAGATGCACATTCACCGGCTTATTAAGCTGGACATTTTCCAGCATTTCAATCTGCGGTAACGAATGAACGACGATATCAATAGAATAACTAGCGGCTATTGCAAGTTCGGTTTTACTGAACACACCTTCCAGCAACAGAATTGTTTGTTCGAAACCGGCTTCACGCAAGTCTATCGCTTCGCCAATGTTCAATACCGCAAAACCATCGGCTTCATTTAAACCGTGCGCGACATTCAAAAGGCCATGTCCGTAACCATTGGCTTTGACCACAGCCATAACTTTGGAAACAGGCGCATGTTTTTTTACTACAGCCAGGTTATGACGCAAGGCATTGTGCGAAATGGTAGCGAGGATTGGACGCATATCGGTACTTCTAATTCTAGTAACTATCGGCCATGTAACCGCTACCGGCAAAATTCTCAAAACGGGTATGTTGACCCAAGAATGTCAGTCGTACGCGGCCAATCGGACCATTACGTTGTTTACCGATAATGATTTCAGCTGTGCCCTTATCTTGGCTATCTGGGTTATAGACTTCATCACGGTAGATGAACAAAATCACGTCCGCATCCTGCTCGATAGCGCCGGATTCACGTAGGTCACTCATGACCGGCCGTTTATCTGGACGCGTCTCTACAGAACGATTCAACTGAGAAAGCGCAATTACCGGGCAATCAAGTTCTTTCGCCAATGCCTTAAGTGAACGTGAAATCTCTGAAATCTCGGTCGCGCGATTCTCACCAGAACGCCCTGCCGGTGCGGACATCAACTGCAAATAGTCAATGACGATTAAACCTAATTTGCCACACTGGCGATGTAAACGGCGCGCCCTTGCTCGTACATCAAATGAACTTAAGCCTGCGCCCTCATCAATGAAGATAGGCGCCTCATTCAAACGTCCAAGTGCAGTGGTCAGGCGCTCCCAATCTTCATCTTCAAGCTTACCGGTACGCATACGGTGCTGATCCAGGCGCCCTACTGAGCCAATCATACGCATGGCTAACTGGGTGCCCGCCATCTCCATAGAGAACACTGCAACAGGTAATCCTGTGTCCAATGCTACGTTTTCAGCGATATTCAATGAGAATGCAGTTTTGCCCATGGATGGACGGCCCGCGACGATAATCAAGTCACCGCCTTGCAAACCGGACGTCATGGAATCAAGGTCGCTAAAACCCGTTGGAATTCCCGTTACATCAGATGGATTATCACGCGAAAACAACTGATCAATACGGTCAGCCACTTGCGGCAGCAGGATTTTGATATCTACAAAGCCTTCAGAGCTGCGTTTGCCGCCTTCAGCGATCTGGAAAATCTTGGCTTCCGCTTCGTCTAACAACTGTTGTGCATCACGACCATTCGGAGAGTACGCGCTTTCGGCAATTCCTGAGCCCACAACCACCAACTGACGCATGACTGCACGTTCATGCACGATTTCCGCATAACGGCGGATATTGGCTGCGGTCGGCGTACTTTGTGCAAGCGCACCCAGGTAAGCAATGCCGCCAACGCCAGAAAGCTCAGCGTTATTTTCCAATGACTCGGCTACCGTGACGATATCAGCCGGTTTATTGTGTTCTATGAGCTTTGCGATATGCTGGAATATCGCTTTATGATCGTGGCGGTAAAAGTCTTGCGCGGTGAGGATATCAGCCACTTTATCAAGTGCTTCATTCTCCAATAACAATCCACCTATGACAGATTGCTCGGCTTCTACCGAGTGAGGGGGGATTTTCAGTGCATCTAATTGTTCATCAGCCATGCGGAGATTATACTGAATAACAGCAACATCTAAAAAGAAGATGCGCAAAATAAAAAGGACTACCGAAGTAGCCCTTTTTTATATATTACTGATACTTTAAAACTTAAGCTTCTGCAGTCACTGAAACAGTTACATCAACAGTCACATCGTGATGTAAAGCAAGCGTTACAACATGGTCACCGATTGTTTTCAATGGGCCATTTGGCATACGCACTTCAGCTTTAACCACTTCAAAGCCTTGAGCAACCAATGCGTCAGCGATGTCGCCATTGGTAACTGAACCGAATAAACGGCCATCAACGCCAGCTTTTTGAGTAACTGCTACAACGTAACCAGTCAATTTTTCGCCACGTGCTTGTGCAGCAGCCAAAATTGCAGCTTGTTGTTTTTCTAATTCAACACGGCGAGCAGCGAATTCAGCTTTGTTAGCTTCAGTTGCACGTTTAGCTTTGCCTTGTGGAATCAGGAAGTTACGGCCAAAACCGTCTTTAACTTTAACTACGTCACCTAAATTACCTAGGTTACCTACTTTTTCTAATAAAATAATTTGCATGGTAGCCTCCTAATTATTGGTGTTTGTCAGTGTATGGAAGCAAAGCCAGGAAACGTGCGCGTTTAACTGCAGACGTTAGTTGACGTTGATAACGTGCTTTTGTGCCCGTCATACGTGCTGGAATGATCTTTGCATTTTCTGAGATGAAATCTTTTAATAGATCTACATCTTTGTAATCAACTTCTTTGATGCCTTCTGCTGAAAAACGGCAGTAGCGGCGGCGTTTGTACATTTCTCTTGCCATCATAAACTCCTAATATTCTTTAATTTGTATAAGCTTTGCTTACACGCTTTTAATATGGTTAATGTGCATGACCAGCTGTGTACTTTTCAGGCTGCGTTTGGCTAAAAAACCTATCGCTAGAATGTTTGCGCCTAACTGCAGGCCTTTTAATGCAATCTCACCTAAAACGACTGCATTCACTTCACATTCCACCTTGCGCTTCATGCCAGCCTCAATTTGCTCTGAAACATGTCGCAAAACTACACTTAACAACGGTATGCCTGCTGGGGTATAGCGAAGCGGCTCTATATGCACGACTTCTGCCTGTAACTCCAGCTTATTCACTTGTGTTACTTAAGCTGCTGCCTCTGCTTTAGGGGCTGGAGCTGCTGGGGCTGCATCACGGCTCAATACTGACTTAGATTTCTCTTCTTTCATCATTGGGCTTGGTGCTGTCACCGCAGTTTTTGTTGCCATGGTCAAATGACGCAATACTGCATCATTGAATTTGAAGCCATGCTCAAGCTCTTCCAACACGGTTTGATTACATTCGATGTTCATCAACACGTAGTGCGCTTTGTGGATTTTTTGAATTGGGTATGCAAGTTGACGACGACCCCAGTCTTCTAAACGGTGAATTGCACCGCCGTTGCTGGTGATTAGTGCGCGGTAACGCTCAATCATCGCAGGCACTTGCTCGCTTTGGTCCGGATGGACGATAAAAACTACTTCGTAATGTCGCATTAGTACTCCTTTTGGATTTAAGTTACCCGCCTATGCGTTGCGGTGTAACAAGGTTGTAAATTGATTTGCCCAATAACGCTATCAAGCAAGCGCGCGATTATAGTCGCAAATGACTATGCAATCAACCAAAACACGAATTATCTTAATTAAATCAAATATTTTGATATTGATGTATATATAAGTATCGCCAGAAAGTTATACGAGGTCAGGCATATCAGCCCCATAGAACTTGACCTTGAGCTTTTTAAGCTGGTCGCGGTAATCTGCAGCCTTTTCGAAGTCCAAATTTTTAGCACTGTCGTGCATGGCTTTTTCCAGGCGCTTCATTTCCTTGGCGATCTGTTTCTCACTTAATGACTCGTAGTTAGCCTGTTCCTGTAAGGCCTTACGTTCTTTCTGCGCTTCATCTTTGTCATATACGCCATCGATAATATCCTTGATACGCTTGCTGACGCCTTTAGGTACGATGCCATTCGCTTCATTGAAGGCCATCTGCACACTGCGACGACGATTGGTTTCATCAATCGCCAGTTTCATACTACGTGTAACGCTATTGGCGTAAAAAATAACCTTGCCATTTAAATTACGCGCTGCACGCCCTGCGGTTTGAATCAAACTGCGTTCAGAACGCAAAAAGCCTTCTTTATCGGCATCCAAAACCGCAACCAATGACACCTCAGGGATATCCAGACCTTCACGCAATAGGTTAATACCTACCAGCACATCGAATTCCCCTAGACGCAAATCGCGGATGATCTCGACGCGCTCTACGGTATCGATGTCGCTGTGCAGGTAGCGCACTTTCACGCCGTGCTCACTTAAGTAATCCGTTAGGTCTTCAGACATGCGCTTGGTCAGCGTGGTCGCCAACACACGCTCGCCGATGTCTACACGCAGTTTGATCTCGCTTAACAAGTCATCCACTTGCGTATCCGCCGGTTTAACGACGATTTCCGGGTCTATCAGGCCGGTTGGTCGTGCGATCATTTCCACTACTTGCTGCTGGCGATCCTTCTCGTATTCGGCTGGTGTGGCTGAAACAAACACGCATTGCCGCATGATCTGCTCGAACTCATCGAACTTAAGTGGCCGGTTATCCAATGCTGACGGCAATCGCCAGCCATAATCAACCAGGTTCTCTTTGCGTGAACGGTCACCTTTATACATGCCGCCTACTTGCGGCACAGTTACATGGCTCTCATCAATCACCATCAAGGCATTTTTCGGCAGATAATCGATCAATGTCGGTGGAGGGTCGCCCGGGTTACGGCCGGATAAATGACGGGAGTAATTCTCAATCCCCTTACAAAAACCGATCTCGTTCAACATTTCCAGGTCAAAACGCGTACGCTGCTCAATCCGCGCCGCTTCAACCAATTTGCCGGTTTTGATGTAGAAATCCACCCGTTCTTTCAATTCATGCTTAATCTTTTCCATCGCACGAATCGTGGTAGTACGCGGCGTTACATAATGGCTGGAAGGATAAACCGTATAACGTGGAATCTTGTTGAATATCTGCCCGGTAAGCGGGTCGAACAAGGTAATGGATTCGATCTCATCATCAAACATCGAAATACGCACGGCGGTTTCATTATTCTCGGCGGGGAATACATCGATCACATCTCCACGGACGCGGAACGTGCCACGCGCGAAATCAAACTCATTGCGGTCATATTGCATACCGACTAAGCGCTCTATCATCATGCGTTGTTCGATTTTTTCCCCTACCGTCATGTGCAGCACCATACCGTGGTAATCCACCGGATCGCCGATACCGTAAATGGCCGACACCGTTGCCACGATAATACTGTCTTCCCGTTCCAATAAGGCTTTAGTCGCGGAAAGGCGCATCTGCTCAATATGCTCATTGATGCTGGAATCTTTTTCAATGAACAAGTCACGCGAAGGCACATAAGCTTCAGGCTGGTAGTAATCGTAATAACTTACGAAATATTCCACTGAATTATTCGGGAAAAATTCCTTGAACTCACTATATAACTGGGCAGCAAGCGTCTTGTTAGGCGCCATCACTATGGCTGGGCGGCCGATGCGCGCTATCACATTGGCCATGGTGTAAGTCTTACCTGACCCGGTCACGCCAAGCAAGGTCTGGAATTTCAATCCGTCGTTAATACCTTGCGTGAGTTTCTCAATCGCTTGTGGCTGATCTCCCGCGGGAGGGAATGGCTGGTGAAGTTGATATTTGCTATTAGGAAAAGTAACGAACACGTAGTTTTTTGCAATCTGATAAATATGGTTAACGTTTGATTTTAACAGCAAAATTCGGAATTAGTTCTATCGATTTCAAGAGTTTAGTAACGTGCCATTACTTGAATATTGGCTGCACAGGCCATGCAGAACTTTGCGGCT
The DNA here is from genome assembly GCA_035460225.1 of Methylotenera sp. Taxonomy (GTDB): domain Bacteria; phylum Pseudomonadota; class Gammaproteobacteria; order Burkholderiales; family Methylophilaceae; genus Methylotenera. The sequence continues at coordinate 44,563 of DATHWX010000003.1, forward strand.
AATTAACAGTCCTTAACAACGCTAAGTAGTCATTAGTCGTATAATTTTTATAAAAATTCATCATAAAACTCAATTTGGGGAATGCCATGCGCAGCCTGTTGCTACTTGCAGCATTGATAAGTTATATCCAGCCTTCTTTTGCTTTAGATCAAGCCAAGATCTTCCATGCCATGCAATCTGTAGTTATGGTGCGTGGTTATAACCCCAGCGGCGGCTTGTCTTATGGCTCTGGCGTTATTGTGGGGAAAGATAAGGTGATCTCGAATTGCCATATTTTCCGTAATACCAAGCAACCGTGGGTATCTCGCGGTGAAGATACTTATGCAATCGTTTCCGTTCAGGCCGATAAATGGCATGACCTCTGCCTATTGACCACATTTAACCTGCCCGGTGATCCTGCGCCTATCGGCAAAGGTAACGATTTAAAACGCGGTCAGGAAGTGCTTTCAGTTGGCCATTCCAATGGCGTTCCCACCCCTCTCACCTCAGAAGGGTCGATCAAATCCACCTATGAGTTCGAAGGCGGCAAGATCATTCGCAGCACCGCCCAGTTCCGTATGGGTGCAAGTGGCAGCGGCATATTCGATTTAGAGGGCAGATTATTGGGCATCAATACCTTTAAAACGCCTGGTAAACAAGCTTACTTTTACTCCTTACCTATTGAATGGCTAGCCAGTTTGGAAAAACTACCGCCGGAAACTGCCTTCCCTGTCATTGGCAAAGCCTTCTGGGAAGAGGACGATAATAAAAAGCCATTCTTTATGCAGATCGCCTTACCGGAAATCAATCAGGATTGGCCAAAGCTGGCACAAGTAGCGCAAAAATGGATCGATAGTGATCCTAAAAATTCTGATGCTTGGTACGAGCTTGGTAGCGCCAATGAAAACCTGAATAAAATCGATGAGGCACAAAGCGCTTACCAGCAAGCGGTCAAATTTGATCCCAGCAATACCGATGCCTTATTAAGGCTGGGTATAATCGCCCAAAGTAAAGGCGATAAAGCAGGCATGCATAAAATCAACCTGGCGATTGCTGAAATCGACAAAGAACTGGCCGCTGAATATAGCCAGATGCTCGGTTGTGATAAAGAATGCTAGCTGCATACGATTAAATTTATAAGATTGTTAATAAGAGGCCCTAATCGGGCCTCTTGCTTTTTTGCTTCTAGCATATTGCAGAATGGTTCCTAATCATTAGTTTTATGCGTAAAATGGCGTCTATTCAATCATTTGCAAAAAATGTAAGGTATAAATCCAGTTTGATTAATGTGATTTATAACCAATATCTATAACTAATATTTGTTTAAGTATCTGCTTAAGGAAACACATCTTGTCACAGCCGTCTTCTGTTTTATCCACTCGCGTTCAGGCAATCAAAGAATCTCCAACCTTAGCCATTACCGCTAAAGCTGGTAAATATAAGGCTGAAGGCCGCCCTATTATTGGCTTGGCAGCTGGCGAACCAGATTTTGATACTCCGCAGCATATTAAAGATGCTGCAAAGAAAGCCATAGATGAAGGTTTCACCAAATACACACCGGTGTCAGGTATTCCAGGCCTGAAAAAGGCTATTGTCAATAAATTCAAAAATGAAAATGGCTTTGATTACGCCTTGAACGAAGTCATTGTTGGCGTTGGCGGTAAACAGACGATTTTCAACCTATGCCTGGCAGTATTGAATAAAGGCGACGAAGTCATAGTGCCGGCACCATATTGGGTATCTTATGCGGATATCGCATTGGTGGCTGAAGCGACGCCGGTGATTATCGAATGTGGTATTGAGCAAGGCTTTAAGCTGCTGCCTGAGCAATTGGAAGCGGCGATCACGCCTAAAACCAAATTGTTTATGATCAATTCCCCCTCTAACCCAACCGGGACAGTTTATAGTCTGGATGAATTAAAAGCGCTCGGCGAAGTACTGCTTAAACACCCGCATGTGCTCGTAGCTACGGACGATATGTATGAACACGTCAATTTAACTGGCGACAAATTCTATAACATCCTGAATGCAGCGCCAGGCTTAAAAGACCGCTGCATTGTACTGAATGGTGTTTCAAAAGCCTATTCCATGACCGGCTGGCGTATCGGTTACGCAGCAGGCCCAGCCTATATCATTAAAGCGATGGAAATCCTGCAATCCCAATCTACATCAAACCCAACTTCCATTTCGCAAGTAGCCGCACAAGCCGCGTTAGAAGGCTCGCAAGATTGTATTAAGCCCATGGTCGCTGCATTTAAAGAGCGCCACAAATACGTAGTAGACCGCTTTAATACTATGCCGGGTTTAAGCTGCCTGATGGCTGGTGGTGCATTCTATGCTTTCCCGGATGCCCGCGGCGCCATCAACACACTGCACAAAGCTGGAAAGATCAAGGCTGCAACGGACATGGCATTAGCTGAATATCTATTAGAAGAATTCGATGTAGCGGTCGTGCCAGGCTCAGCGTTTGGTGCTGAAGGTTATTTCCGCATCTCGTTTGCCACTTCTATGGATAACTTAAGGAATGCTCTGGATCGTATAGAAAAAGCGTTAAATTAGTCAGTTGCTCATCAAACAAAAAAGCCTTCGTTTGAAGGTTTTTTTCATTACTGATATTACTTCTGGGCTTTAATATCGTAGCCCTGAACGGTCACCTTACCGTTATTTTCCAATATAGCTAATTTCACATCTTTAAGATTAAAAAATCCTAACTGTCGTAATGTGGAATCAAGCTCTTGCTGCGTCAATTTTGCATCTATCATGATGTCTTGAAATACTTCACCATGATGAATCAATATCTGCGGCCTACCCTCAACAATCGCTTCCAGCTTAGCGCTTTTAAACGTAATCAATGCTAATACATAATTGATCGCGACGAGTGAAGCCGCAGAAATCAAACCGCCAATTAATGAATTATCGCCAGCGTTCATTGAGTTTTGCACAGCGTTAGAGATAATCAGCAGCAATACCAGGTCAAATGGCGAAAGTTGACCAATCTGTCGCTTTCCGGTGAGACGTAGCAACACCACCAAGAAAGCATATACCACCACACCGCGCACTACAAATTCCCACCATGGGACTGACATCTCAAACATAATCCTCGCCTTTACAAAGGTGCTGCTGTAATTATTTTTTGCTGCCGAATAGATCTTTGATTTTATTGACTGCTGAGCCGGCTTTAACACCTAAACTAGTACCTACGCCAGGGCCCAGCACTGCTGTGCCTGCCACGGCACCAGCAATGGCGGCCTTAGAGGGCAATACTACCGGTTCGCTGACTGTACCGGAAACATCCAATGGAATTGAAGCTAATCGCATACCGCTCTTTACATCCACTTCTATGGTGCCATCCAGCGCTTTATTTGGTTTAACCTTTACCTGACCAGTGCCAGCCAACATGCCAGAACTGATTTTTATGTCTTTCAAATGATATTGCTTGCCGTTCATGTTTAACAAACCGGAAAACTCTTCAAACTGGGTTTCACCACCCTTCTCGGTTTGCTTAACCAGCAGGCTAGCCATCTTAACCAAGTCCACGCCATGCAATACGCCGTCATTCACTTTGAATTTGAAATTAGCCTGCAAATTATCAGCAATACCCCCTGCCTCTTTCGCATTAGAAGAAAAATCACCATTACCAAACAAATTACCGCTTAAATAAACCTTTTTGCTTACTAGGCTGCTAGGTCCTTTTACCGCAAGTTTATCTACTTTAACTTTACCGTTCAGTTTCCAGCCTTTTTGCCAATCGAGAACTGCATTCCCCGTTAACTTGCCGTTATAAAGCGCCACATCAATATTAGGAATATCCAAACGGCTGCCTTTCAAATGCCCTTCTAACTTCGCAGCATCAATTAGTAATGGCAATCCAACAGGCGATGTCCAATTATCAATAGCCACCACAACTAATTGTTCCTCGCCATCAGGTGTGATATTGATTTTTACTTTTCCATCTTGCGTTTCTACAATGGCGGACTCTAAATGACTGCCGTCTTTCAACGTAGCATCGATATTCAATAGTGGATATTTGGAATTAGGCCAGACCAATTCCAAATCATTGATATTGATGTGATGAATATTGACCGGTGACGGCGTATCCTTTTCAGGTTTTTTAGCCGACAACACCGCTACAATATCTAACGCAGCCTGTTTGATGACGGGCTTGCTAATGTTGATATCAATGACTCTAGTATCAGAAAATAAAGTACTTAATGTGGGAATCGCTACCACCTTGCCGAATTGCGCTTCCTGCTCTCTGCCTGTGGATATATCAGTCAGCACAATGCGTGGACTAGGCAAAAATGCCAAATGACCACCGCCTATTACCACAGGAACGCCTAATTTCTCACTCGCAATCTTTTCTGCTTCTTTTAAGTAAGTTTGCACCGGAATTAAAAAAGGCAGAATAATCAACACACTAATTACCAAGCCAGAAACGATTAATATTTTTTTATATTTTTTCACGCATTTACCTTTAATTTTCGCTTGTTAACGATTGACCAAACACCGCTTAGCCAGTATTATCACGCCTTCACCGATTCCTCGATAGCTCAGTCGGTAGAGCAACGGACTGTTAATCCGTGTGTCCCTGGTTCGAGCCCAGGTCGAGGAGCCAAGATACTAAAGCCCTGCAGAAATGCGGGGCTTTTCTACGTCTACTACTTCCATAAAATGTAAGCATCTGTGTAAGCAAATCTAGCTTATTTCCTGCAAATCGGTATACGACTATCTCTTGACACTTTATGTTACTCGTTTGAACATTTTAGGTGTACGATTAATTTGTATCAAATAATTAATAAAAATAAGGCTAACGGAATGATTCAGATAATCGGCATCATGATTGGTGCTTATTTATTCACGCGCATGGCTGAGCTCATAAGCAAAGAAATACAGCTAATGCTGGGGGCTTCTTTGCTATTTGTACCATTGTCATTGTAAATTAGTGTAGCTTTACTTATTAGAACAGGAAACCAAGTAAGCAATGCTTTAACGCCTTGATACATTTAAGGAGAATTCAGTGAAATCATTTTTTACGATCGTGTTAATTTTTTATTCATGTATAAGTCAGGCTCTCACAGGCAATGAGCTGCATGAGATGTTTGAGAAAAATGATAAGGCTGGATACGTTAGATATATCCAAGGAATAATGGATACGCAGGCATTTATCGCTACTGCAGTTCGTAGTAATAAAGAGTTCGGGGCAATGCCTACTATATGCCCTCCGTCTGGATCGACCTATGGACAGGGCGTTGATTTAATAAAGAAATATTTATATGAGCATCCCGAATCACGGAATAATCCAGCACCTCTGATAGCGCATAATGCACTAGTTACAGTTTGGCGCTGCCCTGCTGAGTGAATCGCTTACTCATTGCATTGATGCTGCTAAGTTTCCATTTATAAGCCAAACAGCAACTTAGCTATCACGCTATCAAGGAATTCAAGCTATAGCATCCCTGCCCTACTAATAGTTCGTTTAAGGGTAGAAGATCACGTCAAACCGCTTGCATGTGGTGGTAAAATGGGCAACCCGCTAGGCGGTTTTTTTTGCCCACAATATTACATTTTTGTGGAGATTTATCACAGGAAGTTACAAGAGGGTACCTAGGAAATGAATGTCCTAGACTTTCAAAGAGCCCGGAGCTATTGATAATAAAAGCTCCGATTTGCGATCCTGTAATTAATTATCTATCTTTACACTGAGCGGGTTGGCGCTATCTACATAAAAGCTTTTATCATCTATGTAATATATTTGATAAGCAATGAACCCCAATATAGCCAAAACCATTAATCTATAAATTCTAGTTTCTTTATCCATTGTATTAGCTCCCTATTACATTTTCCAATAATGATTTTAAAAATTAAATCATTTTCAATTCATACTTTTTTGGTTTAACATTTTTAGCTATTTCCAGTACATTTATTTTTCCATTAGCGTCGTCCATTACCATAAGGACTTTGACTGCATCCCGATCATCATCTAACAGACTAGAAGTTTTTTTAGGTTCATCTACTTTTTGGCGTGCTACTTTGCCAACAATAGATTTACCATGAAAAAAACCCTCATATTCGATTACATATTTAATAGAAGGTCTAGGCCCTGCTGTAGGATAGGTGCCTAATATTGCTAAAGCGACGGCTCCCAATCCCGTTCTTTCATAGGTTCCAGAAAGGGTTATATTCAAATTATTAACAACCATTTTAAGTATGCAATCTGGCCCTTGCCAATATGACTCTAATGGAGGATTTAACGTTAATAAACTTGATTTACCCAGCTCTTTATAAAAATCACTTACCGCCTGAGCTTCAGTAAATATTTCAGCTTCAGATTTATTTTCAGCCTCAGTTACTTCATTAAGTCTTATGAGAGCTCTTTCTACATTATTTGTATGTTCAGCTAAACTTTTTGCGGAATCCAATATAGTTTTGGCTTCTATTAGAAAGCCAGAGTCAATAAATTGATTGGCTAGATTAGCTATTGCATAAGATTCACCCTTTTTCTCTGACTCACGAAATGCTTCAACAGCTTTAGCTGGTAGTTTTAAGATGTTGAAAGAATTACCTAAGTTATTCCAAGCCGCACCATGCCGTTCAAAAAAGGGAATTTTGGAATAATGCATAGCAGCTAAATCATCGCAGCCAATCTCCGAGTATTTATATGCTAATGAAAATCTGATTTCTGAATCTGAAGGATCAATATCTAATTGTCTTTCCATGGCAGCAATCATAATGTCATCATACTGCAGTTCTTTCGCAATATTTTGTGAAGCTGTGAGAACTAAAGTTTCTTCAGTACCAGATTTGTATAATGTTTTCATTTGATTGAAAACTAATAAAGCTTTTTCTCGTTTTCCAACTTTTAAAAGGAATTTTAATGAATTAAATAATGCCAATAGTTTTTGTCTTGTTTCAGGCACTAACGATGCAGATTGTTCATAGTAAAGCGCTGCTTTCTCTGATTCTCCAAATTTTTCGTAAACGTTCGCAATATTTTCAAGAATTTTATGGTTGGTTGGGTTTTCTTCACTCAACTTCAGTAGATTGCTGAAATTTCCATCCCTATCAAACATTAATTTCACAAACTCCTTATGCGCCTCCCACTCCTCTATAGGTATTTGATTGGCTACATGAGAAGCTAAAAAATGCGTATTTATCTCTCCTGCTTTCTTAGTATTATCTAATCCAATGCAATGAAAATAAGCATACTTGTAGTCTTTAAAATCCCAGCTATCTTTCGGCGTTCCATCTTTGTCATTAGTTAGATCTTCAGACTCCTCTTCAACTACTGGGATAGCGACAGTATTATGATCAGCAACTTTTGAGGCCTGCTTAGGGGATAAGGTATTTATCATCTCTAAAAGTTTAGGAAAGCACTTTTCTGGACTATCCCGATTGAAGTACAACACCTCTAAATTACCTTGCAATCCCCCAGGAGCTCTTACACCGTCTTCTATTAAAAGAATTACCGTAAGATTTCTTCCGATAGCCAATCCAATTTCTTGAATTACCCAATCAGATGTTTTCCAGACAAATGATGTTTTATCAGCCTTAAATTTTTTGGTATTCCAAAAAGTATCCTTCAGCGAATCGGGTGAAATTACCAATTCTTTTTTGGTGCATATTCCGATAAAAACATTTTTATCACCAAGCATTGATATGACTTTATCTGCTAAGACTTTAGGTTCAGCATGTTCGGCGTGCTCCCATACAAAGCCTTTATTGGCCTCTGATACTACATCTAGATAATTTAGTATCGTACCCACCACATTTCCATCGATGGCATTAAAGCTATGGCCCACAAATGCTTTAATCGTTTTCATTAGGTACCCTTTGCCAATTAATTTTTTCTTGTTATTTAACTACCGTATTTTAGGTGCATGCAGAAATTGATTTCCCAATTCCTCGACTACATAAGCATATTCCTCTTCGGTTAAGCCAGAGACTAGGAAGGGATAATCTTGAAATGTGTTGGAAGGTGTAATGTCCCCCAGCTCACCATCTGGAGCCCTTACAACAGAATGAGCGACAAATTTCGCATATGAGTAGTTTGGTAAATCGAAATATAGCCAACCTCGGACAATCTTAAATTCTGGATGCAACTCACAACAAGTCGTAACATTATGATGGCACATATTTGCTTGGGGTTGCCAATCACGGTTCTCAATAAGGATTCTTCCGCAAACAACAGCTTCTCCAGCTCTCTCTAGAAGCTTTATTGCATAGACATCAGGGTCAACAAAAACCGTGCACGTTTTTGCATAATTCGGAGTAATTTCTGACATATGAATTATTTTTATAGTCTTGAAATTTGATATTACTCTACACTACAAGTAATTAATAGGAAGGGCTAATATGAACAAATTTAAATGGTAGAAGCTTTATCAGGTTTACGTTCTAACACCAAGTTTCTAATCAGTGCTCATTCTAAACTGTAAAATATCGCTAGCGCTATCTATAGCTTTACCAATCAGCCGATAAATGTCCAAATCGAATTGAAAGCTGTATCTACAGTTTATAGTTTCTGATAAATCCACATCTGAATCAACAGTACCTAAATAACACCACTGTTCAAATAAATGAATCTCTGTCTTTTTGTTATCAGGGTTAAGCTCTTGGATCCCTACCTTGCCTTCGAAAGGCCACGCCCTCAGCTTATGGGCCGCTAAAGAAGTTTTAAGTCGTAGATGATGTAACTCATGCTTTTCTTTGCCTATGCAAACGCCAGAGCACTTCCCAATGTGTTCACCAAAGCATTTACCTTTGCCTTTTTCCAGTCCGAGGACTTTACAACATAACTTATGTTCATCCACAAGTTTGTAAATGAGTTCTTTAGCGCTTTTTTTGGTTTTGAAAATGCCATACAAAAACTCTAGTTCTGTTGGGTCTACTTCATCCAATGTAACGATTTTCACCCAAGGCACCACGTTCATTTGTTGAGACATTTGAATCGCATACAATTTTTTATGTTTGCGCAGCAGTCGATTGTAGGCAGGCTGCATGCTTTTGATAAGCTTAGCTTCCAATAGCAAAGCTCCCAACTCACCGGCAGTTTCTTTCCATTCGACACGTTTGATTTTCTGAGATAACTCCATTTCGGTAGCTGTCACATGGTCCGATGAAAAATGATTCAATACACGGCTTTTAAGCTTGGTACTTTTGCCAATATAAAGTGGCAGATTAGTTTCGTTATAGAACAGATATACACCAGGCACATCCTGTATTTCGCTTAAGAAGGTGTCATCTATCCCTGCTGGTAATGTCGGACCTTTAAGTTGCTGATTAATCGCTTCCAATACTCGAACTGAACCTAAGTCACGTTTAGCCGCCTCCAAGAAATCAAGCATCAGCTGAACGTCGCCCATGCCACGATGGCGTGCATTAGTTCTCAATCCAAATCGTTTCATGATGGCATCAAGAGAATGACTTTGGGCATGCGGATATAGCTTACGTGAGAGTTTGACTGTGCATAAGGTGCGCTGACGTAGTGTGCCGCCCATACGCTTGTATTCCGCTTTAAGGAAGCCATGATCAAAGCGGCAATTATGCGCTGCCATCACAGTGCCTTCTAAATGGCTAAAGAGGTCACCAGCTATATCTTCGAACTTTGGGGCATCCTTCACCATTTCGTTGCTTATGCCAGTTAAACCGGTAATCTCTCTTGGAATAGGAATGCCCGGATTAATCAGCGTTTCCCATTTGATAGATATTTCTCCATCTTCGATTTTGACTAAGGCAACTTCTGTGATGCGATCATGTAGATGTGATCCACCCGTAGTTTCGATGTCCAAAAAAGTTAAATCAGGCAACCAATGCATATTGTTGGCCTTTGGACAGCGGGATATTCAAACGGTATCCGTTATTTAGTCGTCCTAAGATTTCGCTATTTGTAAGACTTACGATTTTTGGCCAACGATCATGAATGTAAGCAAGCTCGTCAGGAACCGGTGTAGTAATGACAAACAACTTTGATGCAAACTCCGTGTGAGCAATGATGCCTTCTAAAGCATAACCTTCATCAATATCAAACCAATAGCGACCATTGTTATCGCCTTTCTCGCTAAACTGATGAACTGGAATTTTTACGAATTCAGGCTTATATCTATCCCATCCGCCTCTGATAATGGTATCCATACGAGCCCAGCCTGTAACAGGCAAACCTTGAGCTTCCAATTGATTTTCTCGATGACCCCAAGGCATCCATTCAATGCCATTCGCAATATTAGGCCGATATACAGGTAACGCAGCATGAGGATTGCCATAGCCAATAGTAATGGCTTTGCTGCGATGGTCCTGAGTGATGTATTTAATAGAGCCGCACATATTCTTTAGTAATGCTAATTGTCCAAATTACCTATATTTATTTATCTTAATTTTTATGTATAATATTTTCATATTCGGACGGACGTCCGTTCTATGATTATCTTTTTGATTACTTAATAAGTCAATTCTTTTGTAACTGTTATGCCTATTGTTTTAAATCCAGCTCTTCCAGATGGTGCGATTGCAGTTAGCCTCAATCCGCCTCCATTAACGTTACCTATCTATGCAGGGAAAGTATCCGCTGCTCAATCCAGATGGGCTTCTGCGGCTCAAGATTACATTGATGATGACTCGGGAGTACTTGGTGGTCGTTTAGATTTAAATGCAAAATTTATCAGTAATCCGCCATCAACTTTTCTGATGCCTATGGATGGCTATTCTCAAGTCATGAGGGGTATTTATCCCGGTACATATGCCATTATTGATAAGTCGACTGATGTTAAAAACGGCAGGCTCGTCGTTGTTTGGTACGGCGATAAGTACATTCTTAAAGAGTTTCATAGGATCGGAAACATCGTAAAACTCCGCTCGGCTCACCCCGACCGCAAAACATATCGTTCCATCATTTACAAAGATGACGATGTCCTATTGATATGGGGGGTTATGCGATATGGCATCAACGAATATTAAACGTGTCTTTGCCCTTTGTGATGCTAATAGCTTCTATGCAAGCTGTGAAAAAGTCTTTCGACCCGATCTTGAAGGTAAACCCATTGTTGTATTGTCCAATAATGATGGTTGTGTGATTGCCCAAAGCAAAGAAGCGAAAGAGCTATTAGAAATTTATATGTGTCGTCCTTGGCACGAATTGCAGAAAGAAGCTGAGCGGTTGGGTGTGATCTGTTTTAGCAGCAATTACGAGCTATATGGCAATATGAGTAACCGCTTTATGCAAACGTTAAGTCAGTTTACGTTTCGCCAAGAAGTCTATTCGATTGACGAATCTTTTCTCGATATGACAGGTATTAATCGGGACTATACGGCCTATGGTCATGAAATCAGGGATACCGTTAAACTTTGGACTGGCTTACCTATTTGCGTGGGGTTTGGTCATACCAAAACGTTATCTAAATTAGCCAATCATATCGCTAAGAAACAAAGCAGGTTTAATGGCGTATGTGACCTCACTACGATGGACACCAAAGAACTGGATGCCATTATGGAAAGCATACCTGTAGATAAAGTTTGGGGTGTAGGCAAACGCATCGGCTTGAGATTGAATGCATTAGGTGTCTACAACATATTGCGTTTGAAACGGGCAAGTACTAAACGTGTCCGTGATGAGTTCGGGATTGTGCTGGAAACGACGGTTAAGGAATTGAACGGCGAAGTCATCATGGATATGCAAGACCGTTTACCAGATGCTAAACAAGTGATGTCATCGCGATCCTTTGGTGCTCGAGTAACTCGACTAGAAGAACTCCAGCAGGCCATTTCTTATCATGCAAGCTTGGCTAGTCAAAGAATGCGATCCAAGGGACTTTACGCGAATGCTATCTATGTCTTTGCACAAAATAGTCCTTTTGATAAAGCCAAGTTCTACCCTGGCCAATCTATTATTGGGTTGCCTTATCCAACAGATGATACTTTTGAAATCACCCAAACAGCTCTATCATTATTGAAGCGTGTTTATAAGCCAGGTATTTATTTCCAGAAAGCCGGCGTCATGCTCATGGACTTAGTACCAAAAACGATCCATCAAGGTGATATGTTTGCTTGTACCGCCAACCAGGCTAAGAAAGCCAACCTTATGCAAACTGTAGATGCTCTTAATAGGAAGTATTCAAAAGGTACGATCAAGTTTGGTGGTGAAGGCTTGCGGCAGAACTGGAGAATGCGGCGTGAATTTAAAAGTCCTAATTACACCAACGATTGGAATGAACTGCCTATGCTTCACTAAAATCAGTAGCAATTAAACTGATTTCGTAAGTTTATATACCAGTTTCTTGATACATAGCTAGAAGAGATTGTTTTGACATAAGTAATTTTGCACTTTCTATTTCTAAGCTTAATTTTTCAACTTCAATCTCTAACTTTTGCAATTGCAGTTGCACCAAACGATCATCTCTTAATTGGACTTTCTTATACCAATTAGCAGCACCGTAATAGCTTAATAGCATTCCAATTCCCAAAATAAGCCCGATAGCAAAATATATATTTTTTTCATTAGCCTTAGTGACTTCTAATAGCTTGGTATTCAATTCTAAAACATGATTTTCAATTTTAGTCCTTGGTTCTTTTGATTCCAATGCAATAAGAATTTCAGCATATTTAACTTTACGATCAAGGGTCGCCGTATAAGTGGAAACTAGGGAAAAAACTGCAACGATGATAAGTGCTAAACCGAACAAACATGAAAATTTATAAATATTATCTGTTGGTATTGCAAGAGATGGTGTCATTTTGGTCAGCTTTAATTGTTGTTTTTTAAAATTATGAAGTCAATTGTTGCCTTTTGGCTAAGTTAAAAATAGCTAATAAAAATAATAGGTGTTAAGAATCATCCATTGACTAACTAGACACGGCAGTTTTAATCCAGTAAAGTCGAAATGCATATAAGGGTCATTTCATGACACATAATAATAAAGGCTTCACTCTCGTTGAATTATCCATAGTCCTTGTGATTATCGGATTAACATTGGGCGCAATTTTAGGTGTGGCGAATACCCAATTACAAGCCGCTAGAACTTCTTCAACTAAACAAAAAGAAGAAGCTATTAAGCTAGCTCTCGTTAACTTCATCTCGCGTAACAACAGACTTCCATGTCCCGCAGTAGCTACGATTGCACCTGGTGCTACCGGTTACGGTATAGAGGCAGCTAATCCAGGGGTATGCACTGGAACTACAACCACCGCTACCGTTGCTACCGGAATCGTTCCATGGAGCAGTATAGGCATTACTGATGAGAATGCTTCGGATGGATATTACAACAGATTTACTTATCAAGTTACGCTTGAAGCAACTAACCGCACTGCCAGGACTATAGCAGGCCTGCGAGGAGCTATTTCAATACATTATTCGACTCCTATTGCAATGGGTTCACCTGCCGCCGGTAACCAAGCAAATAATTGCACTCCGGCCGGGGGTACATTCAATCCTTGTGCTTCTGTGGCCGTAGTCGTTTCTCACGGAAGTAATGGTTTCGGCTCATATGGCTCTGACGGTGTCCAAAGAGTAATGCCTACTGGCGCTGATGAAACAGAAAATACAAATAACGACAGCGCATTTGTCATCAAGGATTTTTCTAACGATCAGGCAAATCCTTTCGACGACATTGTATTGGCCTTATCCTCGACTGACCTATTAGGGCCTTTAACCAATCATGGTTCTTTAGATGACTATAATTCGGTCCTTAATAGGAATTTTTCAGAAATTAGAAGTGCTGTAGCTTCCAACGCAATTGCCAATAAAGTTGATATTCTAGGGGTGTACACCTACCCATTGCCAGCTGCACTTCCAGCACTTTCACCTGACACAGCTAATGATCCTTGGGGAAACCCTTATGTTTATCAGCGATTAACACCCTCCATTGATGCTTTGTCTCTTGGTAGCACTCCTGCCTTCACGTTAACTTCGCGAGGACCAGATGGCTTAACGCCTACAGTCGATGACTTACAACAGATCGTTTACGTGAACAATTTACAACCTGCATTACTAAAATAAGGCCAATCTATGCTGGGACGTCTTTATCGCTCAATTCCGTTGATCATCGCATTTTCGGCATTACTAATTTTTATTTCAGCGTTATCCCCGCTAGCCTGGATAGGTAGTAGTTATAGTCTAAAAGTCCTCTTTGTTTCAATGGGACTGGGTGTTTTATTAGCTTATTGTGTCACTGTGTATATTGAAGATCACCGCAATACCAAATCATAGTTAAGTTTAGGAATACGTTTTGCTCATCAAGGGGAACAATGTGTCTATTTCAAAAAAGGTTAGCGACAGAATTTCATTGCAAGTTAAAAAATATCAAACAATCTTAAATGATGCCTTAGCGCGTGATATTTCAGAATCGGATACTGTTGTTATTATTGGTGATATGGTTGCGGATTTACTTGGATATAAAAAATATTCTGAAATTACTACAGAGTTTGCGATACGTGGCACTTATGTAGATCTCGCAGTGAAAGTTGGCAATGAAGTTAGGTTTTTAATCGAAGCAAAAGCCATTGGTCAGCAACTCAAAGATAATCACATCAAACAAGCTGTAGACTATGGCGCTAATCATGGAATTGAATGGGTAGTGCTAACAAATGGCATATTGTGGCAAGTTTATAAGATTCATTTCAAACAGCCTATCGACAAAGTCCTCATTTTCGAAATTGATCTGCTTAAGAGCACACCTAAAAACGCTCAACTTATCGAAGGTTTTGGTAATTTAAGTCGGGAGGGATTCACACAATCTTCAATGACTGCTTTCTTTCAGCAACAACAAGCGACCAGCAAATTCTCAATTGCCGCATTATTACAGACCGATGCATTAATTCTAGCCTTGAGGAAAGAATTGAAACGCATAGGAGCCGGAAACAAAATTGATGATCTGTTTATCAAGGCATTACTACAGAATGAAGTTGTTAAAAGAGAGTTAATCGATAGCGACGAGGCAAAATCTGCGGCTGATTACATTAAAAAAGCCTCAAAACAAACTTCAAAAATGAAGGTAATGGCTAAAATATAATAGTAATGGGAGTTAATATATTTTTCTTTACTAAGGAAGTGGCCAATTATGTATGAGTTGCTTAATACATATCAAAAAGGCAATCATGGTTAACAGTAAAGGAGTTATTAAATCACTAATAGATTTGGAATATACACTTAGTCTTGTTAGCGATTTTATTCTAGTTAGTATTTGACGCGATTTAGCAATCCTATAGCGGTAACGGTATCCCCCACCCTTAGCGTAATGAGCCTTTTCTTTCCAATCAATTTCATAATCAATTCCAAGAATGCCCGCCCATGGGCTACCTTGATCAAGTTCGATATTTAGGTTTGACTTAACTCTCAGAGGGCGACCAAAATGATCGTTGTTATTTTTTACATGATCAACACTTAATTCTGCGAAATCATCGATATATTTAGGAGCGTGAATATTAGAAAAAGACTTGCGTATATCTTCGGTAAGTATATTTTTAATATTTTTATATCTAAGAGATGAGTATTCACTTTTGCACAAATCAATTGAAACGGATGTTTGAGTGTCGAACCAATAGCGGTAAAAAAGATAGATTAATACTCCAGTAATTACTATCCAAAATTTGAATGGTGAAACATTATCAAATTCGATAGCACTAAAAATTTTTCCCTGCTTTTGAAAGGTAAGATTTAGGTATGAGCTAACTACAATAGCAAAACTAAATATCAATACATTCCTTCGTACCTTTTCACTCGAGTCATCAATATCCATATTAATATTTCGTTCCTCCAAATTGTTGGCCTACTCTCTCCACGATTCCCTCATGCCCATAAAAATTAGGAATTCTTAGTTTCCGGAATCTTTGAAAATCATGGAAGCTTTCATTTCAAGTGCATCAGCAACTTTTAAAAAATTAATAATCGCTAAATTGTGTTCTCCTCTTTCAATCCCACCCATGTAAGAACGGTCGATGTCGGCAAGCTCAGCTAAAGCCTCCTGAGAAAGACCTTTCGCCTTCCTAGCTGCGCGTATAGAGGCACCTAAACTAATTAGCGCTGGATTACCGGAAAATGATGGTGATTTTTTAGCCACACATTGATGCTATAAGTTTGCTGTATTTAGAACCACGGGATAAGATACCCTTTTGTACCTTATCTTTCTTACTATTTCATGACTATAGAAAGAGGATATTGCTATCGCAGATATTAAAACCAGAAAGATTATGACTTATCGCAAACCAAGATTAGGCAACCACTTAAATAAGGTTTCAAAAGCACTCGATGGCACAGGCAAATTCATTACTGATCAGCACTCAAGCATGAATGAACATACCTATCGAAAAATCAATATTATGTCCACGCAACAGGAAATTAATTTTCTATTGGTTAGCAGCAGCTTATCAGTTCGCAGAGTCCGAAGTGCGAACAAAGCACATCAAAGGCTTGTAGCTAATGGCAAAGAAGATGGCCTGATGAGAAAGGCCTATGAATGGATAATAGATTATCTGATCGTTACTGCGGAATTATTTTGGATGATGATTCGAACGGTTCTGATGTTCTTTTGGATGCTTATAATCCGCGCTCTTCTGATCTTTTTCTTCACCGCAGTTATCTTTTACATACTTTATGAAATCATAGTTTCATAACAACCGAGTTACACCACATAACTATCATTATCGGAGAAAAGCATGAATAAGAACCTAATAGCATTTCTATTTTTATCATTACTCACTATCACAGCTAATGCGCAAATCCTTGCAAAAGAGCAAGTTGTGAAAGGCGGGAAAACGTACACAATTGTTTTATATTCTTACAAATGTTTTGTAGAGAAAGGAGAAGGTATCCAGGTGAAAATTTATGATGCAGCAGGTAATCTCTTTCTGACCGCATGTCGCACTGGTGGTGGCGGTGAAGAAATGTTTTATACATATCCTGATGGCACAGTTAGGCACGGTGATATCTAACATCAATATGCTCTAACCATCAATTAATTACAGCTATGCCCATTGCATCGAAAGGTCAGTGGGCTTTTTTACGTCCATATAAAGGAGAATTAATGATTGAGATTCACAATTTCAATGAAGCATATCAAGAATATCAATTGGGTGTTGTCCCTCATCGCCTATTACAAGACCAAACCGCAGTCATGCTAGGTATATGTAGCAATCCACATCCATCTATCTCCAATGCTATAGACATCACTGAAGCCGATATTCATTGGCTGCTTCAGCAGGAAGAAGCTGCATATTGCTATTCAGAATATCTGGGAGGCAATGTGTATATCTGTGAAACAGAAGTAGATCTCAATCAGATTCTCGGCTGTGATTTCAAATGGGCAGAAACGCATGGGGGTTGGCCTAATGTTACCGATATTCCAATGGCATGGGATGGCTGCAGCTATTTGCAAGAATCGGCAGGTGAACCGCAATGGGTCATGTTCTTAATGTGTTGGAACAATGCAGGTGGTCCGGTTTATTACGTTCCAAAGCATCTATGGGCTTTGGCCAGAATATTGGAACACATCGAAGCAACAGATAACACATGAAATTTTTAGTGCGGATTTTTCGCCATCTTATATGAAGGACATTCTCAACCATCATTTTCTTAAATTAGGAGTATCAATATGCAACATACAGTTTCGCCCCGTATCCTCAAAAACGCATCCTGCCCTACACTCTCAGACAAAGGCACGCTTATCTATCACATTGGCATTACAGCTGATGATGAATTGCTAATTCGTGTGGCTACCAATAGCGGTGGTGGCTATTTTAGTTCTGAGTGGGTGCCAGTTAAAACTGCAATCGCCTTACTCGAAACCGCGGATAAGCCGCTAACATCATTTGCACTGCTCACATTATTTAAAGGTAGGTCAGTTAACACTCCTGCTTTCTTGTTTGCAGCATTGAAAAATGAAGGTTTAGTTGCTACTGATACGGAGAATCCGCGCTGTTATGCGCTTATGCCAAGCGATGAATTTATGGCGCAATTAGCAACACTTAAAGCCTCTGATATTAATCTTGACGTTATAAAGCCGAAAGTCAAATTGGCAACGGCTACGCCCATCGCAAAATTTTCCGCTAGCAAAAAATCAGCATCAAAATCCACGCCTCAAAAATCGTAATCCTCCGCTATTACGCTGGCCTTTCAGTCCAGTGTAGTTGTAATCCGTTACTCCCAAAAACCAGTCCGTCATAACACCTCGTAGAGCCTCGACACCTCCGATTTTTGCCTTAAGTTGCCTGCAATACTGAACCTATACCGAGTAGGTCAGGATTTTTTTGTGGTTTTTTTACCAATTTTCAATTTATTTTTTAATTTACCAAACTTATTTTAGGAGCATTTTATGTACACACATCTTCATTTTTATGAAGCACTTGAAACCGTTTTATCCTGGGATTTATCCGATCACCTATTCCCTTTTGCAATGAGTGACCAAATCAAACTTTTAGCAGGTTTCGAAGTGGAAGAGCCTTGGATTGATAATTTTATTTAAATCCGTAACTCATCAACAATCTTAAAACCTGGAATTCTGAAAAACTGCAAAAATTCGCACCTTCTGCGACATCAGTTTTTTAGTTTTTCAGGATATCAAGTTTTCCACTTTTCACCCTCCTAACCCTCTAAAAATAGGCAAGTGCAGATTTTTACTTGCTTGATATTTATAACTTTATTTAGTATTATTAAATTTCTGGTGGAAGTGTTTTCGAATCGCTGGTCGAAGACAAAAACAGTAATTACACAACTTCCAAACCTAGGTCTCAGCAACCTATTGATTTCCTTTAATCGCAAGTGCGAACCCACCAGATTTAGCCATATGGCTTAACGCACTTATCGAACGTAATTAAAGGAAATTTATGGATCACATCCCAATTGATGAGCCCAGCTCATCGCATATAGCATCACTAAAACCACATCAACCTAACCCCTTAGATAAATACTCATTAATGGGTCATCTAGCGGAACTTGAAAAAAATACAGTTGAGCAAACGCCAGCTCTAGGCAATTTAGCGCACAAGGGTCAGTCAACAGTCATTTTCTCGGCTCCAAACAATGGTAAAACTCTAATCATCATCCACCTAACCAAGGAAGGAATTTCCAACGGAACATTGGATCCTTCTAAAGTTTACTACCTCAACATGGATGATACGGGTCAAGGCTTACTAGAAAAGTGCCGTATAGCTGAAGAGTACGGGTTTCATATGTTAGCTGATGGTCATAAAGGTTTTAAAACCGCTCTTTTTATCGACACCATTATTTACATGATTGAAAACGACTTGTGTCGTGACGTCGTTATCATTTTAGACACTCTGAAAAAATTTGTTGATGTGATGAGTAAAGAGAAAGCTAGCCGCTTCTCAAAATACGTTAGGATTTTTATCTTAAAGGGAGGCACCCTCATTTCATTGGCACACACCAATAAAAAGCCAGATAGTAATGGCAAGCCTGTTTATGGTGGTACGTCTGACATTCTTGATGATTGTGATTGTGCTTATACGCTTGCAAGAGTAAATACCGATAAAGAAAGCACACAAAAAGTCGTGGAGTTTGAAAACATCAAACGACGCGGTAACGTTGCTCAAAATGCGGCTTATACATATTCGTTGGAAAGCAATATTAGTTATGAACAACTTTTACTTTCTGTCTCTGCGCTTGATCCTAATCAACTTAAACCTTTAAAACAAGCTGAAGCCATCAAGGCTGATGCTGAGCTTATCCGCATCGTCAAAGTATGTCTGTTGGAAGGCGTCAACACGAAAATGCGCCTTGCAGATGCCGTTGCAATAGAAGCTGGCATTAGCAAACGCTCGGCTCTTGCTGTCATTGAAAAATATACAGGCGAGGATACGACTATTCATCAATGGTCATTCGTTGTACGCGAACGTGGTGCTAAGGTTTACCAGATTCTAAAAGGCTCCGCTAATACCCCGGTCGTTAACGATCCACTCTACTAGGGCACAAGTTCAGAAATCCAGTTTTGCAGGTTTTCACTTTTACAAATTGCACCCTGCCAAACACAAATTGAAAACTAATTTTAAGGAATAACTATTATGCAAGAACAAGAAATTTACATCGTGGTAAACGGCCACTCCATTAAGAAAAGCACTGCAGATTTGATACAAGAAAGAATTCTGCTAAGAGTTCAATCATTGAGTGATTATCCAGCTTACACAGTTGAAAAATTATGTGGTCGTGTGTTCTGGGAAGGCTTACCGAAAGGGCAGCAAATTCTCGCTGGTATTTACGTTTCTCATCAAGTGGAAATGGGTAACTTACCTTTGCGTCATGTGCCCAGGAAACAACCATTCCCAAAATACTATCGTTTGAAATAACACTTTCATTTTTTAAAAGGATTATTGTGTCTATACATAAATTAACTCAAGAATTTATCGATCACAAATTACATTGTGCCGAAGGCAAACTGCGCGAAGAGATCGTCTCAGATGACCGAAGTGGCCATTACATTGAAGTGCGCAGTTCAAGCAAAGGGAATGGCACACACTATTTGCGCTACAAGAATGCCAACGGCAAGACCTGTCATCAAAAAATCGGTTTAACAACTGAGATGTCGTTGCAAGAAGCTAAACTAGCTATAAAGAAGCTTAAGGCAGAAATTGATTTAGGTGCCGATCCTCGTGCCGAGGAAACAGCCCGCCTAGCAGTTATAACGTTCGATGAATTTTTCAAAGAGCACTATTTGCCATTTGTTATACCGAGAAAGCGTAGTTGGAAGCGTGATGAAGAGCTCTATCGTTTACGAATTTCAGCCAAGTTTGGTAGCAAACGCTTAAACCAAGTCTCTAGGCAACAGATTCAAAGCTTTCATAGTTCTTTAACTGCCGAGGGTTTAGCCGCTGCAACTGCCAATCATCACCTTAAACTATTACGCCGTATGCTGAATTTGGCAATTGAATGGGAAATGCTCGAAAAGAATATAGCAAGTGGCATTCAGATGTTTCACGAAGATAATCAATTGGAGCGTTATATGAATGATGAAGAGCTAGCTCGATTATTAAAAGTTCTTAAAACGGATTCGCGGCGTTCTGTTTGTAATATAGCTCTGTTCTTACTTGCTACCGCCTGTCGTCTTGGAGAAGCCACTGGAGCTACTTGGAGCCAAATAGATAAAGAAAAACGTGTCTGGTTGATCCCAGCTAGGAATTCAAAATCTAAACGTTCTAGGCCAATTCCGCTAAATGATAGTGCAATAGATGTCTTAAAAGAGTTGGATACGGAAGGCACTTTCGAACATGTGTTTATTAACAAAAGAACGGGCTTACCTTACGTGAATATTGCTAAAGTTTGGGGTAGATTAAGAATCAAAGCTGGGTTGCCAAAACTTAGAATCCACGATTTACGTCATCAAGGGGCTTCTATGTTAATCAATTCCGGAAGTACACTTTATGTCGTACAGCAGATACTTGGTCATGCAAACCCTATTACCAGTCAAAGGTATGCAAAACTATCAATAACATCCCTTCATCACGCATCTGCAGGTGCTTCTGCAATTATTTCTGGTGCAATGCCAGCAGAGTCTGAAGTTGCAAGTCGGGCGATTTGAAGTTGAAAAAAATGGGGTTTGGTGGTGAAAAAATCGCCTTACCCCTCTCTTTTATGTGAACGTATCCAACGTATTGGAATGCGATATGGTTGGGGTATCGCCCTTTCTTTATTTTGTGCCATTATCTCTCATTGGCATTGATAATTTTTTAGATCAATATTTCTCTAGCTTTTAACATAGGTAATGCATCAAGAACATATTCAATTTTAGTCGCGACAACAATCTCATATGGATGTTCATGTGCTCCCCAGATCAAACCACAAACTCTTGCACAATCTGGTGACCACTCTTTGCCTTGTACAAGTTGGGCTAAAAATTTTGTATCCCAAAGCAAACTGCCACTCATACCTTTTGGATTAGCACAATGTACTAAGTCAGTCGAAGCATCTTTATTAGCCATAGCTGGATAATGAATAGCAACATGTTTATTAATATCAAAATCTTTAATAACTTCTAGGTTTGATTTAATTAGTTGGCTTAAAAATGGTTTTAATTTTGTATCCAATTTTGGTAAGAATCTTGTCATCCTTAATTTGCCTTCAGATAAAGGTTCGTTCCTTTGAGCTTTATATCCAGGATGACCAGCCCAAAATAGCAACTCATCTTCTATAGGATTAAAAACGGTATCTATTAAAGAGGTTTTGATTAAACGCGTTGTAGGAATATCAGGATAAGTAAGTTCAATTAAACCTGCATCGATGGGCCATTTGATTAGTGTTGGGGTACCTTCAAGAGAGTAATAATCCTCTTCTTCATTTACATTGAAGGGTAAATGTGCCAGTTTGGCACCACTTGGACAATCAGAAAAAACATGCTTGTTTGTAAGCAAATAACTTTTCTCATTTGCATAAACATAATTGCCAGTTGCCCAAGCTTTACCCATACCAGCCTCGGGAGAAATACTTATCGGAGTAACGAACTCCGAAACATACTCTCCCATCAAATTTGTGACAATATTGCAATAATTCCGCCATGCTTCATTAGTCATTTTTTCTCCTTGTTTTTTTAAACCGTTCTAATGAAATTAATATTTGAGCATAATTTGAATACTAGATTTTACTAAGCTTTGTAATTCAATATCTGCTTTTGTCTTTGATAGACTGAATTTAAAAATCACTCAATAACTATTTAGTGATAACTTTCGAAACTTCTGTTATTTTCGGTTGAAAAGTTATCTAAGTGATTGATTTGCATGAGGTAAGAAATATTTGGAGGCGAAAATTTCAAAATTTGGCTCGGTATTCGGTTCAGTAATGCGCGCGCGGAGTATCTATCTTTCGAAAAACTTGTTATCAATCTTTATTTTATATCCATACACATCAATGATTTATCTGTACTGTTAATCCGTGTGTCCCTGGTTCGAGCCCAGGTCGAGGAGCCAAGATACTAAAGCCCTGCAGAAATGCGGGGCTTTTTTCATTTAGTTAGATTGTTATGCATGGCTACTAAATATTCTATTCCAACATGAGTTTTTTAATCATAGTTAATTAATTACAGACATTAAATTAGTTTGAAACTTATCAATTGGTACAGGTCTACCAAAATAATATCCTTGAAACGTCAAACATCCTTCTTTAAATAGAATATCTTTTTGCTCTTCGGTTTCAACCCCTTCAGCAATCACATTTAGCTCCATGGTATTAGCCATGGCAATAATCGTGCGCACAATCGATTTATCCAAAGCATCATTCACAATATCACGCACGAAAGATTGATCGATCTTGATTTGATCTAGAGGTAGCTTTTTTAAATATTGTAAGGATGAATAGCCGGTGCCAAAATCATCTAATGAGAATCGCACACCTGTTTTGCACAGCTCTTCCATCCTGCCGATTGTTTGATCGATATCGTTGAGCAGCATTCCTTCCGTAAGCTCCAATTTAAGCAGCTTTGGATTAACATCATACTTACGCAAGGCAAGTTTTACTTGTTTTACAAAATCAGCTTGAGAAAACTGTCTTGCACTTACATTTATCGCTAGCACTAAATCTTGTGTGAGAGGCTTTTGTTTCCATTCACTGAGTTGCGCACAGGCTGTCTCTATAACCCATTCTCCAATAGATAGAATCAGCCCAGTCTCTTCACACAGAGGAATGAAACTTATTGGTGGAACCAAGCCTCGTTCTGGATGTACCCAACGGATCAAAGCTTCCGCGCCTATGGCTTGTCCCAAGGAGTTTACTTGCACTTGATAATATAACTTGAATTGTTTTTCATCTATTGCGATGTGTAGCTCATCTTCAAGGGTAGCTCTTGCATTAATAGCTTCCTGCATTTGTGGATCATAGAAACGTAATGTATTCCGGCCTTCTTTCTTGGATTGATACATAGCGATATCGGCTTGCTGCATCAACTCTTCAATATCTGATGTTGGACAATTGAAAAGTGTTACGCCGATACTGCAAGTAGAAAGATAGGGAATGGCATCAAGCTGATATGACTTGCTGATAGCAATTAAAATTTTATTGGCTATCGCTCTAGCGTGGGCAGCTGCTTCTAGATTATGCATGCCCAGGGCTTGTAATATTATGACGAATTCATCACCACCTATACGTGCGACTGTATCGCCTTCACGTACACACGATGTTAGACGTTGAGAGACATGCTGTAATAACAAATTACCGCAATTATGTCCGAACGTGTCATTCAGCGTCTTAAAATGGTCTAAATCCAGGTAGAGAATCGCGCCTTCCTGACCACTTCGAGCACTAGTAGCTAAAGCTTGCTGAAGACGGTCTACGAGTAATCTTCGGTTTGGCAGGTGTGTGAGGGGATCATAAAAAGCTAAGTCGTTTATTTCTGTAGTACGTTTTTCTTTTTCATCATTTTCGAAAGCCAGTTTTTTGTTCGCTTCAACTAGTTCCGCAGCTCTTTTACCTTTTTCTTTATTTTGGAAGGCCAGCTCTTTATTCGCCTTAACTAACTCCGACGCTCTTTTGCCTTTTTCCTTATTTTGAAAGGCGAGTTCTTTGTTGGCTAAAACTAGCTCCGCTGCGCGCTTCTCTTTTTCTTTATTTTGATAAGCAAGTTCACTGTTAGCGATTTCTAACTCTGCCGCTCTTTTTTCTTTCTCGCCATTTTGAAAATCAAGTTTTTTATTGGCATCGATTAAGGCCAGATTAGCAGCTTCTAAAGCAGAGTATTTTAATTTTAACTCTGCCGATGATTGATTCCATTTGGAAAAATTTAACCAATAAGCCGTTGCAATTAGCCGTTCCTTTATACGATTCACAGTGATTCCTTCACTATAACTACGCATCGGATTCAGATACATGCTTCTTATGATGGAAGTTAATTGAAATGTTATTTTTGTTATTAAAATCTTAGAGTTAGATATATCTCTATACACATACTACGTTATGCAAGTAAAAACGCAACCCAACAGAGTTAATAGGCAGGCTATATACTTTTACAATGAAGCGACGATATCAAACCAGCCTTAACAGTCGTTCAGCTTTCAATGTTCACGTAAGGTTTATCCTATTGTAAAAATCCATTATTTTCTATAGAGTTAATATGTTGTATTAATAAACAACATTTAATGTTGGTCAATAAGGTCTTTGATGCCAAAAAAATTACTATCTATAGTTGAATTTAATAGCCTGAATCTTCCTATTAAATTTAACCCTAAGATTGATCATGCATGCAGATACGTTTTTGTAGATGGTTTAACTTTGACTAAAGCCGCGAATATGTGCGACATTGAGGTGACAATAGAGATTGAAGAACTTCATGCAGCAATTCAAATTATTAATCGCTACATAATCTAATACTACATTTGAATACGAGACTCTTCTGTCCTTTTCTCGTATTACCGTACCACAATGGGTTTCCTTAAGTTCTTCTTAGTTGTAACGATGTAATGAGACAGATTCTGGAGCCAATCTAATACAAATTTTTTATCTTCCTCTTCCAAAGTACCAATAAGTTTTGCAACGACTTCGTCACGTCGCAGTGGCTTGACGCTAAAGCCACAAAATAGCTCCGAAATAGGGATTGATAATATTTTTGCATATTCAGCTAAGGTGCCTAAGGATGGGGTATTTATTCCCCTTTCTACCCTCGAAATTGTTTCAGCATCCACATTTAATTGGATCCCTAAAAACTGTTGTGTCCAACCTAGAGATTTCCTTCTGTTAGCTATGTTTGCACCTAGTTGCTTACGCAACTCCAAATTTAACTTGTGGACCATTGTTAGTTGCCTACAGAAAAATTGAGTATGAAATCAGACTTATACGGAAAAGGCCCACTTTCGGGCCTTCGAATATTTAACGACCTGAACTTCCACTTCCCGTAGCACCAGAGCCCATAGAGCCAGTCCCAGATGAGCCAGTCCCAGATGAGCCAGTCCCAGATGTGCCAGTGCCTGATGTGCCAGTTCCAGATGTGCCAGTTCCAGATGTGCCAATTCCAGATGTGCCAATTCCAGATGTGCCAGTGCCTGATGTACCAGTTCCAGATGTGCCAGTGCCAGATGTACCAGTTCCGGTGGTGTCTGAAGTACCAGTCCCTGAAGGGTCGTCTCTATAAGAAGTACCTGTACCTCTTGGATCGTTCCTATAGGAAGTACCCGTACCTATACCTGTAGTGCCATTTCTATATATGGTAGTTGTACCTGGAGCTTCATTCCTATTGGTAATCCCGGTATTTGATCCGTCAGAACTGTTGTCAGAACTTGGTTTTGCTCCTTTGTAGTATTTATGGGGAGTCAATCTTTGACCTTTTGAACTCGTAGCATTTGGATCTGTTGGCGTTGTAGTGATGCTGCTGTCACTGGGTATAACAGTTGAGTCGTTTCCTTTGATAAGTGGCTCAGCCATCGCTACCGGAATCCCTAAACAAAAAATAAAAGAGATCGTTGGTACAGTTTTCCAAGCAGCTTCAAAACTCATTAGTCTTTTTAATTTAAATGAATTTTTCATATGAAATCTCCATAGTGAGTCAATCAAAAGACTATTTAAAACTGGAGCTAGAGGTGATTCCATCCTTTAGTATCTGATAAAACTGTAGGAATTGTCGTAGTCATAGTACTTTCACTACGTTGAATACTCATCTGAGGAAAATTTGCGCCTTATGACAAAGTCGGCGAATTTTGGAATGGGCGTCCGTCAACAGGGACGTCTATTAAAAAGGTTGTTCCTCTTTCTATAGTGCTTTCAACCCCAACACTGCCGCCATGGCTTTCAGCAACGCCCCTAACAAAAGAGAGACCTATCCCCCAGCCTCTCTGCTTTCCTTCTTTTGCTGAATGTGCGCGTTTAAAAATTTGGAAGATGCTTTCCTGTTCCTCTAAAGGAATGGGTCGTCCTTCGTTATGTACTGTTAAGAGAAGTCGCTCGTGTATTTCAATAGTTTTAATGATGATGGGTTTACTCTGATCTCCATATTTGACGGCGTTACCAATCATATTTTCTATCGCCCGCTTCATCAGTTCCCGATCCCACCACCCATTTACCGGGTCTCCATCCAGTTGGAATCGTTGGCCATGCATGCTAGAAGCCTCTAATTGAACCTCTTGGGCTAAATCCATCATGTCAAAATTGATAAGGTTAAGGGGCTGGGATTGATTATTCTCGAACATCATAGAATTCAATAGCTGAAGAATCATTCCATTCATTCGGCTTAGATGGTCATTGATTTTAGCTGCGTAGCCTTTCATTTTTATAGGGTCATCGATCATCATAATTAATTCGACGACCAGCTTTGCGGTAGATAGCGGATCCCTCAGGTCATGCGTTAAGGCGGCCATGAATTGCTCACGTAAAGCGGAATGCACCATGGAAAAAGCATTGATAGCCTCCCTGATTCCCATATCAAAAAAAGCATTGATTACCATTATTTCATGATGATTTAGCGGCACAGCGTTTTTATGCAGCACTTCGAATACCGTTCTACGGAAAATTTGGTATTCGGTAATCAATGTCTGATGATCATAATCCGTCAGCCTGGCACGTTCGCCTCCGTGTTCTGCTGGTATTGATGTGGAATCAAGAGCGTTTATCCCTGGGTAATCATCTGTTACTGCTTCAGCAATTTGGTCATAAAAAGCTGGCAGCGTGTTGATTAAGATGGGATATAAAAGTTTTTTGGTTTTAGGTATGCCGGTTTGGATGTTAGTTATGAACTCATCAAGTACCGCTTCCCTTAGCTCCAGCATCCTTTGAGAGGTCGGTGATAGCTTTTTATTCTGAATTTGGCCACTTTCTAAAGTCATGGAACTATCCTTACACCAACAATATGATATTTGTTTGGTTTAAAAATAAAGGGTTAAGTTCAGTATGCCGCTAGTTGCTAGTTTTGCTATCCATGTTACTTCTACCCACTTAATACACTCCGAAATGATAATCAACTCTCTCCTACAGCAAAATCATTAATGCGCTGACAGCTAGCTACTTTCGTATTGTTTACTATCAATTAACTCAACTATATGTTGGGCAATAAACTATGTTTGGAGAATATCATGAAGAAACTATATGCTTTGATCGCCGCTTCTGTATTGGCAATCCCGTCGACGCAGATACTAGCTGCAGCTGTAGATAATAACGATGTAGTTCCACCAGCACAGGTTCAAAAAAACCAAGTTCCTAACTCCACCGCAAATGGTGATTACCTTGAAGCCCAGCCAGATGAAAATGGCGCAACCGGCAATACAAGTGATAAACAGAATCAGAAATCACATCAAAGTAAAAACAAGGGAGCTAAAGCTACTAATATAGAAAAAAGCAAACGTTTAACTGAAAGTCCAGAGAATGGCGGCACTAACGTTAAACAAAATTAGCTAGTTAAAAAGCATTGGAAATATTGGTTGGTGTATACATTAATATTTACCATGAATTCGAAGTTGTTGATGTATACCCAATCAGATTTAAATCACCACCTCTTAAGTACTATTCAATTGCAATAAACCTTCACGAACTTAGCGGCGCTTATGTTTTCATAAGTAATATCTTTGCTGGGTACAAAAAATGAATAAACTATTTATTGCGTCACTACTTCTTTTGCCTATTACATCAACCGCTGGCGGAACTGAGAACCCCATGCGTGCTGGTTTATGGGAGATCACGACTACATCAAATTTATTGAATTTTGCATCGCAAATCCCACCAGATCAAATGGATAACTTAAATGCCCTAGCCAAAGAGTATGGGTTTGAAATGCCATCAATACAGAATGGTGCGGCAAAAACTAGCACCTGTATTACACCTGAGATGGCAAGCCATAAGGTGGTACCGGATTCATTTCAAACACCTGCGGGATGTAACGTAAAAAGCGTAACGCGCAACGGCAGCAGCTACCATGCTGAGTATGTGTGTGACAATCCGCAGATCAAAGGCAACGGTATCGCCGATGGCACATTCACTTCTATGGAAAGTTTTACCGGCCGCACAGTGTTCAACGGTACCGTGCAAGGTACGCCTATCAATGAAACAGCAGATATCAGCGGAAAATGGCTGGATGCAAGCTGTGGTGATACGAAACCTGTGCAACAATAACTTGAAGTACTGCTAAATCCTGACGATTTTGAATTCATAGCCCTAATGTAAAATAGTGTTTTAGGTTTTAAATAATCATGCTATTTAATTGATATTATTAAAATATTCCAATAATATGGACTCAACTTATCGTCAGTCCATAATAAAAATAATAAGGAGATTTTAATGCTTACCTTAACGCTTAGTTTGGATTCGCTGTCACTCTATATAGTGGGTTTTGATATCCTTGCGCTACTTTCTTATATCTTGTTTCTTTTTCATAAAAAACGTGAACTAGAAAAGTCGATCAAAAATATTTCTGATTTTATTTCTGGCTATTTTATTAATACTGGTGCCGAGGTAGATGTTACTTGCCACAAACTTCCAGGCTCCCGCCATTTCGTAGTGATGATCCAGTCGCAACCTTTGAAGCGCTTCCGCTACTCTAATATTTTGGAAAGCAATTTAATTTCGCATACATACAAAAAAACTGGGTGCATGGTGGATAAGATTTATTGGCGCTTTCCTGTACAAGTCCAAAGAGAAGAAAATCTGCAAGAAAATGTTATCCAATCGCAAGAAGAAGATTTATATTTTGAAGAGGTAGAATTGCTGTCTAAAGAGCAGAATAAATACAATGTTTCAGAAGCTTCATGGGATGAATTTGAAAGTTCTAAAAAAACATAACCCTGAATCTCCTTACCCTCTTTTAAGCATTCAATATGCAACGTAGCTCTATTCCTACAAACCTATCAGACTTGTTCTGATTCGAATTATTCCCCTGACACTGGACAATACTCCTAAAGGCGTTGTGGCTTTGTACACAATGCCTTTGCTTTTGTATTAACCGGAAAAGGAGAGTAATTTGAAATCACTACACAAAGCTTTAATTGTATCGGCGGGACTGTTTTTATCTTCAACCGCCATGGCCACAACTGAACAATATGGAACATTATTATCAGGAAGCTATCAACCTTCCGTTCCATTTGCCAACTTAGACGTTAGCGGAAGTGGTACTACTTACCAGTTCACTTTGGCAACTAACGATTTAAATACAATCTTTGCACCTGGTTCATTTATTGGTGCTATAGCTGTTGATGTAAGCTCAAATATATTACCTACTACGGTAAGCTATGGTGACTCACCTGTGAGCGTTTCTACAGGTAGCGGACCGACAGGCGCATTCGAATTCCGTTTCGATCTTACAGGGCCTAAACAGGCACGCTTAACTTCTGGTGAGTCGGTTTCATGGACTGCTACTTTTGCCCAACCTGTCACTTTTGAAGGCACTCAATTTGCTTTACATGTTCAAGGTTTGAGCAAAGAACAAGGCGGCAGTGGCTGGTATACCAATAGTGTATCGCCAGTACCTGAACCTGAAACATACGGACTGATGCTATCTGGCTTAGGCCTGATTGGCTTTATTACCCGCCGTAGGAAAACTTCTTAAATCAAGTAAGCAACTTTCAATAAAAAAGCCTGGATAACCAGGCTTTTTTTAATCTATATACTTAATGAACATCTTTCAAAGCCAGCGTTAAATTTTCTGATGCGAATCTCTGTGCTTGTTTCGCAGTATCCACTACAGCACCCATACCAAAAAACTCATGGGTCACGCCTTCAAAATTTCTATACGTCACTTTTACCCCTGCTTTTTCTAACTTATCTGCATACGCCCTGCCATCTGATCGCAATGGGTCAATTTGGGCAGTGATAATCGTGGTTGGCGGCAAGCCCTTAAGATTGGTTTCGTTCACCAAAGAGATCAGGTTGTTTTGACCATCGGGTGGTGAATTAAGATATTGCGCAAAAAACCATTTCATCATGGGCAGATTTAGCGGTTTGGCATTTGCATTTTCTTTATAAGATGGCGCATCAAAATTGTATTGGGTTACCGGGTAAATTAGTACTTGGTGCAAAGGCATTTGCAGCCCTTTGTTACGGGCTTGCACGCTGACTGCAGCTGCCATATTTCCTCCTGCACTCTCACCTACTACGGCGATACGTTTTGGATCACCGTTAAATTCGCTGGCGTGTTTTAATGTCCATACATAAGCTGCAAACGTATCTTCATGCGCAGCAGGGAATTTATGTTCCGGCGCTTGGCGATAATGTGAAGAGACGACTATCGCACCTACGGAGTTTGCTAAAGCGCGGGGCGTGGCGTCATAAGTATCAAGATCAGCGATTACCCAGCCTCCGCCATGATAGTAAACAATGACAGGGAAAGGTCCCTTACCTGCTGGCGTATAGATTCTGATAGGGATTTTTCCACCTGGACCATCTATGGTTTTGTTATCGACATCTGCTACCTCTTCAGGCTTTATCGGCAGCAACTTACCTTGTTTCTTTTTAAGCAATTTATTTACGGCATCTGCAGGTGTGGGTTGTTTGCGGGCTTCTTTAGCAGATAAAGTTTCGATGGGCTTACCTTGTAAACTGGCAAGCTCATCTAGCACTTCTTGCATTTGGGGATCAGGTTGTTCTTTAATGTTGCCTGCAGCTTGAGCAGTTACGGCAGACATTAAAAACAGTGGCAGGAGTAATAGCGACACATGATTAGCCTTCATAGCAATTCCTTAATCTGAATTGAAAAAGTCTAATTAATTTACATCTTCAATTATGTAGGATATTTCCGAAATGCTTGCAGGAAGTTAAGGAAGTGAACGGGATAAATTTAAAGAATCTATTTTTTAAGTTGTTTTTTCTGATCGTACATAAGCTTGTCTGCCTCATCAATCAAGTCGGCAATGGTATCGTGCCTCGCAGAGTCATATTCAACAATACCTAAGCTGTAGGAAAGATCACCATCGCTATTGTCAAGTAATTTATGATCTTCGATCATAGTGTCTAACCTTGTTAATACTTTCTTGGCTACTTCCATCTGCGTATTGGTCAAAAGCACCACGAATTCATCACCGCCAAAACGTGCGATCACATCTGAATTACGGAAAGCATGGCTTAACATCGTGGCAAAGTTTTGTAACACTAAATCGCCACTTGCATGACCGAACTTATCATTAATGCTCTTGAAATCATTCAGATCAAAGAATAATAAAGTGACAGGTTTTTCAAGACGTTTACAAAGATATAAAGCATGCTGGGCAAGCGTCTCGAAACCTCTGCGGTTGGATAACATAGTCAAATCATCCATGGTCGCCTGTTGTACCGCAGCAATTTCTGCTTCAACCATGCTTGCAAGGTCACGTAGCAAGACCTTGTCTTCTTCCTCGAACTGCCTTGGCTGATTATCGATCAAACATAAAGTCCCTATTTTGCTGCCACCAGGCACTCTTATCGGATATCCGGCATAAAACCTGATATTGGGGTTGTCAGTGACTAGGGGATTATCATGAAAACGTTCATCTAATAAAGTATCTTGAACTTCAAAAACTTCATCGCCCAAAATAGCGTGTCCGCAGAATGAAGTTTTCCGAGGGCCTTCTTTTACGTCCACGCCTACTGAAGATTTAAACCATTGACGATCAGCATCCACTAGACTTACCAAAGCGATGGGTACATCAAACAAGCGCTTCGCTAGCCTTGTTAAACGGTCATAACGCTCTTCCGGAAGCGTATCCAACACATTAAGAGCTCGCAGACTTTTTAAACGCTGTTCTTCATCTTTTGGTATTGCTGGGGCTTGCATAAGCACTCCTTACTGGCAGAGTATTATTTGAGGTAGTGAATTGATTTACGCTGAATTTTATACTTTTATTGGGTGTCGCCGAAAAAGCTTTTTAATTATTACTTAGCTAATTTACCAAAATTTACCTTTCTAAAATAGCTAGTAGATATGCCTGCATCACTCTAGGCCGGTATATTTTCCCATACGAGTTTTTCAAATTCATGTGCAATGACTGGTTTGGAGAATAAATAGCCTTGGCCAAAATCACAACCGGCGGCGATAAGCAGATCCATCTGCTCTTGAGTTTCGATACCTTCCGCGACTACTTTTTTACCTAACTTATGCGCCATCACGATAATCGCCTCACACAAAATCATATTGCTAGAACCCTGATGGATATTTGATATAAAAGATTTATCGATTTTTACGTAATCGATATCGAATTTCCTTAAATAAGCTAACGATGAATATCCGGTGCCAAAGTCATCAATCGACAACTCAATCCCGGCTTTAGAATAACTATCCAGCTGGTTAATCACAGCATCCCTGGCGTCCAGCAATAGGCCTTCAGTGATTTCGATACAGATACTATTCCCTGGCAAATCTAACGCCAGCATATGATTTATCCAATGCATATTTTGCTTAAAATTCGTGCGGAACTGCACAGGGGATCGGTTCACACTGATTTGGAAATTCGGTTCACGTTGACGCCATTTGATGACTTGGCTTACTGCCTCCCGAAACACCCAATCGCCTATTTCCACGATGAGGCCGGTATCTTCTGCTATCGTAATAAACTCAATTGGACTTACCAAGCCGCGCACTGGATGCTGCCAGCGTATCAAGGCTTCAGCTTTGTAAATATGCCCTGTACTCAGTTGCACGATGGGCTGGTAATACAATTTAAATTGATTATCTGCGACCGCACCGCGCAAGTCATTACTTAAATGCATGCGTATCAGTGCGGCATCCTGCATAGACGAAGTAAAATAATGGTAGCGATTCCTGCCCTGTTCTTTTGCTGCGTACATCGCCTGGTCGGCATTTTTGAGCAGCACGTCAACTTCACTACCATCCAATGGGTAAACGCTAATCCCGATACTGGTAGTGATATAAACCACTTCAGCACCCAAATGAAAAGGCTCGCTTAATTTATCCAGTATGTCTTGTGCAATACGCTCTGCGCTCAACTGGTTCTCAAGATTGGTAAGAATGACTGTAAACTCATCGCCACCCATACGGGCAACGGTATCGTCATTTCTCACACATGTTAGCAATCTGGTAGCGGTTTCTTTCAACAGCAAATCACCCATGTCGTGACCGAGAGTGTCGTTGATTTCCTTGAACCTATCTAAATCCAGATACATGAGGGTAATCAATCGCTTTTTACGACGGGTTTTCTTGATCTCCTGCTCGAAGCGATCTAGAAAAAGAATCCGGTTCGGCAGGTTCGTTACCTGGTCATAATGTGCAAGGCGAAATACCTGGGCTTCGGCATTTTTCCTTTCGCTGATATCCGTATGAGTACCTATCATGCGTAAGGGCTTGCCTTCGGCATCACGGCTAATGACCATACCGCGACTTAAGGTCCATTTCCAGCTACCATCCTTACAGCGAAGGCGGAATTCGGAGATATAAAGATCTTTCCTGCCCTCTAAATAAGCATGGGTATCTTCCAGCATTTGAGTCAGGTCATCCGGATGTACAATTCTACGTCCGGCGGTAGCAGTCTCTTCCAGCTCACCATTGATATATCCATAGATCTCTTTCCAGCGGGCAGAACGGAAGACTTGATCTGTACGCATATTCCAATCCCACACGCCATCACCCGCACCTTCCAATGCAAATTTCCAGCGGTCTTCGCTGCTATGTAAAGAAGCTTCAATGGCAATATGTTCTAAAAGGGTTTTATAGACGAGGAAATATAAAAGGACCGCTGTCAGCGTGATGAATGCCCAGCCTTTGTAAATACTGTAATGGGCAAATTGCTCAGGTGTGGAAACGAGCGTTTGCAGGATCGTATCACTGAAAAAAATCCAGAATAGGCCGAAGATAATATAGATAACGAAAATGCGAAATGCAATTAAACGAGGGGTGGCTGGAATTTTTTTCCAAAACTCTTTCACTAAGCCAAGCCTTTATGATGATACAGGCAGATAATTTCTATTGTTTGATACATATTTTGGGTAGTTACAATTTAATTCTTGATCCTACTTTGACAGCCTTTAACTACATCATCTCCTAGTTCATACAATATATACAAAAAGGTACGCTGGTAATAGTTTATTTTGATACAGAAAATAAAATAAACTTTAGGCGACGTCAGCAAATTCCTAGTCTTCTATTTTTTAATCGCCTGCAATCGCATTTCACCCTTATTAACGGCATTTATAAGGACCAAAATCTATACCAAAAATCGCTGTAGATCCGCCTGCAGCAAGCATTTTACGATGTATGATAATTTACCGGTCAATATGTTTTTAAGGTAAAATTCAAATCTCTTTCTGGTCGGTAATTTAATTACCTGGCATTAAGAGTCTGATAAGAAAAGATATTAATAACAAGATCAAGCCTGTCGCTAACAGGCTTTTTTATTGATTAAAAATTTAGCAAATGGCCTTTTAATTTTGGGTAAGAAGCTCGATGACCAATACAAATAAAGTAGATGTACTACTAGTGGGCAGTGGCGTAATGAGCGCAACACTGGCTACTTTATTTGCCGAGTTATCCCCATCATTCAAAATGATGATGGTTGAGCGTTTGCCTGATATCGCCGCAGAAAGCACAGATGCTTGGAATAACGCAGGTACGGGGCATGCGGGCTACTGTGAACTGAATTACACACCGGCAAATAGCCAAGGCGAAATTGAGATTACCCGCGCACTTAATATCAATGCTTCTTTTGAAGTCTCGTTACAGTTTTGGTCTTATTTAGTCGAACAAAAAATCTTGCCTATGCCCGCAAACTTTATCAACCCGACTCCGCATTTGAGTTTTGTCTGGGGTGAATCCGATGTAGCTTTTTTGCGCGACCGTTTTAATGCTTTAAAGCAACATCATTTATTTGCAGATATGGAATTCAGCGAGAATGCTGAAATATTAAAAAACTGGATGCCGTTGATTATGCAGCATCGCAAAGCTAACCAAAAAGTGGCTGCGACACGCGTGGGTTATGGCACTGACATTGATTTTGGTGCATTGACGCGCCATATAATTAGCAATCTTGAAGGTAAAAATGGCTTTCAGCTTAGCAAAAACACCGAAGTAAAAAGCTTGAAACGGCTGAAAAATGGACGTTGGCTAGTCTATTTGCGCGATATGGAAAGCAAAAAAACACGCCGCATTGATGCAGGCTTTGTATTCCTCGGCGCAGGCGGTGGTGCTTTAAAGCTATTACAGCGCTCAAAAATTATTGAAAGCAAGGGCTATGGCGGGTTTCCTGTAAGCGGTCAATGGCTGGTATGTACTAATCCTGAAGTGATTGCTCAACATAACAGCAAAATCTATGGAAAAGCCGCTCTAGGCGCCCCGCCTATGTCTGTGCCGCATCTCGATACACGTATCATCAATGGTAAGCCTGCCTTATTATTCGGCCCTTACGCAGGTTTTACTACTAAATTTTTAAAGCAAGGTTCATATTGGGACTTATTCAAATCCCTCAAATTTAATAATATTAAGTCTATGCTGGGCGTTGCTTTCCATAATTTTGATCTGACCAAATACTTGGTTGGCGAAGCCTTGCAAACACACTTATCCCGCATGGCGACATTACGCCATTTTTATCCTGAAGCGAAAAACACCGATTGGCATTTGGAAAATGCCGGAAAACGCGTGCAAATCATCAAGAGATGCGATGACAAAGGTGGAAAGCTGGAATTCGGTACCGAGATCGTAGCTTCGGAAGATGGCACTTTAGCGGCCTTATTAGGCGCCTCTCCCGGCGCTTCAGTATCTGTCCAAGCCATGATTAACGTCATCGAAAAATGCTTTAGTACCCAGATGCAGAGCACAGCCTGGCAGGCAAAGATGAAAACTTTGGTGCCAAGCTATGGCGAGTCGTTAGTAGAGAACGCTGAACTGCTCAGAAATGTTCGAGCAAGAACGCTTAAAATATTAAAGCTTAAATAGTTATTTAATTACGGCCACGCTACGCTGGCGACGCGCTTCGTATAAGCAAATACCGCTGGCCACACTTACATTCAGGCTTTCTACAGAACCGAACATAGGAATCGTGACTAGTGCATCACAGGTTTCTGCGGTTAAACGGCGGATACCATCACCTTCCGCGCCTAATACAATCGCCAAAGGCCCGTCCAGTTTGGTATTCAGCAAATTGGTCGGCGCATCCATAGTTGTGCCGATTACAAAGACGCCAGCATCCTTAAGCTCACGGATCGTTCTTGCCAAGTTAGTCACCGCAATAAACGGCACTGTTTCAGCCGCACCAGAAGCCACTTTACGCACGGTTGCATTCAAGCCAACCGCCCTATCTTTAGGGGCAATCACAGCATGCACACCCATCGCATCCGCCACCCGTAAGCAGGCGCCTAGGTTATGCGGATCTTCTACACCATCTAATATTAAGAAGAATGGCGGTTCCGTAAGGTCAGACTCTAAAATGTCATGTATATCTTTGTAAGGAATAGGCGTATCTATCACACGCGCGATCACACCTTGGTGACGACCATTCATCCCTGCCATGCCATCCAAGCGGCTACGTTCAACTTCCATAGTCCGTACGCCGGAAATCTCTGCCATTTTTAGCAAATCTTTCATACGCGCATCGACACGGTCACGATCAATCAAAATTTCCTGCACGCTAGCGCTGTGCTGACGCAAACGGCTTAATACTGCATGGAAGCCAAATAAAATACGGGCATCACTCATTCTTTACCTTTAATTCCTGATTTACTTTGTTTAATTATTTTTGTTTAAATTACTAGCGCTTGAATTTACTTGCGTTTGGATTTCTTTTTACCGGATAGCGCAGCGCCTGTTTTACTAGAACTTGTTTTTCCTGGACTTGATTTACCTGCCTTAGACTTACCTGAAGTTCCTTTGCTACCAGTCTTAGGCTTACGGCCAAACTCTTTTGCGAAAGGAGATTTAACAGCTTTATCTCTG
Organism: Methylotenera sp.; assembly: GCA_035460225.1. Lineage (GTDB taxonomy): Bacteria > Pseudomonadota > Gammaproteobacteria > Burkholderiales > Methylophilaceae > Methylotenera. Next base: position 82,275 of record DATHWX010000003.1, read on the forward strand.
CTATCGCGATCAACTGATAATCGTGAATTGTCTATTTTAGCATTATCACTACTTTTAATAGAGAGCTGTTCAGTGCCATCATGTTCATCAGCCTTAGCATTGCTTTCCAAGCCTTTGTTTTTATTTACTAAAGTAAAGTCAATTTTCGTGGTTTCCAAATCGACCCGCGCTACTTTAATAGTTAATCGATCACCTAAACGGTAGCGTACACCGGTACGCTCTCCAGCCATTTCATGGCGCGCTTTATCGTAATGGAAATAATCATTACCTAGCTCAGTGACATGAACTAGGCCTTCTACGTATACGCCATCAAGCGCTACAAATAAACCAAAACTGGTAACACCCGCGACTGTGCCTTCAAAAATCTCACCGATCTTATCCTGCATGTAAAAGCATTTAAGCCAATTGGTCACATCACGTGTGGCGTCATCGGCACGGCGCTCCGTCATTGAGCATTGCACGCCTAAACTTGCCCAATCTCCTGCTTTGTAGCGCTCACCATTCAATACTGCCTTGATGGCACGATGGATCAGCAAATCAGGATAACGGCGGATTGGCGAGGTGAAATGCGCATATGCGTCATAAGCCAGACCGAAATGGCCTACATTATCCGGGCTATACACCGCTTGCTGCATAGAACGTAATAATACGGTTTGCAATAGCTGCGCATCAGGGCGCTCCTTAATGCGTGCCAGCAACTTACCGTAATCCTTGGCATGGGGTTTGTCCCCCCCACCTACACCAAAGCCAAACTCACCCATGAAAGCACGTAATAATTCGAGCTTTTCAGGGGTAGGCCCTTCATGGATACGATACAGCGCCGGATGCTCATGACTGCTTAGGAAATCCGCTGCACAAACGTTAGCAGCTAACATGCATTCCTCAATAAGCTTGTGCGCCTCATTACGAGTGCTAGGTTCTATGCGATCTATCTTGCCGTTCTCATTGAATATCATGATGGTCTCAGACGACTCGAACTCAATCGCCCCGCGCTTCTCGCGCTGAACCAGCATCAATTGATAAACGCTGTAAAGGTTTTGTAAATGCGGCATCAGCCATGCAAACTCCTGCGCCAATTCACCTTGCGGATTTTGTAGCATCTCATAGACTTTGGTATAGGTCATACGAGCTTTGGAACGCATTACGGAAGGGTAAAATTTATACTGTTTTACGATACCGGCGCCATCGACCTGCATATCGCAGATCATGCACAAGCGCTCTACATCAGGATTAAGCGAGCATAGGCCGTTAGACAAAGCTTCTGGCAACATAGGGATAACTCGGCGCGGGAAATACATAGAGTTGCCGCGCTCCATTGCACTTTTATCCAAAGCATCATTAGGTTTTACGTAAAAACTCACATCGGCAATGGCGACTACCAAACGCCAGCCTTTACCTTGCGGTTCTGCATAGACCGCGTCATCAAAGTCACGGGCGGTTTCACCATCAATAGTGATCAATGGCATTTCACGCAAATCTATACGGCCACGGTAATCTCCCGGCTGTACCGTTCTTGGATAAGACTCGGCTTGTTTTACCGCTTCTTTGCTGAATTCATAAGGCAGTTTATGTTTGCGTAAGGCGATTTCGATTTCCATACCGCTGTCGGCATAATTGCCAAGAATCTCAACGATCTTACCCATGGGCTGGGCATGCGGTGAAGGCTGCTCAGTTAATTCCACCATCACTACTTGGCCGGACTTGGCATCCATATCCAAATGATATGGAATCAGGATATCCTGGTTCACGCGCTTATCTTCAGCTGCAACAATGGTGACGCCACTGGTACGGATTACACGGCCTACCAGGTTCTGTGTACGGCGCTCAAGCACTTCAACAATCTTGCCTTCTGGGCGGCCCCTTCTATCAAGGCCACTCATACGCACCATGGCACGGTCACCATGCATCACTTGTGACATCTCTTTAGGACTTAAAAACAAGTCCTCGCCATTAAGTTTGGTTTTATCATCAGGAATCAGGAATCCAAAACCATCCGGATGGCCTTGTACTACGCCAGAAATCAAATCAAGCTTATCGGCAATGCATAGAGCGCCTTTTCGATTACGGATGATCTGACCTTCTCGTTCCATCGCGTTCAAGCGTTTGCTAAAAATCTCTCGTTCATCCGAACTGATATCCAACAAAATATAAAGCTGCTCTGTACTCAGGGGAATACCTTGCTCACTCATGGTGGATAGAATGAGTTCACGGCTTGGTAATGGAGTTTCGTATCTAATTGCTTCACGCGCTGCGTGAGGGTCAGTATTTCTTTTGTTATGTTTCGTGTTTTTTGTCATTGACAAAGCTTACCTTTAATATAAAATTCGACGCCTTGGTTCTACCGCATAGCATTGCTATCATGTTCATCATGCATTAGACATGCTAAAGTAGTAATAAATCATATGCCCAGATGGCGGAATTGGTAGACGCGCTAGTTTCAGGTACTAGTATCGAAAGATGTGGAGGTTCGAGTCCTCTTCCGGGCACCATCATTACAGTTACACTCTATTCTACTCTATTCACAGAAGTCTATATGTCGCAAAACATTGAATTCGAATTAACTACGGATTATATCGAGCTTTGCAACTTGCTTAAATTGGTAGGTTTGGCAGATAGCGGTGGACGCGGTAAAGCGATGGTTGCTGAAGGTTTGGTAAAAGTAGATGGTGAAATTGAAACCAGGAAAACTGCAAAAATTCGATCTGGGCAAATTATACGGGTCGAATATTCCCAAATAATCGTTAAATAATTAGTTCGAGAGCATAGCCACAGCTTGTGCCCGGCGTGTCACGTTGAGTTTGTGAAATATCCGCTTTAAGTGGCTTTTAACGGTATTTTGGCTGATCTCTAAAATCAAACCGATTTCCGTGTTAGTTTTACCTGATTTTACCCAGTGAATGATCTCTAACTCACGCGCGCTTAAGTCTGAAAACGCTTTAGCTACGCTAGCAATCCCACCAGATAATTCCACAGGTTCGATATGTTGGATCTTCCTAAGCACATTATCAATGTGCGGCATGATTAACCCCATAACTGAGTCACCTACATTGAAGACTGGTTGCTCATTAAAAAATACGTACAGGCACTCATTATTGCCTCGTACATCACTCACGCCATAAACAAGCAGGGAATTGATTTGATTGAGCTTTTTTATAAACGTATCAGGAAGATTACTTTCACTTGTTGAATGAATCTGGTTGATCACGTACCAGCGCCGTTCATTTCTAATCCAGCGTTCATGAAGATACATCATCAAATCATCTACTTCTGCAGCAGAATCCAATACCATTTTGGTACTGACGCAGCTTAAATTGGACGCAACATCATAGCTAAGATTACTAGATTCAAGCGTATCTTTGAAATCGCCCCAGCTGGCTAGTAATAGGTTATGCGGCAAAATCTCATTTACATTGTTTTGCAACCAGTTGAAAAAATCGATGTGTTTATCTATGCAATAAGAATGCTTAATGACCGAAAATACTTTTTCCAAGTGTGAATTATTAACTTCCATATGCATTATTTTCTCAAATACTTTAACTAACTATATCTCATGCATAATAAATGCCAATGTAAGTTGTAAAAGAAGTAAATTAAATGCTTTATTTTTAATGAGTTAACGATCGATTTTTTAAATTGCCAACGTAATATGTTGGATAGCCAACTGTAACGTCAAATTTATAACATATTGATTATTTTAATTTGACAGTTATTTTAACGCATAAATAGATGATAAGTTACGCCACCAACCGTAAGCGTCCATCCCATAGCCAAATACGTATTTATCCGGGACTTCAAGGCCTACAAAATCTGCTGTAATTGGTTTTGAATGCGTCAATTTCTTCTCTATCAATACTGCGGATAAAACTTCTTTTGCGCCTAAACTTATACACTTTTCTTTGATTTCTTTAAGCGTGATTCCCTCATCCAGAATATCGTCAATCAATAATACTGATCGCCCGGTTAAATCCAATTTAGGTAGCGCTTTCCACACTAATACTTTTCCCACGGTCTCATTCTGATAACGGCTAGCATGCACATAATCAACTTCTAAAGCGAAATTTAGCTTTGTTAATAATTGACCTGCAAACACTATTCCACCACCCATTACGCAAATTACTATCGGCTTGCTACTGTGCATAACTTGGGTAATTTCTTCGCTTAATCTAGCGATTGCTAACTCAACCGCTTCACTTGAATGAATGAGCTCTGCTTGTTCTAATAATTGGGCTGGATTCAAAATATTTATTTTATTTCTAGAAAATTAATGCAACGTCACACGTTTTAACTTTACATCGGCGCTATTGTCTTCATTGCTAAAGGTATCGTTACTAGTTAAGTGATGCGGAATATATTCTTCCACCCATACTTTTAATTCATTTTTAATATCTGTTTCATTGGCTTCTTGAACGGAATCTATCCATTTTAAAAGCCTTTTCACCCAAGTTTTATCTACATTTCTCGCTACCGCAATCCTCAACTTCTCATGCGGTGTTGGTAAAGTATGTTCATCATCAGCGAGTAACTCTTCATATAGCTTCTCACCTGGCCGAAGACCCACATATTCGATTTTAATTTCGTCGGTTTGCAAACCGGATAACCGTATCATGTCCGCCGCTAATGCAGCAATTTTGACCGGCTCACCCATATCCAATACGAAGATATCTCCACCTGCTCCCATCAAACCTGCCTGCATCACTAATTGAGCCGCCTCTGGTATCGACATGAAATAACGTGTGATCTCCGGATGGGTAATTGTGACAGGTCCCCCTTTCGCGATCTGTTCACGAAACTTAGGAATGACACTACCACTACTGCCAAGCACATTACCGAATCTTACAATCACAAATTTAGTAACATTAACGTTTTCATTTAGTAGCTCCTGCAAACCCTGGCAGACCATTTCAGCAAGCCGTTTACTTGCCCCCATTACATTAGTTGGATTCACGGCCTTATCTGTTGAAATAAGTACAAATTTCGACACTTCCATTTCTTTACATGCCTGCGCTACGGTATGTGTCCCAATTACGTTATTAGACAAAGCTTCACTTACGTTCCCATTTTCCATCATAGGCACATGTTTATAAGCAGCCGCATGAAATACTACTGAAGGTTGATATTTTTTCAATAAAGCTTTGATTCGTTGTGAGTTTTTTACATCGCCGGTAATATAAATCAATTGAACTTGCAACTGTAACTGACTAAATTCCTGTTCTAAGTTATAGAGGGAATATTCAGAAATGTCTAAACAAATTAAGGCTTTGGGGTGGTACTTAACGATTTGTCTGCAAAGCTCAGAGCCGATAGAGCCACCTGCTCCAGTCACCAATACTGTATCTTTTTCTATCAAAGCATGTAAACCTTGATTATCTAGGGCAACAGGTTCACGTCCTAATAGATCTTCAACTTCAACTTTTCTGATTTGTGAGATACTAACTTTACCACTCATTAAGTCCTCAAAATTTGGCACTGTTAAGACCGTTAAACCAGCTTGGGTCGCTGTTTCAACAGCTATCCGACGTGATTGATACAACACAGATGGCATAGCAACAATCGCATGTTGAACATTTAAATCATGAGCTACTGTAGGTAGTAAGTTAACCGCACCGAATACCCGCACACCCATTAATTGGCGGCCATGTATCACAGAATCATCGTCTAATAGGCCTACAACGCACCATTCTTTACTTCTGGATAAATCCTTTAGCAGTGCAATAGCGGCTTCCCCAGCACCTAATATTAATACCGGCTTACCGTGCTTATGAGTTAGCTTGTATAAATGGTGTTCCTTCCAAGCTCGATATGCTAGGCGACTACCGCCCATCATTAATATTAGTAGAATTGGGTCGAGTACCAGAACAGATCTGGGTACGACATCGAGCGGTCTAAACATTAGTAATATAGAAGCTGCAATAAAAGCTGCAAGCAGTATTGCTTTTAAAATTCGTTTGAGATCGGGCAAACTTGCAAAACGCCATACCCCTTGATACAGACCAAAGCTAATAAATAGAAGGGTTTGTAAAGGTAATATCCATATGGCATTTAACCAAATAGACTTTAAAAACTCAGGTGGAATATCAAAATTAAATCTGAATAAATAAGCCAATATCCAAGCCAAAAGAGCCATGCATACATCATGCACTAGGGCTAAAAGAGATCGGGGATTCGAAACGAATTGCAAATTAAACATATAATATTAGGTTTTTAGATTCTGCACATTCTACATGGTGATACTATATTTATTCCATTTTCTATCAATAATCGACATCAGGATAATATATACCAAGGCTAATATTAATAGGCTCATAAGTTGAGCGGGTAAATTCAAATTCAACATTAAAATTGCTGAACAAGATGATAAGCACATCAATATATATTCAGCAATTGCCGTATATTTATGTCCAAAACCCATTCGAATAAGTCGTTGATAATAATGATTGCTATGTGCGTGAAAGATACTGTCTTTGCTAAGGACTCTATTTATTAAGGTTATAGTTGCATCCACAATGAATGGTGAAAACACAATAATTGGAAACCATAATGGCCATAACATGAGTTCACATCCGTATAAACCCATTGTAACTGCAAGAAAACCTAAAGGAATTGATCCACCATCTCCCATGAAAATTTTGGCTGGATAAAAATTAAATAACAAGAAGGCAATACTTGCACTAGCCGTTACTCCTGCCATAAAAGCCAATTGTTTATCCCCTGCCAAATAAGCAGCTATGGCATAAGCACTAAAACCGAATAATGTCATTCCTCCAGCCAACCCATCCGAACCATCCATAAAGTTGTATAGATTAGTCATCCACACTATTGAAATCACCAATAAAGCCAAAATCCATATCGATATGCTTGATAAAAATAACCATATAAAAATTATGCTTATAATGAGCTGTATTAAGAATCGTAATTTGATGGGCAAGCCCTGAATATCATCCAATATTGATAATGAGACCAGCGCTGCCATAAGCGACATCCAATAAGCATCACCACCCAGTAAATACCAACTTACAAATATGCCGCATATTATCGCCATACCTCCAGTACGTGGAATTGCTTTAGCATGCAGTGATCGATGATTAGGATGATCAAGGGCTATTAGGCCTAGACGTGTTTTTAGCAGAAAAACAAGCACTAATAAAGTTATCAAAAAAGAAATGGCTATAAATTGCATACTAATTAGAGTTTTGTTTATACCAGTCTGCTGTGATTTTCAGACCATCAGTTAATGTAAATGGTGGCTGCCAGCCAAGCTCTTTGCGTATTTTGGCGCTATCGATTATCAATGATTGTGTTAGCCTCTGGATTACCGTCCTTTTGCCGAACAACGTTGCAGCAAAATAAATTAAGAAAATGGGAAAGTAAAAAATGCGATTGCGACGATTCAAGGCAGTGGATATCTTAGCTACTAATTGTGGTGTCGATACATTCTCACCATCGCTGACTAAATATAGTTGATTAGCCGCATTTCCGTGTGTTGCACAGGCAACCAATGCACTCACAATATTGCCCACATAAACCATGCTACGTGAATTATGTATATCGCCTAATGGTAAAGGCAATGATCTATCTACCAGTTTGATTAAGTTTAGAAAGTTTGCTTTAACGCCTGGTCCATAAATCAATGGAGGTCTAATAATGACAATTTCCATACCAGTTTCTTCCCCTATTACTTGCAGTGCATGCTCTGCCCTCAATTTAGAGATAGCATAAGGGTCTTGAGGATTGGGCGCGCATGTTTCGGTAAATGACTCACTTTCTATTGTATATTCACCATTAACTTTGATTGAACTTACATACACAAAACGCCTTACTCCAGCATTTGCAGCTTGACGAGCTAAACTTACTGTCCCATGGAGATTTACTTTAAGAAACTCATCTAAGGGGTTAGTCGCATCGTCATGCATGACATGCACACGTGCAGCAAGATGTATGACAGTATCTACTTCAGATAGCGCAGCAGTCCAGTCGGTATAAGCGTCTATGTCCGGGACTTTGATAACGTCACAACCAATTATGTTTAGACTTTCCTTCGCACGACTTGCCGCGCTCACTGGAAAGTCTAACTTGACTAGCTCTTCACATAATTGATGACCAACAAAGCCATTTGCCCCTGTAACAAGTATGCGACTACTATTCACACTATTTAGACCACACAGTACGGTTCACATAATCTACATAACTCAATACAATCCTGAGTAGTTTTTTTGAAACCAAACCACCTTCGTAATCTTCCACTCTATGCATAACGCTTTTCTGATTATCGTGCTGTGTTGTAATCACCTTGATGGCGTCTAAGACACGATCTTTTTTTAGTCCACTCATAATAAGCGTACCTTGATCCATACCTTCGGGACGCTCATGTGCATTACGTATCGTAATTGCAGGCAAGTTCAGCATGGACCCTTCTTCAGTAATTGTTCCACTATCGGAAATCACACACAGTGCTTCCATTTGTAATTTTATGTAATCAAAAAATCCAAAAGGTTTAGCGAACTCTAATAATGGGTTGATATCGGAAATACCTAGCGAATCTAAACGTTTTCTGGTGCGTGGATGCGTAGAAACAAGTACTGGGTAACTATATTCAACCGCTAACGCGTTCAATGTCTCAACCAAGTCTTTGAGATTTTCAGGTGTATCTACATTCTCTTCGCGATGCGTACTTACAATAAAATACTTTTGACTTTCCAAACCTACTCGTGACAATACATTCGACTTTACAATGCTAGGCATATAGTAATCAAGCACTTCACGCATATGTGAGCCGGTCTTGATGATAGTCTCAGGCCGAATACCTTCTGCAATTAAGTAACGACGGGCATGTTCAGTAAGCACTAAATTGATATCACTTAGGTGATCTAAGACCTTGCGATTCAGCTCTTCTGGCACACGCTGGTCGAAACAACGATTACCGGCTTCCATATGAAAAACTGGTATTTTACGGCGCTTAGCTGCTATTACTGCCAAACAAGAATTGGTATCGCCATATAACATTACAGCGTCTGGATTCTCTTTCTCCAGAACTTCATCTGCTTTCATAATGACTTGCGCAATAGTTTGAGCTGCATTTTCGCCAACTGCTTCAAGGAAATAATCTGGCTTGCGTATTTCCAAATCTTCAAAAAACACTTGGTTCAATTCGTAATCATAATTTTGGCCTGTATGCACCAAAATATGTTGGGTATGCTGATCAAACTCAGCAATCACACGGCTCATCTTAATTAATTCTGGCCGCGTACCAACAATCGTCATTACCTTAAGCATTCAATTCTTCCCTGATAAAATCTAATTTTAATAATAGAGCCTTGATTTCTTCCACATTGAGACGCTTTGTATTATGAGAGGTGTAATCATCTAAATGCGAAATTATATCTTCACCATCACTGAAATATTTGGAATAATTCAAATCCCTATTATCTGCAGGAATTCTATAATACCCACCCATATCTTCTGCTTTAGCCATCTCTTCACGTGAGATCAAAGACTCATAGAGCTTCTCTCCATGTCGCGTGCCGATAATACGAAAATCAGAATTTGATTTGAACAGCTCTTTCAGCGCCTGTGCCAAGTCTCCTACAGTTGAAGCAGGTGCTTTTTGAATAAAGATATCGCCTTGCTTTGCATGCTCAAAAGCATGCAATACCAAATCCACTGAATCTTCAAGTGACATCAGGAAACGAGTCATACTTGGATCTGTGAGGGTCAGTGCTTTACTTTCTTTAAGCTGGGATACAAAAAGAGGAATCACAGACCCTCTTGAAGCCATTACATTGCCATAACGCGTGGCACAGATAACAGTATCGGTGTCGCCCACGAATCTTGATTTGGCCAAAAGCAGTTTTTCAGCCATCGCCTTAGATATACCCATAGCATTGATGGGATAAACTGCTTTATCTGTGCTTAGGACAACGACTCGACGAACCTTGTTAGCAATCGCTGCATTTAAAACATTTTCAGTACCCAGCACATTCGTACGTATGGCTTCCATCGGATAGAACTCGCATGAAGGCACTTGCTTTAATGCAGCCGCATGGAATATGTAATCCACTCCTATCATGGCTTGAGAAAGACTATCGTAGTCCCGCACATCGCCGATATAAAATTTCAGCTTATCGTTTGCGAGCTGAATACGCATATCTTCCTGCTTTTTCTCATCCCGACTGAAAATGCGAATTTCGCGGACATCAGTAGATAAAAAACGCTTGAGGACTGTGTTCCCAAATGACCCGGTACCCCCGGTAATCATTAATACTTTATTGTTAAACATAATTGTTCGATATCTTTAAAATTATTGATATTGATGCATAGTCTCGATTAACTCTTGCCAGCTAGGCGGATTATAGCCTGTAACTTGATTAAACTTACTGGCGTCTAATGAGCGATCTATTACAAAACTATCATCGGCGATGATTTCAATATCTTTTTTATAAACATGCGCAATGAGTTTAAGTAAATCATATTTATTGATTGGCCTCGCAGCGACTTGGTAAAGTCCATGCATTTCAGACCTCGGAATTACGATATCCCGAATGATTTCAGCAAAAATAACTGTTGGTAGACCAGAAAATACTGCTTTAGAAAATCCTTTACATTGCTTATCTTGTGATAAGAACCAATCAAGCAAGCCATAAGCAGTATTCAACTCATGCCCGATAGTTGAAGTGCGTAAAGTAATAGCATTTGGGTTATCCACTTCACCCATTGCTTTTGTTTGACCGTAAAAATCTATAGCATCCGGCTGGTCCGCCTCAACATACCCACCTTTAGTGCCAGAGAACACGCAATCTGTACTTACATGTATCAATCTCGCACCAGAAATTTGGCAGAATGCAGCTAATCTATGCGGAAATAATGCATTAATTGGGATTGCTGTATTAGGATCGTTAGCACCATGTAAATGCTTAGTTAAACCAGCACAGTTGATTACCACTTCCGGTTGGATTTCTTTAAATAGTCTTAAAAGTGCTGACTCTAAAGTAACCTCTATCCCTGGAACTAACTTTTCAGCTATTGCCTTTGAGAATAAGTCTTTCGACTTTGTGTCACGGATTGATCCAAACACATCAAATTCAGGTTTCTCACTTAATACCCTGATAATCGTACTACCTATCATGCCATTGGCACCTACGACCAATATTCTCATTTACTCCCCCTTATACTGCCGTGAAGCTAACTGTAATTTAACAATCAAATCATCCACCAACTTATCATGATTAAAATTTTCTTTGTAATATTGCCTTCCGTTCGCACCCAATTGATCTCTTCCTTCTTCCGGCATTTTATATAGCTCTATAACAGCTTTGGCCAAGGCCACGGCATCTTCAGCTGGCACGCAAAGCCCTGCATTAGCTTCATTTACCAATCTTGCGCCTTCCCCGTCCAAACAAGCTAAAATAGGTCGACCAGCCGCCATATAGGCTTGTATTTTATTTGGGACTGTAGCAGCAAATATCGTTTGATTTGCCAGAGTCACTAGCAAAGCAGATGCCTTTTGCATGAAACCAGGCATACTTTCAACTGGGAAGCGCCCTGGCAGATGCAAATTCGTCAATCCACGAGCTTCGACCTCTTTCAACATCATGTCACGGCAACTACCATCTCCAAGAACAACAAAATGTATATCTTGATGATCTCTTAATATTGTTGCCGCCTCAACTATCACTTCTACTGCTTGAGCTTTGCCAATATTACCTGCAAACATGACAGAAAAACCTTCATCTAAGCCTGCTATAGGGTTAGAGCTGGTTTCTGAGGTTTGGGCTAATACGTCATCTGCTGCATTTGGGTAATACAAAACAGGGGTGCCCGACGACATAGTGGTGACAGGTTCTTCAAATGCACGTGATTGGACCAATAATAAATCAGCTTTTCGGTAAATAAATCGTACAACTTTCTCTACTAAATTCAGTACTAAAGAATTATGTATATATCCCGTCGCTGAAAGACTTTGTGGCCATAAATCCTGTACCCAAATTACAACTGGCACCCCTTTTATCCACCCAATAAGAAGGGCCGGTATAGCTTGAAGAATGGGCGATATCCCATATACAAAAATTGCATCATATCGCTGCTTGCGTAACTTCCATGGGGCTAGCAATAGTCCGAAGAATATAAATGATAGATAGTTTAATGCTAACAAAAAAGTACGCTTGCCACGAGGTATTAGCGGGATACGATGTAAGGTAATGCTCTCAAATTGTTCTTGCTGACAACCCCAGGCCTTGTAACCATCATATATATCTCCTGCAGGGTAATTTGGCTTGCCAGTAAGTACCTCAACTCCAATACCTTTTAATTGCATAGATTTAGCAATATCGTTAATTCTAAAACTCTCAGGCCAAAAGTACTGGCTAACTATAAGGACATTCATGTTTTCGAATTACTTATCAAAATTGCTTTGTACAAATCAATATAGTTTATGACTATTGAATCCCATGTGTACTTTTTAAGTACTAATGAACGAAATGACTTAGCTAGGTTATCAATCATGACAGGCGGACTCAGTATATATTTCAGCCCTTCCGCAATTCCTGAAACATTCGCCTGCACCTCCATCCTGTCATCTACGGTTTTGATTTCACTAAAACCACACTGATCCGTTAGCATCACTGCCGTACCACAAATACCAGCTTCTAATGCCACAATTGACATAGCTTCTTGACGCGAAGGTACGACAAGTAACCGAGCAGCCTTATATGCCGCAGCCTTATCACTGCCGTTTATAAACCCTAGGAAATGCACCCTTTCACTAACGCCATATTGCTTTGCCAAATCAATTAACGCTTCCTGCATACCTTCATCTGGCCCAGCAAAAACCAATTGGCAATCCCCAATATCAGCGTGAATTGTTCCAAAAGCTTGCAATAAAAGATCTGGCCCTTTTATGGGATTCAATCGCCCCATGAATAATATAATCGGTGCACCTGAGAGCTGATATTTTCTACGGAATTGCTGGTTAGAGAGCTCCGATAAGAAATCTTCTTCAGAAACTCCGTTGGCAATCACTGTTACCTTAATAGTATCAATACCATAAGCTTCAAAATGAGGAAACTCTGCTTTAGTAACTGCAATCCAACCTGAAGCATTACGTATTAGGGCATTCCCTACTATAAAGTTATATAGCTTCTTAATTAATCTAGAACGTCCAAAAATAGGCAGTGCGCCTGCTGGGCATACAACATAAGGTTTATTCTCAATGCGGGCAGCAATATAAACTAGGGCATTTAATAAACTCCAATGCCCCATTAAATGGATGATATCTACACTACCAACTAAATTGCGCAGTTTGTTCCAACTGACAATCGGTACAAAAAAACGTCTTATAAGCAAAGGCAAAGCGACTGTGACAGCAGGCTTCATCGCTGATATACGTGCGCCATCTAAGCCCGTATCTATCGTTAACACTGTGCATTCAACCCCTGCGGAAGCAAGATGGCGACTCATCTGGAAAGTACGCTCAGCCGTCCCTCCCCCTGTTTTAAAGTCTAGAAAAGAATTGACGTTTAGTACATGCAACACGCTATTACGCCTTCTTATCAATCATAATAAAAGCTTTATACCATGAGGCATATTTTGCCAATCCGGTTTCAAAACTTATAACTCTCTCAAAGCCTATACTTTGCAATTTATAGGAAGAGTAAATGGTATGTGGATTTATATTATTCCTACCAAGGCAGGCAAGTAAGAGTTTTAATATGAAATACGGAAAATGGAGCGGGGATAAAACATAATCTCTAATTTCCAATTTTTGCATTAAAAAACGCTCTACATCAGAAAAGTTATTAAAAGGACTATCATCATCAGAAATAATGAAGATTTCATTTTTTAGAAGTTTCGGATAATTGATTAGATAAATAATAGATGAGACTACATTTTCTATACATACTAAATTCATTCTTCTTTTACCGAAAAGACAAGATCTAAGGTAATTAGTAAGCTTTTTATTTCTGGTTGTTAAATCTTTTGTAAGTTTTTTTAACGGTTTTCCGTCAACACCAAAAACTGATGTAGGCCGCAAAATAGCCAAATCAAAATTATCTTTAGCCATACTAGAAACAATATGTTCTATCTTTAATTTAGTAATACCGTAATCAGTAATTGGTCGACAATCTGTTTGTTCAGTAACAATATCATCGTTGACTCGTCCTACAACTGCAGCAGTACTACAATGAAGTAAACGTTTAATATTTGCAGTTTTACATGCCTGTAATAAATTCAGAATAGCAGTAACATTTTCACTATCTCCGCCATTCCACAGATATACAAGATTGACAACTATGCAATCTTCTTCTAAAAACTTATTCAAAGATTGCGGTTGAAGTAAGTCACCTATCACAACTTCAACATCTGCTTCTTTAGAAAAGCTATGTTCTTGGAGTCCATTCCTTGATAGCAGTTTTATGCGATAGTCACCTGATTTTAATAACTCTTTAACAAGGTGATTTCCAATAAACCCTGATGCACCAGTTATCGCGATAATCTTTTTCACTGATACTAAACCCTAAGACCGATATTTTTATATTTATCAATAACCTTTCTAGTTAAATCCTCACCAAGCCAGCGCCATAACAATAGTCGAATATAAACTTTTGTGGTGGTCATTATCCAAGCTAGTCCTGGTAGGCTTTGTCCATGTAACTTTTGTACACGACGCATTTCTCTCATTGCTAATAAGCCATTAGCTGGTTTGCTACTGATCCCACCTTGTCGCATACCCGTTGTTATTAGATTTGGAATAAATGCAGCATCGAACGTCTTAAGCTCTCGCATTAACAAATCATAGTCACCGGCAATACGAAATGACTCATCAAATCCACCAAACTGTTCTAACAAACTGCGTCGGTGCATTGCCCCAGAATGTGGAATGCACATAACTTGTCTAAATCTTTTTTTGATTTTGTACCATGGCTCACCTATTGGATATAACTTTTTCCCGTCTTCATTAAGCAACATTGTCTGACCATAGGCCACACGTATATCAATTGGCAGTTTTGCTAACTGTTTGGACATTTGTTCTAATACATTAGAATCCCAAAAAAAATCATCTGCTCCTATAAAGCAAACCCATTCTCCAGTTGAATGTAATAAACCCTTATTCCATGCGTTGTATATTCCTTTATCAGGTTCGGAAACCCAATAATTAATATAGTTAGAATTGGTCTTTAATAGATTGACGGTACCATCTTTAGAACCACCATCAATAATAATTAATTCTTTATTCGTATAGGTTTGGCGTGCAATACTACTAATACACTCTTGTAATGTTCCATCTCCATTAAAAACAGCAACAATAACTGTAATTAGAGGTTTTTTAGTTTTTTCCATTTGTTTTATACTATTGATTTATATATAATATTTTTTATTCTCAATCTAAATTTTAGTTTGACCAGTTTTTTCTTATTGCACTAAAATCTTCTGCCATTTTGAAAACTCCTATTACAAAGTCATCAGCAGTCCAAGAAGACGCACGGATACGCCCATTATTAATTAATTCTTCTTTCAAATTTTCATCATGAAGTACTCGATAGATTTGGTCTGCTATATCTTGTGGATTTTTGGGATCGCAAAATAGTACAGCTTCGCCAAACTGCTCTTTACTGCCACATACTTCCGAAGCAACAACAGGGCAACCAATTGCAAACGCTTCTAATGGAGGCAAATTTTCTGGGCCACACAAACTTATATAAGCCAACATAGATGCATTTTTGTATAAATCATATAAATCTGCTTGTGGCACAAATCCTAATACAAACAATTGTGTTTGCAGACCTAAGTCATAAGCCGATTGCTTGACGTAATCCAAATTACCTTTGTCGGCACCAACTAATACTAAAGGCAACTTTACCCCGTATTTTTCATTCACTATTTTTATAGCTTGTAATAAGTTAATATGATTTTTATGTGACCAGAACTGTGCGGGATAAAAAATATAATTTTGAGGCAAATTATATTTTTTACATACATCTGCGACATCCTGTGACTGATTCAATGCAAACGAAGGTGTTGGATGTGGAAGTTTATAAATTCTGAATTTTGGAACTCGATAAAACAATTCAACCTCTTCACGCCCTGCTTCCGTCCCTACAATCACAAAAGAAGCTCGCGATAAAAAGTAATGGTATTGGGTTTCTCTTGCGGCCCACTCACCATTTGCACTTACCTCTGGGAACCATGGTTGTAGCCTATGTTGCAAATCCCAAACTGTAGCTATGTAAGGTGTATCTAAAACTTCAAAACTTCCGCCCCCTATAAACCAAATTAAATCTAACTTATTCTTTTTTGCTAACTTTTCTAATGGACCAGGAACTTTTAATATTCTTGTGAGGATTAATAACCCTTTTTTCAGCCACTCGCAAACCCTCTGAAAAATATTAGGACTTTTCGAAAGTAAAAAACTTAGGTTCTTTGGTAACTCTAATGACCCTAGATAGTCATGTAAGCTAGATGATGTCCCTATTACGAAAAAATCGTGTTGAGGAGCATTCACTGCCTGTCTTACTAGCGCCTTCAAAACTTCGTCTTGAAAAGTAAAACCACCACCAACTTGAGGGTTGGTAGCTCCAAAGTAAGCCCCAATGCGCATATTATTGATTACTTTTCTGAATATTTCTTATTGCTTGTCCAATATAAGCAATATCAGACTCACTTAACGTATGTGTAGATGGAAGATAGAGTCCAGTTTCCCATATGCGACTTGCAACGGGGGTAGGTATTTGCTTAAAGCCGCCCAGTGCTTGTAAACAAGGCTGATCAGCCATCGAACAGAAAAATGTACGCGTATCCACCCCTTCAACCTTCAAAGCTTTGGCTAAAACGTCACGTGTCATGCCAAATTCAGGTGTAACTACTACCGCATACATCCAATACACATTTTTAGCCCATTCACGTTCAACTGGCAACTGAAGACCTTTTATATCCGCCAAATAATTGTTATAGGTATGTGCAACCCGTCTTTTTTCGTCAACTATTTTGTCAATTTTACGTGTTTGAGCCAAGCCCATTGCTGCTTGATATCCAGTCATACGGAAGTTATAGCCAGTTACCTCATGCCTAAAACGTGGCTCTGTAAATGCTAAATTTCTTAATAATTTTAATTGAGTTACTAACGCTTCATCATTGGTAACTACCATCCCACCTTCACCTGTAGTGATTACTTTATTTGCATAAAAACTATAGCATCCCATTGCCCCAAAACTACCAGTCATCTTTCCTTTATAGGTAGCTCCATGAGACTCTGCACAATCTTCTATAACAACTATGTTATGTCTATCAGCAATCTGCATTAAAGCATCCATATCAACTGGATGACCGAACAAATGAACTGGGATGATGGCTTTAGTTTTTGGTGTTATTAAAGACTCGATCAAACTTACGTCTAGATTCCAAGTTTCTTCTTCGCTATCTACAGGCACAGGTATCGCCCCGTTATGAACTACACCCAATGCAGTAGCAATATTAGTGCTCGCACTAATTAGCACTTCATCACCTGGCAATACGCCTGCAGCAGCAACTGCTAAGTGTAGCGCAGTAGTTCCATTACTTACTGCCACACCATATTTACAACCAGAATATGCAGCGAACTCTTTCTCAAAACTTTCTAAATAGTGCCCAAAAGTTCCAGACAATTCGCCCTTCCTAAGTGCATCTGTTACATATTCAATTTCTTCTTCACCTATTACTGGCTCAAATACTGGGATCATTGTTTAGTCTCTATTATTACTTTATCGTAGCTGTCACCTAAAAAAGGGCCTTGCTTAACACTTATACACTGCATATCTTCAATTACACGAATGGCATGTGCGCCATGAATCAATACTATGGCATCACCTGGGTTTAAAATTACCTCTTTTAACAATCTACCTTCATCATCAAAAAGCTGAACTCCAACAATGCCTCGTTGCACAACAAACATTTGTTGCAAGTCACTAACTGTGCGTTCAAACTCTTGATGATAATGCGGAGGCTCTTGGTAGCCAGAACCATGTGCTAGCAAACCGAACTGAAAAGAAGATTCTGCCGGTGAAAAAAAACGTGTTTTTTCTACTCGAACATCCGCTCTTATTACTTCAGCGTATCTAGTTCCTTGATACTCTATAACTTCAATCATGTTAAACCTTGAATAACTCACTTATTAAGACTGTTTTACCGCTAATTACGTCTACCATAGTCATATCTCTGATCTCTTTTAAACGAGCTACACCTTTTAAAAAAGTTAGCTTACCCTTTTCATTTCTTGATTCTTTAAATTTTGGATTCACATACCCTTCAGTTAATGTTGGTTGGGGTATTTTTTCATTCAAATAATCATTGCGAATGAAGTAAGCATTATTTCCAGCGCTATTGCACCCTGCGAACGTATAGCCTTTTTTAATTGATAAATGGTTCAATGCAGCAAGAGAACAACCCCAATATAAATTTGAGTAATGTGCTTGTGTTCTTCTGAACAATGGATTGTATGGAACGCTTAAAGCATGTTCCGACCCAAAAATGCCATTATATTCCGCTACAACTAAAACAGGGTTGATTACATCAATTACGTCCCATACCGCGTAATCGTTCCCATCAATATCTATACTCAAAATACCAATTTCACCAGAAATTCCAGCATCTGAAATTAGCGCATTTATATTATCTCTATCTATAAATACAGCTTTTGCAATAACGTCATGTTTCCAATAATAACGGCTGCGTCGCACAAACTCCATATTGGATTCCGAGCCGTCCATAATCAAGCCGCTCCAGTTATTATGCATTAACAAGAGTCGTGTATTAGACTCTTCGTAATTTTCTACTCCAAACTCAACAAATGTTTGAAGTGCTTTTGGAATGGAAAGATGATGAATCAGATACTGCAAAATACCGTCATCTCCAAACTGCGAAAATACCTTAAATTCAGCTTCTGTTAAATTTTTAACGGGCGGCATTAATTTTATTTGATTAATATTAGCCTGTGCTGCCAGCAATTTTGTTTCTAATAACTGTTCAGCTATCGCACCTAGGCCAAACAAATTACCTACTTTTGCTAGTTTTTTAATTAAAAATTTCTTCATTTAATTTAATACTACCTTTGTTCTATTTTTTTATAAATAATGCCTTTAAAATCTGCCTTTAATCGGCCCTGTCCTATTGTCCCATCTAACGCTGAGAATGTTGCTATCTCCGAATATTTGTTAATGAAAAAGTCTTTAAATTCTTTCTCATTAAATAACCAAATCGGATAACTGGATTCAACAATCTCTTTAGGAACTTTTTGTAAACTTATTATGGTTCCACCACTCTGCAAAAAAGGGTTTCTATCAATAACAATATAATTTGGACCATTTTTAATAACTTCATTAAGAATCAAATAAGGCTCAGACAAATATTGCAATACACTTGAAAATAAGACTAAATTAGGTTGATGATTAATCATAACCTCCGCAATGGTTTCATGAAAACTTAACACTTCATTTGCAAAATGCTTGTTACCCTCTTTTACAAAATGACTTTGTTCCACTACACACCATTTTAGCGTAGCGATCCCTTGCAGGAAGTTACGGCATTGATAATAAGTACTTCCTAATGAGCCGCCAAAATCTAATACTCTAAGAGTATTGCCATTTTCAGTAGCAGCTCTTAATAGCACTGCTAGCAATTGAAAATTATAGTTTAGGTTATCAAATACAATACCATCACGTTCGTACGCAACTTTGCCAGACTCAACTAACTTGGTATTAGCAATTATTTGATTTAAAATTTCATTGGCTTCATAACCTTTGGCATCAGCTTGAGCTTGTTCCCAAGTTGGATAAATACCTGAAAATTTAACACCCTGGTTTCTAAAGTAATTGATTGCTTTAATTATTACAGGTGGGAATAAAAGTAAACCAAATTTTTTTATTATTTTTTTATTCATGATTATTGATGAAAAGGTCGTCTAGATTGACCAGCGCAAACTCATCTAAAGCGCCTCCTGATGTTGCATTATATATTGTCACATCATGATGGTTTGCAATCTTTTTAATGGCGCGGTATTGCTCCCATAATAGAGTATTAGATTTAAGTGTTTCATACATCTGACATTTCAATTCCCCATTCTCTTTTACAGAAAAATCTTTCC
>DATHWX010000004.1:0-26200 GCA_035460225.1 Methylotenera sp.
CATTACCAACAATGAAGCATCATTCAATCCCAAAGCGAGCGAAGAATCCCGCCAAAAGTTACGCGAACTTTACAATTTAGACAAACCGGTAATTGTGCAATATGGCTTATGGCTCAAACGCATGGCCACTTTGGATTTCGGTACTTCATTTGCAACCCACCAAAAGCCGGTATTCTGGCAAAAGACGGATAAAGACGGCAATGTCACCAAAGGCCTAATCCAAGAAGCTTTACCCATCACCTTAATGATCAATATTCTAGGTTTAATTCTCACCTTAGTATTGGCTATCCCATTAGGCATAGTTGCGGCACGCAGGTATGGCGGATGGCAGGACAAGTCCATTACCCTGTTTAATTTCGTCGGCTTTTCTATCCCGGGCTTTTGGCTTTCTTTGCTACTCATGTATTGGCTAGGCGTGATGAATAACTGGTTCCCAATCTCAGGCCTGCACAGTATTAATTACGACAACCTAGACACTTGGGGCAAGCTCAAAGACAGCGTTAGTCACTTATTCATGCCGGTGATTATCCCATCAGTCACAGGTTTAGCAGGCATCACCCTTTTCGTGAAAAACGGCATGCTGGATGTACTTTTTCAAGACTACATCACTACAGCACGCTCTAAAGGCCTAAGTGAACATAAAGTGGTTTACACGCATGCACTTAGAAACGCCTTACTACCTTTGATTACCATTGTTGGTTTATCTATACCCGGCTTGATTGGCGGCTCGGTGATTGCAGAAACCATTTTTGCTATACCTGGCATGGGCAAGCTTTTTTATGATGCCGTACTGATGCGCGACTTCCCTGTAATTATGGGCATACTCACTATCGGCTCGGCACTTACGCTGATTGGCAACCTGTTGGCAGATGTCGCTTACGCATGGGCTGACCCGCGTGTACGTCGTGGCGTGGCGAGAGGCTAGGGATTAAATATCATTATGCATAAAAATCTCTTCAGAAAAGCTTTATCAAATCCACTGGCACTGACTGGTTTCATCATCATTGTTTGCGTATTCTTGCTGGCAATGCTCGCCCCTATCATTTCACCATATGACCCGGATGATATTCATGTAAAAGCCATCTTGTTAGGCCCATCAGCCAGCCACTGGATGGGCACCGATGGGCTCGGTCGTGATGTATTGAGCCGCATGTTGCATGGCGGCCGTATTTCCTTGCTGGTAGGTTTAGTGGCGGTAGGCATCTCAACCGCTATCGGTATTCTATTAGGTGCATTGGCAGGCTATTACCGCGGCTGGGTAGATACTTTCATCATGCGCTTAGTCGATGTGATGCTGTCTATCCCTAGCTTCTTTTTGATACTCGCTGTCATTGCTTTCCTCACACCGTCCATCATTAATATTATGGTCGTGATTGGCCTCACCTCATGGATGGGGGTAACACGCTTGGTGCGTGCGGAATTTTTGAGTTTGAGTGAGCGAGAATTTGTGCTGGCATCACGCACATTAGGTGCCAAAGATGCACGCTTGATATTTACGCATTTGTTACCCAACAGTTTGACCCCTATTATCGTCAGCTCTGTATTAGGCGTAGCCGGTGCAGTACTCATGGAGTCTGGTCTTAGCTTCCTAGGGCTTGGTGTACAGGCGCCACAGGCCTCTTGGGGCAATATCCTTACCGACGGTAAAGAATATATACAGTTTGCATGGTGGCTATCGCTGTTTCCCGGCCTTGCCATTTTAGTCACCGTGTTGGGGTATAATTTGCTTGGAGAAGGTTTACGTGATGCACTTGATCCGCGTAGCAATTCAAATAATTAAGATAATTAAACAGGATGTATTATGGGATTTCTAGCTGGTAAAAAAATATTAATCACAGGCTTATTGAGCAACCGTTCTATCGCCTACGGCATTGCCGCTGCCATGAAACGTGAAGGCGCTGAACTGGCGTTTACCTATCAAATGGAAAAGCACCAAGGCCGTGTTGCAGATTTAGCCGCTGATTTTGACTCAAAATTAGTATTCCACTGTGACGTTGCTGAGGATGCTCTGATTGATGGTTTATTCCCGCAAATTGCAAAACACTGGGATGGCATTGATTCAATTGTGCACTCAATCGCATTCGTACCAAAAACTGCATTAGATGGTGACTATCTTGAAGCCGTCACCCGCGAAAACTTCCGTATTGCACATGACATTAGCTCATACAGCTTTGCAGCATTAGCTAAAGCTGCGCTACCAATGATGTTAGGCCGTAACGGCAGCTTATTAACATTGAGCTACTTAGGCGCTGAACGTACTATGCCAAACTATAACGTGATGGGCTTGGCAAAGGCCAGCTTGGAAGCGAACGTGCGTTATATGGCACAAAGCCTAGGCCCTAAAGGGATTCGTGTGAATGCAGTGTCTGCCGGTCCTATTAAAACTTTAGCGGCTTCCGGTATTGCGGATTTTGACAAAATGATCGGCTTCAATGAAAAACACGCTGCATTACGCCGCAACGTAACGATTGAAGAAGTCGGTAACGCAGCTGCATTCTTATGCAGTGATTTAGCGTCTGGCATTACTGGTGAGATTACTTATGTAGATGGCGGCATGAATATTACTGCTGCCGGTACTGTTGAATAAATAAACCAAGTAATCATAGGTAATAAAAAAGGCACCTGAGGTGCCTTTTTTATTACCCTAACAACCCGTTAGGTGAGAATGATTAATTAGTTACCACTTAATAAAAGCTTCTCATTAACCTTCACTTTGCTCTTTTCACGTAAAGATTGTTTGTAGGAAGCAAGATACTCTGCCGCCAAAGCCGCATTTAAGTCGGTTTGAGCCGCTTTCTTGGCTTCAGCATCGTCTGCTAAGGCAGGCTCCACTTTAATCACTTTAACGAGCAAGTAGCCTTGTTTAGCATCAGCAACACCTGAATAAGCCGGTAATTTTGCCGCATTGGTTTTAAAAACTTGATTCATGGCCAAATCTGTCAGGCCTTGTGCATTTTTTCTATCAATGGTTACCGGAGTAATCCACTCGATATCTTTAACCTCTTTACCTGCCTGCAAGTCTTTCAGTGCTGCTTCGCCTTTGGCTAAAGCCAGCTTAGAAGCTGCCTCTAATTTCAACAATGCTTCAATACTGCTTTTCACTTCATCAAAACTACGCGGTGCCGCTGCTTTGTAATCTACAACACGTGCAGATACCAAGTTATTCGGTGATACTTCAACGGCTTCAGTATTACGGTGTTCTTTAAGTGATTCTTCAGAGAAAACCAGATTCATGATTTTGTCGTTTTTAAAGAACTTGGCACCCTCTTCACGACTTAACCAATCAGACTTTTGTACTTGGCCTGAGAATGCCTTAGCCGCAGGTTCCAAGCTGCCAGATTGCTCGTACACCATGTTGCTGAAACCTTCAGCCTTGTCGGTGAATGCTGCCTGGGCTTTTTGGTAAAGAAGTTCAGCTTTGATTTTTGGTTTCAAACTATTGAAATCAGAGCTATCGCCGCTTGCTTCTGTCAATTTAATAATATGGTAACCAAACTCAGACTCTACCAAGTCACTGATTTGGTTGACCTTCATCTTAAAAACAGCCTCTTCAAAAGGCTTTACCATTGCGCCACGGCCAAAGGTGCCCAAATCACCACCTTTGCTTGCAGAACCAGGGTCTTGCGACTCTTTAACTGCTAGCTCTTCAAAACGTTTCGGGTTCTTTTTAAGAATAGATTCAATTTCTTCAGCTTTAGCCTTGGCCTGTTGCTTTTGTTCAGGAGTTGCGTTCACACCAAAACCAATCAGGATATGGCTCGCACGCCTTTGTTCATTTCCTTGGAACTTTGCCGCGTTCTCATCATAGTATTTCTTGATTTCGTCATCATCTACCTTGATAGTAGGAATCAGGCTGCTTGCTGATAACAACAGGAATTCGATTTTGACTTGCTCAGGTACCAGCAATTTGTCTTTGTGTTTTTCGTAATACGCTTTGACTTCTGTTGGGTCGATTTTCACGTCTTTCATGAAGTCTTTAGTTTTCAATTCAGACACTGTCACTTCACGTTGCTGATTCGTCAATTGGAATGTATTTTCAGCACGTGTATTAGAAACAAAACCCAGCTTGGTAATACCATCCTGCGCTTGCTGGGCCAACATATCAGCACGCATGCCTGCTTCAAATTTAGAGGCACTAATATGGTTCTGTTCTAAAGTCTGGTCATACAACTCTTGGGAGAATTTACCGTCCTTCTGAAATTCTGGCATGCCGGTAATATAAGTAGAAAGCTGTGCATCGCTGATCGCATATTTAGCTTGCTGGATTTCTTTTGATAACAGGCGCTTATTAATCAGTTGGTTCAATACCAATGATTTTACTTCCGGGCTATCAAGCTGGGCTTGATCCATCTTTCCTTCTGATTGCAGGCGATTACGCACATTTTGCAAAGCATTTGAATATTCCTGTACAGAGATATTGCTGCCGTTAACCTCAGCCACCGCAACGTGACTACCCGCCTGGTTTAAATAAGAGTCAATACCGAACAATGCGAAAGGGACTGTAATGGCTGCCAATAGGGCTTTTCCTACCCAACCTTGGGCTACACCGCGAATGCTATCTAACATAAAAAATTTCTCTTCTTAAAATATTTAACATTTGATTCAAAAGGCTTTAATGACAATTAATAACCCAATATTACCGGACGGTAATATAGCATAAATGAGCATTAACTTTTCATTTACCTATGAATACCTTACTCAGGTTAAGTTTTGGACTTTGAGGTGGGGAAAGAGGATTTAGTTTGGTACTGGCTAGATTTTTAGTGAGCGTTACAAATTGTGAGACGCAATTTCATAAAGTACAAATAAAAATAGCGAGTCCGAAGACTCGCTATTTTTATTTGGCGGAGTGGACGGGACTCGAACCCGCGACCCCCGGCGTGACAGGCCGGTATTCTAACCAACTGAACTACCACTCCATAAAGCTTGCGTACAAATGTTATTTTACCAAACTTATACGCTTTTTAATTTTGCGTTACTGAAATTATTTAAATTAAAAAACTTGATTTTTCAAATTTTTTACAAAATAAAGAGTGCTAAAAAAACTAGCACTCTAAATTTATAAAATCAGAAACGGCTTAGTCACATTTATTGGTCTTTTGGTGGGTGCTAACGGGGTCGAACCGCTGACATTCGCCTTGTAAGGGCGACGCTCTACCAACTGAGCTAAGCACCCTGCCTAACCAACAAAGACGACTAGTTTACAGCATCTTTAAGCGCTTTACCAGCCCTAAATTTAGGAGAGTTTGCAGCTTTGATCTTGATTGTTGCACCTGTACGTGGATTGCGACCATTACGGGCTTCGCGTTTACCAACATAGAATGTACCAAAGCCGATTAATGTTACTAAATCGCCTTTTTTCATTGCTTTTGTAATTGAAGCTGTTGTTGCATCTAAAGCACGACCAGCGGCAGCTTTTGAAATACCAGCGGCTTTTGCAATATCGTCAATCAATTCAGATTTATTCACGTGTAATCCCCTCTCAAGGTTTATTAAATAAAGACTTCGGTGGCTTGTTTGGGTATTTAGTACCCGTACCAGCTTTATATCAAGCCAACAAAGGCTGTGTCAAGCTTTTATCCACCTGATGTTTCACTTATTTTTTCAGTGTTTTGTCGTACCGGTTCGTGCTCTAGGATTTTCTACTGATTTATCAGTGGCTTGAACTTCCTTTGTAGGTTTTTCATTAGATTCACTATTTTCTGGCAAAGGCTCTGGCTTAGAAGCCAATGCCAATGCCAAAACTTCGTCAATCCACTGTACAGGATGGATATCCAGATGGTTTTTAATGTTTTCTGGTATCTCAACCAAGTCTTTTACGTTCTGCTGAGGGATCAAAACGGTTTTAATTCCACCGCGATGTGCTGCCAGCAATTTCTCTTTCAAGCCGCCGATTGGCAATACTTCACCACGTAGGGTGATCTCACCTGTCATAGCAACGTCAGCACGCGCAGGAATGCCCGTTAAAACGGAAACTAACGCAGTGGTGATAGCAATACCTGCACTTGGCCCATCTTTTGGCGTAGCGCCCTCAGGGAAGTGGATATGGATATCATTCTTCTCGTAAAAGTCTGTAGGGATGCCTAAACGTTTTGCACGGCTACGCACCACGCTCATCGCTGCCTGTGTAGATTCCTGCATTACATCACCAAGCTTACCGGTTTTGATAGTAACGCCTTTACCAGGCAGCAATACCGCCTCAATAGTCAGCAATTCGCCGCCTACAGACGTCCATGCCAACCCGGTCACTTGCCCGACCTGATTTTCTTTGGCTGCAATGCCATAATCAAAACGCTGGATACCTAAATATTTATCCAATATTTTCGGCGTAACGTTAATCTTTTTAGGTGCTTTAGCGCCTTCTTTAGCTTTAACAGTAATCAATTCCTTGACCACCTTACGGCAAATTTTTGCGATTTCCTGATCTAACCGGCGAACACCGGCCTCACGTGTGTAATAACGCACGATGTCACGTACTGCCGCTTCGGAAACATTTACTTCATGCTCTTTCAAGCCGTGTGTCTTAAGCTGTTTAGGCAATAAATAACGCATGGCGATATTTACTTTTTCGTCTTCTGTATAGCCGGCAAGACGAATGATTTCCATACGATCCAATAAAGGCTCGGGAATATTCATCGAGTTTGCGGTAGCAACGAACATCACATCTGAAAGATCGTATTCGACCTCAACATAATGGTCTGCGAACGTATGATTCTGTTCAGGATCTAGCACTTCGAGCAATGCAGAAGACGGATCACCTCGGAAATCCTGGCCTAGCTTATCTACCTCATCTAATAAGAATAAAGGGTTACGCACGCCTACTTTGGTCATACTCTGCAAAATCTTGCCTGGCATAGATCCAATGTATGTGCGTCTGTGGCCACGAATCTCCGATTCATCGCGCACACCACCTAAGGCCATACGTACGAATTTACGGTTTACTGCTTTAGCGATACTTTGTCCAAGCGAGGTTTTACCTACGCCAGGAGGCCCTACCAAACAAAGAATCGGCGCCTTGATTTTGTCTACGCGTTGTTGCACTGCGAGATACTCAACGATACGTTCTTTAACCTTTTCGAGACCAAAGTGATCGCCATCAAGAATGGCTTCAGCCGCCAATAAATCTTTGCTAATCTTGGTTTTTTTCTTCCAAGGCAAGTTGATAAGCGTGTCAATATAGTTACGCACTACAGAAGCTTCTGCAGACATCGGTGACATGAGTTTGAGCTTCTTAAGTTCGCTCGCAACTTTAGCCAATGCATCTTTAGGCATACGGGCAGCTTCTATGCGCTTCTCCAGCTCCTCCATGTCAGCATTTTCGTCTTGCTCGCCGAGTTCTTTCTGAATGGCTTTTACCTGCTCATTCAAATAGTATTCACGCTGGGTTTTCTCCATCTGGCGTTTTACGCGTCCACGGATGCGTTTTTCTACTTGAAGAATATCAATCTCGCCCTCCATGAGGCGTAGCAAATGCTCCAAACGCTCAGCCACGCTAAACATTTCAAGGATTTTTTGTTTTTCGTCTAACTTTAGCGTTAAGTGCGCTGCAATCGTATCTGCCAAGCGGCCCGCTTCATCAATGGTAGCCAATGAAGTCAAGATTTCCGGTGGGATTTTTTTGTTGAGTTTGACGTATTGGTCGAACTGCGTGAATACAGTACGCATGAGCGCCTGAATCTCGTTGTCGCTGACAGATTCAGGAATCAATTCAGCGCGAGCCGCGAAGCATTCTTCGGTTTCAATAAATCCGCTTACCTTAGCCCGCTGCACACCTTCTACCAACACTTTTACAGTGCCATCAGGTAATTTCAGCATTTGCAATACCGTTGCCACTGTGCCGACTTCATATAAGTCGTCAGCATCCGGCTCGTCCTTATTGGCTGATTTCTGCGCAACCAATAAGATTTGTTTGTTGCCATCGGACGCGATTTCCAGCGCTTTCACAGACTTAGTGCGCCCAACGAATAAAGGAATCACTAAATGCGGATAGACTACAACATCGCGTAGCGGCAATATCGGTAGTAATCCGTCGTCAGAAGTGAATGATGGTAATAATTGTGTCATGAATAGACTTCCAAAATTAAGCTAAAGAGGTAAGCTAAAAGCGCCTATACATACATTGATGGGGCTTAATCAATACAGTTCAAGCCTTAGTTAAAGCTAAGTCTTTAAATTTAGACTTAAGAGAAAGAACAAAAACGGTCTGTCTTTAGAAAAAATTATACCTGAGAATAACTATGCTTAGGCAAGCAGATTGGACAATTTTTAATGAAAAAAACCAGAATAAATTCTGGCTTTTTTAAATGCGTCTGATGAGCTTGGTTAGCTCGCTACAGCCTCTTCACCTGGCTTGTCTTCGTATATTAGCAAGGGCGGCGTATCACCACGAATTACGTTTTCATCAACTACCACCTTGCTAAGGTTAGCAATCGAAGGCAATTCAAACATGATCTCCAGTAAGGCATGTTCCATGATAGAACGTAGCCCACGAGCACCGGTTTTACGTTCCAGCGCTTTTTTAGCAATCAGTAAAAGTGCCGATTCTCTGAATTCCAGGTCCACGCCTTCCATCTTGAACAGTTTGATATATTGTTTGGTGAGCGCGTTTTTAGGCTCTGTCAAAATCGTCATCAACGCCGCTTCATCTAAGGACTCAAGTGTAGCGACCACCGGTAAACGGCCGATAAATTCCGGAATCAAGCCAAATTTGATTAAATCTTCCGGCTCTACATCACGTAAAACTTCGCCCACGGCACGCATATCATCTTTACTTTTTACTTCTGCGCCGAAACCTATACCACCTTTTTCAGAGCGTAAGCGGATGACTTTTTCCAAGCCATCAAATGCACCGCCACAAATAAACAGAATGTTGGTCGTATCTAATTGCACAAATTCCTGGTTAGGATGCTTACGCCCGCCTTGAGGAGGGATTGAAGCAACCGTACCTTCAATCAGTTTCAGTAAAGCCTGCTGCACGCCTTCACCGGATACGTCACGGGTGATGGATGGATTGTCCGACTTGCGGGAAATCTTGTCGACTTCATCAATATAAACGATACCGCGTTGCGCTTTCTCGATGTCGTAATCACATTTTTGCAGAAGTTTCTGCATGATGTTCTCAACGTCTTCACCGACATAACCGGCTTCAGTTAAAGTTGTAGCGTCAGCCATTACAAATGGCACATCTAATAAGCGTGCAAGTGTTTGAGCCAGTAGAGTTTTACCGGAGCCAGTCGGGCCAATCAGCAGAATATTACTTTTTGCGATCTCCACTTCATCTTTTTGGCCGCCATCAGAAAGATTGTTATGGCCTAAGCGCTTGTAATGGTTATAAACCGCTACCGCCAGATTCTTTTTAGCTTGTGTTTGACCAATCACGTATTGGTCGAGGATTTTGCAGATTTCTTGTGGTGTAGGAAGGCTATTATCGGTCGATTTCAAGCCATCGGTGTTTTGCACTTCTTCTTTGATGATGTCGTTGCAAAGGTCTACGCATTCATTACAAATGAATACGGATGGACCGGCAATCAGTTTTTTTACTTCGTGCTGGCTTTTGCCACAAAATGAACAATAAAGTAATTTATCGCCGTCGGCTTTGGTTGCCATTGATTATTTCCTATGTGTGAAGTACTGAATACAGTTGTTTTACACTGTAATCTTATGCCGCATCGGCACGGCTGGCAATAACCTTGTCAATCATTCCATACTCAACAGATTGTTCGGCGCTCATAAAGTTGTCGCGCTCTGTATCACGGTCGATCTCTGCAGATGTCCTGCCAGTGTGATGTGCAAGGATGTCATTTAATTTGCCGCGCAAATATAAAATCTCTTTTGCATGAATCTCGATATCTGATGATTGGCCTTGGAAACCGCCTGAAGGCTGGTGAATCATCACACGTGAATTAGGCAGGCTAAAACGTTTACCTTTTGCGCCTGAAGCTAATAAGAACGCGCCCATGCTGGCTGCTTGGCCAATACATAAAGTGCTGACGTCGGGTTTAATAAACTGCATCGTGTCGTAGATGGACATACCGGCAGTCACAGAACCGCCTGGTGAGTTAATGTATAAGAAGATATCTTTATCTGGGTTCTCAGCTTCGAGGAACAAAAGCTGTGCAACCACCAGGTTAGCCGACATATCATTAACCGGCCCAACCAGGAAAATCACGCGTTCTTTTAACAGGCGTGAATAGATATCGTATGAACGTTCGCCGCGACCGCTCTGCTCAATCACCATCGGGATATAACCCAAACCCTTAGGGCTTAAGTCATCAAGATTAGATTGCGCTTGCAGTTGTTGCATATGGTTCAAACTGTTCATCATCGTCTATTATCGCCTTTTAAGCATTACCCATTAAATCATCGAATTTAACTTTTTTGTCTGTTACTTTAGCTTTGGACAACACCCAAGCGACAGCGTTTTCTTCTGTTGCAAGTGCAGATGGTTCATCCAAACGTTTAGGATCAGCATAATACCAAGTCACCACGTCTGCTGGGCGCTCAAAGCTTTGTGAGAACACATCTACCATCGCGCGAATTTGTTCTGCGTTAGCATGTAAATTATTGGTATTGATTAACTCACCCAATAACAAACGTAATTTAGTGCTGCGTTTTGCCTGGTCTTCAAACATTGCTGGCTCAAGCTTGATATTGCTCAAGTCAGCACCGCGTTGTTTGAGGTTTTGCGCAGTTGTTTCCATCATGCGGTTGATTTCCGTACCTAGCAATACTGCTGGAATCTCAAAATCTGCGCTATCTACCAAAGCCTGGAATACTTGTTCTTTAACTTTAGCGCTGACGCGTTTAGACACTTCTTGCTTAAGACTCTCAGTGATTTCGGCTTTCATTTTTTCAACATCGCCATCTTCGATACCTAAACTCTTCGCAAACTCTGCGTCGATTTCAGGATATTTGGCTTGAGATACACTGACAAAACCTACTTCGTAATTGACCGTTTTTCCTGCAAGTGATTCAGGTGTGTGATCAGCCGGATAAGTGATTTCGAATTTTTTAGATGTACCAGCTTTACCGCCAACGAGCGCTTCATCAAATGACTCAATACGGCCACCTTCGCCTAACACCAAATCAATACCGTTATCCCCGGTTGACTCAACTTCTTGACCATCGATAGACGCTTTAAGGGTCACATTTACGCGGTCGCCTTTTTTAGCGGCTCGTTTAACAGGCTCAAAACTCACACGCTGTTTAATCAATACATCTAATGTTTTCTTAACATCAGCTTCACCAACCTCAAGTACCGGACGCTCGATTTTTAATTTAGACAGGTCGCCAACTTTAACTTCCGGGAATACTTCAAATGTAGCCGTGTATTCGAGGTTTTCAGCCGCTTCTACAAAAGGCTTATGCTCAATATTTGGATAGCCGGCAACGCGTAATTTGTTTTCTTCAACGGCTTCGCCAAAACTTTTTTCAACGGCACCTGAATAAACTTCATCACGCACTTGGTCGCCATAATGCTGATTTACCAAGCCAAGCGGTGCTTTACCAGGTCTAAAGCCAGCGAATTTCGCGGTTCTAGAGATCTGGTGCAGACGTTGCTTGATTTGTGTTTCCAGGGGTTGAAGCGGAACCGTAATCGTCATACGGCGCTCTAGTTTACTGATGGTTTCAACATTTACGGCCATGCTGTAATTCCTAAATTCTAATGCAGCCTAGTACTGTATGTAAAAGTACCGTAAATGTACGCATACATTCAAATATTAGGCATGCTTCATATAAGTTGGTGCGAAAGGAGAGACTCGAACTCTCACGCCTTACGGCGCTGGAACCTAAATCCAGTGCGTCTACCAATTCCGCCACTCTCGCAGGTAGTATGCGGCTCGTAATTCCTGAGCCGCCCAGATAATCCGCTATTGTATCTCAAGTCTTCACCGTGAGAAAAGCTAAAAAGCAAAAAAGCACATATTTATTCACGGGGCCTTATTTATACATGTGTAAAGAATGGCTGGAACGAAATCTAGCAAAGTATGTTCTTTAGTTTATAAAATGATACCTAGCAGACTACCGCCGGATTGTGCGAAAATAGTATTAATGATTTTGAAACTTAATGAAGCCAAATAATATGCAAACAAATATCAACCCAAGTGAAATCAATATGCTGCGCACGGAGATGGAACTGCTCATGCGTGAACGTCAAATCCTACTTAGAGTTACAGGCGCCGCTGCTGGCTTAATCGCTGAAATGGACAGCCACGACTTACCTATCAGCACAGTTGAAGCTGCTGACCTGCTAGCTACTACGATCAACAGCCTAAGCGAAGAAACATTACAGGATGCGCTTAATGCAGTGAATGCTGAAATCGTTGGCTAAGCATTTATTAATGAATTAAGCACTCACACTAATAAACTCATCAACCATCTTGAGCCGGCCTTTATTTCTCAACTCAAGTATTAAACTGCTTAAGGGCCGTAAGCACTTAAAATATCTTGCTTTGTTTATATTGGGGTTAACACCCCTGATCAACGCCTGCTCTTTCCAGCAATACCAAGCCAAACCGATAGATAAGAGCGCCATCAATGCCCGTCTGCAGGCGAAAGACCCGAATGGGCCGCAGTTTCGGCAATATCTTCTAGACAATGGTTATCCCAATGGGAATTTACCAATCCAGCAATGGGGTGCAGAAGAGCTGGTTTACGCTGCCCTATTCTTCAATCCTGACCTCGATGTAGCTAGAGCACAATTACGAGCTGCAGAGTTGGCCAAATCAATCGCAGGCATCAGGAACGTTCCTACAGTGAGTGGGAATATTGCCCATAGCAATCAGGCGAATGGCGATATCCGCCCCTATGCTATAGGTTTAAGTATCGATATCCCAATCGAAACTGCGAATAAACGGGATATACGCATTGATAATGCTACGCATCTATCGGAAATCGCTAAACTTGAAATTGCGCAAGCTGCATGGCAGTTACGCAACCGGGTTACCGAAACTTTTTATGCTTACCAGGTCAATCAAAGATTAATTAGCCTGCTGCAGAATGAGCAGGCAAGCCGTCAAGAAATCGTTGCTATCTATCAAAAACGTTTTAATTTGGGTGCCGCTTCCAATAGCGAGTTGAGTACCGCTAAGTTGCAACTGCTCAATACTCAATCAGAATTAGTAGCTAAACAACAGGAAAAATTGACCTTATTAGCGCGTTTAGCTAGTAATTTAGGATTGCCGATGGAAAAAGTGCGAGCTATGTCCATTATTGATTCGCCCTCTTTTATTGCACCCAATCTACCTGCTGAAAATGCCAAAACCGCTGCTTTGTTAAATCGCCTGGATATTCGTATTGCATTAGAGCGTTATGCGTTGGCAGAAGCCAAATTGAAGCTGGAAATTGCCAAACAATATCCCGATATTTCTCTAAACCCAGGTTATGCCTATGAATTTGGCGACAAAATCTGGTCACTTGGAATTTCCAGTTTATTGTCGCTATTAGAAAAAAACAAGGCAGCAATTGCCGAAGCAGAACAGCTACGCGAGGTTGAGGCCGCGCAATTTGAGGCATTGCAAACCAAAGTGATAACGGAAGCGAGTATCGCCAGCAGCCAATTAAATCAAGCCCAACAATTGTTATCGAATCAACAGCAGCTGGAAGAACAGCAATCGGCTAACGCACAGCGTACACAGCGTAGATTCAATGCTGGAGATGCGGATCGTCTTGAAGTGGCATTTTCTCGATTAGAAACGAATGCTGTAGAAAAGAATGTGTTGCTAGCACAGGCACAGCAATTGACAGCTTTGGTTCAATTGGAAAATGCTTTACAGCGACCATTGATTGAGTCAGATAAAAGCAAAAACCTGACAGACCCTGTCATCAAGAACTAAACTAAAAATCACAATAAGTGATAAGTGTTTTAACGGAGGCGGTGCGTAATGAATCGTAAATTGGCCATCATCATCGGCTTACAGGCATTCCTGATCGTCATTCTTTTCTGGGTGCTGGTCTTCTATGGCAAAGATGAATACGAAGCTTTCACCAAAGATACCGATGAGCAGATAGAAGCGCCGAACCGTATCAGCACCAAAGATGGCTTGACGACTATTACTGTGAGCCCCGCTACACAAGCTCAAAGTGACATCACTGTTACCCCAGTCAAATCCAGCAGTTATCAGGCAGGCGTTAGCAGTTACGGCAATGTAATAGCCATTGATGGCCTTCTGGATCTACGCAGTAAATATATGGCTGCCAAGGCAGAGGCCGATATCTCCCGCGCCGCTTTGACGCGTAACAAAGCGGAATATAACCGCTTGCATGAGCTTAATCTGGACGATAAAAATGTATCAGACAAAGCCGTAGCATCTGCTTTTGCCGATTTAAAAAGCGAAGAAGCGAAAGTAGGCGCAGCAGAATCGACTGCAAAGAACATTGCCGATACCATGCGTCAAACCTGGGGCGAAACTTTGACCAGGCAAGCGCTTAACAACAGTTCTCTCCTGCAAAGTTTGATTGACTATAAAGCTGTTTTAATTCAGATCGTCCTGCCGTTCGATGCACCTGAACCAACAGGTAACAGCAGTATGAACGTATCGCCTACCGCCTCGCCTACTCACATCATTAAAGCGGATTTTATTTCCAGAGCGCCTGTCAGCAATGGCACTATCCAAGGTAAAACTTATTTCTATTATGCCAAAACGTCAGACCTCAGGTCCGGCATGCAAGTCAACGCGCTCAATATCAAGGCAGCAAATAACCAAAACAGTAAATCCGGCGTCATCATTCCTAACAATGCAGTTGTGTGGTATGGCGGTAAACCCTGGGTTTACAAAAAGATGGGGAAAGAACAGTTCTACCGCTTACCGATCAATACCGATATTGAGGTGGAAAATGGCTGGTTCTACAAAGGTAATTTAAAGCCCGGCGATCAATTGGTAACCAGTGGCGCGCAGTTACTACTTTCCGAAGAGTTTAAATACCAGATCACTAATGAAAATGACGATTAAATTGAAAAATTCGATCGGAATTTCAGTGCGAACTCATGTCGCAGAGCGACGTGATGTTGTAGCTAAAACGACGATTAATTGAGGGCAAAAATATTATGATGTCCTCATTAGTACGCTTCTCCATTCGCTTCAATGGCATTATTATCGGGCTTGCCAGCCTGGTTGTGCTGTACGGTTTATATAGCCTGACACATAGTAATTTAGATGTATTCCCGGAATTTTCTCCAACCCAGATCATCATCCAGACCGAATCCCCAGGGCTTTCTGCAGAGCTGGTCGAGACTTTAGTCAGCCAGCCGATTGAATCCAGCATCGCTGGTACCGTGGGCATAGAGAGCATGCGTTCGCAATCCATTCCTGGTTTATCTATCGTCACGGTGATCTTTGACGAAAAAACTGATATTTATCGGAACAGACAGGTGATTGCAGAACGCCTGGCCACCTTGAATAATCAGCTTCCGCAAGGCATTACCCCTAATATCACCCCGCTTACCTCATCTGCAAGTACCGTTCTAGGCGTAGGGCTCACATCCAAGACTCGCAGCCTTACAGAGCTACGCACTATGGTAGATTGGACCATTGTTCCACATTTACTGGCAATTCCAGGCGTTGCTGATGTTAACGTGTTTGGCGGTAAAGTTCGGCAGTTCCAGGTGCAAGTCGATCCGGAAAAAATGGTTCGATATGGAATATCACTCACTCAAATCGAAGAAGCGGTTAAAAAATCCACTGGTGTTCGCGGCAACGGTTTTATCGAAAACAAGAACCAGCGCATCGTCATTAATACCGAGGGGCAATCTGCCACGCCGGAAAAACTCGCACAAGCTACGTTAATACATAAAAATGGCCAGACCGTTCGTTTGGGCGATATAGGTAAAGTGGTAGAGAGTTCTGCACCTTCCATCAGTGCAGCAGCCATTAACGGGGAAACGGGTGTATATCTTTCCGTACAGGGTCAGCTGGGAGCTAATACCCATGCGGTGACACGTGAAATTGAAAGTGCTTTGCAGGAAATCAAGCCCAGCCTGGTTGCGGAGAACGTTGTGCTGCATGAAGGCCTGTTCCGGCCGGATAACTTTATTGAGGTGGCAATCAGAGGTGTACGTACCGATATCCTCATCGGTTCCGTGCTGGTCATTACGGTGCTTTTCCTGTTCCTGTTCAACGTACGTACTGCATTCATCTCGGCTACAGCTATTCCGCTGTCATTACTCAGCGCTATTGTAGTGATGAGCTACCTTAACATCGGCCTGAACATCATGGTTTTAGGCGGCTTGGCAATCGCTTTGGGCGAAGTTGTAGATGACGCCATCATTGATACGGAAAACATCTTCCGGCGACTGCGCGAGAACCGCGCATTAGCTCAACCTTTGCCAATTCATCAAGTGGTATTCAATGCCTCTATGGAAGTGCGGAGTTCCGTTGTTTATGCCACTATCATTGTGGCGTTGGTCTTCATGCCGCTGCTGACGCTGGGCGGTGTAGCAGGCAAGTTATTCGCGCCTTTGGGCTTTGCATATATTGCCGCTATTCTGGCTTCGTTGGCCGTAGCACTCACGTTAACGCCTGCCTTATGTTATTTATTGCTAGGTACTGCCAAGCTGGAAAATGTGGATCCGCCATTGATACGCAATATCAAACAATGGTATGTCAGCCTGCTGTACCGCATAGAAAGGCATTATAAAGCGATTACGCTTAGCAGCTTATTACTCATTGCTTTAGGACTTGGCATTTTGCCTTTGTTCAAAAGCCAGTTCATCCCTGCCCTGCATGAAGGTCATTACATCATGCATATGACTGCGGTACCCGGAACCTCTGAGCAGGAATCGTTACGCATAGGTAATAAAGTTTCCGCAGTGATTCGCAAAATCCCAGGCGTAAAATCGGTTACGCAGTGGGTAGGACGCGCGCCAAATGGCGCTGATACTTTCGGCACGCATTACAGTGAGTTTGAAATTGAGATCGGCACGATTTCCGCAGAAGAACAGCGTCGCATACTCAATAGCATCCGTAGGGAGCTAGCGGGCGAGATAGAAGATGAAGACCATGATGGCAAAATTGAACCCGGATTTGTAGGGGTCAATTTCGCCATTAATACTTTCCTAACGGAGCGTATTGAAGAGACCATTTCCGGTTACGCTGCGACGACCGTGATCAACATCTATGGTAATGACCTCGACGCTTTGGACCGCGATGCACAAATCATTGCCGCAACCTTACGCAGCATCAAAGGTGCATCAGATGTATTAGTTCAATCGCCAGCAGGTACACCGCAATTGGTGGTACGTTTACGCCCAGAGAAATTAGCCGCATGGGGCCTGCAGCCCACAGATGTACTGGATAACATTCGCCTTGCCTATGAAAGTGTGCCAATCACACAAGTATATGAAGGCAGCCATGTGATCGGAGTAAGCGTAGTACTGAATCAAGAAGCCAGCGATGATGTACAGGAAGCCGGCAACCTGCCCTTATTCAACCCGGAAGGTAAGATGATCCGGCTAAGGGATGTTGCAGATATCGTTCAGGAAAATGGTCGCTCTAAAATATTGCATTCAGGTGCAAAACGCATACAAACAGTCACCGCCAATGTAGTCGATCGCGATATCGATGCCTTTACCAAAGAGTTAAAAAATAAAATAGATACCGAAATTCACTTGTCACCCGGGGCTTTCCTGGAATTTACTGGTGCTGCTGAAGCCAATGCAAAATCGCGCGAAGCGCTAGTACTGCAATCGCTCATCGCTGGTGTCGCGGTATTCTTGATGCTATATATCGCCTTCGGACGTTTACGCAATCTTTTACTTACGTTTGCGAATTTACCTTTTGCATTGATCGGCGGCGTGATTGCCGCGATATTTACCGGCGGCTGGATATCACTGGGCTCACTGGTCGGCTTCGTCACGTTATTCGGCATTACACTGCGTAACTCCATCATGATGGTGTCGCATTACCAGCATCTTATCGATGAAGAAAATTGCATTTGGGGCCTGGAAACCTGCATTCGTGGCGCGTCTGAACGCTTACCTTCCATCTTGATGACAGCGCTAGTCACCGCGCTAGGCTTATTGCCATTAGCGGCTGGTAGTGGCCAGCCAGGGCGTGAGATCGAGGGACCGATGGCAACGATCATTGTCGGTGGCTTGGTAACTTCAACAATCCTGAACCTGCTGATCTTACCGACTATCATGCTGCATTTCGGAAGGTTTGAAAAAGACCGCTTTGTAGAATAGGATAAAACTTGGCAGTAATTGATTTTCCAATAGCAGGTTTTATAAACTTAGCGTTTACTAATTTGCTTTTAAAGGCTATGGTGGTCTCTAACCAATAACAGCATAAATTTAACTGCTAACAAAATAAATAGAATTGGAAGCATGTGAATATCGAACCGAACCTAACCGTCAATGAAGAACCTCAAGCTGATTCAATCTTGCCTGAGGAGAGCGAACCGATACAGGTCAAAAATGTAGCACTGGTAATTATTACTACGTTAGCAGCTATATATGCATTGGACTGGGCACAAAGCTTTGTAATCACCATACTCCTGGGCATTTTGCTTTCCTATACATTAAACCCAGTAGTCAACTGGCTGGAATACATCAAGATTCCACGTGTCATCGGGACTACTATCGTAGTATTGGCGCTTTTTATTTGCCTTATATTTGCGGCTTTGTCGCTCAAGGGACAAGTCCAATCTATCATTGCCCAGCTACCGGATGCCTCTAGCAAACTCGCTTCGTTATTAACTAATAGACATGGCGAAACATTACATAGTATTGAGAAAGTGCAAATTGCTGCATCAAAAGTTGAGTCAGCCACCAACGCAGTAGGTAATGCGACGGACAAGAAAAAAAGTCCGACCATGCATGTGATTGTCGAAGAGCCCAAATTCAAAATTAGCGATTTCTTATGGCGCGGTTCCCTAGGTATTTTTGGCATGGTAGGCCAGATCATTACTATGGGGTTTTTAGCCTACTTTTTATTACTTTCCGGTGATACCTTCAAACGAAAATTAGTAAAGCTTACGGGCCCTTCACTAAGCCGCAAAAAGATCACCGTAAAAATCTTGGAAGATATCAATAATTCGATTCAAAGCTACCTCTTCATGCTCCTCATCACCAATATTATGGTTGGATTACTGATGTGGTTCGCATTGCGAATGATAGGTTTGGAGAACGCAGGAGCTTGGGCGGTGGCTGCGGCCTTTGTACATGTAATTCCTTATTTCGGGCCCATAGTCACCGCTATCGTGGTTGGCGTTGTGGCTTTTCTACAGTTCAACTCTGTCCCGATGGCGCTATTGACTGCAGGTATATCCATGACTATTGCCACGATCATTGGGGTTTTCGTCACCACCTGGATGACCGGGCGTATTGCTAAAATGAATTCAGCAGCAGTGTTCGTATCCCTGCTGTTTTTTACCTGGTTATGGGGAG
This sequence comes from Methylotenera sp., assembly GCA_035460225.1. Classification (GTDB taxonomy): domain Bacteria; phylum Pseudomonadota; class Gammaproteobacteria; order Burkholderiales; family Methylophilaceae; genus Methylotenera. The sequence continues at coordinate 19,385 of DATHWX010000004.1, forward strand.
TATGGGGCATGCTGCTTGGCATACCCATTATCGTGATTATTAAAGTAATATGTGTTCATATAGAGCACTTACAGCCTGTTGCAGAGCTTTTAGGTGATGAGCTCAAACATTAATCGTATTTGATATATTTAAATCTGGCATCCTCGTTGGGAGTACCTTCCAGCACACCGCCCTCTTTCGCAGGCTGCCAGCCAATTACCTGCTCGATTTTTTTGGCTAGTTCAAAATCCTTATCGGTAATGCCTTTTGCATCATGACTAGATAATTTCACGATCACAAAAGCATACGAGACGGTTAAGTCTGGATGGTGCCAAGCCGCTTCAGCCAAATGCCCTACCGTATTCACTACCATCAACGTAGCTTTCCAGCCACTGGTCTTATATTTACGGCGGATCCAGCCATTTTCCAGGTACCAGTGCGGTAACTCGGCTTTTAATTTTTCTTCAACTTCCTGATCTGGATAAGCTTTGAGTGGAGTCGCGTTCATATCATACTCACTTTCAATATTTAATGCAGCGTAATATTAATGTGTAGGCCTTTTTCTTCGAGGTTCTTCAGGCTTAATCCCTGTTCAAAAAGTTGGCAATCCGCTTTATTCAAAGCCCATATCTTATAGTTTTGCCCGGTTGCGAAATCAATAAACTGGCTATCAATCAGGCCATCTTTGACTAAGGTTTGCAAAGGCATGGTCTTATTTGGGACGACTGCTGGCAGTTGCCTGGATTTAACAAGTATAAGCTGCTCTGCGCCGATTTTATTGGCAAGCCATGCGCTTAAACTATCGGATGTCACTTGCCAGTTCTGCGGGATCGTATCGTCTGCCAGTACCATCTTACTCGGTAGCCAAACAATCCCACGATGCTGCCAGGTACGCTCGGCAATTTCTAGTTCGCTGCTGGCCGTGGCCAAGCCAGGATTCAGCCCCGCAAGCAATAATCCAAACTGGTCCATGGCTAATACCGCTAATTTATGAGCCACTGAATCATGAGCGTTCGATTGGCTTTGCGCTTCTCGAACTGCATCTGCAAAAAGTCCGCCGCCTGGAACAATGATGACTTTGCCATCGCTGAATTTTACAAACAACTCTAGCCATCGCGCCAGTTCTGGCGAACCAAGCAAGCTGCCCCCAATTTTTACCACCCACATGGATTTGCCTTTAACTATTTTTTCCATGGTGGTTCTGACTGTCTGTTCATTTTTATGTTTCGTTTGTTATTGTTTTTCATAAAACCCCTCATCAGAGCCTTGAAAAATACTGCATCGTTTTTAACATGCTGGATGCCTTATCCAGAGTTTCAGCATACTCCTTTTCGAGTTGCGAGTCAGCCACTATGCCGCCGCCCGCATAAAAACTGACCTCTCCTTCCTCATTATTTCCTGCTGAATACACCATAGTGCGAATTGCAATATTCGTATCCATATTGCCATCGAATCCAATGTAGCCGATCGCTCCGCAATATACACCGCGTCTATGTGGCTCTAGCTCTTCAATGATCTGCATCGCCCGTAATTTAGGAGCACCGGTGATAGATCCGCCCGGGAAACATCCCCTCAGCAAATCAATCGCTGTCCTGCCTTGCTTGATTTTACCGGTCACAAAACTCACCAGGTGATGTACATTGGCAAAGCTTTGCAGTTGAAATAAGGTATCGGCTTTGACAGAGCCGGTTTCGCAGTTTTTGCCGATATCGTTACGCAGCAAATCCACAATCATTAGATTTTCCGCCCTATCCTTGATACTGGCCTTCAACTCTTGGGCATATTGTTTATCTTGAATTGCATCATCAGAGCGCGGTCTAGTGCCTTTGATAGGCCGCGTTTCCACATGTGACCCAATCACTTGTAAAAAGCGCTCCGGGGAGCCGGATAGCACCTGCAAATTACCAAAGTTCATATATGCCATGAATGGCGCAGGGCTTATTTCACGTAATTTTAAGTAGGCTTGCCAGCTCTTGCCCTTTGCTTGTACAAAAAAACGCTGGGCAAGATTGACCTGATAGCAATCGCCCTCGGTAATGTATCTTTTAACTTTGCCGAATGCTTGTGCATACTGGTTAAAGTCCATATTACTTGCAATAGGTGCAGTTGTTTCGAAAGCTTCAGATGGCAGTTCAGTTTGTGCTTTATCGCTGAATAAGTCACATAACTCAGACCAGCGATCATGGGTAGATTGATTGAAACCGTTTGAAACCAGGTAACTCGTCTTTTCACGATGATCTACGATGACTGCCCAATCGTAAAGACCTATCATCATGGCTGGTATGGCTGAATCTTTTTTAGCGACCTCAGGTAATTCTTCGATTTTTCTGGCCAAGTCATAGCCAAAGTATCCCACTGCGCCACCGGCAAAAGGCAGCTGATATTGTGTTACTTTATATGGAGCTAATGCTAATTTGAGGATAGAAAATGGATCCTCATGGCTGATGGTGACTTCTGAGCCCTGTTGAATCTTTGTTAGAACGCCGCTATCTGTTTCTATCGTACTGATGGTCTGGAAAGGGTCAGCCACTAGAATATCATAACGACCATATTGACTATGGGGCTGTCCGCTATCCAGCAATATTGCCCACGGTTGGTGACTGATTTTTGCAAACAGGTTTGCGGTATCAGCCTGGTAGGGAATCGCGTGTTTTAAAAAGGCCATGGCTTATTCAATGCTCATTCTCACCGCATTTAATGCCAGATACGCTACTGCATAGGCAGGTAAACATACGTTGGCTTTATATTCGATTTGCTGGGGATTATTATTCAATTGATTCTCAAATAATGAAGTGCTGTCTCTATATGTTAACCCTAATCGTTTAGCGATTTCTTCTACCAAAAATTTGCCTGCGCCAGCACCGATAATCATGTTATTTTCAGCAAAGCCTATTCTAGCTAAATGTTTTTGCGCAACTTCTGTAAGTCGTTCAAGTTGTACACGCTTAAACGCATCAGCAAGGGCTATCCAAGCAGTTAAATCTTTATCGTCTGCATCATGCCCTATCATACGCGCTAAACGACGTGTGCTAGCCTCTAATGTCTTTTCTTTACCATCCGCAGTGTCTGCCATATCGTCAGCTTCTTTTAAGTCACCTGTTATCCGATAAACATCTGCCATGGTCGCAAAGTATTCAGCGACAACTGTCGTCATATAGCCATCGAACGATATTTTTTGAGCAAGCGCCATTAGCGGTGTGCGCACAACCCCGGTATAGACCAATTCCTCAGTCTGTAAACGACTAGCATCGGTAAGGCCTAAACATTGTGGCTTGCCATTTTGGATGGCAATAAAATCCGTAGTTGTGCTGCCAATATCTATTAATAATGCGTTAGCTGCATCATCCAAATTTTTTAGCTCGCAAGCTATATAACTGGCGCTTGCAAGCCAATTAGCTGAAGCAATGGATTGCCAATAATTAGGAATTCCATCAATAGAAACAAAATTAAAACCAGATTCATGCCCGGCAAAGAATATTTTTTCACCGGAAAGTTGTGCGTTCATTACGCTACTGATCGCTGTTACACCTTGCTGTCTGTTATTAAACAAATCAACTAGTTCGCCTGTCATCGTAATCGCTTGCAGGGCTTCATCCTTAACGATATCAAATGCATTAATTACTTCGTCAATTGCGCTCTCAAGCTCATTCAATCCGCGCCATAACGCACAAGGAACTTGGATTACTTGCTGCAATTTCCCATCACGTAACAATGCGGCTTTTAAGTGTGCCCCACCTACATCCCAGCCTACAATTTGTTTATAGGCCTGCTTATGCATTTAAATGAATATCCACAATATTTTTACTTAACCGCAGCGGCAATTCAAAAACAGGCTTCAAAGCGGCATCCAAAATCAATCGTGCCGGATTATAGCTTAACGATTCATGCAAACCGATATAGGAGGTGGTAATACGCGGGTTAATCTCAACCACGTAAATCATATTGTTGTTGATGATCACATCAATGCCGGCGTAACCATTTAAATCTGGAAGCGCTTGGGCAATCTGGTTAGCTATATGTTCAAATTCCGGTAAGTATTTCTGGAAAGCATTTACGCGACAGCCTCTAAGATGAACTTTATTGTCTTGCTGAATTTCTATAATCTGTTCATTGCAGCTAAGCACCCATGATTGTCCTTGTTTAAACAAAGCCGAAATGCTTGCAGTCTTTCCATGCAGATACGGCTGTACGATCATATTGTCATGCGGATGACTAGCAAGCCATGCATATAAAGACGATTTATCTGAAAAGTAATAGGTATCCTCACACCCTGCGCCATCATTAGGTTTTAAAACAAAGCCGTCATTAGAAGTTAGCTGCTCTATTTCATTGGTTCTATAGGTAGGAATAGTATTGATAGAGGTGGATAGTAATATTTGATAAGTTTCGTACTTATGGCTGCAAGTAATTACAGCGCCTGAATGGCTGCCTAAATTTAACGTATTTGAGGCTTCTACCATTGTGGTAACTTGATTCAAAATGCCAGAAGTTTCCGGTGCTACTATTAAGGCGGCATCACAATCCGTCAAAAGTGTTTGCCATATATGTATAGGATTTTTAATTTCGTCTATGAGAATCGCTTGGGAAGCATGTTCAGGTTTTGTTAAACGCGCATCGTAGGTAGTAATAAGTTCAATATTCGCAATATCACTAAAATCGCTTAACAACGCATCTCGCATCAATAAGGCTTCTTGTAACAGCGCAGTATCCAGCGGTTCATGGTTTAAGCCGCCAGCTGTGATATATTCCAACAGCAATACTTTCAACAAAATCTCACATTATTCATCTAAATGGAAATCATCCCTGTCATCGATTTAATGCATGGCCAGGTCGTGCATGCCAAGCAAGGTCAGCGGCAAAATTACCTACCTTTACAATCCACATTATGTATAGGTAGCGCGCCGTTTGACGTACTAATAGCGCTGCTGGAATTATACCCATTTAAGACTATTTATATTGCTGATATTGATGCTATTCAAGGCGTGGGAAACCATTCTGAGCTTATTACGGCTATTACCAAAGACTTTCCCCGCATTAATTTTTGGCTTGATAATGGCATCCGTCAGGCTCATGAAATTTCGGTGCAAACCAATAATCTTTGCGCTGTGATGGGTACAGAGAATATTGAAAATTTAGCAACTTTCCAGGCAATATCTGTAGCCAGCACTAACCATCACATCCTGTCTCTTGACTCGTTAAACGGCCAAACGCTAGGCACTTCTAACCTGCATAAAGATAGTCAATATTGGCCAGCAGAAGTTATTTGTATGAACCTTAATCAAGTAGGTAGCGCTTTAGGGCCTGACTTCGATATGCTTAACGAACTGGCTCAATTGAATAGGCAAAGGACCGCACCAAGTAAGCTATACGCAGCCGGTGGCGTAAGAAATATTGACGATTGTATACAGCTAAAAAAAATGGGCATTAGTGGTGCACTTATCGCTAGCGCTTTGCATAATGGGATCATTAGCTCGGATGAGTTAGCTCTATTGGCTACTCAAAATTAAGGCGAATTAAAAAGCCCGAAGATTCGGGCTTTTTAACTAAATCTACTATTTCTAGCTGAATTACTCCAAGTTTGCGTGGATTGCGCGCATGCCTTCTTCAGTTAAACCTTTATCAAAGATCAATTCAGAGATCGCTGCTTCTAAGAATAATAAAGTCGATAGCTCGAATTGTGAACCCATCGGCATACCTTTGGTCAATGGGAAGCTGTTGTCGTTACCGATTTGAACGGTTAAGTCAGCAGCATCGGCCATTGGTGAAGTTTTCTTCATAGAAACCACTGCTAATTTAGCACCTACAGATTTGGCTTTTTTCACGAATGGTAATAGTGTTTCTGTACCACCTGAGCCTGAAACCAAAATCAACAAGTCACCTGCTTTAATTGCTGGAGTGACCACTTCGCCAATCATGCTTACGTTGTAGCCAGCATGTACCAAGCGCATCGCGAAGAAGCGTGATACCAGCAATGAACGGCCTGCACCGCCGATAAAGATACGGCCTGCTTCATCAACCAATTTCAATAGTTTGGTAGTGTTGCTTTTATCAGTTTCTGACAGGATTGTAGTCAATCTATCTAAAATTAATTTTTGATGGTCCATGATGTTCCCTTAATGTATTCAACAGTAATTGAATATTAGTCTCAATATTATCAAAAAAAAACCTGACCCATTGCTGAGTCAGGATTTTTAATTACTCATCTCAATAATTACTTATTGAAATAGCTTAACTTAAGCGTGAGCGATAGCTGTGATTTCAGCAGCTGAAGCAGCTGGGTCAGCAGCGCCGTAGATAGCAGCACCAGCAACAATGATTGTCGCGCCAGCGTCACGTACTTGAGCAGCTGTAGCAGCTTTAACGCCACCAGCTACAGAGATGTCAACGCCTAAGTTCAAACCAGCAACCAATGCTAAGTCAGCAAATGGTGTTTGGCCAGCAGCTTGTTGGTCTAAACCAGTGTGCACGCCAATGATGTGTGCGCCAGCAGCAGCAACTGCTTTAGTAACAGCAGCTTTGTCAGCAACGTTGATCAAGTCAACTTGTGCTTTTTTGCCGTATTTGTTAGCAACGTCGATTACACCTTTGATTGTACCGATATCAGAGATACCTAATACAGTAACGATGTCAGCGCCAGCTTTGTAGAATGGCTCAGCTTCGTAGTAGCCAGCGTCAGCTGTTTTCAAGTCAACTAAGATTTTGTTGTTTGGGAATTTAGCACGTAACACTTCTAGCAATTTAATGCCGTTGTGTTTAATGCATGGTGTACCGATTTCAAGGATGTCCACGTGTGGAGCAACTGTAGTTGCCAATGCAACTGTTGCGTCGAAATCTAAT
>DATHWX010000005.1:0-47483 GCA_035460225.1 Methylotenera sp.
GATTGATATTACAGAATAATTATTAAAACTTGATTTTGGAGTAAGTATGGTAACGCAAGGTATGAAAAACGTAGGGTTAGGCCTACTTCTCTCGCTGGCTGCTATTCATGCAAATGCTGATTACAGCTGGAATTTTCCAGAGCCTGTAACGCCTATGGCACTTGATACACTTCATGTGCATAACAAATTCATGATTATTACTGGCATTATTTTCTTCGTAGTACTGGCAATCATGATTTATTCAATTATTGCCCACCGCAAAGATAAAGGCTTTCAAGCCGTTCCTGATAAAACCCCTTCAACCGCAGTAGAAATCTTCTGGACCCTTATCCCATTCGCAATCCTGTTGCTGATCGACTTCGTGATCATGGGTATTCCTGCTTATCACAGCGTGGTAATGATGGAAGATACGCGTGATAAAGCTACGATGGTGGTTAAAATTACCGGCTCACAATGGCGCTGGCAATATGAATACCTGGATGGTGACGCTCAAGGCATCAAGTTTGTTAGTAACTTAACCACTACAGATGATGAGATGCACAATAAGGCTGAGAAAAAAGAACATTACCTGTTGGACGTAGATAACCACTTGGTATTGCCAGTTGGTGAAAAAGTACGAGTGTTAATGACCGCGACTGACGTATTGCATAACTGGTGGGTTCCACAATTCGGTTCTTCACGTGTAGCTGTGCCTGGTTTCATTCGTGAAACATGGGTGCAAGTTGAGAAGCCAGGTACTTATCGCGGCCAATGTAAAGAATTGTGCGGTAAGGGCCACGGTTATATGCCGATCGTAGTGGATGCTATACCTATGGATGAATATAAAACTTGGGTTGCTGCTAAAAAAGAAGAGTTGGCAAAAGCTGCTGCAGGATCTGATAAAGAATGGACCAAAGACGATTTGGTTGCTAACGGTAAATCTGTTTATGAGAAAAACTGTGCGGTATGTCACCAAGTCACCGGTGCTGGGCTACCTCCAGCATTCCCAGCTTTGACTGGCAGTAAAATCGCCACTAGCCCAATCTTTGGTGCTGACGGCAAATATTTACCAGATAGCCATTTAGACCGTGTGTTGAATGGTAAAGGCGTGATGCCGGCTTGGAAAGCGACATTGAACGACGTTGAGATCGCATCTGTCATAACTTACGAACGTAACGCTTTAGGCAATAGTGTGGGTGATATGGTGCAACCGTCGCAAGTAAAAGCTGCGCGCCAGTAATAGCCAGTAATAATTAATGAATAATTATTTAGATTGAGTAATTAGGAGAAGGCAATGAGTACAACAACGGTAGCACATCATGAAGAGCATCATGATCACCCAACGGGGATCATGCGCTGGCTCACTACAACAAACCATAAAGACATTGGTACGATGTACCTAACTTTCTCGCTGATTATGTTCCTGGTCGGTGGGTCAATGATCTTAGGCATTCGTGCCGAACTGTTTAAACCTGGTCTGCAACTAATGAACCCTGAGTTCTTTAACCAGTTGATCGGTGTGCATGCACTTATCATGATTTTCGCGGCATTGATGCCAGCGGCGACAGGTTTTGCTAACTGGATGATTCCGCTGCAAATCGGCGCTCCTGATATGGCTTTACCGCGCTTGAATAACTGGGGATTCTGGCTGTTGCCTCCTTCTGCAATTCTGCTCACATTACCATTCACGCTTGCGATGTTTGGTATAGGTGATGGCGCATTAGCGACTGGTTGGACATTCTACCCGCCACTTTCTGTACAAGGCGGTATCGGTGTGGACTTCGCGATTTTCGCAGTTCACTTGTTAGGGATCTCTTCTGTCATGGGTTCTATCAACATCATCGTAACTTTATTTAATATGCGTGCTCCTGGCATGACATTGATGAAAATGCCGATGTTCGCATGGGGTTGGTTAATTACTGCTTTCTTATTAGTTGCTACCATTCCTGTTCTTGCAGGCGCAGTGACTATGTTGCTGACAGACCGTCACTTCGGTACGCACTTCTTTGATGCGGCTGGCGGCGGCGACCCAATCATGTTCCAGCACTTATTCTGGTTCTTTGGTCACCCAGAAGTGTATATTTTGTTATTACCGGTTTGGGGTTTCATTCCACAAATCTTGGAGGCATTCTCACGTAAACCAATGTATGGCTACAAAGCGCAAGTTTACTCATTGTGGGCAATCGGTGCGTTAGCGGTTGTTGTTTGGGCTCACCACTTCTTCACCGCAGGTATGCCTGTGCCAGCCCTGTTGTACTTCATGTACAGCACCATGGCGATTTCATTACCATTAGCCGTATTGTTCTTCTGTTGGATTAAAACAATGTGGAATGGCTCAATGTCATTTGAAACTCCAATGTTGTTTGCGGTAGGATGGATTATCCTATTCGGTATCGGTGGCCTGACAGGTCTTGTACTTGCCGATGTTGCTGCAGATGCGCAATACCATAACAGCTACTTCGTGGTAGCACATTTCCACTACACATTATTTGCCGGCGGTATCATGGGTATCATGGCAGGTGTGTACTACTGGTTACCAAAAATGACCGGTCATATGTACAACGAGAAATTAGGTAAATTGCATTTCTGGTTAACTGCAATTTCTTTCAACCTGACCTTTATTCCTCAGTTCTTCTTAGGTTTGGCTGGTATGCCACGTCGTATTCCAGACTACGCATTGCAGTTCGCTGAATTCAATATGATCTCATCGATCGCAGCATTCGTATTGGGCTTTTCACAATTACTGTTTGTTTACAACATCATCAGTTGTGCTAGAGGCGGTCAGAAAGCGACAGACCAAGTTTGGGAAGGTGCGCAAGGTTTGGAATGGACATTACCATCACCACCGCCTTACCATAGCTTTACTGAGCAACCAGTAATTAAATAGTAGTGATACAAGTCCGGTTTGATTAGATTCGAACCGGCCTAATTGAGTATTTATGGACAAAAATAAAAGTACACGTAATAAAAAGATTGCTTTGATATTAGGTGTTATAGCAGTAGTTTGGTACGTCGTATCGATGTTTACTATATGGCATCATTAGAAGAAAACGCACCATTATCAGCGCAAGAACAGATACGTTTAAAGAATAAACGTTTAGGCTTAAAGCTGGTTTGGATAGTAGTAGGGTCGTTGTTATTTGCATTTGCGTTGGTCCCTATCTACAACGTGTTATGTACCATCACCGGGCTTAACGGTAAAACGAATACTACGGCAGCATTAGCTTCCAAAGCTGTTGTAGATAAATCGCGATGGGTAACGGTGCAATTTACCTCTAGTGTGATGCCTGGCTTGGGCTGGAATTTTTATCCAAAACAGCCGAGTATCAAGTTGCATCCTGGCCAGATTGAGACGGTAGTGTATGTGGCTAAGAACATTACTAATCAGGAAGTAGTAGGTCAGGCAATACCAAGTATTACACCAGGTATAGGTGCTGCTAACCTGAAAAAGATTGAGTGCTTTTGTTTTGTAAGGCAATCGCTTAAACCGGGCGAGCAACGTGAAATGCCATTGCGTTTCTATGTAAGTCCGGAATTGCCGACCGATGTATCTGAAATGACTTTGTCATATTCATTTTTCCCGGCGGTAAAGGAAAGTAAATAAGATTTTGTTACAGATGTAAGTAGTGTTGAAAGATGAGGATGGCAGTGGATTAGCCATTAGTGATTTAAATAGTAGGTTAATATATTTATAACAGTGCACGGGAGTTAATGCATGGCGACACATTCAAACAATCAGTATTTCGTACCGCACGGTAGCATTTACCCAGCGGTATTATCAGCAGGTTTGTTATCACTAGCTTCAGGTTTTATTTTCAGCCTTGGCGGAGATAAAGGCTTGGATCATTTACACACTCCTGGTAAATGGATGATGATATTAGGTGCTGTAATCATCATGACCATGGTATTCAAATGGATGGGTACTGTGATCGGTGAGAGCCTTACCGGTAAATACCAAAATTGGGAAGACAAATCTTTCCGTATTGGTATGATTGTATTTATCTGTTCTGAGATCGCATTCTTTGCAGCTTTCTTTGGTGCATTATTCTATATGCGTGTGTTATCAGTGCCAGATTTAGCAGCTTTCGACCCTGCATTCACCCCATATAAAGACTTCGTTGGCACATGGCCTTCATTAGGCCCAGGCGGTCATACGCAAGGCGTTGGCGGCTTGGTAGTGAGCGGCAACTATGTTCCACCTACTAATTTCCATGCGATGCAGCCATGGGGCTTGCCAGCGATTAATACTTTGTTATTGTTGACGTCCGGTGCAACCATTACTTGGGCACATTGGGGCTTAATTAAAAACAACCGTAAACAATTGATCATCGGGATGGCGCTGACTGTTGCATTAGGTATTGCCTTCCTGATCTGTCAAGCGCTGGAATATCATCATGCTTATACAGAAATGGGCTTAACCTTGGGATCAGGTGCTTATGGTGCGACATTCTTTATGCTGACTGGCTTTCACGGTTTCCACGTTACATTGGGAACTATCATGCTGATCGTAATTTTATTACGCTGCATGAAAGGCCATTTCACACCAGAGCATCACTTTGGTTTTGAAGGTGTTGCTTGGTACTGGCACTTTGTAGACGTGGTTTGGTTAGGTCTATTTATATTCGTATACTGGCTATAAGTTAAGATAATAAAAAGGGCGATGCATTAGCATCGCCCTTTTTATTTAGCTTTTGATTAAAAAATTAGATTTTAATTAAAGTGGATGCCCAATCAAACCGAATTTTCCGGCAATCAACAATAATACAAATAAAGCGATAGATAAACCAATGCGGACAGTCAATGCCCTAACGGTTCTTTTGCCACCATTTTTATCTTTATTCAAAAAGAAAAGTGCCGAAAACAAGCTTCCTAGAATGACAATTAAAGTTAAAACAACAATGACTTTTATTAGCATGGTGATGTCCAAAGTGGGATTTGATTAGCATTATGAGACTGCTGTGAAACAATTGCAATTTAGAATTCACCAATACGTTTTTAAACCATCATGGCTAGGAATACTCCTCACCGTTATTTGCATTCCATTATTCATTAAGTTTGGCTTATGGCAATACCATAAGGCTGAACAAAAGCAGCTCATACAGAATGCCTATAATCAGGCGAAAACCGATTCCGCACTCGCTTTTCCCTTAGATATGGCTGGTAAACCAGAACTGGTAATTGAGGATTGGAAATATAAAAAAGTTAAAGTCACCGGCACTTATGACACTAAGTATCAGTTTTTACTAGATAACCAAGTCGAAGGCGATAGGGCTGGTTATCATGTAATAACACCATTGAAGATTGAAAATACCCAGCAGTATGTATTGGTGAACCGCGGGTGGATCTTGGCGAAAGATAATCATAGCGAATTACCTAGCTTTGATACCCCAAGCGGAACGCAGATAGTTACAGGACAAGTATGGGTACCAAGTAAAAAGATATTCAGCTTAGAAGATAAAGCAGAATCTGCAGCGAATGACAAAAGCCTGCAGGCTGTCTGGCAAAACATGAATATCGCTAAATACCAGCGCCTGGTACCCTTTACTGTTTCACCGCTCGCTATCAAACTTGATGCCCAAAGCGAAGGTGGTGGTTTTGTCAGGAACTGGCAAATTCCGGTAGAACGTATCACGACAAATATGGGTTACGCCTATCAATGGTTCGGGTTTGCATTAGCTACCTTGCTGATTTTCATTTATATGAGCGTGACCAAAGTGGGTAAAAAGTCGGCCCAAGATTAATCTAAATATTTATTGGATAGAACTTTAAAATGCAAAATAACAATCAAACAATTGATCTTGAAATGCAACGCAGGGGACGGAAGATATTCCTGCTAATGTTGGTATTTTTTGTAGTCCCTATCATTGTGGTGATATTGATGTATCACTACAACTGGAAGCCACAAGGCGCCAGTCTTGGACAATTAGTACAACCACCGCGTTTGCTAAGTTCACCAGTCGATCTGAAAAGCAGCGAAGGCGCTAATCTAAAACCGGAGTTCTGGAAAGAAAAATGGAGTGTTGTATACGTTGCAGAGAACTGTGAAAAAGCCTGTATGGATAAGCTCCACGATATGCGTCAACTGCACGCGTCTCTATACAAAGATATCGCACGTTCGCAACGGGTGTTGGTTACTGCCACGCAGGATGTAAGTGATATCAAATCCAAATATCCTGATCTGATTGTCATTAATCAGCCAATCAGCAATGTTGCAGCACTTACTCAAGAGTTTCAGGTGAATGACGCCGATGCGAAAACCAGCAATCAGTTATATTTGGTTGATCCGCTTGGGCATTTGATGATGACTTATCAACCTAGCGTACCGCTTGCCGATGTCCGTAAGGATATCACCCGCTTACTAAGATATTCTTGGGCAGGTTGATATGCGCATCGTATTAGATAGTTCTACAAAGAATTACAGTTTATTTAAAAAGCTAGCCTTGCTTGCAGCGGTACTCGCAGTATGCGTAGTCGTGTTGGGGGCTTATGTGCGGTTAAGTGACGCAGGGCTAGGATGTCCGGATTGGCCGGGCTGCTACGGGGCATTGACAGTGCCGGAAAGCGAATCCGCTATCCAAGCTGCACAAACCGCTTATCCTCATAGCACCGTACACGTAGGGAAAGCCTGGAAAGAGATGGCACACCGCTATTTAGCTGGTACCTTGGGCTTAATTATTTTAAGCATGGTAGTGCTCGGCTGGAAAGCGAAAAGAGAGATTAAAACCACGCCATGGCTACCGACATTTTTGGTTTTTTTTATTGGCTTCCAAGCCGCACTTGGCATGTGGACTGTAACCATGCTACTCAAACCGGCCATCGTCACTTCACATTTACTTGGCGGCATGACTAGCTTAGCTATCTTGATATGGCTTGCCCATCGGCATTGGGGAAACTTTGATGCTAATGTATATATTCCAGCGAGCTTGAGGTTAGCGATACGTTTTGCACTGGTTGTTTTATTCATGCAGATTTTTTTAGGCGGATGGACCAGTACTAACTACGCAGCACTGGCCTGCACGGATTTCCCTACCTGCCACGGTGTTCTAGTGCCGGAAATGAATTTTAAAGACGCCTTCCATCTATTCCGTGAGTTGGGTCAGAATGCGGACGGCGGCGCATTGACGCTTGCATCAATCACCGCAATTCAATGGGCGCATAGGATAGGTGCAGCAATCACCTTGATTTATTTAGGGATTCTTGCCGTAAATGTATTAAAATACCGCCAAATAAAAATATTAGGCAGCCTGCTTTTATTGGTACTAGCCGTACAAATTAGTTTGGGTATTGCGAACCTTATCCTGCATTTACCGTTAGTTTTAGCCGTAGCTCATAACTTTGGCGCGGCATTGCTGGTAGTCATATTGGTAACCCTCAATTCCAAAATTACTAAATTGCCGGTTAAATAATTACGTTTCAAATAGATGATTTCGAGTGTGAGAATTAAATGAGTATCAGTGCTACCACCACAATGCAAAACCTGGGTTTAAGCTTCAAAAGCTTTTTCTCGCTATGTAAACCTAGGGTAACTTCACTGATTGTATTTACTGCGATCATCGGCATGTTCCTGGCTACTCCGGGTATGGTGCCTTGGCAATTACTTCTGGCGACTACTATTGGCGTAGCATTTGCATCCGGCGCTGCTGCTGCGTTTAACTGCCTGATTGAGCATAAGATCGACGCGGTTATGGCGCGGACCCGTGCGCGTGCATTGCCTACCGGTCAAGTTTCTTCAACCGAAACCATGGTGTTTGCCACTATCCTCGGCAGTACTGGTTTGGCTATCCTTTATTTCTATGTAAATCCACTGACCATGTGGCTGACTTTTGCGACTTTTGTAGGGTACGCAGTCATTTATACAGTGTTCCTTAAACCGGCAACACCAATGAACATTGTGATTGGCGGCGCATCCGGCGCCATGCCGCCTATATTAGGCTGGGCGGCCGTGAACAATGCAGTTTCGCCTGAATCCTTGATTATGTTCCTGATAATATTTGCCTGGACGCCACCGCACTTCTGGGCATTGGCTTTATACCGCCGTGAAGAATACGCAAAAGTAGGTATGCCAATGCTGCCGGTGACGCATGGCGAGGCTTTCACTCTCTTACATATCTTGCTCTATACCGTTATTTTAGTCGCCGTTTCCATCATGCCCTATGGTTTAGGCATGAGCGGTTTGATCTACTTGGTATCCGCTATTATCCTCAATGCGATATTCCTTGCTTACGTGATCGGGCTATACCGCAAATATTCGGATGACTTAGCGAAACGCACTTTCAAATATTCCATTATCTATCTCACCTTGATCTTTGCTGCATTATTGGTGGATCACTATTGGTTTATTTGATAACGGTTTTCTAAATACTTAGCTAAGCAATCAAGTTAAGTTCTTTTAGCCGTGCACGTAAAATGTTGCGGCTAATTCCCAGTAGTTTTGCTGTATGTACCTGATTATTATTGCAATAGTCGTAAGCTTTGCGCACGGTTAATGCATTAATCAATTCATATAACGCCGGCGCACCTTGTTCAAACAAGTCAGATAATACTGATTCCAGCTGTGAGCTGCTTCTATCGCTGCTTTTGCTGGGCTGAGATGCTGTTTCCGCAGACTGACCGCCTTCGTACTTCACCGGTAAATAAGTCAGGTGTAAATCTTTAGGATGAATAACGCCACCTGAGGACACCAGCAAGGCACGGTGGATGGTGTTCTCCAGTTCGCGGATATTACCAGGCCACGAATAATTCAAAAGTGCATTGGTAGCAGCTGCAGTCAGCTGCGGCGTATCAGTATGCAAGCGGTCTTTATAAACTCGCAGGAAGTATTCTACCAAGGGCAGGATATCGCCCGGCCGCTCACGCAACGGTGGCAGTTCAATAGGTACTACCTTGATGCGGTAGTACAAATCTTCCCGGAAGCGACCTGATCGTACTGCATCCTCTAAATCCACGTTAGTGGCTGCAATCAGCCGCACATCGATCTTAATGGGCTTACGCGAACCGATACGTACGATCTCGCGCTCTTGTAAGACGCGCAATAATTTCACCTGGGTAGAAAGTGGTAAATCACCCACTTCATCCAGGAAAAGTGTGCCGCCATTAGCGCTTTCAAACCAGCCTTCTTTGCTCGAGACTGCACCGGTAAAAGCGCCTTTCTCATAGCCAAACAATTCGCTTTCTACCAAAGTCTCAGAAAAAGCACCGCAATTGATTGCGGCAAATGGCCCATTCTTACGTGGTCCTAAATCATGCAAACGGCGAGCGATAAGCTCTTTACCAGTTCCTGTCTCGCCAATAATCAGTGCAGTCGCATTGCTCGGAGCAACTCGTTCAATTAAGGAAAGTAAGGCTTGTGATTTAGGATCACTAAATACAAGCGCACTTGCGCGTATTGAAAGGCTTACTGCTGCCGGATTAGGGTGAGTAATACCTAAGTCTGGTATCCGTCGTGATTCAGCTTCGTATATCCATGGTTTTGCTTGCATAGTATTTCGTGAAATCTAACTAGGGAATGTATAGAGAAGCGAAATATACCGATTTTCTATTAAAATAACCAAGCATATTGAATTATAAAAATATAACTAAAAAGAATAAAATAATACATGTTTAAACCATTTGAAAACTTTGTAATTGCTGTTGGATATCCAGCAACAAATCATGTGCTTTGGTGTTGCTGCTAAAGCAGTCATTTTTTAAATAAGAATCTGCGTATCAAATAAGCCGCTGATTTTAATCAATTAAAATATTTTAAATTAGGTTGGCACAGTCGTTGCAGTACATCTGATAGTGAAAATAATAGTGATGTGAAACAGCTAGGGAATGGCTTTTAATAACATCAATATTAAAGAGGTGCTTAGATGGCAGGTATAAACAGATGATAGTTTTTTATATAAAGGAGATGCAAAGTGACTAGCGCTTTGAACTCCAAAGAGGTAATAGCCAGTGAGTTTCAGCAATCCATCAATAAGCTGAAATTTGAACTGGGCGACAATATTTCGGACGCCGGGCGTTTTCATGATAGCGATACAAAAGCAAGCCGCAGCTTATATCGTGACGTTACGGAAAAACAGCCAGGGGTTAGCAAACGTGATTATTTATTATTCGGTATTTTGGTGTTCGGCTTACATGTGGCAGGGATTGAGGCATATATCCACATGGATAAAAAGCCTGCGTTACAGCGTCCCAAAAAATCAGAGGTTGTGGTTGAGTTTATTAAGCCGGAAGTTATTCCGCCGCCAAAAATAGAACCGTCTAAACCTTTACCACCTCCCCCGAAGCCTAAAGTGATTCGTCAGTCGACGCCGCCACCAAGGCCTGCTCCGGCATTACATACTGCTCCTGCAGAGCAGAATATTGTGCCGGATGATATGACGGTAAAAGAGAATACAGAAGCCCCGCGTAGTGCTGACCCTGTAGTTGCAGAGCCTTCACCTCCGCCGACGCCACCAGCACCGCCTCCGCCACCCAAAGAGGAGCCAGTTACGGAGGCTACGGGTTATGCGGGCTACTTGAAAAATCCAGCGCCTGATTACCCTGCGGTTGCACAGCGGCAAGGCTGGGAAGGCAAAGTGATTCTAAGGGTAAAAGTATTGGCAAATGGAACTGCCAGTGCTGTAGAAGTAAAACAATCAAGTAAACGCAAGGTGTTGGATGATGCAGCGGTAGCTGCGGTGAAAGGGTGGATGTTCTCACCTTCCAAGCGCGGCAATACAGCGGTAGACGGCTGGGCCACAGTGCCTATCGAATTCCATCTTGCTCAGTAATAGCATTAGTAAATAATTTAAATTTTAAGGACTAAAATCATGTTTGAAATTTCAGCAGGTACTTCCCCCGTAGTTCAAGGTGTCTTATGGGCTCTTGTACTGTTTTCAATTATCACCTGGACGCTGATCCTCATCAAAAGTATCCAGGTATGGCGTATGCGTAAGCAGAACGTATTGTTCCGGAAGAATTTCTGGGCAGCCAAAGATTTCCAGGCTGCAGCGAATTTAACCGGTTATACCGGCCCAGCTGCGCGTTTGGTAAAGGCTGCGTTTGATGCACTTAAGGATGTAGATTCTGAAGCCGCGCATGACTTGCAGCATTTCGGCGATCGCCAGGATGTACTCGAACGAGCATTGCGCCAGCAGATCCAAAGAGAGCGCGTTACCCGTGAAAGCGGTTTGGCAGTATTAGCAAGTATCGGCAGCACTGCGCCATTCGTAGGCTTGTTCGGTACGGTATGGGGCATCATGCATGCGCTTACAGACATCAGCAAACTAGGGTCCGCAAGCTTGGAAGTGGTGGCAGGCCCGATTGGTGAGGCGTTGATCGCCACCGGTTTTGGTATCGCTGTGGCTGTGCCGGCAGTATTGGCTTATAACTTTTTCTTACGTCGTTTAAAAACCAGCAGCAATAATTTAGATGACCTGGCCGCTGACCTCATCACACTATCGCGTCGCGCCTCATTCCGTAAACCTGATAACAATATTAATGATACAAATGGCGTCGTACGTAACCTGAAAGGAGCGGTCGCATAATGGCTTTTTCCAGTTCAAGTGATGGTGATGACGTACTGAGTGAAATCAATATTACGCCGTTGGTAGACGTAATGCTGGTGCTCCTTGTAGCGTTCATCGTAACAGCCCCGCTATTGAATAATGCGGTACATGTTAACTTACCTAAAACCGCCGCTACGCAGCCCCCCGAGCCAACCAAGCCCACGACGGTGAGTGTGGATGCGCAAGGTAAGGTCTATGTAGACAAACAGGAGTTTACCGTTCCAGCATTGGAAACTGAACTTAAAGCCCGGCATACGGCCAATCCTGAATTGGCGCTGCATTTAAGTTCAGATGAGGCGGTGAATTACGGCCAGGTAGCTAAGGTGATGGCGGTCATAGAACGCGCAGGAATTACCAAGCTGGCTGTGCTTACTCAAGGTGAATAGACAATATTAAGTATTTGGAGAATTAACAATGGCGAACAATAAGCCAGAATATAAAGCGGATGATTTCGACCCGGAGGTCTTAGGGTTGTTTGACAAATATGTGCATGGTGATCTGGATAGACGCGGATTCTTAAAGAACGTTGCCAAATTTGCTGCGGTAGGCGGCATGACCGCTACCGGTTTGTTGAGTGCATTAACTCCAAAATTCGCTTATGCCCAGCAAGTAGCGCAAAACGACGCGCGCATTCATGCAGAGTATGTTGAATTCGATTCGCCGCTAGGTTATGGCAAAGGCCGTGGCTATCTAGTAAGGCCAGCCAAAGTAGTCGGTAAATTACCGGTAGTTTTGGTCGTGCATGAAAATCGTGGATTGAACCCGCATATTGAAGATATCGCGCGGCGTGTGGCTTTGGATAATTTCATTGCATTCGCCCCGGATGCTTTGTACCCATTGGGCGGTTACCCAGGGGATGAAGATAAAGCGCGCGAGCTTTTCCCAAAATTGGATCAGGCGAAAACGCAGGAAGATTTTATTGCGGCGCTTAACTTTGTAAAAAATGCACCGGACAGTAATGGCAAAGCAGGCGTGGTAGGTTTTTGCTACGGCGGCGGCATCTCTAACGTACTTGCAACCCGGGTACCGGATCTAAAAGCAGCGGTTCCATTCTATGGCACTGCGCCAGCGGCAGATAAAGTACCGAATATCAAGGCGCCATTATTGCTGCATTTCGCTGAGAAAGATGACCGCGTCAATGCATCTTGGCCGAGCTATGAAGCCGCTTTAAAAGCAGCAGGGACCAAATACGAGGCTTATGTATACCCTGGCGTCCAGCATGGCTTCAACAACGATACAACGCCACGTTATGATGAAGCAGCGGCCAAACTAGCATGGCAACGTACTATCGCCTTTTTTAATAGCAATCTGCGTAGCTAAAGTTAATAAATTATTAGTAAGAATGAAGCCTGTGCTAATACCACAGGCTTTTTTTATTCCTTTTACTTTCCAATTCAAGCTGTTGCGTTACCAACAGCCATCTTCATTTCGCATGTTTCATACAAAGCAGAATCTATTAAAAGTAACATCTCAATTTTTTTAAACGAAAATATTTATTATTTATAAACAATCACTTGTAAATTTAAAAAGTAAATATTCAAGAATGGCATGCAGTTTGCGATACCCAACCAACTGCTTGAAGGGTTTAAGTGCGCTTACCGTATTTAAATCCTTTTGAATAATATTTTTTAAAAGGGTAAAGCCATAGTGAATCATGTAAATCATTTTAATCGTAACCATCATCAACCATTAACCATATATAAACGTAGCAAAATCTCCAGTGCTATCGCCGCATTTCTTGCCAGTATTTCTGTAGTAGCTGCATTTAACTTACATGCAGAGGAAGTCACTGCTGAGCCAAGTACTGCAGCAGTAACTGATGAGTCTCCTAAAGAGAGCATAAGCAATGATGCAGCTACGGCATCCAAAACGGAAGAAGTTAAAACAGAGACTGCAGAATCATCCAATACGTTAGATAGCGTCGTCGTCACTTCACGTAAACGCGAAGAGTTCGTACAGGATGTGCCAATTCCAGAAACGGTACTCAGCGGTAAAGTCTTGGAGCGGGACAACGCAGTCACGATGATCGAATTCGCGCAGAAGGCACCGAATTTATTAATCAGTGCATCCAACTCAAGGCAGACCAGTGTTGCACTGCGTGGCCTAGGTAAAAACAGCGGCAACGAGGCAATACAAGGCAGCGTAGGTATCATCATCGATGGCGTTGTACTAAGCCAGGCGGGCATGTCCTACTCCAGCTTTGTCGATGTAGACCAGATCGAAGTGTTGCGCGGCCCACAGGGTACGCTGCAAGGTAAGAACACTACCTTAGGCGCATTGAATATCACTACCAAGAAGCCTAGCTTTACCCCGCAATATACTGTGGAAGCTGGTTATGGTTCAAGAAATACCTTTGACGGAAAATTGACCGCTACCGGGCCAATAGTCGATGACCTGCTGGCATACCGCGCCTCATTTTACGCGACCGATGGTGATGGCCAGATTGAGAATATCTATAAGCCTTTAGGCGGCACCTGGCAGGGGCCGGAACGTGTAGGCGGTCGCTTCCAGTTGCTGTTCACGCCACGTGAAGATTTAAACGCCAGAATTATCCTGGATTATGACGCGTCAGCAGAACATACCAATCTTTCGCCCTATATTGCTGACCCTAGATTTTTTGATGTTGGCGGTCCTGCTAGAACCAGTTATTCAAGCCGTCTTGCGCGGAGTTATTTTGGTGGATACCAGCCTTTGATCGGTTCGGTCACACGTGAAAAAGTTGACCTAAATTCAGCGCAATCTCTGCCTATCCATCAATCCGGTGTGTCAGCAGAGATCAATAAGAGCTTCGGCGAATATACGTTGACTTCTATTTCAGCTTACCGGTATAACGATTTCAACTTCCGTAATGATTTTGACTATACGCATTTTGATATCCAGCATCTATCTGGCACTATCGGCGATACGCGGCAGTATTCCCAAGAGTTCCGTCTGGCATCTCCGATAGGTCCGGCCATTGATTACCAGGTTGGACTGTTCGCAATGAAGTCCGAATCTAATACCTTAAGCAGAACCCAATTCGGACGCGATGCCGGCGCATTCTATGCAAGTAATGCCCAATATGCCGCGCTTACTCCCGCACAATTGCAGGCTTCATTAGATGGTGTCTATAACAAAACTGAAGTTGACCCTACCTCAGAAAGTATTGCTGCATTCGGCCAAGCCAATTGGCACATTACCGATAAGGCAACACTGACCGTTGGTCTACGTGAAACTTATGAAGTCGTTGGTAACTACTACAATAAAACCAGTACAGGTGGGGCGCCTGTAGCCGGGGCTGCGCTTGCTATCCGTAATACCCAGCAAGGCGTGGTATACGGCGCTGTAAATCCGGATGACCAAAGCAATACTTCCTTGTCTTGGCTGGTCAATCCTAGCTACCAGCTTAATAAGGATGTGTTGCTCTATGCGTCAGCAAGCCATGGCACTAAGTCAGGCGCAGTGCAGGTAGATAACTTAGGCAATGTCGCTAACGTTGACCCGGAAGATTCGCTTGATTTTGAATTGGGTTTCAAAAGCAGCTGGTTGAACCGATCATTATTCTTTAACGCCAACTTATACCAAACCGAGATCACCGATTACCAGACGACTGCGCAGGTCGCCAGCACGACAAATCCCGGTACTTACGTGAGCCAGCTTACTAACGTTGGCGGTGTCAGGCTGCAAGGCTTGGAGATTGACGGTGCCTGGAACCCGACCAACCGCTTAAGTATCACTTATGGCGCGGCTTATAACTATGCGACTTATTCTGATTATAGGAACGCTACTTGCCCTGTGGAGTTGAACGTTTCTTCTTCTACGGTTTGTAACTTTAACGGTAAGCAAGTGGCTGCAGCACCACGCGTGACAGCCAATATCGGTATCGATTACAGGCAGCCGATCAGCGATAAGTTGATTGGTCATATATTCCTGAATAACGTCTATCGTTCACGTGCCAACCTGGCGCCTACGCTTTCGGCGTATACCTGGCAGGAGGCTTATAACATTACCAATGGCGGCATTGGCGTAAGCACGCGGGACAATAAATACGAATTTAATGTAGTCGCAAAAAACCTGTTTGATACCAAGTATGCGGTGAACAAAGGCCAATATTCAAGCACTGCAGGCGTGTCGGAATTCTGGGGTGATGAGCGCTATGTCGGTGTGGTCTTCAGATCCAAGTTCTAAGGCAGGACTGAAACATGACAGAGCGTATCAAAGTCTGGGACCTGCCGCTTAGGGTATTCCATTGGGTATTAGTAGCCGCCGTCACGGGTGCCTTTATTACCGGTGAGTTTGGCGGCGGCCTGACGGATTGGCATGGCCGCTTAGGCACACTGGTATTAGGTTTGCTCATCTTTCGTGTGATTTGGGGTTTTGCCGGTTCCCGCTATTCTCGGTTTACCAGCTTTTTCCCTACACCGGCTAAGCTGCAAGCTTACTTAAAAGGCGAATGGCGCGAAGACGGGCATAGCCCTTTAGGCGCGCTTGCCGTGCTGGCCTTGCTGGCATTATTAGTTGGATTAGCGACAACCGGACTATTTGCCAATGACGATATCGCCTTTCAAGGTCCGCTGTTTAGCCTGATAGACAAAGACCTGAGTGACCGCTTAAGTGGCTGGCATGCACAGATATTTAACCTGCTGGCGGTGATGGTGGCGTTACATCTTATCGCCATTGCCTTTTACTTTTTTATCAAAAAAAACAATCTGGTCATGCCTATGCTGACTGGACACAAGAAAGCAAAAGACCATATCCATCAAGCTGGAGACGACCATGTAGCTAATGTCAGCTTAACGCGGTTCCTCATCGTAGCTTTGGTATCTGCTGGAATTACATGGGCAATTCATGATGGATTGCAGTTATGGCATCAGCAGACTTCTAGCGCTGTGAATACTAAAGCCCAACCAGTGCGTATACCAAACTGGTAATCATTATTCAATATTTTGGGAGATATCTATGAACAAAACCATGAACAAACTTTTGATTGCATTACTTTTAACACTCACAAGTACCGCAACTTTCGCAGGCAAGGAAGAAGACCAGCAGATTAAATTCCGCCAATCGGCTTATTCGGTTCTAGGCTGGTCTACGGCAAGAATCAAAGCCCAAGTGGTTGACCGTCCTGAGACTTTCAACAAAGAAGAGGTGCAGGCTGCAGCCAACCTTGTGGCGGCTATTGCCAATTCAGGTCTGGGCAAGCTTTATGGCCTGGGTACAGATGAAGGAACAGGCTGGAAGAAAACTAGGCTCAAACCAGAGTTTTTCCAGAAACCTGATGAAGCGAAAAAAGTGGCCGTGGCTTTTAACCAGGAAGCCAATGAGCTAGCCAAAGTGGCCGCTACCGGTGACGCAGGCGCTATCCGAGTTCAATTCACCAAGGTAAGCGAAAGCTGTAAAGCTTGCCATGATAGTTTCCGCATCCGCGAATAAGTAACCAACTGCTTTAGTACAAGCACTTAATTTTTCGCCTACTGTTGTTATAGAAGCAGGACATAGTAGGCGAAAACAATTCCTCGATACAATCCTTCAAAACCAGTCTTTAATACGTAATTAAATACCTCATTAAATCAATATCATATGACATTAAATCTGTTTACATTGAGATTTGTGATCTAAGTTAAAACATTTGGCACAGACGTTGCAATTTAGCTATTCAGGAAGCTTGTACTCCTGATGTTACGAGCGCTTTAAACAATTTTTATTTTTACTTTTAAGGAATTAAAACCATGAAAAACTTGAATACTTTACTAGCCTTGGTATTGCTATCTTCAACATCATTAGCCTTCGCTGCCGATGATGCTAAGTCCGCTACGGCAAAACCTGCCGAAGTTACCAAAGCACCAGCTTTCAAAGCGCATGTGTTGAATCGTGCCGAGCTTGATGCTTTGTTTGCAAAACCTGAGCAATTGGTAATTATCGATGTACGACGCCCTGATGAGCAGACAGCGAAAGGCAGCTTCCCGGTTTACTTGAGCATCCAGGCAAAAGACCTGGAAAAAAATCTCGCTTACATCCCTAAAGATAGAACCATTGTGACCGTTTCTAACCATGCAGGTCGCGCCGGTAAATCAGCAGATTTGTTAGCTGAAAAAGGCTACAAAGTGGCTGGTGCTGCCGGCGTAGAAGGTTACGAAGCTGAAGGTGGCAAGTTAACTAAACTGACTCCACCAGCGCCTAAAACAGCGGATGCATCTGCAGCAAAATAACACGCAAATATTAACTCCACTGTTTGTTCATTCAACAGTGGATTTTGCCAAATACTTTTTACACGAATAAGGAAATATTCAATGAAATTCAATCAACGAGTCGCTGGTGGAACCGCTTTAGTGGCAGTACTGGCAGCTTCATTACCGGCTGTTGCACATCACGCATTTTCAGCTGAGTTCGACCCTAAGCAGCCAATCGAAATCAAAGGCGTGGTGACCAAGCTGGAGCTCACTAACCCGCATAGCTGGCTGTATCTGGATGTAAAAAACGCTGACGGTACAGTCACTAACTGGGGCTTCGAGTTTGGTGCGCCTTTTAGCCTGAAAGAAAAAGGCATTACCAAAAAAACGTTAGCTGCCGGTACAGAAGTTAGTATCAAAGGCTTCCGCTCCAAAAATCCTAAACCATTTGGTTATGCCGTGACTACTACGCTGGCTGATGGGCAAAGCTTCCAAACTGGTGGCGCGCAGGATGCCCCGACTACGCCTTAGGCGTGCAGTTTGCACTTTTAATTATGACATTTACAGGGGAACATCTCTTGAACACAACTTTTTACAAACAGCAGTCAATATTCCGCGGTATCGGCTTGATGCTGGTAGCGGGTTTTTTGACACTGTCTATCAATAACGTTTCAGCGGCAGAAAAAATTCCACGCTTGGCCAATGGTAAACCGGATTTTTCCGGTATCTGGCAGACTACCAGCGCAGCAGATTACGACTTGGAGCCACATTCAAATCGTAAAGATACGCCTCCGGGTCCAGGGATTGTAGAAGGCGGGGTAATACCTTACCTGCCGCAAACTTTGGAACAGAAAAAAAAGAACTTTGATGAACGAAATACAGAAGATCCAAGCTTGAAAGGCTGGACTCTAGGTGTGCCGCGCGGTGTGTATTATCCGGAACCATTCCAGATTTTCCAACGCGCAGCCGACTTGAAGATCATCCATCAATTCGGTCATTCGGTACGTACCATCCATACCAATAATACCGATCATCCGGAAGACCCGAATGACTGGTGGTTAGGCGATTCCCGCGCAAAATGGGACGGCGATACTTTAGTCGTGGATGTTAAAGATTTTAACGATAAAACCTGGCTGGACCGTTCAGGTAACTTCCATAGCGATGCATTGCATGTAGTAGAGCGCTGGAAACTGCTTGATCCTAATACCATTGAATACAAGGCGACCATCGAAGATGCCAAAGTATTCAGCAAGCCATGGAACATCAGCGTGATCTTATATCGCCACCGTGAAAAGAACTTCCAGCTAATCGAAGATTATCGCTATACGCTGGATTACGACCAATATTACCCACCAACTGTAGATAAAAATTAGGGATAAAACTAGGAAAAACTAGTTTGCAAATATCTATTAGTCCCATTCGATATTGGGTAAGCGGTTATTAATAAATGAGGAATGTATGAATAAAAAAATGAATCCTTGGAACATCAAAATAGGCAGTGCAGGCAAAATCGGTTTGCCGGCGCTGGCGATGTCTGCATTAGGTTTGGCATTATTGAGTGGCGCATCTACCAGCGGTTACGCAGCCGATGAACCGAAAGCAGCAGTCGTGCCCGTACCTGTACAAACGACAGGTGGTTCCGGTATCACACAGGAAAAAGCTTTTCCTAAAATAGCGTCAGGTAAATGGACCGGTCATAGGCTAGCGGATGGCCAACCGGATATTTCAGGCACATGGTCAAACACGATCGCGAACCATAACAATTTTACCGATCCGCAAGGCGGCATCCCTAACGATCCTGCCCCACGCCGCACGCCGCTAGGTCCGAAAGAAGAGCGCGCGCCTAGTCGCGTGAGTGACCCGGCAGATGGCCAATTGCCTTTGCAGCCGTGGGCAGAGAAAAAAGTAAAGGAATTCCAGGTCGGTTTTCATAATCCAACGGAGCCAAAATATATCGAGCCATTGGCCAGATGCGCGCCTGCTGGAGTACCTAAATCTTTGTATTGGCACGGTTATGAGGTTAGCCAATATCCCGGTTATGTAGTGTTTGTTTTCGGCTCCGGTACTCGTATTATTCATCTGGATAATAAGCCGCACCTACCGGAAAACATCAAGCTCTGGAATGGCGATTCACGCGGTCATTGGGAAGGTAATACGCTAGTGGTAGATGTAGCGAACCACAATGGCAAGGCTTTGTTTGGCCGATCCGGTGAGTTTGTAAGTGAGAATGCCAAGATCCAGGAAAAATATATCTTTGATAACAGTGGCAAACGCTATAACTACGAAGCGGTATTTACCGATCCTAGCGTCTATACCAAGCCATTCACCGTCACTATTCCGGCACGTAAATGGACAGAAGCTGATAAGCCGAATGGCTGGCATTATGAAGTGGAACCAGCTAATCAGCTTGATAAAAATGCCAAGTTGGAGAATGAGTGGCATGAACGTATTTGCGCTGAGAACAATGGCGGGTTTGGCCTAGGCGCACGTAAATAATTTACTAGTTTTATCGTATGAATAATCTAAGCCCGCATTGATGCAATTCACCGCGTCTTGCAGGCTTAGTTATTTTTAAGTGCTGAGTTGATTGTAAGCACTGTTTCTGCGGAAACAGTTGTTGATTTTAGCCATGCTGAATGCGCAACACTGTAACGGCTATTGATGCAAAAATCGTTTCTAATGAAAGCAAAGAGTTATATGTTTTTACCAATAATAACAATAAGTTACATAAAAATTAAAAATATCAATTAGGTTTAAAACCATCCATTCTTAGGTTGGCACAGTAGTTGCCAATATAGGGCAGGGGGCTATACGCATAGAGCGTTATCCCGGCAAAAGAATACAAAGTTTAAAAATACAATTAAGGACAACTAACATGTCACTCATCGAATTTTCACAAGTTCTATACGACTCAGAATTTGGTACGGCACTTCGTGAATCCGTTTATGCATTCCCTATCGTAGAAGGGCTGCACCTCATCAGCTTGGCATTCTCAGTCGGGCTTATCCTGTTTGTTGATTTGCGTTTGACAGGGCTTTTCTTACGAAATGTCCCAGTTGCCGATATCTTGAAACCTCTTAGGCCATGGCTGCTGACTGGCTTCGTCGTCACCATCAGTACCGGTATCGCACTCTTTATTGCAGAAGCCTCAAAAGTCATCGTCATCTCTGTTTTCCCACTCAAGATATTGTTCATCTTACTCGCCGGTATTAACGCAATCTGGTTCGAACATAAGTGGGGACGTAATTCCGCAGAATGGGGAAACCTGGCTGCGATACCTAAAGGCGTGAAGTTTGCAGGCTTGGCTTCAATCACTTTATGGAGCGGTGTTGTGATTACCGGCCGCCTTATCCCGTACTTTGGCTATCAATAAAAGCTTAACTATTTTAAAAATTTATAGGCCTTTAATATATGTCTACCCTTGAGTTGTTTCATTCTATCCAAACCAGTCATTTAAGTTCCGTGCTTGGCGAGCAGAACCACTTGTTCGGCGCTGTTGCTGAGCTGTTTCATATCGCCGGTTTGATCCTCGTTTTATCTTCCATTTTGCTAGTGAGCCTGCGCTTATTGGGCTTAGGCTTGCGGGCACACACCGTACCGCAAATATTTAAGGCAACTTCACGCTTCTTTTGGATAGGGTTGGCATTTTTAGTAGTTTCCGGTCTGTTCCTGTTTATCCCCGCGGCAGACCAGTACTACCCCAATTCAATCTTCTGGTACAAGTTTGTGCTGCTAGCCGCAGCCTTATTGGTACACCTGACGCTTTACCAATGGGTAGCTAAGCTGCAATCACCTAAGCCAGCCGTCGCCAAATTAACCGGTCTTATCGCCCTGAGTTTATGGTTCAGCGTAGCTTTTTCCGGCCGTTTCATTGGCTTTTTCTAATCAAAAACTTTAAGGAATTACTTTGAATTACCAATGGATTTATAAAGCGCTAGTCCTGGTTTCATTTTTAGGCCTAAGTGCGTGCAGCCCAAAACCGGCTGAAGAACCAAAAACATCAGCGTTCCAGCCTACTGCGAGCATTCAGGAAATCATGAATTCTATCGTGGACACCAATGCCGATGAGGTCTGGAATTCGGTAGCCACTATCAGCACGAAAGAAGGTACTGAAGAGCGCTCTCCAAAAACCGACGAAGAATGGCTAAAGGTCAGGCGGCATGCCATTACTTTATTGGAAGCCAGTAACTTGCTGATTGTTGAAGGCCGTAAAGTAGCCGAGCCAGGTTCCAGTACTTCCACAGTACCTGTTGAAAATAGTGCAGAAGTGATACAGGAAGATATCAATAAGCATCGCCCAGAGTTCATAGCACATGCGAATGCCCTGCACAGTGCGACCAAAGAAGCGATAGCTGCTATTGACGCAC
The DNA here is from genome assembly GCA_035460225.1 of Methylotenera sp. Lineage (GTDB taxonomy): Bacteria > Pseudomonadota > Gammaproteobacteria > Burkholderiales > Methylophilaceae > Methylotenera. The sequence goes on from DATHWX010000005.1 coordinate 22,030, forward strand.
AGAATACCGAAGAGCTGGTGCGTATTGGTGGAAAGATCGACCAGGCTTGCGAAAGCTGCCATGCGCGATTCTGGTATCCGGGTGAAAAGCTGCCCGTGTTTCCCAGGTTAGAAAGACCTGCAGCACAAAAACTTTAATTCTTTCATTTTAATAAAGGAAATACGATGACTCAAACTAGATTACAGCAATTTTTTTTCACGGCTGCATTAGCACTGTTATTAACTCCGGTTAGCCATGCGGCAGATCCGGTAGCAGCGACGCCAGCACCGGCAGCAACGAACAATCAAACACCAGCGCCGCCGCCTGCACGTGGTCCTAGCCTGGCTTTAGCATTAGAAGCTGCGCAGGCTGCTGTAGCTACTTGTTCAGCCAATGGCTATAAAACTGCAGTGAGTGTGGTTGATTCTGCAGGCGTAGTTAAAGCCGTATTAGCTGCCGATGGCGCTAGTGCCCGTGGCGTGGCATCAGGTCAGGCCAAGGCATTTACGGCGATCACTTACAAAACATCATCAGATGCGGTAGCGAAAAAAGCGGAAGCGGATCCTGAGTTGTTAGCAAAACTGAATGCTGATCCAAAACATCGCGCACGCGCAGGGGCATTGCCATTGTTTGTAGGTAATGAATTGATAGGCGCAATCGGCGTGGGTGGTGCGCCGGGTGGCGATAAAGACGAAGCTTGCGCATTGGCAGGCGTCAATAAAATCAAAGATAGACTGATCTAAGTTATTTTTATTAGCAGGCAACATCATATTGGGCCTTACGGCCCAATTGTTAATTAGAAGAGAAATAAATGTCACACATCGTGCACAGCAAAAAAAACATCGTGACCCGTTTACATCGTATCAAGGGCCAGGCAGAAGCTATGGAAAATGGCTTGAGCCAAGGGATTGGTTGCTCCGCACTTTTACATCAGATCGCGTCGATGCGCGGTGCGATGGATGGCCTGATGTCTGAGGTATTGGAAGGCCATATCCGCGAGCATTTGGGGGTACATAATGTGCAGCCGGAACAACGCAATCAAGACCTGGAGCACGTGGTCGGCGTCATCAAAAGTTATCTTAAGTAATTACCAACTTAGTCGTCGTCGTACTCTATAGCCAGCTGTTGCCAACACAACATCTGGCTAATTTTATTTCTGCTACATCAACAGCTCAGCAACACTCTCTACCTGGAATTACAGTTAAATATATGAATAATATAGTTAATTTGTCTTGGCATGCTCCGTGCAATCTTTAAGCGCTATAGGGTACCCCCCTATGCTTTATGCCGATTTTAAAAAGTAATTCGGCGGTTAATTAACCCAATAGCAAAGATTAAGCATGAATAAACCATTAATAAAAAAATCCCACTTTACCTCGCAATTCTTTTTAACCAGTTTACCGATTTATGTCTTACTCAATTTAATTACTCCAACCGCTCTAGCGGCAGGGCTACCGTCGCTTGAAGAATCCAGTTTGGATAGCGTAGTGGTTACCGCCCATAGCCAGGATATGACAGGCGTGGCCGATACTGCCAGTGAAGGCACGGTAACCGCCAAGCAACTGACAGCGCGTCCATTACTACGACCCGCAGAAGTGATGGAGACGGTACCGGGCATGATTGTGACGCAGCACTCCGGAGACGGGAAAGCCAACCAATATTTCTTGCGCGGTTTTAACCTGGACCATGGCAGTGACTTTGCAACTTATATCAACGGCATGCCTGTGAATAACGTCACCCATGCGCACGGCCAAGGCTATATGGACCTGAATTTCCTGATACCCGAATTGGTGGGCACCTTGCGTTACCGTAAAGGCGTATACGCGGCAGAAGACGGTGACTTGGCGGTTACCGGTTCCGCCCGTATTGATTACGCCAGAACTTTGACTGCACCTTTCCTTGATTTAAGCATAGGTGAACATGGCTATAAACGCGGGCTTCTGGCGGGTAGCCAAAAAGTGGGTGACTTCAATATATTGGGGGCATTAGAACTGGTCGGTAATGATGGCCCCTGGGATCAACCTGAAGGATTAGTAAAGCGTAATGGTGTGGTGCGACTTTCTAAAGGTACCGCTGCGGATGGCTTTGCAATTACGGCGATGGCCTATGAAGCCAATTGGACAGCCACAGAACAAGTGCCTGAGCGCGCGATACAGGGCGGTGAGATCGGCCGCTACGGTACGCTTGCCCCAACTGATGGTGGAAAGACCCATCGTTATAGCGTGACCGGTGAATGGGGCGCCACCGATGCGACTGGCGGCTGGCGTGCGAATGCTTATGTGGTGGATTATGGCCTGAACCTGTTTTCTACACCCTCCGGCCCGTTGGATGGTCAGCATGAACAGGCCGATGAACGTATTACCTGGGGCGGCCAGCTTGCCAGGAATACGCTTTTGAACTTGGGTGGTAAGGAAACCGTTGCGACCATAGGTACGCAATTCCGCCAGGATAATATAAGCGGTCTTGGTCTTTACCAGACTGTTAACAGAGAGCGGGTTAATACCACCCGTAAAGATGAAGTTGTAGAGAATGCATTGGCTCTATTCGCAGATGTCCATACCCAATGGTCACCTTGGATACGTACTACTGCAGGTCTGCGTTGGGATAATTTCCGTGCGGATGTGGACAACAAAGGCGGCGCATTCAATACCAATAATGACGGTAAAAGCAGCGAGCAGCAGCTGAGTCCGAAGCTCGGGCTGGTGCTTGGGCCATTCGGCAAGACCGAGTACTACGCAAATTGGGGCAAAGGTTTCCATAGCAACGATGCCCGCGGTACAGTGGCTACGACCAATCCGGTTGATGGCTCTCCGACCAGCAGTATTCCCTTTATTGCAACAGCTACCGGTAGCGAGATCGGCGTTCGCACACAGCCGTTACCGGGCTGGTATAGCAGCGTCACTTTGTGGCAGATTACGCTGGATTCAGAACTGGTTTACATCGGCGATGAAGGCGTTACCGAGCCAAAAGGTGGGTCGCGTCGCCATGGCCTGGAATGGTCCAACTACTATAGTTATAACGGCTTGATTCTGGATGCTGACGTGGCATTGTCGCATGCGGAATTCACGGAAAGCAGCAACGGTGGCAGCCATGTGCCAAACGCCATTCCGCTTACTGCTTCATTCGCGGCAACTATAGATCATGGCAGTGATTGGTTTGGCGGTGTACGAGTGCGTTATCTGGGTGCTTATCCGCTGGAAGAGACCGGTAAGGAAAAATCTACTCCGTTCTGGACCGCTAATCTAAAAGTAGGATACCGCTATGACAAAAACATCCAAGTCACGGCCGATATTCTGAATCTTTTCGATCGCAAAGCCAATGATATCGAGTATTTCGGCTCTGCGTGTACCAATGCAGAGGGTGCCGGTTGCGGCGGTGGAAACGGTATCGATGGCCGCTTGATTCATCCGTTAGAGCCTCGCACTTTGAGGCTCGGCATGCGGGTTAACTTTTAATAATGATTTGTTTCAGTGTTTAAGCTATCTATATTTAAAACAAAAAGGCTTACGAATAGGTAAGCCTTTTTTGCTGCCTGAATATATTTTACGTTTATTATTCTATAGCTGTAGATAAACCTAACTGCTCACGTATTTTTTGAATGACATCGGCTTCGCTACGTACCATAAAGAAGGTGCCATCGTCATCAGAGCGCTCATTCAATACCTGACAGTTTGCGTAGATATCTCCACGAAATTGTTGGGCTGACCAGGGAAGGAAAAGCTCAGTTTCGACCAAATCTTGCTGGAAGAATTCGACGATCTGCTGATGTAACTTAGCGACATCCTCAGGCCTGCGAGCGCTCATGACGACACAACCGGGATATTTAGCCTTTAAGCTAATTTCGCGTTCATTTTGCATCGCTGAATCGCCCACATGGTCGACTTTATTAAAGACAAGAAGGCGTGTGATGACGTCAGCACCGATTTCTTTCAGTACATCATCAGTCACCTCAAGTTGGCGTTCAAAACCAGGGTCACTCGCGTCAACAACATGCAGTAGTAAAGATGCATCCAGCGCCTCGTCCAGCGTCGATTTAAATGAAGCTACCAGTCCATGAGGGAGGTTCTTAATAAAGCCTACCGTATCGCTTACCAGCACACGCGGTACACTTTCCGGATAAAGTGCGCGGACAGTGGTATCCAGCGTAGCAAAGAGTTTATTAGCGACCAGCACTTCACTTCCGGTAAGAGCTCGCATCAAAGTAGATTTGCCAGCATTGGTGTAGCCTACCAGTGCCACTGCCGCCAAGCCTTTGCGCTCTTGCCGCCTGGCGCGTTGAGTCTTGCGTTCGGCATCCATTGCGACAATTTCTAATTGAAGTTCTGCGATACGGTCGCGAATCTTGCGACGATCCAGTTCGGTTTGAGATTCACCGGCGCCACGTCCACCTTCGCCACTGCGCTGGCGACCTTGAGGGCCAGCCAGTTTTGCGGCTTCGCGTAGACGCGGTGCCATATAACCTAGCCGGGCGATTTCAACTTGGGCACGCGCTGCACGTGAACGCGCATTACGGTGGAAGATTTCCAGAATCACCATAGTGCGGTCCATTACTTCGCAGCCTACCTCAAGCTCCAGATTACGGGCTTGCGAAGGCGATATTTCGTGGTCTACCAATAAGGCTACTATTTCTTCTGCGGATTCATTCACATAATCGCGAATCTCTTGGCGTTTGCCAGCGCCCAAGTAAGCGCGCATATCAAACCCGGTACGCTTCTGGATAAATGTCTTTACCACCTCATAACCCAAGGTTTTTGCGAGCTCACGTAACTCAGTGAGAGATGCTTCAAACTCAAGATCAGTCACGCTAGGTAGCTGTACGGCGGCAACAATAGCGTATGTGGGTTTCGGTTTAACTTCTTTTTGCATTAGGAAATGTTTACTAGTTTTGTCGGACCCAGATAGTACCTTAAAAGGGTGAAAAGCTAGATTTAAGATTGGATTGAATTAAGTCTAGCCTATCTGAAAAGACTCAATTTGGTTTAAAACGTTTATTTCTTTTGTATTGGTTTTGAAACGAGGGAACCTGACCCTGTCACGACTATTACCTTTTTATCCTGCTTAGGCTTCTTGATTTCCTTGTTCTTTTTTTGCTGACCTTTTGCCATGATGATTCTCCACTTTAATTAAATCGATATGCGCAAACAGGCTTATCGATTGAAGACATCATAGGCGCAAATGCAGGCAGATAGTGAATTACTTCTTATCAGGAATAAGGCTATTAGTCATTTAGGACTATAGCCCTTGCGACTGGGAACCGTTAATCTCCAAGCTATACAAGTACGTTAAGCTTCTACACATATTATGAACACTACTGATACAACGTTGGCATCAAAGGTACAAGCCCTTGTGGATGAGGATCTATTAAACGCATTTTGGGACGCGGCGGATTTTTTTAAAACCGAAGATCTGGTCCTGTTTTACGATACCAATAAACAAGTAGACCCCATTACTGTGTATGAAAGAGATAAATTCCTGACTGCCCCTGGCGTTCCGGAATCTTTAAAAAATAAATTTAAAGAACCTGCCAACCATGCTTCTGATATGCTGAAGGATGATGACGCTGCTTTTTGGTTGCTAGCAGCCTTTAAGGAGGGCCAAATGGCTAGTGCTGCTATCACTGCGAATCTTAAGGCCTGAATCAAACGTAACTAAATATAATTCTCCAACAACTTTTAACGAAGGCTTAAAAATGTATTCAATCATCGGTTTGCTCATTTTCGTATTAGATATATTTGCCATCATTAAAATTATCCAATCTTCAGCCACCGGCACAGAAAAAATCCTATGGGTTCTATGCGTGCTCATCTTCCCTGTGGCTGGCTTAATCATCTGGTTCTTTGCCGGACCAGGCGGTAAAAGAATATAAATAGCAAATGTTGTGCATTATGAATTGCTGAACACTCTTGCGTGGATATTCGCGGTGATCTCGTAAGAATGTAGCCGTGCCTTATGGTCGAAAATCTGCGATGTGATCATCAATTCATTTGCACTCGTTTTTTCGATAAAAGCACTTAGCTCTTCCGTAACTTTGTCTTCTGCGCCAATCGCCGAGCAGGACAATACCTGATTAAGCAACGCACGTTCCGGGGCACCAATCACATTCCAGAAATCTGCGATTGGCGGCTGAAGTTTGCTCGGGTGTCCGCTCCTTAGATTGATGAATGCTTGTTGCATGGAGGAGGCCAAAAACTGCGCTTCATCATCGGTATCCGCGGCGAATACATTAAAGCCGAGCATGACATAAGGCTCGGCCAAATATCTGGATGGCTGAAATGTCTCGCGGTAGACTTCTAGCGCCTGCATCATCTGCGCCGGTGCAAAATGCGAAGCGAATGCGTACGGTAAACCGAGTGCTGCAGCTAATTGCGCACCGAAAAGGCTGGAACCGAGTATCCAAACCGGAACATTCAGCCCTGTACCCGGTATAGCTTTGACAGGATTTTGTGGGCTTTCGGAAAAGTAATCGATCAATTCGATAACGTCCTGCGGGAAGCCATCTTCAGCGACCAGATTACGTCTTAACGCCCGCGCGGTTAGTTGGTCTGATCCTGGTGCACGGCCAAGTCCAAGATCAATACGACCAGGAAATAATGAGGCTAATGTGCCGAATTGTTCAGCGATCAGAAGCGGCGAGTGGTTCGGCAGCATAATGCCGCCCGCACCTACCCGGATCGTTGATGTGCCTGCAGCAACATGCCCAATAAGTACTGAAGTGGCCGCACTGGCAATACCCGGCATGCCATGATGTTCTGCCAGCCAATAGCGGTTGTAAGCCCAGCGTTCTGCATGTTGAGCCAGATCTAGAGTGTTTTTAAAAGATTGTGCAGCATCACTACCTTCAATGATGGGTGAAAGATCCAATACTGAAAAAGGTATTTTAAAGTCGTGATGGATTTGTGCGGTCATTGTTATCTAGTTATCCGTGAGAACTTAATTATGAGAGCTTACTTAAGCGAATGCGAAATACGGAAGGTCAGGTTAATGCGCGGTTTCATCGGTATCCTGGATTTGGCTACTCGGTGTTCCCATTTATCCTGAAACGCACCTTTCATTAATAAGTACGAGCCGTTTTCCAGCAAAACGCGGAATTTTTTTGAGTGGTCATTTTTTTGCCTCAAGTCAAAGTAACGCTCCTGGCCAAAACTTACGGATGCGACATATTGATTCCTACCCGGCACAGCATCGCGGTCACTATGCCATGCGACTGAATCATTCTGGTCACGATACAAATTCAACAATACGCTGTTAAAGACGATACCGGAAATAGCCTCTACTTTTTTCCTGATTTCTAATAATTCAGGGGTCCATAGCACTGGTTGGGAGCCTTCTCCATTAAGCGAATAGTCAACATTTCTGTCACCATACCAGGCATATAGTCGTGGAGTTACAACTTCTTTGCCATACATCACAGTGGTTAATTGCGACCAAGGTGCGTCTCTTAAAAAGGTAGTGAGGTAGCGTTCGCAATCTTGCTCATTGATGATTTTAGGCCGATAGTCAAAAGTGTCACTAGATACTTCCTGGTCTTCATCCAGTACTTGCAGAAAATTCAGTTGTTTCATTGAAGTTTGAGTGGCCAGTGGATTATTTGTTCGCCTAATTTTTCTAGCTACTCTGTTCGGCGAGTTCCTTTAATAATTGAGCAATATCCCATTCGCAGCCGCCACAGCCTGAAAGCGCGCCGGTACGCATGGAAATTTCCTCTGCGTCCATTCCTTGTTCGAAAAGCTGCTGGATTTTGCTGCGCCTAGTGCCGCTACACGGGCATATGACCTCATCAATGACTGGCTTTACATGAGAATTTAAGTCAGGGTTCTGTTCACTCATAAGCAATTTTACCGCTTATTTATTTCAATGGCGAAATTAGGAAGTGAATAAAATTTGATAGATTGAACCCGAAAAGAGGGGATGCTTTACTTTAATGCTGATAACAGAATAAGACTAGTGGGGCTTTCTGTGTTCCTTAATATAATCGTAACCCTTACGCGTTACCGCCCAGCCTAAACCCAAAGTTAGGGTAATCAAGCCAATCTTAAGTAGCTTTCGCAAGCCTGTCATATTTTCTTCAGTGTAGGGTTTAACCGCTACGGTTTTTAAAACTTCTTCTAGATCATCCGGTAATTTGTCCATAAAGCTATCCTGCAATCTCCGTAATATTTTTATTACTATGCCAAGTCGATTACCAGACCAGACTTAACCTATTATGAGTATTGTATTTCACCATATTGACCATTGACTCCTCTGTACGCTATCGAACATTTAGTGCGCACTATTCGTAAATAGATTCTTACTCACATATCAGTAGCATTCTCATATTTTCAAATACTTTGATACGTTTTAATGGCAACTCGTATCTTAATAACAGGAGTTAATTATGAAATCGCAATCAACGAAAAGCTCAACAACTGATGCACGTAAAAGTACAGCTAAAAAAACAGGTGCTTCAAAAAGTTCCTCTAGCAGCAAATCGAAGAGTGCACCTAGCAAGTCTAGCAAATAGTAATAATTGATCTTGTTAGACGTAAAAAAGGGGATAAACCTCATGGTTTATCCCCTTTTGTTTTTGAGTTATATCAACTCTCGATATTGAATGACTTTTTGGATTTTTCTAGAACCTCAGACAATATGGCAATGCTAAATGGCTTGGGTAAGAGCTGCACTTCAAATTGCAATTGCGTTGAAATGTCCATGCCGGAAGAAATAATGATGGGTTTGTTAGCATCCAAGCTATAACACTTCTGAGCCAGTTCTATACCACTCATTCCAGGTAGATTCATATCGGTTAGTAGAATGTCGAAGTCTGCAAGCATGTCTAGTGCATCTTCTCCCGTTGTTACGCCTTCTGCATAATATCCAAGCATAGAAAGCAATTCGCAAAGCGTAAGCTGGGCTTCTTCGTTGTCTTCTACTACCAGTATTTTTATTGGTTTTGCTGCATTATTTTCTACCGTATTCGTAATGGCAGTTTCATCGCTCACTTCATCCATACTTATTTCTTCATTTATTATTGGGTTTTTTTCGCTTGATTCTTTATGGGTTTTATCGATTACCATCCTGATTTTGCGTGCCAGATCCGCTTGGCGATAGGGTTTGTTAATCAGCTCGACACCGGCGTCAAGTTTACCGCCGTGAACGATAGCATTTTGCGTATAACCTGAAGTAAATAATACTGCGATGTTAGGTAATTTGTTCTTAGCAATTTTTGCCATTTCAGAGCTTTTTAAGGGCCCAGGCATGACCACATCGGTAAAGAGCAAATCAAATTTCTGGCCTTTTTCGATAATATCCAAGGCACTTTGCGCATCAGAAGCGGTTTGCACATGGTAACCCAGGCCAATCAATATATCAGCTACTGCTGTTTGTACAGCAATATCATCCTCCACAACTAATATAGATTCAGTACCGCCCTGAATATCGGTGAGTTTCTTAACGGATTGTTCGGCTTCAGGTAAATGAATTCTCGGGAAATAGATTTTAATAGTGGTGCCATGTCCAGGCTCGCTATAGATCTTGATATGGCCTTCGCTTTGCTTTACTACGCCATAAGCCATACTCAGGCCCAGGCCAGTACCTTTTCCTTCTGTTTTAGTGGTAAAGAAAGGCTCAAAAGCCCTTTCTACGACTTCCGATGACATGCCACAACCGGTATCAGAGATGGCCAGCATGACATGTTGCCCGGTAGATAACCCAGCATGGTTTTCGGCGTAAAGATCATCGAGCATCACATTGCTCGTTTCAATAGTCAGGTGACCATTACCATCCATAGCATCACGCGCATTGATAGAAAGATTAAGGATGACGTTTTCTATCTGGTTACGATCAACCATGACATTCCATAAGCCCCCTCCTTGAATGACCTCAAGCTTGATGCCTTCGCCTAATGCCCTGCGAAGTAGGTCATCCATACTTTGCGTCAAGTTATTTAAATTGGTTGGAACAGGCTGCAATGGCTGACGACGTGCAAATGCCAATAAATGAGAAGCTAATCTCGCACCTTTGTCCACCGCTGATAACGCGCTTTGTATCCTCTGCTGTGCTGTACCAACATTGGCGAATTTAAGCATCAGGATTTCTAGGTTACTGCCAATTACCTGCAAGATATTGTTGAAGTCATGTGCTACACCACCAGTAAGCTGGCCGACGGCTTCAAGTTTTTGTGATTGCAACAGTGCATGCTGCGCCTTTTTCAGTTCAAGAGTTCGTTCCTGCACTCTTTGTTCTAGTTCATCATGCGCTTCCTGAAGTCTTTGCTCTGCATTTTTTCGCACTTCATTTTCTTGTGCTAAATCAGCAAGAGCTTTTTCCTGTGCCTGGTTACTAAGCTCGACTTCCTTGAGCATGGTATTAAATGCAGTGACCAAATAACCTACTTCATCATCCGTAGTTTTCGTTGCCCTAAAGGAATAATTTCGTTGTTCGACTACCTTTTTGGAAAGCTCGGCGATCGCTTCAATGGGCTTTGTGATTTGCTGTTGTAGCCAGCGCGCGATCAGTTGCGAAATAATAAAGGCTAGGGTGCCAACCATTATTAAGATACCAAGATAACTGAATAGGCGCTTGTATAAGCCATATTGGGCCTTTATCACCATATAGCCAATTAAGTTACTATTCTGTTCTATACGGCGCGCTATAAGAATCTCATCCCCGTTTACTTGGACGGTATCATTTTTTAAACTGGCATTTAATTTTGATGAATATTGGTCGCTGTTGTAAACGGCGTAAATATTGCCTTTAGAATCGTACAATGCGGCAGAATTTACGCGCGGTCTTACCTCAAGTAACTGCAAGTTTTTGGCTGCGGCTTGCGGATCATCAAATTCCAGCGCTGGAATTGAAGCGCGGCCTAATAAGACCGCCTGATTACCTAAATCATTTACCCAGCGATTTTTGTAATCGTTCCAGTCATAAATGCCCATGAAGATAATGGTGACCAACAAAGTAACGATGCTGGTTGCAGCGACTGCGGCTAGGAACTTAAGCCGAATGGATTTGTAGTGAAAAAGCATTAAGATCTTTCTATCAGTAAATATTATTTACTGATAACTTGCCGTGCAACTGTTAATAATGAGGCATCTAATTTTATTTTATTCTGTTCTGCTGCCGGCAACGATACATCAAACCGTACTCGATTGTTCTCATGTACAAAGTTAATGATACTACCAATAGAGAGTGCATCTACAGCATCTGTAATATATAAGATAGGCGCATCAGGGTGCAGCGTTTTATAAGAAGTCAGGAGTTTGTTAGCATCATTCCCTATATACAAAATATGTACATCTGTATTCAGGTTTTTTGCATTCAGTTTTTTGATGATTACAGGACGATTTCCTGACTTATGCCCAGTTGCAATCTTTTCAAGTTCGCTTGCTAAAGATTCATCCTCAATCACCCCGATTATAATCGGGCTTGCTCCGTCTGCGAACAGATTTTCCGGCCAAGTAATGTAGTTGCCAAATTTAAATATATAGGCGGATTTTACCTGGCGCTCCAAGGCTTCGTTAGTGCCTTCCGCGTAAGCTGGCTGAGTAACAAATCCCAGAAAGCTTAACAATAGGAAGGCTGCTAGCCGAGCGAATTTCATCTGAAATTCCACTGTACCTTAGCGAACAAACTTCTATCGTAATCGGGTCTAGTTGATGCGCGCGAGAATTCAGCATGCTCAGGGTCTAAAAGATTTTGTCCCACAATGGAAAACTCTAAATCTTTATTTATTTTCCAGCCGTATCTTAGGTCAAGAGCTGTATAAGCTGGTACTTGGGGTCTGGGCAACTTATTCACATGACGAATTGTGACATCCAGTAAATGATTTGGGGTGATGTCATACGAAACCCGTAGCAGGCTATGTGAGCTAGGATCATTGCTATTCAGGCTGAAAATCCGGGATTGCTCTCCAACAGGCCTATTAATCTCAACTTCTTGTATGACTAAGCCCCCCGAAAGTTTAAGTTTTTCTGTGGTTTGCCAGCTACCCCACATTTCAACTCCATGGGCACGACCAGAAGCGTTATTCTCAAAAATCAATGGGAAGCCAGGTGAAAATTCTAGGGTACGTAACTTGTCATATTCGGTGTAAAAGCCTGTCACGGAAACCGACGTTTTTGGGGTGGGAGTTGCACGATAGCCAATCTCATAAGTATTAGCGATTTCAGATTCATAATTAGGTCCTCCAGCGAGGATAAAAGGTGCAACAGTAGGTGCGAAAAGATCAGTATCGAATCGAGATGGAGCACGCACAGAACGTGAAGCTGATGCCCAGGCAAACTGGTTGTCGGCAAACTTCCAGCCTAGGCGAGCATTAGGCAGCGATTCCATACCCGTGTAACTGTTGTGTTCTAATTTGAGGCCTAAGGTGAGTCTTAGGCTGTCCGTCAGGCTGATTTCATCTTGGGCGAAAACATTAGCCCAATGCAGGTTCTTTTGTTCAGGCAAAAAAGCGAAGTTATTGTCATTATCAATTCTGTCGAAACCGATGCGGTAACCACCTCCCCAAATTAAGTTGTGACGCTCAGTGATCTTCCAGTCGTGTTTGATTTCAATGTCAGTCGTGGTGAGGTTTTCTTTAAAAGCATTGGCTTGGTCACGGAAAGTATAATCAACATAGCCTTGTATGCTTAGGTTCGAGCCATTTGGGAGTAGTGTATTGGCACGTGCAAGTACATTTGCACCAGAGATTTGGATGTCTCTAGCAGTAAGCTCATGAAGATAACCATTATAGAAATCGCCTTGAAAAGTAAATTTATCGTTACCGGTTTCCCAATCACTGCGAAACCCGACTTTATCTCTCCTTAAACCATCTTCCAGCGATTTGTTATTCAATTCCTGATGAGTGTCTTCATGCTCGGCATGTTTAGCATAGACACGGTAACTACCGCCATTATTTAACGTGCCCCCATAACGAAGAGCGGTATATTGCTCATTATCGCTACCTGAAATGGAGACAAGACCGCCTTGGGTTTGCGAAGCATTTTTTGTGATGATATTGATAATGCCATTCACCGCGTTAGCACCCCACAAAGTTGCGCCAGCACCACTAATTACTTCTATGCGTTCAATATCTTCCAGCACCACGTCTTGGGCATCCCAAAAAACTCCGGAATACAAGGGGGTATAAATGGTACGGCCATCAATAAGCACTAACAACTTATTGGCGAATACACTCGTGTTGAATCCACGGGCTGTAATGGCGTAATTTCGGGCATTATCTTGTGCTACTTGGAGGTTTGGTGCTAAACGTAATGCTTCGGGTAAAGAAGCAGCCCCGGAGCGCTGGATATCTTTATTAGTGATAACAAAGATAGAGGCTGCTGCTTCGTTAATCGATTCGCTGCGCTTGGAAACTGAAGTCACTTGAATATTGCCAAGTTCTTCAAAACTTAGTTCTACTAATTCTTTGGAATCTACAGCGAAAGACTGGAATGAAAAAAGACTAACAATCGCCAGCTTGATTATTAATTTGGATCGACGTGACGGATATTTTTTGCACGTGCTGGTGATTAATAGTTTTCCCTGTTGGTCGTACATATAACGTATCCCATTTAGTTATTCAATTCATCACAATCAATGATGAGAATTTAATTCCATGCAACTGCTTTACAACTTGGTTCAAGCCGGAACGATCAATTACATTGATAACCGCTTGTTTTAACTGAACTATAAATGCATAAGGGATTGCCTACAATACTGCTTGAATAGATTTCTTAAAATTACTAAAAGTCTCCCGAAAATCGCAGGAGAAATCCTACAAAATCCTACATACTAAAACGGTAACAATAGGTAAAGTGTTAAATTGTGTTAAATTTTAGGGTATGTAAAATTAAAGCTACCAGAAAATGGGACAGACATTAGAAAAACACACAATCGAAGAAAACTTTTTTATAAGTGCTATCAATCAGGAAATATTCAACAGAGTATTCCCGCATATACGGCATGATTTAGTTGGTTATTTAACGACGAGTCTGATGCGTGTTTCGATTATGGACAGATATCTTAATAAAGTTGGATTATCTCCCGAGCAGGTCAAAGAAGATCTTAAGAAAATAGACTCTCAATTGAGAGACGCTATTCTCGGAATACGGGAGTTACAGTTTTGGGATTTTGATTCTGCACATGAGGAATATCCGAGCAGGATATTAAAGAAAAGCGTGCAATTGATGTCTACGCATTTGGCCATGAATAATATTCAGCTTCTGATCATTCCAGGCGAGTTGGAAGAAACTGAAATGGTAATGACCAAGCCGCTTTTATATTGTCTGCTTTGTTTATTCAGTTATGTGGAAGACAATAATTTTGAACATAACAATCTGAATATAAGTCTTTTTCCTAAATCTGTTCAAATAACAATCGAGCCTATTATTGCTCAAGAATCTGCAGTGATCAAAAAGAAGAGAAATCTTTTTATTGATCAGGATTTAGTTTCCAGGTTCGTAGCCTTGCACTCTATGGACCTTAGTTTTGTTAAGGGCGGCATGAACCTTACATGGCATTGATTTAAAAAGTCCTTAGTGATTAATTAATGCCAGTAACACTGTACAAGTTAGCGTCTGAATAAGATGGTTTTTAAACGTTTTTATGAAAGTTTCTAAGAGTCAAGAAAGTGCTTAATGACACAAAGTTTGACTAAACCTGATAAATCGCTGAGCTCAGTATTAAGCTCAGAAAAACGCTTTGAGCTACTGGTTACCTCCATTAGCGACTATGCTATTTACCTGCTGGATGATGGAGGAAACATCATCAGTTGGAACGCGGGTGCTCAACGCTTCAAAGGTTATCTGGAAAACGAAATTCTAGGAAAGCACTTCTCTCAATTTTTTACCTTAGAAGATTTGGAAAAAAAACTGCCGTGGTTCATGCTGGAAGAGGCCGCAAAAGAAGGTCGATTTGAAGCGGATGGCTGGCGGGTTCGGAAAGATGGTACCAAATTTTGGGCTAACGTTGTACTGGATGCAATCTATGACGATGAGGGCCAATTAATCGGTTATGCGAAAGTCACGAGAGATATTACCGAAAGAAAAAAAGCACAAGATGCGCTGCATGAAAGTGAGGAGCGCTTCCGTTATTTAGTTCAAGGCGTTGCAGATTACGCAATCTATATGCTTACGCCCGAAGGCATTGTAAGTAATTGGAACTTAGGCGCAGAAAGAATCAAAGGTTATGCCGCAGACGATATTGTCGGCAGACACTTCAGGCTATTTTTAACACCTGAAGATGTTGAAGCAGGTCTGCCGGAAATGGCACTCGAAACCGCTAGAACCGCAGGGCGTTATGAGCATGAAGGTTGGCGCATACGCAAAGACGGAACAAGATTCAGGGCGCATGTCATTATCGATGCCATTCATAATGACGATAAAGAGTTAGTCGGCTTTGCAAAAATCACACGTGACATTACTGAGAAATATGAAGCTGAGCAAGCGCTTGAAAAGGCTAATGCTGCTTTATTCCAATCACAAAAAATGGATGCTATAGGTAAGTTAACCGGAGGCATTGCTCATGACTTCAACAATCTGTTATCCGTCATATCAACAGGATTGGAAGTATTTGCCTTAAGTCCGATAGATACGCGCCAGGTGAAAATGGTGGAGAGTATGAAGCGTGCCATCACTCGAGGTGCCACGCTTACCCAGCAATTGCTAAGTTTTGCGCGTCAACAGCCGTTAAAAGCCGAACCACATAGCGTGAATAAATTAGTGAATAGCTTTGAGCCTATGCTAGTAAAAGCGGGCAATTCTAGTGTTCACCTGACCATGGATTTAAATCCAAGAATATCGCTGGTTAAAGTAGATCCTACCGGTTTTGAAACTGCCTTGCTGAACCTGATTGTAAATGCCAGAGATGCCATGCCTTTGGGCGGCCATATTAAAATCAAAACTGAACAGGTAGAGCTAAAAGACCATCAAGTAGGCTCGCTTAAAAAAGGTATTTATATCAAGGTTAGCGTGCAGGACACTGGTACAGGCATTAGCCGTGATGTGCTTCCTCATATATTGGAACCGTTTTATACCACCAAAGAAGTGGGCAAGGGGACAGGTTTAGGGCTTAGCCAGGTTTACGGTTTCATCGCCCAATCGGAAGGCGATATCTCTATTGAAAGTGAAGTCGGTATAGGTACTACGGTTTCTTTATATCTGCCAGCGCTTCTTAATAGTAAGGATATCGAGAACGAATTCCACCAAGAGGAATTAAAAGCGCTTATTGTCGATGACGAACCTGATATTTTATTGGCAGCCTCGGAGTTGTTCACAAGTATGGGTTACACCGTATTAACTTCAGCTAGTGGTGAAGAAGCTATGGAGACATTATGGCAAACGGAGGGAATCGGTATTCTTTTCACCGATATCCTAATGCCAGGTGGAATGAATGGCATACAGCTAGCGCGTGAAGTGCGGCAAATAAATCCAGATATTAAAATTATTTTAGCATCAGGCTACCCGCTACCAGCGTTGAAGACCGAACATAGCGGAATCGAGGAGTTCAGTTTTCTGAATAAACCTTATCGCCTGGCGGATATTGCCAAATGCCTGCGATCCGCCGATGTTCAAGCGACAAAATAATTAGCTATTTCAATTATTAGCCAGGCATTAATTCCATGTGATGATGCAATTGTTTGCACTGGCTCACATTGCGCCTTAAATCATCAATCTGTCTCATCAAAACGATACTGACCATTGGCGGTAAATATTTTTTGCTTACGCCTTCATAAGCTTTAAGTAAAAGTTGACTCAAACCTTCGATCTCTTTCACAAGCCTGAATTGATCATTGCACAATACTGCAGTTTTGATCAATTTCCATTTTGAATGTAGAAAGCCGGTAAATGATAGAGTGAAAGGCGGGTTACCGCCAATGTTGTAAACCAATTTCCGTAATTCGTAGATATTCTTTTTAATTTCTTCAGCCCTGCGTTTGCAGAAAGCACTTAATACATCATCTGCTATTGATTCAGACAGATTTAAAAAATACTCTTTCTCTACTGTTAAAAATTGAATTAGTTTATTGAGTGAAATAATGACTGCTTGGCTATCTAACATTTCTTTTCCCGATCACATTAATAAAAGCTATGCCATTATTAATTTTGCGGGAAATATCGTCTATCAGACGCCAAACCATTCATTTGTCAGACGCTTCTGACATGAGATAAATTTTATAAAAATCAGTAGCCTATGAGAAGGCTGGCGAATTTTATGAACCTGCTTTTCAACATGTTTTCAAGACGCGCCACATTGGCTTGCCTGATACGCTTTTTGTCCTTTTCCAGTTGCATAGCCGCAGCTTTTAAGGTCTCAGGATCACTTCTGGCATGCAGTTTTTTTATTGCAGAAGATTTAACCTGGTAGGTGAGATGCCATTCGATGCGCTGCTGGATGAATGCTCTAAGGAAGTCGATTGTGGTCATGTAATTGGAATATGCATAAGCCTCACGTGGGTCTGGCGAATATTCATGTACTTCAATGGATTTCTTTTTGATCACAATATCAGTAAATACATTGTAGGTTGCCAAAGGCTTAGGAGAATAGCTTTCCGAAGCTATGAAATGGATATTGTTTTTTGGCGTTATCGGTAATAACCGCATGCTCATCAATGTTGAGTTAACAACATACTGAACAAAGGCGCTCTTAAAAGGCATGTTGAATTTATTAAATCTAAGGAATATCTCCTCATAGTAATTAATTCTCACTATGCACGCAGCCTCTCTGAATTATTTAAATATTATTTGCGTTTTAAATCACATGCACAACTTTTAGAGCAGTTTTATAGAGCTACTTCCGATTAATTTCGATACTTTCCTTATTCCCACTGCTGGAAACCGCGAGCATGATGCCGATGCCTAGTGCGATGACCACACCGATAATTGTCCATGTAGTGCCGATCTCAGCCATGATGCCTGATTTCCATAGTGCTGCAAGAACGCCACCTATCAAGATCACATAACCTATAAGATAAATTCCAGTCCATTTCATAATGAATCTCCGTAAGTTTCGCTTTATTTGTTTTTTTAAAATCTAATTGTGTTCGAACAATTAGAACACAATTAGGAAAATTTAAACCCATACTAGTTGCGGCTTGCCGAGTAAACAATAGTCCTTTCAGACTATCAAAGATTTCAAATTTTATTTATACACTATCCTAGTAAAACTAAGGGTTGTTTACACATTTGCGATTAATTATGATGTCGCTAAATAACTTAAGTAAAGTGAAACCTGCAGTAATACGCACAAGAACTATAATCGCAATTAGTGACGAAACGGAATCCATATGCTTTTGCCTTTTTTAAGGACGGAAAAAAGCCTAAGGTTGGAGAAAAAACTAGATAGCAATCATATCGGGCTTCTGTTTAGTGTATGTCTTTCCTTTATCTCGTTACCTGTCTACGCCGTAACTGCACCTCCTATTTCATTCGCAGCGATGAGCCTGGAAGAATTAAGCAATATCGAGATTACCTCGGTTTCCAAAAAACCACAAAACTTATCAGATGCTGCCGCTTCAGTTTTCATTATCACCAGCGAGGATATACGCCGTTCAGGAGTCTCAACTTTGCCAGAGGCATTGCGCTTAGCGCCCAATCTTCATGTTGCCCAAGTCAGTGCCAGCGGCTATGCGATATCTGCTCGCGGACTAAATGGCACTAATAGCAGTGCACCGAATAAATTGTTAGTACTGATAGATGGTCGATCTGTTTATTCGCCACTGTTCTCTGGAATATTTTGGGATGCACAGGATGTAATGTTGGAAGACGTAGAGCGTATCGAAGTGATCAGTGGCCCTGGCAGTACCTTATGGGGAATCAATGCAGTAAATGGGGTGATTAACGTAATAACGCGGTCAGCAAAAGATACACACGGCGCCTTAGTCACAACCCAAATCGGCGATATCGGTAATGCTACTGCATTTCGTTACGGCGGTTCATTAAATGAAGATACACATTATCGTGTCTACGGGAAAACCTCCAATCGTAAAGACACTTCGTTAGAAGATGGCTCAGACATCTCTGACGGATGGAATAAAAATCAAGCTGGCTTCCGCGTTGATTGGAGCCATGCCGCCAATCAAGTTGCCATTATGGGTAATATTTATGAGGGGAAAATTGGTCAACCTTCACCAGGTTCTATTTCTCTTGAAGGGACGACTTTAACGCTGGGTACCGTATCCATATCTGGAGTGAATCTAACTGCTAATTGGCAGCATTTATTGGATAGCGGCTCAAAGATTAATTTTCAGGCTTACTATGACAGAACCTTACGTACCGTTCCGCCTACCTTTTCAGATACTAATAATATATATGACATACAATTCCAGTATTTGATTAAGCCGATTGGTAGGCATACAGTCACTTGGGGTGCAAATTATCGCTATAGTCACGATGATTTTAGTAATGACAGCCCAATATTTGGCATGCTTCCAGAAAAGGTCAACCAAGATTGGTTGAGTGTATTTGGTCAAGATGAAATTACCCTAGCAAAGAAACTTAATCTTACTCTTGGAGCCAGGTTTGAAAGAAACGACTATACAGGCTATGAGTTTTTGCCAGATGTACGATTAGCATGGAAGCTAAGCCCACAGCATCTTATATGGACAGCTGCATCTCGGGCAGTACGTGCACCTTCAAGGTTGGATGCTGATGCATTTAACCCTAGAGACCCCCCCTTTCTTCTACAAGGAGGCCCAAATGTACGTTCAGAAATAGCCAAAGTGTATCAACTGGGCTATCGCGGTCAGATCAGTCCCCAATTCAATTTTGAAGCAACCGCTTATTACAATGATTACGATTATCTGACTACACTAGAGTTAGTTTCTCTTGCCCCACCAACCCTTGTGTTCGCTAATGAAATGGAAGGACATTCTAAAGGCTTGGAAATGTGGGGCACTTATCAATTATTACCACAATGGCGTGTGAGTGCTGGATTAACAACGCTAAGCCAAACATTACACCTCAAATCGGGCAGTAATGATATATCTGCATCACCACAAACCAGCGATAAAGATCCGTCCCATACTTGGCAGATCCGATCAGCTTACAACATTGCACCTAATAAAGAGTTTGATTTATCCATAAGACATGTAGCAGAGTTGAACAATCCTAGCGTACCGTCATACACTGCAGTAGATGCGCGACTCGGCTGGCGTGTACGTAAGGATATTGAAGTGTCGCTTATAGGCCAGAATTTATTAGGAACTGAGCATAGTGAATATGAGTTGCAAGGATTTCGTAACGAAATTCCCCAAGGGGTCTTTCTAAAAGTCGATTGGCGACCATAAGTCACAATATTCTAAATACTCAGTACCCAGCGGTTTATTCAAAAATTCTGCCTAGTTTTTCTCAAAAATAATCTTTATGATTCATCATCTTGATTCTGATTATTTCAATGTAGTACTATGATTTAAACACTACGGACCAAACCTCTTATTCTCTTATCAGGTTTATTTCAGTCAGCGTGTCGCATGTTCAGCAGAGGTTTTTAAATGTCTTCCATTTCTTCAATACCATCAGATGATCCGGATAACGGCTTTCGCTTCATGGCGAATTTCGCACCTGTGATGATGTGGGAAACAGGAACCGATAAACTGGCAAAATGGCTCAATAAATCTTGGCTGGATTATACCGGTCGTTCCATTGATCAAGAGATTGGGCTTGGCTGGACAGAGGTTGTGCATGCAGATGATATAGATAATTGCCTGAAATTATATGAGCAGGCATTTTCTGAACGTAAGCCATTTTCGATTGATTATCGGTTACTGCGTCATGATGGTGTATACCGATGGGTTTCAAATAATGGTGCGCCAAAATATGCAGCGGACGGGTCTTTTACGGGGTATATCGGATGCTGTTTGGATATTCAAGAGCATAAAGATTTGGAACTCGCTCTTTCAGCCAAAACCACAGCATTAGAGCAATCTGAAATTGAATTGCGCAACAATATAAAAGAATCCGAATCCCGCAAACGACTATACGAAACTATCCTTTCCGCTACACCTGATTTTGTCTATACCTTTGAATTTGGTGAAGACAGTCATCGGTTCGGTTACGCCAACGAAGGCTTGCTGAAAATGTTCGGCCGGACTTATGAGGATACGGTCGGCAAGACTTTCCTGGAGATTGGCTATGAGCCTTGGCATGCTGAATTGCATAATCGGGAGATTGACTTAGTTAGGTCAACCAAGCAGCCTTTGCGTGGTGAAGTGCCTTTTAACGGTACCCATGGCCGTCGTATCTATGACTATATTTTCTCCCCAGTATTCAATAGTAATGGCGAGGTTGAAGCGGTCGCGGGAATTACGCGGGATGTGACGGAACGCCATAATACGGAAGAAATTCTCAAGAGGAATGAAGAGACTTTGCTGCAGGCATCGCAGCGTAAAGATGAATTCCTGGCGATGTTGGCTCATGAACTTAGGAACCCTTTAGCGCCTATCAGCGCGGCTACTCAGATTATGGCACTGAGTAATTATGAAGAAGGACGTGTTCGCAAATTCAGCCAGGTCATTGAACGGCAAGTCACGCATATGGTGGGACTAGTTGATGATCTGCTGGATGTTTCCAGGGTGACACGCGGTTTAGTGGAGATTCAAAAATCTCCCCAAGATATCAATGCTGTGATTGCGAATTCGATTGAGCAAGTTCGGCCATTTATGGATTCAAAAAACCATGAATTACGGCTGGATTTAGTCTCTGATCCGGTCTTCGTGATGGGCGATCATAAAAGGCTCGTCCAAATTATATCCAATGTGCTTAATAACGCAGTAAGGTATACCCAGGAAAAAGGCCAGATTAATTTAGAAATGAAGGTTGAAGATAACTTGGTCGTTATTAATATTTCCGATAATGGGATTGGGATTACAGCTGAAGACCAGGAGATCATATTTGAATTATTTACCCAGGCAAAACGCAGTTCTGATCGCTCGCAAGGAGGGTTAGGCATAGGGCTTGCGCTAGTGCAAAGTATGTTAAAACTGCATGACGGAACCATTACTTGCTTTAGCGCAGGTTTGGGCCAAGGCAGCCAATTTACGATTACATTGCCATTATGGGCAGAGCAAATCAAAGCTCAATCTGATATAGAGCCTGTTAAATTTGAGAAGAAAAAAAGCCTCTCTATTATTGTTGTAGATGACAATGTGGACGCTGCTGTTACCTTAGCTGATCTATTGAAATTAAATGGCCATCATGTGGCGGTGGAACATGATTCTAAACAGGCATTGAAATTGATTAATGAAAAATTACCGCATGTCTGTATTCTTGATATTGGGCTGCCAGAGATGGATGGCAATGAGTTGGCTCAACACATTAAAGCCAACCCTAAAATGGACAAAACAGTTTTAATTGCAGTGACTGGTTATGGGCAAGAAAGTGATAGGAAAAAGGCCTTAGCTTCAGGCTTTAACCATCATCTTGTAAAACCGGTAGATTACGATAAATTGCTTAAGATCATCAAAGGATTAGCCGAGAAATTGAATGAGTCTATATCCAAACGAGACGACTCAAACGATACAATAAGCTAGCCTTTAAAAGCGAATAGATGCCCCAAAATTTAAATCCCATCGGAAGCCACTCACAAAAACGCTGTGATTGGGCGGGAAGTAATGAGCTTATGCAACGCTATCATGACCAAGAGTGGGGAGTTCCGCAAAAAGACTCCCGCATGCTTTGGGAAATGCTGATGCTGGAAGGTTTTCAAGCAGGATTATCGTGGATTACGGTATTACGTAAGCGTGACGCTTTCCGTCTAGCGTTTGCCGATTTCGACCCGGTAAAAGTCTCAAAATTTAATGAAGACGATGTTAACCGCTTGATGAATAATGAAGGCATCATTCGCGCTCGCGCAAAAATTGAAGCAACAATAGCAGGCGCAAAAATTTACTGTGAAATGGCAGAACACGGTGAAAGTTTTAGCAACTTCTGCTGGTCTTTTACAAACGGTGAAGCACTCAATGGAGATGGCCTAAGTTTCCCTGTATTAACGCCGCTTTCAGAACAGATATCAAAAGAGCTGAAACGTCGTGGTTTCAAATTCGTAGGCCCAACTATTGTTTACGCCTGGATGCAGGCAGTAGGGATTGTGAACGACCATTCTGCTGATTGTTTCTGCCGTTAAATATCTCTCTGGTTTGATTTAAAGATGGATTCGCTCTTAATTGTGAGCTTACCAAATCTACAAATGACCGGATTTTTGCAGATGCATACCGACCTTCACGATGAATGACATGAATAGGCAAAGGCTTTGGTTCATATTCTTTAAGTATGATATTGAGTTCACCGTTAGCTAGTTGCGGCGCTATCTGATAAGAAAGCAATTGCGTAATTCCCAATCCCAAACATGCAGCTTCAATTGCTGAATCATTGCTACTCACCCGCAAACGCGGTTTTATCCGGATGTTCGTATACGAGCCGTCCTTTTCAAATCGCCAATCAATGGTGGGGCTGATTGCCGTTGACGCAATCAGCTGATGATTACTCAATTCTTGAGGCGATTTGGGGGCGCCATGTTCAGCCAGATATGTAGGGGAGGCACATAATACGCGCCTGACTTGACCTACCTTCAAGGCTTTATAGCTGGAATCCGGTAACTCGCCAATTCGAATAGCAACGTCAATACCTTCCTCGAGTAAGTTTACGACGCGATCAAGAAACAGTGCAGTCACTTCCGTGTCTTTGTAGCGCTGCTGATACTCCACGATACTTTTCATTACATATAGCCGGCCAAACAAAACTGGGGCAGTTATCACCAAATTACCTTTAGGCTCAGCATTTACACCCATCACAGCTTCGTCTGCTTCATTTGCGGCAGTCAAAACATATCTGGCATCTTCATAGTAGCGCTGACCCGCTTCAGTTAACCTTACAAAACGTGTTGTACGGTTAAAAAGTTTTACACTTAAATGTTCTTCGAGCGCTGCTATAGCGCGTGTAACCGCAGGAGGTGATATTTGTAATTGCCTAGCTGCTCCTGCAAAACCTTCTTGTTCTGCCACCGCCACAAAAATGGCCATGAGGTTTAAGCGGTCCATATTATTCCTAAAATTGAAATAGTGTATTGCAATTTAAACGTATTCTTATTGTAAACGTAAAGTGTAAAAATGCTTACACCTAATGACCAATCGGTCTCAGGCAAAAATTTAAGGAGAGAATCATGAGCCGTATTACAACTATTAGTAACAGCACAGCCAATTCAGAACAAAAAAAATTATTAGATGCGATCCACGAAAAATTAGGCATGGTGCCAAATTTTTTGAGGATATTCGCTAACTCGCCAGCTGCGCTTCGGGCTTTTTTAGGGTTATATAGCATTGCCAATGAAGGTAGTTTGGATATGCAAACGCGTGAACGCATTGCCTTGGCGATAGCGCAGCAGAACGCTTGTGAATACTGCGTATCTGCACATACAGCTTTTGGCCTGAATGCCGGCCTGAGCGGGGACGAAATGGCGATGAACCGAATAGGCACGAGCGAAGATATTAAGGCTGCGGCTGCGGTGAAGTTTGCCCGTTCTTTAGCAGATCACGCCGGGGAGGTTACAACTTCTGAATTGATAGAAGTGAGGAACGCAGGTTATACCGATGCGGATATTGTCGAAATCGTCACACATGTTGGCCTGAATATCATGACGAATATGATAGGTAAAGCAAGTCAGGTAGAGGTTGATTTTCCCAAAGTGGCATTGGGTTAAGCATCGGCTAGTCATAAATCATTAGGAGCAGTCATCATGCCCAAAGCATTTGCAGATATCACTTTTACTGAAAGCGTTAAGAATGCACAGAGTCTTTACGGTAGTCGCGAACAGAATCGATTCTTTGAGTTATCAGAAGATCCACGTAACGAACTTAACGAGTTTGAAAGTGAGTTTATTGAAGCGCGCGATAGTTTTTACCAAGCCACTATTTCAGAAAACAACTGGCCGTATGTTCAGCATCGTGGCGGGCCAGCTGGGTTCCTTAAAGTACTGGACTCGCGCACAATTGGGTATGCTGATTTTAAAGGCAATAGGCAATATTTAAGCGTAGGCAACCTGAATGCTAATCCAAGGATCTCGTTAATTCTCATGGATTACCCAAATCGCCATCGCCTTAAATTATGGGGAACAGTACGAATAGTGCATACAGCTGATGAGCCTGAAATAATTGCACGTTTGGAAATGCCGAGCTACAGGGCGCGTGTTGAAAGAGCCATCGTCATTCATATTGAAGCGATTGAATGGAATTGTCCGCAGCATATTACGCCGCGCTATAGCCAAACTGAAGTAGATGCAATTATTAAACCATTGCTGGATGAAATTAAACAGCTACAAGAACAGCAGTACTAGGAAATTAGAATAGATGAGTGCATAGAAATTTTCTATTTACGCTAAATAGTTTTCGATTTTTTCTGATGTATTGGTTACATTAGGCGTAGTTGCGATTTTTGCTATGTTGTTTGGTTGTGTAGATTCATTCAATTCATCTCGTTGTGTTATGCATCGATTAGTGATGGATTGATACACTTTTAGTACAT
>DATHWX010000006.1:0-74439 GCA_035460225.1 Methylotenera sp.
AGCGAATGCAAACATCATTGCAAGACCAACACCGATAATGAAAGAAGCATCGATAAGACCTAATAGCAAGAATACTTTACCTTGCAATTGTGGAATCATTTCTGGTTGACGTGCAGCGCCTTCTAAGAAGCTAGCACACATGATACCGATACCGATACAAGCACCTGCAGCGCCCAAACCGATGATAAGACCAATACCAACGCCAGTGTAAGCTTGAATCATTGCTAAAAATTGTACTGTTTCCATTTTTACTACCCTCTCTTGAAAAGTTACTCTGTTACTAAATTAAAATCATGTTGAAACTAATTGCTAAAACTATTTAATACAAACTACTCAAACCCTATCAAAACAAAAGCCCGCATTAACACACGAGCTTTGTATTTTTAGTGACTTTCATGCGCCATAGCGAGATACACCACGGTCAGCATCATGAAAATGAACGCTTGCAGCGCCACGATCAGGATGTGGAAGATCGACCAGCCAGCGCCTAAGATAGCGCCGAAGAATGTACCTGTTAAGCCTGTTGCCGCCCATAGGCCGATCAATAGGAAGATCACCTCGCCGGCATACATATTGCCGAAAAGTCGTAATGAGTGTGAAAGTGGTTTTGAAACGTATTCAATGATGTTGAACGCGAAGTTTGCTACGAACAACAAAGGACTGAGGATTAAGCCAACAAAGCCTAGTGCGCTTTTTGGTTTGAAGAATTTGGCCGAGCCGAACGGTGCACAGAAAAGTTCATGAATCCAGCCGCCTAGGCCTTTAACTTTAACTGAGAAGAAAATCATGAGTAGCCACACCGCTAATGCCAGGGCAAATGTAGTGTTGATATCTGAAGTTGGGACGCTGCGCCAATGCTCTAAACCAAGCGGGGCGTATACAAAGTGATGCATCACATCGACTGGTAAAAAGTCCATGGCATTCATGGCTAATACCCAAAGAAATACGGTTAAAGCGGTTGGAGCGATGAAACTGTGGCGGTCGCCATGGAAAATATTCTTAACTTGGTCATCAATAAAACCGAACACCAATTCTACAAAAGCCTGACCTTTGGTAGGAACCCCAGAGGTAGAAGCACGCGCTACCCACCAAACCAGACCCATCACCGCAACACCCAAAATCACAGACATAATCAAGCTGTCGTAATTCAATATCCAGAAACTACCATCGCCAACCGGTTTAGCATTAAAAGCCAAATGATGCGAAATATATTCTGATGGGGTGAGTGCGTGTTCTGTAGCCATAATAATTAAATGTCTTCTCTAAACTATTTATTCTGCAATGTATCGTCATCTAACTTACTAATAGCTGCACCCGAAAACAGGGCTGCAGCTGCCAAACCAACAATCAGCGCAAACGGCACTAACTGCTTATAAACTTTGAAGGTGATGAATAACAGCACCACAATTACTAAAATCTTGACTGCTTCGGCTTTCAGCAAATTGAACAATATTGCTGAGGCATCTTTTTTCTTGTCGCTACGCTGGGCGATCTTGGAAGCGATAAATGCGCCGATAATTACCGAAAAACCGCCAGCGCTTGCCGAAATACCAGCTTGTAACCCTGAAACAAACAAGGCAACTAAGGCGACTGCCGCTGTAGCAGCTAATTGCCAACGTAACATTTTGCTGAAGATGCTATTGGTAGCTAAGCTACTATTTGAATTTTCCATCTCGGTCTTAACATTCCACGACATTTCATGGTGCATGAAATGGGCTAATCAGCAAAGTCCGCGATTTTGAATTATTAAGGAGATTTAGTCAAGCATAATGAGACACTTAGCTTAGGTGCTTTATGCTTTTAGATGATGCTAACGGGATATTTTGGCGATAATTTCGTCCAGTTGATCCAAGCTCGCATAGCTGATTTTCATAACTCCCGCACCGTTTTGGCGCGCATTAATACTGACTGATGCACCTAGTTTATCGCTCAATGCTTCTTGTAGCCTCAAAACGTCATGATTAACATTGTTTTTATGACTCTGTTTTGCATTGCTTGAATGATTGGTTTTACTAATGCCTTTTACCAAGTCTTCCACATCTCGGACCGATAAATTATTTTGTATAATCTTTTCAGCGAGCATGACTTGTTGTGCGTTATCCAAGCCAATTAATGCACGTGCATGGCCCATATCCAGCTTATTATGCATCAGCATGTCTTGCACCGGTGCGCTTAAAGTTAGCAAGCGCAGCAAATTAGAAACCGCTACACGTGAACGCCCAACCGCTTCAGCTGCCTTTTCGTGCGTCATCGAAAATTCGTCTACCAAGCGCTTGATACCTTGCGCTTCTTCCAGCGGATTTAAATTCTCGCGTTGGATATTTTCAATCAGCGCCATGGCCAGAGCTGATTCATCAGCAATCTCGCGCACCAATACCGGCACTTCTTCCAGACCGGCAATCTGACTTGCGCGCCAGCGGCGTTCACCGGCGATGATCTCATAATGGTCGTCGTCTATATGCCTTACCAGGATTGGCTGCATGATGCCCTGCGTTTTGATTGAAGCAGCAAGCGTTTGCAGAGCCGCATCATCCATATAACTACGTGGCTGATATTTACCCGGGCGCAATTGATCCACCTTTAACATCAATAGCGAATCGGCTTCACCTACACTGCCCACGTCACCTGCGAGCAGGGCATCTAAACCGCGACCCAAGCCTTTTAATTTAGCCATTTTTTCTCTCTTTGCTTAATTCTTTATCAGTGATTTCTTGCGCCAACTCTAAATACGCTAACGCACCTTTTGAAGTTTTATCGTAGCTCAATACCGGCACGCCATAACTTGGCGCTTCTGCCAGGCGTATGTTACGAGGAATAACCGTTTTGTAGACTTTATCGCCAAAATGGCTGATGAGCTGTGCTGAGACTTGCTGTGCGAGCATATTGCGATTATCGAATAGGGTACGCAATAGGCCTTCGATTTCCAGCGTTGGGTTCAAATGCGCACGTACTTTTTTGATGGTATTCACCAGGTCTGACAAGCCTTCCAATGCATAGTATTCGCACTGCATTGGAATCATCACTGCATTGGCCGCTGTCAATGCATTGACCGTAACCAAATTCAGGGCAGGAGGGCAATCGAGCAGGATGACATCATAATCGCTACCAAGCTTGCTGATAGCCGCTTTCAATCGGGTTTCCCGTGCTAGCTCGTTAACCAACTCAACTTCCGCACCAGCTAATTCCCTATTAGATGGCGCAATATCAAAACCACCTTTTTCGCTTTTGATGATGACTTCTTTGAGCGTTTTTTCGCCAATCAATACATGATAAATACTAAGCTTAAGATGCGCCTTATCTACACCACTGCCTGTACTGGCATTACCTTGTGGATCAAGGTCTATCAACAATACGCGTTTCCCCTGGCTGGACAGGCTGGCTGCCAAGTTGACGCAAGTGGTGGTTTTGCCTACGCCACCTTTTTGATTGGTGATAGCTAATATTTTCATAGATTATTATTTTGTAAAAATAGGCGGGTGGAGAAATACTAAATGGCGCTCAGCTTGTAGATTCGCCACATGCAGCGGTAAAATTTTAGTGACTTGTATATCCAGGTTCAAGGCTTTTAATGCTTCCAATTCGGCCACGGGTTCCACACCTTTCATGGCTAACCACTGGCCATTATCTGCCAACAGATGCTTGGTGAGCTTAACGAATAAGCTAATTTCAGAAAATGCGCGGGAAATAATCACATCAAATTGATGTTCCTTTTTCAGGTCCTCTACGCGACCAGCTTCTACGTGAAAGTTAGTTAAGCCCAATTCACCTTTCGCCTGCCGCATAAAGCTAGCTTTTTTCTGCACTGAATCAATGGCGGTCACTTGCAACTCTGGCATACATATGGCTAAAGGAATGCTCGGGAGGCCAGCACCAGCGCCCACATCCAGCAAATATTTCGCTTCTGACGTATCGGCCTTTTGAATGTAGGGCAACACACTAAGTGAATCCAGCAAATGCAAAGTCACCATTTCCAGCGGATCGCGCACCGCTGTGAGGTTATGCACCATGTTCCATTTGTGTATCAGCAGCAAATAAGCAATCAGCTTCTCTTGCTGGTCGGCCAAAATATCCAGGCCCATATCAGCCAAACCCGCTTTCAGCGTGGCAAGTAAGTTGGCGTTAATCATGCTACCTTTTCTATTTGCTTAGTACGGGATTTACGTTTTAGATAAACCAATAATAACGAAATAGCGGCAGGCGTAATGCCTGAGATGCGGCTTGCCTGGCCGATGGTTTCGGGTTTTTGTGCATTGAGCTTTTGCTGGGCCTCGATTGGTAAACCGTGGATTTCACGGTAATCCAGGTCAGCGGGTAATTTTGTATTTTCTTGGCCGCGGCTACGCGCGACTTCATCAGTCTGACGATCGATATAACCTTGGTATTTCGCAGCGATCTCGACTTGCTCACGCACCGCTGGCTCAAGCTCGCCCAAACCTTCAGCTCCCAATGTAAGCAGGGCGTCATAACTCACTTCTGGACGACGCAGTAATTCGAATAAGCTATATTCATGCTCCAAAGGTTTACCGAACATTTCTACCATTTTTTCAGTCGGTAAATTGGCAGGCTGAACATAGGTCTTTTTCAGGCGCTCTTGTTCACGTGTTACCGCTTCTTGTTTACGGCTAAAAGCTTCCCAGCGTACATCATCTACCAAGCCTAATTTACGGCCAATTTCTGTAAGTCGCATATCAGCATTGTCTTCACGCAATTGCAAACGGTATTCTGCACGTGAGGTGAACATACGGTAGGGCTCGCTTACGCCGCGGGTAATCAAGTCATCAACCAGCACGCCCAAGTAGGCCTCGTCACGTGCCGGGCACCATGATTCTTTGCCTTGCACATAAAGTGCAGCATTAGCACCGGCGAGCAAACCTTGCGCTGCAGCCTCCTCATAACCAGTAGTACCATTAATTTGACCGGCAAAGAACAAGCCTTGCACCGCCTTGGTTTCCAGCGAGCTTTTTAGGCCGCGCGGATCATAATAGTCATACTCAATGGCATAGCCTGGGCGCAGGATATGCGCATTTTCCAGACCTTTTACTGAGCGCACTAAAGCCAACTGTATATCAAAAGGCAAACTGGTAGAGATACCGTTAGGGTAGATCTCATTAGTCGTTAAGCCTTCTGGCTCCAAGAAAATTTGATGCGATTCTTTATCAGCAAAGCGATGGATCTTATCTTCAACGCTTGGACAATAACGTGGGCCAACGCCTTCAATGACGCCAGTGTACATAGGTGAACGGTCTAAGCCACTGCGGATAATGTCGTGCGTTTGTGCATTGGTATGTGTGATCCAGCAGGGGAGTTGTGCCGGGTGCTGCGTAGCATTACCCAAAAAGGAAAATACCGGAACAGGATTATCACCAGGTTGCTCGGTCATGACTGAATAATCAATGGTACGGCCATCGATACGTGGTGGTGTACCAGTTTTCAATCGGCCCGCGGGCAAACCGATTTCACGCAGGCGTGCTGCAAGTGAGATTGCAGGCGGATCACCTGCACGGCCAGCACTATAGTTTTGCAAACCTACATGCACCAAGCCGCCCAGAAACGTACCTGCGGTGAGCACTACAGATTTGGATTTAAAACGTAAACCTATTTGCGTGACAACACCTGCTGCACGATCACCGTCAAGAATGATGTCATCAACCGCTTGTTGAAATAACCATAGATTCGGTTGGTTCTCTAAACGCCAGCGAATCGCGGCTTTATAGAGCACTCGGTCAGCCTGTGCACGAGTGGCACGTACTGCCGGGCCTTTGGATGAATTCAAAATACGGAACTGGATACCGCCTTCATCGGTTGCCGCAGCCATAGCGCCGCCCAGGGCATCTATCTCTTTTACCAAATGACCTTTACCAATACCACCAATACTAGGGTTGCATGACATTTGGCCCAATGTCTCGATATTATGCGTCAGCAATAAGGTTTTTTGACCCATGCGCGCAGCAGCAAGCGCCGCCTCGGTTCCTGCATGGCCGCCACCTATCACTATTACGTCAAAAATATCTGGAAAGTTCATATTTAGTGCTTGATTTTCAAAGAATTAAATTTTACTGCAAAGCGTATGCTAAGTCATGCAAAAGCATGGCTTTATAAAATATATATGGGGATTCTCACAGGTTTTGATAAAATGTTAATGAATTGTTTCACGTGAAACAATGCTGTTCTTACAATAGCCAACACAATAGACACAATTGTTTAACAAAGTTGACATACAATTTGTTACATCGAACATGAAACTTAAATAATTAGTTCATAAATTAAAGGGGAAAGGCTATTCAAACCCTGTAGTTTCCTGTAGTTTTATAGTCATGAAAATTGATTACTGGTTAGGCTTTAATCGAGTTTCAATTACAAATAAATTGGCAGTTGCCATATAAAATCTATTATTAATAAATGGAGCAATAAATGAAAAAAACGAACATCCTAATCGCAGCTTTATTAGGTCTTGCAACATTATCTGCACATGCAGATGTTGCTAATGCTGTTAAATTAGAAAAAAAATATGCAGCTTTTGCAAAAACAGCAAATCCTGAATATTCAGGACCTTCTGCGGTAGATGGTAAATTCTTTTTTAACCGTAAAATCAAGCTAGCTAATGGGAAAGAAGCTGCATGTGCATCATGCCATACTGCCAATCCGGCAGATGAGGGTAAACACATTATTACTGGCAAACCAATCAAACCGTTATCTCCAACCGTTAACTACAAACGCTTCAGCGATGTAGAAAAAGTTGAAGAGCAATTCACAAAACACTGTAACGATATTATTGGTAGCGATTGTACAGCTGCAGAAAAAGCGAATTACATTGCGTATCTGTTGACAGAAAAAACACCTTCTACAAAACAATAATTACATAGTGATTTTAAAATATGTATGGGATCCTTTTGTTAGGATCTTTCATTGGTCTTTAGTTGTAGCTTTTGCCGTTGCTTTTTATACCCACGCATCTGAGTGGGAAAGGCTGATTCACGTACGGGCAGGTTATGTTGCAGGCGCATTATTGCTCGCCCGTATTGTGTGGGGCTTATTAGCTACTGGTTATGCTAACTTTGATAGCTTTCCTTTAAATCCCATTCATGCCGTTAAGCATTTGTACCGGGTTTTGCAAGGCCAGGCGCGTCATTATATTGGTCACAATCCTACCGGTAGTCTGGTAATTTATGCAATGCTAGCCGTTGGACTTACTGCTGTAGGCTCCGGGTGGCTGGTATATAACGAAGGTTGGCTAATTGATCAACCCGAATTGCTGCAAAAATTACATCATTATTCCACCTGGGGCTGGTTGATACTCGTGGCAATCCATGTATCAGGCGTTTTGGTAGAGAGTATCTTGCATAAAGATAATTTGATTTGGGCAATGATCACTGGTTGTAAACGCGTCTGTAAAATTGATGAAAGGCGCCTTAAGCAAAAGATCAGACAAAACTAATTTTGTTTGTTTGAACAGCAACGTTATCGCTGCTATTTTTTCGCCTTAAACAATGTTTCACGTGAAACATTTATTTATCGCATAACAATAATTTACGTTTGTTAATGCACCTACCAATAACAACTCTTGACGTGCATAAGAAGCCGAGCCTATAGTGTCTAGGGCGATGCTAAAAACGCGCTTTTCTATTATTAGGGAGAGTAAACATGGCAGGTAAATTCGAATTAAAAACAGCAAAAAGTGGTCAATTTCATTTCAATCTACTTGCCAGCAATGGGCAAGTCATCATGCAATCCGAAATGTATGAAACAAAAGCCAGTGCACAAAACGGTATCTCGTCCATTCAAAAAAATGCAGGGGACGATGCTCGCTATGACCGTCTAACTTCAAAATCTGGCAAACCATACTTCGTATTAAAGGCAGCAAACCACCAAGTAATCGGTCAGAGCCAACAGTACGAAAGCGAGTCTGGACGCGATAATGGTATCGAATCCGTTAAAAAGAATGCACCTGAAGCTACTTTGGTAGATTTAACTTAAAGATGTAGGTAAATA
Organism: Methylotenera sp.; assembly: GCA_035460225.1. Classification (GTDB taxonomy): domain Bacteria; phylum Pseudomonadota; class Gammaproteobacteria; order Burkholderiales; family Methylophilaceae; genus Methylotenera. The sequence continues at coordinate 7,990 of DATHWX010000006.1, forward strand.
AAAAGGGCGCTTAATGCGCCTTTTTATTTACCTATACAGAATTTAGAGAATATTTCACCCAATAGATCATCAGGCGTAAACTCTCCAGTAACACTTTCTAAAGCCTCTTGAGCCAAACGTAATTCTTCCGCTACCAATTCTGCGGAGTTTAATTGTTGTTTTGCATCAGCTAGATTTATGGCTACTTTATTCATGGCGTCTAAATGGCGCGTTCTTGCCATAAAAACTCCCTCAGAATTGTCTTGGTATCCAGCAAGATGTAATAAATGACTTTTAAGTAAATCCATTCCTGCACCGGTTTTTGCAGAAATATAAATATGTGTAGAACCAGCTTTCTCTTCTATAAAAGCTAATTCTTTTGATACATCGATTTTGTTATGGACCCAAATTTTGCGAATTTCTTGCGGTAAGCGGTCTAAAATCGATTTTTCTGTTTCCGTAATACCATGAGCTGCGTCTACCAATAATAATGCGATATTCGCGGTTTCTGCAGCTCGCCAAGTTCGGGCGATTCCGAATTTTTCTACTTCATCATTAGTTTCTCTTAAGCCAGCGGTATCAATCACGTGCAGAGGTACGCCATTAATCTGGATTGCGTTTTTGATGGTGTCGCGAGTTGTCCCGGCAATTGGAGTTACGATTGCAATTTCTTCGCCAGCCAGTTGATTCATTAAACTGGATTTACCAACATTTGGTTGTCCGACCAAAACTACGTTAATGCCTTCGCGTAATAAACTGCCTTGCTTGGCTTTTAAAAATACCAAGTCGAGTTCAACAATAATGGCTTCAAGTTTTTCTGCTACCCGTCCTTGGGTAATAAAATCGATTTCCTCTTCAGGAAAATCCAGGCAAGCTTCGACGAACATACGTAAATCGATAAGCTTCAAAAGTAGGGTATTGATGCGTTGTGAGAATTCTCCGGATAAAGAGCGTACCGCGCTTTTAGCCGCTTCAGTAGTTGCAGCATTAATCACATCAGCAACAGCTTCCGCCTGTGCTAAATCAAGCTTATCGTTAAGATAGGCGCGACGTGTAAACTCTCCAGGCTCAGCTTGACGTGCACCTAACTCTAAACAACGTGTCAAAAGAATTTGCATAAGCGCCGTACCGCCATGGCCTTGCAGTTCGAGGACATCTTCCCCGGTGTATGAATGAGGGTTAGGGTAATAAATCGCGATACCGCGATCTATCAGTTCGCCATTGTTTTGCTTGAAATCCAGGTAAGTAGCATGACGGGGTGGGGGACAGCTACCTAAAATAGCAACTGCAATAGCAGTACTGGCGGGGCCGGAAACCCGTACGATACCGATACCACCACTGCCGGAAGCAGTGGCGATAGCGGCGATGGTATCGATATTAGCGTTTGACACCTGATTTTTTAGCTAAGGTTTCAGCGTGTATCATTCTGTTGATATACCACTGTTGCCAAATGGATAGCACGTTATTGACCAGCCAATACAACACCAAGCCAGCAGGGAAGAAGAAGAAGAACACACTGAAAGCGATTGGCATGATCTTCATCACTTTAGCTTGGATCGGATCCGTAGGTGGTGGATTCAAATAGCTCTGGATGATCATGGTGGCGCCCATCAATATCGGTAAGATATAGTATGGATCAACAGCTGAAAGGTCCTGTATCCAGCCAAAGAAAGGTGCGTGGCGCAATTCCACAGAAGCTAGAATCATCCAGTAAAGCGAGATGAATACCGGTACCTGTACCAAAATCGGTAGGCAGCCACCCATAGGATTGATTTTCTCTTTTTTGTACAGCTCCATCATGGCTTGCTGCATTTTCTGCCTATCGTCGCCGAATTTCTCTTTCATAGCTTGCAGACGCGGTGCTAGCTCGCGCATCTGCGCCATACTGCGGTAGCTAGTTGCAGAAAGCTTGAAGAATGCCGCTTTGATCAAAACCGTGAGTAAGATAATTGCTACGCCCCAGTTACCCACAAGTGAATGTATTTTCGACAGCACCCAGAATAATGGTGATGCAATGACTGTTAACCAGCCGTAATCTACTGTGTACTCAAGGCCTGGCGCGGCTTCTTGCAATTCTTTTTGTGATTGCGGACCGGAGAATAATTTGGCCGGAACTGTCAAGCTGGCACCCGGAGCGATAGTGCTTAAATTGCTCTTAGTGCGGATTAAATAGATATCATCATTAAGTTTTTTCGTAGTGAATTCGCGCTGCAAACCTTGTTTAGGAATCCATGCGCTGACGAAGTAGTGTTGCAACAGTCCCACCCAGCCATCGTTAGATTTCAGGTCTAAAGGCTCTTTTTCCATATTGGAAAACTTGAGTTTCTTGAATTTACTAGCTTCTGTGTAATAGGCGCCACCGGTAAAGGTAGGCATTAATTTAGAGCCTTGGTTGGAATGAATATCGTGGATGATTTGGTAATAAATTGCTGGTGTAATAGGGGCTGCAGAACCATTATTAATTACATAATTCACATCGATGACGTAATGATTGCGATGGAAAGTATAAATTTTATCGACAGTGATACCGTTACCATTAGTCCAGCTTAGCTTAACATCCAGGCTTTCCTGACCATCTGGCATGGTATAGCTGCTAGCATCGCTGGTAAACGTAGCCTTGTGATTAGGCAAATCCGCACCGATCAAGCCAGTCTGAGCCACATAAGTCATTGGCTTAGCGGCATCATCCATCAACACAAAATTGCTTTTATCATTCTCTGCAGAGCGATGTTTAAGAAGTTCAAGCCTGCGTAAATCGCCGCCTACAGTTTCGATATCTGCTTTATATAGATCAGTAGTCACGCTAATGCGTTGACCGCTAAGTAATTTATAACCGGTATCTGTAGTAGATTCAGCTTTTGCAGCATCGGCGCTATTAACTGAGGTATTGCTTGTAGTACCCGCTGGTACGCTGCTATCCGCTACGCTGCTGGTTTGCTGGGCAGGTTCAATAGGTGCATGCTGGCGTTGCCAAGCATCCCACAACATTAATATCGACATCGAAAAAATAACAAAAAGAATTAAACGTCTTGTATCCATAATTTAAATTGGCAATCTTTTTTATAGGGATTTAAAGGAATTGGTCATCGCTGAAAATCAGGGGATGGGATCGTGGCCACCGGCATGCCAAGGATGGCAACGCATTAGCCTGCGTATGGTGTAATAAGTACCAAAAAATGCCCCGTGCTTATTGATAACCTCAATAGCATATTGCGAGCAGGTGGGATAAAAACGGCATTGCTGGCCAAATAAAGGGCTAAGCATTATTTGGTAAGCTTGAATCAACTTGATCAGTAAACCCGCCAGTATGTTCATCATTGCTTTACAGTATCAACCATCATTGGTCTGAGCATCTATTTGTAAACACTGTTTGCCAGCATTTACACGTTTATTAAGTTTAGCGATTATCTCGTTAAACTCTTGTTTAATTTTGATAAAATCAACCTTACCAAATTTTTTCTGCACGCGGATTACCAGATCAACCTGGCAAATTTCTTGTTGCCGAAGCCTGAATAACTCACGCAGTACGCGGCGCATATAATTCCGGCTTACGGCTAACTTTGCGGTTTTTTTCCCAATTACAAGGCCCAGTCGCGCATGCGGCAAGGCATTAGGTTGGTAATGTATCGCTAAATGCTGTGCAGAAATACGTTTGCGGAAATTAAAAACGGATGAAAAATCATCCGTTTTAATTAGCTTGGCTTGTTTAGTAAACCTAAACGTTGCCATTTTATATTTTCTAATGACTACTTAAATTCAAAGACCTACAACGCTGGTCTTTAAAAGAAAAATTATAAACCTAAGCGTTTGCGGCCTTTAGCACGACGAGCTGCAATAACTGCACGGCCACCTTTGGTTGCCATACGCACTAAAAAGCCATGGGTACGTGCGCGACGTGTTTTAGAAGGTTGATAAGTACGTTTCATGTAAATCTCCAACGAGCATAATGCTATAAAGGGCGTAATTAGACACGATATCACCCTGTTTTGTCAATGTTTATTTAGTTTGTAAAACTTAGCATTTGCCTGTGGATAAGTTTATTTAAACCAGCTAGAATGTAGCGCTTGTAAGGTAAAAATAATATTGTTTTCTACGCTGGTTATTTTAAATAAAAATCAATAACAACAATTACTTACAATAATTATTAGATTAGCTGCAGTCCTGTAGTGATTCTATTGCTAAGGTATAACACTATAGATGGAAAATTTTTGGCCTACTTGTCTCAGTCGTTTCGAGAAAGAGCTCTCAACCCAACAATTCAATACATGGATCAAGCCCTTACATACTGAAATTGAGGGCGACGCCATTCGCCTGCTTGCGCCTAATCGTTTCGTGCTGCAATGGGTAAAAGACCGCTTTCTCAAAAAAATCGAACTGCTAGCCCATGAGCTGCACCTGGTGAATATCAAGATTGAGTTAGTACTCACTGAGACGGAAATCAAGACTGTATCTGCTAAACCTTTGGTCTCTACCGAACATAATCTAAAAATCGATTTAGCGGGTGTGCTTAATAAAACGCCTGATACAAAAAATCCGGCACAGGCAAAAAATAACATTAAAAAAGTCGCCGAGAATTCTGGTTTGAACAGCGCGTTTAATTTCGGTAATTATGTGACCGGTCGCGCCAATCAGTTAGCAAGGGCCGCCGCCATTCAAGTGGCAGAAAACCCTGGTAACGCTTATAACCCTTTATTTATCTACGGTGGGGTAGGATTAGGTAAAACCCATCTGTTACAAGCGATTGGCAATGAATTAAAACTGCATAACCCGGATGCCAAAATACGTTACCTGCATGCAGAACGTTATGTATCGGACGTAGTGAAGGCTTACGAACATAAGGCTTTTGATGAATTCAAGCGCCAGTACCATTCTCTGGATCTGTTATTAATTGATGATATCCAGTTTTTTGCTAAAAAGACCCGTACCCAGGAAGAATTCTTTTACGCATTTAATTCGCTGATTGAAGCCAAAAAACAAATTGTGATTACCTGCGATACTTATCCCAAGGAAATCGCCGATGTAGATGAGCGCCTGAGAACGCGATTCAGCTGGGGCCTAACTGTCGCTGTGGAACCGCCAGAACTCGAGATGCGGGTGGCAATTTTGCTTAAGAAGGCAGAAGCGGTAAACCTGGACTTGCCTGAAGAAGTTGCCTTCTTTATAGCTAAGCAAATTCGTTCCAGTGTACGTGAGCTGGAAGGGGCCTTAAACCGTATCATTGCCATGGCCAAATTCACCGGTCATGTGATTGATGTACATCTGGCTAAAGACGCACTACGTGACCTGATTGCTGTACGCGGCAGGCAAGTGACTATGGAAAATATCCAGAAGACTGTGGCTGATTATTACAAGATCAAAGTCGCTGAGATGTACAGCAAGAAGCGCACGCGTAACTTTGCCCGTCCACGCCAGGTAGCCATGGCATTATCTCGTGAACTGACTAATCATAGCTTTCCAGAGATCGGGGAAGCCTTTGGTGGACGTCATCATACAACCGTGATGCACGCCTGTGATGAAATTGATTCCTTACGGCAAAATGAGCCTAATGTGGCTAGAGATATCAGCTTCCTGATTCAAGTCATTAGGGATTAGGAAAGAAAAATAAGATTAATTAATTTAATTATGTCGTCTTATTGAAGTTTTAATGTGGTGGTAAGTTGAGGGTTGGCTGTGCATAGAATGGGGATAAGGTTGCTTGTTTGGATTTAAGAAAATTTACTTAACAATTCATCCACAACAGAATCTACAGTTACCAAGACAGAATTACAGGATTTAACATACTGATTTAATATAGAAATAATCAGTTATCCACAAAATTATGCATCATTATTATTGTTATTATTTTATATATATTATTTAGGTTATAAAGATGAATATACAAATCAACCGCGAAACATTGTTAAAACCGCTCACATCAGTAACCAGTATTGTAGAAAAAAGGCACACATTACCTATTCTTTCTAATTTGTTATTGGAAGCGAAACAAAACAAAATTCATCTCACTGCAACCGATCTTGAAATGCAAATCTCCCTTTCTGTAGACAGCGCTACTGGAGGAGACCTGTTAACCACGATATCAGCAAAAAAACTTCTTGATATCTGCCGTTCATTACCGGATAGCTCAGAAATCAATATGGTAACCAACGATAGCCGTGTGACATTAAAAGCGGGCAAAAGCCGTTTTAACTTGCAGACATTACCGGCAGCTGATTATCCGGTTATGACCAAAGCATCAGGTCAAAGTACCTTAATCAATATAGGCCAACGCCAATTAAAAGACTTGTTAAAGCAGGTTGAATTTGCCATGGCACAACAGGACATTCGCTATTACTTAAACGGTTTATTGTTTGAAGTTTCTGCGAATCGTTTAAACATTGTCGGTACAGATGGCCATCGTTTGAGTTTCACCTCTTCAGAGCTTAAGCAGAATTATGAGAAACAAGAAGTGATCTTGCCACGCAAGACCGTGATTGAATTGATCAAGTTATTGGATGATAGTGAAGAGGATGTGAATATTGAAATTTCCAGCAGTCAGGTCAATTTCAGTTTTGGAAACATTAAATTAATCTCAAAAGTAATCGACGGTAAATTCCCAGATTACAATCGTGTGATCCCTACTGGTCATCAAAACTCATTTACTACCGATAGAGTAGGTGTGCTGCTGGCAATGCAACGCGCTTCTATTTTATCTAACGAAAAATATCGTGGTATCCGTATGGTATTAAGTGCTAATAACTTAAAATTAATCAGCACTAATAGCGACCAGGAAGAAGCAGAAGAAGAATTGGAAGTAAATTATAAAGGCGATGCGCTAGATATAGGTTTTAATGTGACCTATTTGATTGATGTGCTAAACAATGCTAACAGTGAAGAAGCTACATTCTCATTCGCTGATGCCAATAGTAGTTGCCTGATTACTATCCCGAATAATGTGGATTACAAATATGTAGTCATGCCAATGCGCATTTAATATGTTTCACGTGGAACAATAGAATTAAGCAATAATTAAAGTGGTAAATCTTTTAATAAATTAGTAAAGAAAACAGTATGGCTAACACCCCAAACGCACAACCAGATTACGATTCATCTAGTATTAAAATCCTTGAAGGCTTAGATGCGGTTCGCAAGCGCCCGGGTATGTATATCGGCGATACGTCCGATGGCTCCGGCTTGCATCATATGGTATTTGAAGTGCTGGATAACGCAATCGATGAAGCGCTGGCAGGGCATTGTGATGACATCAAAGTCATTATCCACCCGGATAATAGTATTAGCGTTGCAGATAACGGCCGTGGTATTCCTACCGATATCAAGAATGATGATAAAAACGATCCAAAACGTTCAGCCGCAGAAATTGTGATGACGGAACTGCATGCAGGCGGAAAGTTTGACCAGAACTCATATAAAGTTTCAGGTGGTCTGCATGGAGTAGGTGTGTCCGTTGTTAACGCGCTATCTGATTGGTTGCGTTTAAAGATCTACCGTAATGGCCAAGTGCATCAAATGGAATTTCGACGTGGTGTACCAGTTGCGCCTTTAGTGCAAACAGGCACAACTGAAAAACGCGGCACAGAAGTACATTTCTTGGGAGCGGTTGAAACTTTCGTATTAGTTGAATATCACTTCGATATTCTGGCCAAACGTATTCGTGAACTGTCATTTTTAAACAATGGCGTAAAAATCGAGTTGATAGACCAACGTAACGGCAAAAGCGAAAACTTTGCATACTCAGGTGGCATTAAAGGTTTTGTTGAATACATGAATCGTACTAAAACGGTGCTGCATCCAAAGCCGTTTTACGCAATGGGTGAAAAAGATGGCATGACGATTGAAGTCGCTATGCAATGGAATGACAGTTATTCAGAAACCGTGCAATGTTTTACCAATAACATCCCTCAGCGCGATGGCGGTACTCATTTAACCGGCCTACGCACAGCAATGACGCGTACTTTGAACAACTACATCGAGCAAAATGAATTAGCCAAAAAAGCCAAGGTAGAAACTACAGGCGATGATATGCGTGAGGGCATTACCTGTGTATTGTCCGTCAAGGTTCCGGACCCTAAATTTTCTTCACAAACTAAAGATAAATTGGTTTCTAGTGAAGTACAGCCAGTGGTATCCGAAGTAGTAGCAGCTAAATTGGCAGAATACTTACTAGAAAATCCATTGGATGCGAAAATCATCTGCGGCAAGATCGTAGAAGCAGCCCGCGCACGTGAAGCAGCACGCAAAGCACGCGATATCACGCGTCGTAAAGGGGTGATGGATACCATGGGTCTACCAGGCAAGCTAGCGGACTGCCAAGAGCGTGATCCGGCTAAATGTGAAATCTACCTTGTCGAGGGGGATTCAGCAGGTGGTTCAGCCAAACAAGGCCGTGATCGTAAATTCCAGGCTATTCTGCCGCTTAAGGGTAAGATCTTAAACGTAGAAAAAGCACGTTTTGATAAGTTACTAGGCTCGCAAGAAATCGCCACACTCATTACAGCGCTTGGTACAAGCATTGGTAAAGATGACTTCAGTGCTGAAAAACTTCGCTATCACCGCATTATCATCATGACCGATGCGGACGTAGACGGTGCGCATATTCGTACTTTATTGCTCACTTTCTTCTATCGCCAAATGACAGAGTTGGTGGAACGTGGCCATATCTATATTGCACAACCGCCACTTTATAAAGTTAAACAAGGTAAGGACGAGCGCTATCTAAAAGACCAGCAAGAACTTGATATTTACCTATTACAATCAGCGTTAAAAGGCGCTGAGCTAGATACTAAGACTAGTGCTGGCGTATTAACAGGCGAACCTTTAGCCGAAATCGCCAAACAAATGGTACTTACAGAAGCGGTGATTCGTCGCATTTCATCTTTATACGATGAAAGCGTCTTACGTGCTATTCAAGACTTGGGTGAGCTAAGTCTGAGTACAAAAGAATCAACTGAGTTAGCGGCAGAAAAATTGCGCCCGATCTTAGGAGCTATTGGCAGCGAAGTGATTGTAAACTTTGACCAAGAAGCAGGCACTTATCGCTTAGAAGTCAATAAATACGTGCATGGCAATCTGCAATGCTGCGTTATTGACGCTGAGTTCTTAGGCTCTGGGGATTACCGGCAAATCAGCAAAATGTCAGCCATGTTGCAAGGTTTGTTAGGGGCTGGTGCAATGATTAAACGTGGTGAAAAAGAAGATACGGTTATTACGTTCAAACAAGCACTGGACTGGTTGCTGGAAGAAGCTAAACACAATCTAAACGTACAACGCTATAAAGGTTTAGGCGAAATGAACCCTGAACAGCTATGGGAAACTACGATGGATCCTACAGTACGCCGCCTACTTAAAGTGCAGATTGATGATGCGATTGCCGCTGATGAAATTTTTACTACACTGATGGGAGACCAAGTGGAACCGCGCCGCGCCTTTATTGAAAGCAACGCCTTGGGAGTCAACAACCTCGATATTTAAAATCGTTGTAGGTTCTCACTGATTTCTATATTTTTCTCAAAAAATTAAATTTCAATTAATAATAAAGCCCTTTTCAAGGGCTTTTATTATTATGGAATATCACATACCAGTGTCCAATTTCGGCCCAAAGCAGTCATTCGATTCATTGTGAATCATTGGTAAAAGTTGCCCAGTATTTCTATTGGGTTGCGTCCGTATTAGCTATTAATTACTATATGGACAGAGCAAACTATAACTCCAAGATCTTAAAAGAAAAATAACATGTTCAAATCAACTTCTACAATATTATTATACGGACTCGAGCATCCGATTAATAACTATTAGGCATATGCACTGGTTTCTCATAATCGCCGTAGCAGTCATCACTGTGTTTGGGTTCTTCATATGGGCGAATCACCAAACAAAAAAACAGCGCGCTCTTTTCAACAAGAGCGATGTTATAGCGGCGATTCAGAGTGTTTGTCCTGTCAATATCATGACGAGTGGGATTTGTTCTTGACTTGGCCCATTCAGAATTCTTATTTGGAGTTGGTTAGAAAGCGGTGCATTGTCATTTCCGACAAGCACTCCGGCAGCGAAAAAGGAAAAGACATTGCGACCAGCGGAGAGGCTGAGCTATATTTAATTCTTGAAGAGTTGAAGAATCATGCCTAACCATCATTCACGCGGGACTTGCTAAAACCAGCCCCTTAATTAAAACGTTAGGCATATCAAAAACAAGGGTAACTTAATGCAAAATAAAAAATTCACGCTCATTTTATTAAGCACTTTGCTTTTCACTTACTCAAGCTTATCAGTAGCAGATTGGTTTACTTCTTCTGAAACTAAAGAACTAATTTCTAAAGCAGATGCAGGTGATAGGGATGCTCAGTTTAAGGTTGGATTGGTTTATGATTCTGGTACTGGCGCACCTAAAAGTGGTGATAATGCAAAGAAATACTATCGCCTAGCTGCAGAACAAGGTCACGTGGAAGCTCAAAATAGCTTGGGCAGTATGCTCCAAGCTGAAAAAAACTACGCTGAAGCTAAGTCATGGTACGAACGTGCTGCTGCACAAAACCATCCTATGGCTACAAACAGCCTTGGTTATCTTTACGATCTTGGACTTGGTATTCCACAAGACCGCAATAAAGGTTTTGAGTTATATTCGCGCTCTGCGGACCTAGGATGGGCTGAGGCAATGTGGAGCCTCGCAATCATGTATGGTGCTGGGCAAATTGGTAAACCCGATATGCTTATGGCGTGCTTTTGGACAGTTAGAGCGCAAAAGTATGTTGGAAATCAAAATCCGAAATTATCATCATATTTAGACAGAGCCTACCCACAAATTAAAAATTATCTTTCTGGTAAAGATTTAAATACTTGTCAGCAAGAAGCCAATATGTGGTCACCTAAATTGGTCAAGCAATAATGCCCTACCCATCATTCAAGCGGGACTGCTTCGCAGCCCCTTAATTCAAACGTTAGGTTCAACATGGCTAGGTCAGTTTTTCTGTCAAAGAAACAAACCGTCTGGGTATTTTTGTACTCACTCTATTTCTAGGAGTATCTGTCCCATATATTTCATTCCTTTGTTTGTTAGCTGTCATTCCATTTACAGGTGGAGCTTGGATTGGTGGGATGACTGCGGTATCAATATTCAAGATAAACTACGCCTATCTTCCCGCTGCATGGTTTGCAGTATTTATACAGGCGTATTTGGTGGCAACACTGATAGTAATATTCAAAAAGCTAAAAGAATCCAAAACATCGGAAGGAAATGCTATCTAACCTAGCGTAGAAGCACTGGTTTACCCCGATAGCAGCTTTAATGAACGTCAGCTTTGGGCCGATATCCATAATATGAAAAAATCCATTCTCAAAATATCAACTGAAATTATATTAATAGGATTAATTCTGTTATTTACTATTTCATGTACCACAAATGGCTATCGCGGCGCATGGTAAATACTTTCAAAGGGCGTAGGTTCATCCCCAATTTTAAATATCATGTACCTGATAAAATAGAGTGGACAACCCTTCTCTAATCAAATTGATAATCAATAGGAACCTTACCCGTGCAAAAGTTTTTCAATTGCTTGGCAATAGCAATTTACCTATGGATGCCTTCTGCCTTAGCTGCTACACCTCATCCATTCATTTCGGAGAGTCAGGAAGCTGGAAAGAAATATGAGGCTTTTGTTAAATCCTCGGAGGCCATGCAATTACTGAAAGATGGTAAAAGAAGCGAGGTAAATGATAGGTTAAAAAATTTAGTCCCAGATAAAGACAAAACCGCTTTAGATTATTTCATCGTTGCCAATATGCTTTATCGAGCTGACATTTCAGTTAGCGATGCATATATCAAAAAAGCTGATGAATTATCTCCCAACAATCCTTTCATACTATTCGAGCGTGCGATGCATGAGCACAGAGCCGGTAACTACCAAGCAGCTCTTCGACTTTATGAAACATCCAGTGCTTTGTTTAAAGACACACAAGTACCAACTATTTTATGGGTATATATAACTCATTGCCGTCTAGTACTTGGCGACTATCCTGGCGCAGCTGATGCGTGGCGAAAAGTGGATTTTAAAAGAAGCCACACGTCTATAGAGAAATCAATGTATGAGATCTTTTCAAAGAAAGATCCTGAATCAGAAAGAGAGCAATTGATAAACTCTTTATCGTCAGGATCTATAAACGGAGCCTGCGAGCTTACCAAATTGGATAAAGGCTGGGAAATTGACTGGTGGAACTCCAAAGCGAATGAGGAGTATCTTGCACATGATATTGAGCTCTTACAGCATTTGGCAAAGAATAATGTAAAGATAAATTCAGCACTGGGATTATGTGTAGATGCGGCGTCAATGAATGATGGGGAGTTTCGGAAGTACATTACTGCTGCTGGATATTGGAGTGATACATATCATCTTCCAGATGATTCGGCTGCGACATAATTCCTATTTAACCAACTTCAAAAGAGACAAATCGATACCCCTAAAGAAATACTACAGCATTATGAAAGTCAGCTTTTAGCAAGACATGAAACCAACCTTGCGGATCAACAAACCTTGGATGTGTTGGCATTTCTTTACAGCGCAACTAACCAGTCTGACAAACTGAAGGAGATAGATAAGTATGGCTGGAAAAAATTGAAATTACAGAATTATGCTGAAAGTTATATTATGGGTATGCAATCTACTGACGCTGAGTATCAATCTATGGTCGAACAAGCAGCAAAAGACTTTCCCAATAGCGTCATAATCCAAAAAGCAAATTTGATGTTGCATAGCCAATCAGCGGATAGGCCAAACTACTTGTTGAAATATGTTGCCGCCCAGTTTGCTGATGTAAAAAATCATTTGCTAGGGCCATATAGGTTAAATGATTACATGGCTTCGCTGGAGTATGAGATCAATAAGCCTAAAGGCGATTAAGTTGTGATGTAAGTGCAGTTGTCGTCCCAAAGCAGACATCTATGTTTGAATTAATGTATGTGAAACTGCGCGCATATATAAAACTATGCACGCAGTCACTAAACGTACTTGAACTGACTATTTAGCACCAAACTCGTAACGGACTCCGATCCAGGCTGAACGAGGAGCACCCGGCGCAACAAAGGTATCACCTACAGTGGTAGTTCTATTTGCTTGAGTTCCTGTTCCTAAAGCAACATTCCCAGAGGAATTGAATGGATCGGCACCCAATTGTCCAGCTGTTGCATATTCACGATCAAACAAGTTGTTTACACGAGCAAACAATTTCCACTCCGGCTGAAATTTATAACTGGCGAAAATATTTACTAACGTGTAACCACTAACTTTACCACTGCCTTTAAAAATACCCTGTTTGGTTCTATTGCCACAAGGTGCAGCATTGGTAAGCCCTGTATCAACATTCACCGCGCCCACGCAGTTGTAAGTCACTGTACCAGCTTGATGTTCATTGTTTTCGTTGCCACGTACAAAAGCATCTGAAAACAACTGCACATCAGACCCTAACTCAAAATCTGGTGTGAATTTATAACTGCCGAATAGTTTAAGTTGATTTTTAGGAAGCAGAGGGATTTTATCCCCTTTGCTAATTCTGACAACTCGACCTACTGGGGTTAAGTTAGCGCCAGCCCCTTCAACAGCTGAAACAGCTTGCCCAGAATTGTTATTATTACCATTGATGGTTTCTGAACTTTGATACGTGGCATCTAGATAGGTATAGCTGACACCATAGCTAAAGGCATTGTAATCACCAGAAAGTGCTGCCTCTAAACCTCTTCTTCTTGTTTCACCGAAGTTTTTGAAGAAACCTTGACCAGTACTACCCGCACTTACGAATTGCAGGTCATCATGGTTGGTTGCAGTAAATACGCCTGCGCTCCATTTTATATCTTCACTTAGATGACCTCTAACACCAGCATCCCAGCTTTTAGTAACAACTTGTTTAAGCGGTGGGTCACCAGCAAATGAATTGGGTAAGCGGCATGGTGCATTCTCATTAGCACAGCCAAGCTCTACAGAGGTAGGTGCACGGCTTCCTTCGTTATAACCTCCGTAGAAATTGAGATGTGTATTAGGCGTATAAGTTAAGCCAATTGCAGGATTGATGCGGTTAAAATTATGTGTACCTGACAAAGTGGCAGGATCTGTTGAGTCATTAATTAATTGATCCCGATTTGCTACCTTCACATGGTTATAGCGTGCTGCCCCTGTTAAGCTAACCTTGTCAGTAAGTTCAATGGTATCGGTACCGTAAAGACTGTAGACGGTGTTTCTACTTTTTAAGATTGTACGTCTATCATCTGGATCCCCATCGATATCACCATTCGTACCATCTGCCATAAACCCAGTACCGACTGCAGCGCGGCCAAAGATATCAGCAAACTCAGCTGTCTGATTAAACTTGATTCGACTGAATTCTGCACCTGCACCAACGGTATAAGTGTTGTTTAAATCAAATAATTTATTGAGTACATTTACCTGTCCGAAGATGCCATATGTATCTTGCACAGTATTTGTACGATTGATGATACCCGGACATTTCTCACCCGGCTCATCTGCTGCCAATACTTGAGCAAGACAGTTATTAGCCGCACTTGCCCCGCCATAATTGGTACCTAATGACTGACCTACTCCGCCAGGAACTTCTGGCAGCGACTCATCATTCATATCCCCATTCAAAGTGTTCGTTTTTAATTTCTTATAATAAGCATTGCCAGAAAAACTTACCGCATCTGTAAAGAAATGTTCTAGCTGTAAGTTAACGAAATCAGACTTGTTTTTTGTGTTATCTGGCGATGTAAATACTGCGTCGTAATCATGACGATTTTGCGATTGCGGTACTAAACCGTTACCAGTTAAATCAGTATTAGCGTAAGCATAGGTAAGTTTTAAATTGGTCTTTTCACCCTGCCAGCCTAATTTACCAAAAAGTTGCCCAAAATCGGTTGGGGATTTATCTCTCCAGCCATTTTCATCAAAATAAGTCCCGGCTATAAACCAATCTAAATTATTAGTGAAACCTCCATATTCAAACTCTCCAATCTTCCTATCATCGGACCCATAGGTAAATTGAAGTGCACCTCCCGGGGAATTACGCCCGTCTTTGGTTTGAATAGATAATGCACCACCAAGTGCATTTAAACCGAATAAAGGATTTGAGCCTGGCATTAACTGCATGCCCTTGATAGCATTTTTAGGTATAAGGTCCCAACTGACTACATCACCAAAAGCTTGGTTCATACGTACACCATCCAGGTAAATAGACAACCCTTGAGGAGTACCTAACAATGGAGAAGCGGTAAAACCCCGATAATTGATGTCTGCTTGTAACGGATTATTCTGGATATTATTGGTGTTAACTCCGCTTAGATTTCGATTCATATAATCGGTAATATCTAATGATTGAGTACGCTCTAAATCTTCCGCTTTAACCGTTTGAACATTAGATGGAATTTGATTAATTGGTAAGCCAATCGAGGGTAATGGCGTCGTACTAATTACATCCACCTGATCAAGAGTGATTGTTGGCTTTTTATCTTCAGCTAATCCTGTTTGTGGTATTGCATAAATAGCTAGGACTGCTATCAATAGCATTTTTGGTTGAAATTTTGATTGCATATCTTCCCTTAGAATTAATATTGCTAAAGGACAATGGCAAAAAGTATTCCAACTACTTAGATTCTAAAAATTCGTAAATAAATCAGATAGATAATTTAAAAGCTTTAAACTGAAATTTATAGCTTAAAAAAGTATTGGTTGCTTGTAACCACCAGTGATTGATATAAACCTACATTTAAAAATACGTTGAACGTCTGCTTTGGGCCGAAAGCGGAAGTTAGCAATCTTAAAATTCATTAGGATTATCTAGAAAAATGAGACGAAATTCCGATTATGTCTCTTTACTAAACAGGTAACTTATTGATTTGTCGATGTGGCAATATTGATATAAAAGAGAACCTACAAAAATCTAGGTTTACTGATTCTAAATTATTTATACAAGGGTATTGGAAACTCCAATACCCTTTTTATCATTCAAAGCTAAGACAGAAAGAATATTACTGTCTTAATGTGTGAATTAATATATACGATACAAGCCTTTAACTACACCAAATATTTCAAACTTTTTGTTCCTAATTGTCTGGAAATTTTTATTGGCTGGAATTAGTACATATTCACCATTTTCTTTCCCAAGGGTTTTAACAGTTTGCTCGTCATTAAGTATCGCAACAACAATATCACCCACATTGGCCAAGGGTCTTTTCTCAACTATAACCTTATCACCATCCGCGATATGTTCGTCAATCATTGAGTTACCGCGCACCGTGATAATTTCGGTCACTGATGGTTTTTTAATTAACACCCTTTGAAGATTCACCGTCGTTCCGCCATCACCCATCATTTGTGTCATCGTGCCGGCCTGGACAGTAGTATCAGACAATGTAACTTCAAAAAACCGGTCAGTAGGAATTATTTTTTTATCCGGGGCCAGATCTAAGAACCCTTCGTCCTTTAGTAAAGAAATGAAATTACCGATTTTTTCTTTGGATCTTATTCCTAATAAGTCCTGCATATAGCGATAACTAGGCAGGGATTGGAATTCTGCAAAGTAATCCCGCAATTTACCTAACCATTCAAGATTCTTTTCTCGATCGTTATCAAAATTACCCATATTTTTATCCAAGTTCTATGTATAATATTTTCAATATCGGACGGACGTCCGTTTTTATGATTATCTTTTCGAATACCTATTATGTCAATTCATTTATAAAGCTATATAAGGTCGTTCGCTGCTGCAATTGATAATTACTCATATAAATATCTAATATGGAACTCAAGAAAAAACTAGAAATACTGGCTGACGCAGCCAAATACGATGCTTCATGCGCTTCAAGCGGTACCGAAAAGCGCACATCGATCGGCGGCAATGGTATAGGCTCGACAACAGGCATGGGTATATGTCACAGCTACGCGCCTGATGGGCGCTGCATTTCGCTCCTGAAAATCCTGCTGACTAATTTCTGTGTGTACGACTGCGTTTATTGTGTAAATCGTGTTAGCAGTAATGTGCCGCGTGCGCGATTCAGTGTGGAAGAAGTAGTCAATCTTACCTTGAGCTTTTACCGGCGCAATTATATCGAAGGGCTCTTTCTGAGTTCCGGCATCATTCGCAATCCAGACTACACCATGGAGCAAGTGGTGGAGGTAGCGCGGGTTCTGCGCGAAGTGCACGATTTCCGTGGCTATATCCATCTCAAGACTATTCCTGATGCAAGCCCGGAATTGATGGCGCGTGCCGGTTTGTATGCCGATCGCCTCAGTATCAATATCGAGTTGCCAACGATTGCAAGCTTACATACGCTGGCTCCTGAAAAGGACGGTCAAGCCATTCGCCGCTCAATGGGACAATTGCGACTTAAGATAGACGAGAGCAAGGATAAGACGCTGACCGGCAAAAAGCCGCAACGTTTCGCGCCCGGAGGTCAAAGTACTCAGATGATCGTAGGCGCGGATGCCACGGATGATCGGGTTATTCTTAATACCAGCGCCAATCTCTATGGTGCCTACCGTCTGCGTCGCGTTTACTACTCAGCTTTCAGCCCCATACCCGATGCCAGTAAGATGTTGCCGCTTAAAGCGCCGCCGCTAGTACGCGAGCATCGACTGTATCAAGCCGATTGGCTTATGCGCTTTTATGGCTTTGATGCCGTCGAAATTGTTACCGGACAGGATGGCATGCTTGATCTTGACGTTGATCCGAAAACGGCTTGGGCATTGCAGCACCGTGAGCAGTTTCCAGTGGATCTCAATCGTGCACCTAAAGCTATGTTATTGCGTGTACCAGGACTTGGCGTAACAAGTGTTGAGCGCATTCTTACTGCGCGCAATGTACGAGCGGTCCGTTATGAGGATTTAACGCGACTGCGCGTGTCGATGAAAAAAGTGCTGCCATTTATTGTGTTACCCGATCACCAACCTGGTCGAAGCCTAGACGCTAACGATTTGAAGCAACGCTTGCAGCAATCCATCGCGCCGCAACAGTTTAGTTTGTTTAAAGCAGCTTGATGCAACTCGTCCGACTTAAATGTGAGACCGATTTTGAAGGATGGCGAAATGCGGCGCGATCTTTGCTGGCACAGGGCATTGCACCTGAGGAGGTCGTGTGGCGAGTTAGCAATAAAATAACTGGACTATTTGATACGCCTAACTTCGTTCCAACGCAAACTCAGGGGCCTCAGTTAACCGTTCCCCGCGATTTCTTGGTGCTATGTAAGACAGCTATCCTCTACCGCGACCCTGCACGTTTTGGCTTGCTTTACCGCTTGCTATGGCGGCTACGCAAAGAACCTGATCTGCTGCAGGTAGCGTTCGATCCCGATGTACTCAAGGTCAGGAATATGGCGCAGGCAGTACAACGTGATCTGCATAAGATGAAAGCCTTTGTCCGCTTTAAAGAGGTTCATATACAGGAAAATGATAAGGTATGGTCAGGATTTATTGCTTGGTTTGAGCCTAGCCATTTCGTTGTACAAGCTTCCGCACCTTTTTTCACTGGGCGTTTTACTAATATGCATTGGTCCATACTTACCCCTGACATATGCATGCACTGGGATGGCGAAAAATTGAGCTATAGCCAAGGTGCTAATAAGATCGATGCACCTACTGAAGATGCTGGCGAAGATTTATGGCGAGCATATTACCGCAGCATCTTTAACCCAGCACGGCTTAAGGTATCGGCAATGCAAGCGCAGATGCCCAAGAAATATTGGCATAATTTGCCAGAAGCCGAATTAATTAGCGAACTTATCGTCAATGCCGACAAGCGCAAGGACGAGATGATTGCAGCACTACCCACTGAGCCACAACGGAAAATTGTGAAATATATAGCCGAAAGAAAGGGATGATATAAATAGGTAACGTAGGAGGTCGGCATCAAAATAAGTGCTATATCTAGCTAATTTATTTATACTGAACCATGAAACTAGCAGGAGACAAATATGAAAAAACCTTTTTACATTGATTTTCCTCAAGAGCATGTTGAGGGCCAAATGCACCGTTATCGCTGTGTTTTTTGTCAGCAGGAAACGACTACGATTAATGGCAGGCTAGAAGGGCACCTTCCTACTTGTACTTATAGGCTGAATATGGAAAAGGCGGGATATGAGGCAGTTGGCTGCTGTGAAAAGCCATCTTCAAATGACGCGGATGATTTTGATTAGCTATAAAGCAAAAAAGGCCTTATAGGCCTTTTTTCTAATCAAGTTTCTTTGCAAATACGACGAGTATTACCCCGATTACAGCCACTACCAGCAGCAAAGTATAAATTCCACCAGAACCTAAAAAATCCATTTTGTTCTCCTTATTAATGAGACAAATTTCAGTATTTCCAGATTACTTATTCCTCAATGTGTTGAGCAATGGTTATATATTAGTCCTAAAACTCTACCATTTCAAATTCAGCTTTAGTTACGCCACATTCCGGGCATGACCAGTCAGCAGGTACATCTTCCCAGCGCGTACCAGCAGGAATGCCGTCTTCAGGCCAGCCTTTTTCCTCTTCGTAAATAAAACCACACACCAGACATTGCCACGTTTTCATAAATTTTCCGCTATACATTATAGATAATTGGATTTGAGTTAACTACAAATAGGTCGTTCAATATCTTAAGGGCTTACAACTAAATTAACAAATAAAAAAGGCACGCGCTAGGCATGCCTTTTGTATGAACTTACTATTGTTAACTATAAAACTTTTTGCAAATCAGCCGGTACATTAGGATGATTCAATGCTTTTCTAACTCCCTCTGCATATGCGGGGTCCGCCTTTGCAAACTGTGCCAACATACGTTGCTGAATATTTGTGTTAGCAGTAGATAAACCACCTGCGATATTGTTGAACAATTGCGCCTTTTGTTTATCGTCCATGAGACGGAATAAAGCGCCAGCCTGTGAATAATAATCTTCTTCACTTTGGTCATGGTATCCAATCCAGGCATCAGGTAACGCAGGCATCGGCGGTGGCTCAACTTGCGGGGTGGGAGCAGGGGCGCCATTAGCAGTTCTATCGTTTGGATAGAAGTTAGAAGCACTGACCGTATGCGCAGCGTTAGTATAGCTAGCATCACCCGAGCTGTGTCCAACAGGACAACCCATTCCCGCAAAAGCACCATCACGTTGGTAGTGGTTTACCGGGCATTTAGCAGCATTGACCGGAATCTGGTTAACATTGGCGCCAATCCTGTAGCGATGGGCATCCTGATAAGCCAATAAGCGGCCTTGCAACATTTTATCCGGTGACGCATTGATGCCAGGAACGAAGTTACTCGGTGCAAAAGCTACCTGTTCGGTTTCTGCAAAGTAGTTATGCACGTTTTTATTTAATTCCAACTGGCCGATTTCAATCAATGGATAATCTTTATGCGGCCAAATTTTGGTTAAATCGAATGGGTTAATGCCATAAGTACGCGCATCTGCATCGGACATGATCTGTACTTTAACCGTCCAGCTAGGAAATTCACCGCGATCAATTGCTTCTACCAAATCTTTCTGCGCACCGTTCGCAGGCATTTTTGCGGCCTCTTCATTGGTCAAGGTTTTAATGCCTTGATTGGTCTTGAAGTGCCATTTACACCAGAAACGCTCACCTTTGGCATTGTAAAAACTCAAGGTATGGCTGCTAAAACCATGCACATGGCGGTATGACAAAGGAATGCCACGGTCAGACATCAAAATTGTCATCTGATGTAACGATTGCGGATGGTTCGCCCAGAACTCAAATGCATTGGCCGGATTAGGTAAATTGGTTCGTGCGTCTTTCTTTTGACTATGGATAAAATCGGGGAACTTGATTGGGTCATTCAAGAAAAAAACCGGCGTGTTGTTTCCCACCATGTCCCAATTACCTTCTTTGGTATAGAACTTCACAGCAAAACCACGCGGATCACGTGCATAGTCGCTAGAATCCTGCCCACCGCCGACAGTTGAAAAGCGTAAAAATACTTCAGTCTTCTGGCCAACGTTCTGCAAGAAATCTGCAATAGTGTGGTCTTTTAAGCTTTTCGTCACCGTAAAAGTACCGTAAGCCGCAGTACCGCGAGCATGTACCACACGCTCTGGTATACGTTCCCGGTTGAAGTGAGCAAGCTTTTCAAATAAGTAATGATTATCAAAAGTTAAGGGACCGCGTGCGCCAACAGAAATACTATTGTTGTCATCTGCAACCGGCGCCCCAGCAGAAGTTGTTAAAGTTGTTTTTTCCATTTATAAATCTCCAATGTGAGTAATGCAGTTTTTAGCGGTAAGCCAAAGCGTAACTAGCTAGCAATTCGATCGTAAGTAATTCAATCGCCATCAATGATTGCGGTGTAATAAAATTTCTTGCGGTAAGCGTTTTATAAAATTTGGTATTTTTCAGTATCAACATATTAACCTCCATTAGTGCTGTTAATTAGTACGTGATGAATAATAGATTTAATTTATCGATATGTATAATTGAATGTTCAAAAGTAATCGATATGCTAAACTTATCGTAATCTATAATTAGGAATACTAATGACACTAAGTGAACTGAGATTTGTAGTGGCGGTAGCTAAAGAGCGCAACTTTAGGCGCGCGGCTGAAAAGTGTTTTGTAAGCCAACCTGCATTGAGTCTGGCCATCAAAAAACTTGAAGATGAGCTAGGCATTTTGCTTTTTGAGCGTAGCCGCACCGATGTTAGTCCCACACCAGTCGGTGAACAGATCATTGCACAAGCAATCAGGGCTTTGGAAGAGGTTGCGCAAATAAAAGAGATTGCCAAACAGGGCAATAACCAATTAAGCGGAGCTTTAAAATTAGGATTGATTTATTCAATCGGTCCTTATTTGCTACCGGAGCTCATTCCGATTTTGCGCAAGACTGCGCCGGATATGCCACTCGATATCGAAGAGAATTTAACAGAGCAGCTTGAAAACCAGCTTAAAAACGGCGTTATTGATGCTGCAGTACTGGCTTTACCGTTTGATGTCCCAGGCATTAAAACTTTAGCTTTATATGATGAAAAGTACGTAGTCATGGTGCCGATAGATCATCCATGGGCAAACCGAGAGTCGATAAATGCGGAAGAGTTAGCGGAACAAAACGTTTTATTATTGAATAGCGGACATTGCTATAGCCACCAAGTATTGCAAGCGTGTCCGGATCTGTCACGCAAAGGACAAGTGTTACAAGGCAATTCATTGGAAACCATACGTAATATGGTTGCATCAAATTTAGGAATTACGGTATTGCCTAGTAGTGCCGCAACAGAACGTTATGTGAATCCATTAGTAAAGGTCATTCCTTTTGCAGAGCCAGTTCCGGTAAGGCGCATCGCATTAGCGTGGCGTAAAAGTTACGCCAGGGAAATGGCAGTGGATTGCTTGGCAGATGCAATTAAACAGATCAAATCAGGCTGCCTGGAGATGCTTGAATAAGCGAGTATTAAGAGTTTTACATAACTTACCGGCAATAAAAAACGGACGCCTAAGCGTCCTTTTTGTGTAGCGTATAAAACTTATTTGTTCATTACGTACATTGTAACTTCGAAACCGAAACGCATTTCAGTAGCAGCTGGTTTTGTCCACATAATATTTCTCCTAAAGTTATTTCGTTTAATTACTACACAATCTATGACTCACATAATACAGAGTTGTTAAAAAAGCAAACTATGTAAAGCGCTTAAATAGCGCTCATGATTTTCATTAGTTAATAACTTACGTAAACACGGTAACCAGCTACGGATTCACCTTGAGTAGTCATAGCCAAACGAATCTTCACTTCTTCGCCAGGCGCTAAACCTCGACTGATATCAGTATGCTCAGGCAAATATTCCTTAGGAGTAAAGATACGGCGAAGTTTAGGTTTATCTTCTACATCTGTAAGAGTGAGTTCAAGCTTGGGATACGCCTGGTTGAAACTAGCCTGGTTGATCAAGGTGCTGGATAAGCGCATCAGGCCTTTATATTCAGCATCTTCCTGTATATCGGAATCATCGATGACGATAAATTCTATTTTTTTAGGTAATTCGACCGTGCAATATAATGGGATGCAAGCTTTGACCAGATAAGGCTTAAAGTTGGGATAATAAATTGCGATTTCGCTACGCATGAAATAGATGGATTGTGCTATAGCAGCGATGAGCAGAGTTAAGCTTATAAATGACCAAAGAAACGGTCTTGGTTTTCTTTTTCGTGAACTCTTGAGTTTAGATTTATCGGCTAAGTCATCAAAATTACTTAATTGATAATCTCCGATAAATTCATCTTCTGCTTTAGCTGAAGATTCTGCAACAGGGGCTGTCGCGACATTTTCTTCGTTAGGTACTGCAGGTGGGGAGTCTTCTATTGCTTCTGCAGATTCTGCCGGTTCAACGAATTCAGCCTTAGCATCAAATACGTGCAGGCATTGTCCACAACGGACTTTACCATTATGCTTATTGAGCTGCTCATCTGTAACAAAAAACTCTGTCTGGCAAGCGGGGCAATGAGTTACGGCGCGCATTTTCGGGTACCTGTGAGTAACACCCATGAATCCTTATATTGGGGTAACTCCATATTAAACCATTCCGCATAGATTGCGGAAACATCCGCAGCCTGCTCTTTTAATATGCCAGATAAAGCGATTTTGCCGTCAGGCTTGCAGGAACTGGCTAGCGCAGGCGCTAATACGCTTAAAGCGCTTGATAAAATATTGGCAACAACGATATCAAACTGCTGAGTTTGATATTTACTTGCGTGGTAAAACTCAGCGACTACATTATTTTGCTCAGCGTTATACAGGCTGGATTGAATAGCCTGTACATCGATATCAGTACCCACTACTACACCAGCACCTAGTTTCTTGGCGGCTATCGCCAGAATGCCAGATCCGCAGCCGTAATCCAATACTGAGGTATTGGGCGTTACAGTTTGCGTCAGCCAAGCCAAGCAAAGATGTGTGGTAGGGTGGCTACCGGTACCGAAAGCCAGGCCAGGATCCAATACAATATTGATGGCATCGGCATTGGGCGAAACATGCCAAGTAGGCACGATCCATAAGTTATCGGTAATTTTAATAGGATCGAACTGCGACTGGGTAGCACGTACCCAGTCCTGTTCTTCTATGGTTTCGGTGGAGTATTGAAGATGGCTTATCTTAGTTTGCTTCTCTAGCTCCGCGATGATTTGCGCAACATCCACACCCTCATCAAAAAGGGCGCTAACCAGGTTCTGTTGCCAAATGCCCGGTGGCGGATCACCTGGCTCACCGAAAATAGGCTGTTCGTCTATGGTTTCTGCATTCGCGTCTTCGATAATTGCCGACAACGCGCCGAGTTCCATGAGCGTATCACTAATCAAATCAGCGGTATTATCCTGCGCTTCAATCTTTAACGATACCCAAGCCACTACTGCTTACCTACCCTAGCATTACATTGCTTATTTGTTATAAATGCCAAGTTTTTGCTCTAGGTAATGAATACTGGTGCCGCCTTGGTGGAAGGCTGCATCCGCCATTAATTCCGTATGCAATGCTACGTTAGTGCTAATGCCATCAATCATCATTTCAGACAATGCAATCCGCATACGAGCAATCGCTTGTTCACGTGTATCACCATATGTGATCAGCTTGCCTATCATCGAGTCATAATGCGGTGGCACGGTATAACCGGAGTAAGCATGCGTATCAATGCGCACACCAGGGCCGCCAGGCATATGGAACTTGTTAATTTTGCCAGGAGAAGGCACGAAGTTAAATGGGTCTTCGGCATTCAATCGGCATTCAATGGCGTGGCCTTTAAGCACGATATCTTTCTGGCGGAACGCCAATTTCTCACCGGCTGCGACAAAAATCTGCTGTTGAACCAAATCGATACCGGTAATCATTTCCGTAACGGTATGTTCAACCTGTAGGCGAGTATTCATCTCAATGAAATAAAATTCGCCGTTTTCATATAAAAACTCAAAAGTACCGGCACCGCGGTATTTGATCTTCCGGCAGGCTTCAGCACAGCGCTCACCGATTTTGTCACGCAGTTTAGGATTGAGTAATGGCGCAGGCGCTTCTTCAATGATCTTTTGGTGGCGACGTTGCATAGAGCAATCGCGCTCACCTAGGAAAACCGCATTACCATGCTGATCCGCCAAGATTTGTATCTCGATATGACGTGGTTTTTCCAAATATTTTTCCATGTAAACCATGGGATTGCCAAAGGCCGCCTGGGCCTCAGCTTTGGTCATATTCACTGATGTTAATAGCGCCGCTTCGGTATGTACCACACGCATGCCGCGTCCACCACCACCGCCAGCTGCCTTAATAATCACTGGATAACCGATTTTCTTGGCCGTTCTCAATGTTTCAGCTGCGTCATCCGTTAAAGCACCATCTGAGCCTGGCACACAAGGTACGCCGGCTTTTCTCATGGCATCTTTAGCAGAAACTTTGTCACCCATTAGGCGGATGGTTTCCGCTCTAGGGCCGATAAAAACAAAGCCGCTTTGTTCTACGCGTTCAGCAAAATCCGCATTTTCGGATAAAAAACCATAACCCGGATGAATCGCTTGTGCATCGGTAACTTCAGCAGCGCTGATAACAGCGGGTACATTAAGGTAGCTTTGGCTGGAAGGCGCAGGACCGATACATACAGATTCATCTGCAAGCTTTACGTATTTAGCTTCACGGTCAGCTTCAGAATGCACCGCCACCGTTCTAATACCTAATTCGCGGCAGGCGCGTTGTACTCGCAAGGCGATTTCGCCGCGGTTTGCGATTAAGATTTTGTCAAACATAGCCATGTAATTAAAATCCTAGCTTAAGCAATAATAAAGAGTGGTTCGCCATATTCGATGGCTTGGCCGTTATCTACCAGGATTTTTTTAACGACACCGGCTTTATCAGACTCGATTTCATTCAATAACTTCATGGCTTCGATAATACAAAGTGTATCGCCCACTGCCACGGTATCGCCGACTTCAACGAAAGCCTTAGCATCCGGTGAAGGTGAGCGGTAGAACGTACCTACCATAGGCGATTTAACAGCATGCCCTTCTTCAACAGGGGCGGCGGCGGGTTCTGCCGCTGCTGCCGGCGCTGCTGCTGGTGCAACCGCATATTGCTGAGGCGCATAGTTAGCGTATTGTGGCGCTGGTGCGTTTGATGTGAAATTACGGCTGATACGTACTTTTTCACCATCTTCCGTCAATTCAAGTTCGGAGATACCTGATTCTTCTACGAGATCGATTAATTTTTTAAGTTTGCGTAAATCCATAATAAACCCCTACAAATCCTGAGAATAATTTAAATGATATTTTTAAGAACGGTTAAGCTGTTTGATAGCGTAATCAAGCGCTAATTCATAGCCTTGAGCGCCTAAGCCACTAATCACACCTACTGCGATATCAGTAAAATATGAATGGTGGCGGAATGCTTCCCTAGCGTATACGTTAGAGAGGTGAACTTCGATAAATGGTACTTTGACTGCAGCTAGGGCATCACGCATCGCTACAGAAGTATGAGTGAACGCAGCTGGATTGATAATGACAAAATCTGCTTTTTTTGTAGCTAAACCCTGAATTTTATTGACAAGTTCTGCTTCAGCGTTACTTTGGAAAGTTTCTAATACAAAATTAGCCGCTTTGGCTTTTTCTGATAGCGCACTATTAATAGAATCTAAAGTTGCATTGCCATAATGCTCCGGCTCGCGTAAACCAAGGAGATTAAGGTTAGGGCCATGCAGCACTAAAATTGATTTAGCTGCCATAACACACCATTTTGACAAATTTATTGCGTAAAATACGGTAATTCATAAACGCAAGTTTGCCGAAGTTAGGCAGTTTTGTCCAGCAACTTAACGAAATTACGCGAATTTAGCTAACTTGGGATACATAAGCTATTGATAACATTAGCTTATGCCTTTTAGATATTTAAAGCGATAATAAAGGCTTCAATGTAGTCTCTAATAGCGGCTTAGTGATGCGACCAAAATAAGTTTTGATTACTTCCCCATCATGATTGATAATTACCGTATAAGGTAACACGCCTTTATCATTACCAAGGCCGCTACTCAATCCCATACCTTCTTCTTCCGCAGCAAACAAAGGGTAGCTAACTGGAGTGTCTTGGGTAAACGTTTTGACTTGGGACAACTCATCAATTGCAATGCCCAAAACAACGAGATTTTCAGCCTGATATTCTTGATGCAATGCTGATAATTCAGGCATTTCTTCACGGCAAGGTGGACACCAGGTGGCCCAGAAGTTAAGCACGATCACTTTTCCGTGATATTGACTCAATGCTTGCTTAATTCCATCCTCATTAGGCAAGTTGGCATTGAAAAGTGACTGTGTAGAAAATTGGCTGTTATTTTGCTCAGTGCTTTTAAGGATGCTGTTAGGCCCTAAGAAAAAATAATAAATAACAAAGCCTAAAATGAACATGATGAACAGATACACTAATTTAGACAGTAATTTTTTAAGCATATAAGCTTTCAGGCGAGGGAATTAACGTTTAGAGAGAGTAGTGTTGAAGCGTTCGGCATTTTGAAAGCCGATAGTACGTATACTGCGAATCTCTTCACCATCTTTATCAAAAAAGATAATGCCCGGCGGGCCGAATAATTCGAAGCGTTTCAATAGCGCCTGGTCGTTATCATTATTTTCGGTCACATCGGCTTGCAATAAAACAGTATTTTGCAGTGCTGCTTTTACTTTGCCATCGGTAAAGGTCAGTTTCTCCATTTCTTTACAAGAAGTGCACCAATCTGCATAAAAATCCAGCATGACCGATTTACCATTAGCCGCTTTAATCGCTGCCTCTAATTCTGCAACGCTTTTAACCGGTTTGAATGGTAGGGTATGTTTAGAGTTTGAACCTAGAAGTTTTTCAACAGGTGCTGTGACCGCCGCAGGTAATACAGGCCATACGATATATGCTGCCATCACTAACATCAGTACGCCAAACAGATTACGTACCGTCGTCATCCAGCGTCCAGCTTTTGGCAAGAGACTGCCGGCCGATGCTCCTATCAGCAATAACGGCACACCCATACCAATCGCCAAGGCAAATAAGCCTAAGCCGCCCAGCAATACATTATGCGTCTGACCTATATAAATCAGTGCCCCCGCTAGTGGGGCCGCAACGCATGGGCTCACAATCAATGCGGAAAGTACGCCCATGATGAATACACCCAAGAATTCCCCACCTTTGAGTTTGTTGCTCACATTGAGCATTTTGCTTTCGAAGCTGGCAGGCAATTTGAGTTCGTAAACACCGAACATGGAAAGCGCCAAAATAACAAATATAACAGCTGTAGCACCTAATGCCCAAGGGCTTTGCAATGACTGGCTCAATAAGCTGCCTGATAAACCGGCAGCGATTCCTGCCAAGGTATAAGCGAGTGCCATGCCCAACACATAAGCTACCGATAGACCGAAAGCATGCAATTTGGATGGCTTGACAGCGTTATTTTGCCTGCTTTGGCTACCTACGATGATGCTCGATAAGATAGGAATCATGGGTAATACACAAGGCGTGAAGGATAGCAGCAAGCCTGCTGCGAAGAACGCCGTGATAACCAGCCATAAATTACCGGAACGCAATACTTCGGTAGTTTTATCGGCTTCATTGGCAATCTCTACATTGCCAGTAGCGTTCGATAGTTCGCCAGCAGCAGGTAAAGTAACTGAGATTTTTTTCTTGATAGGGGCGTAGCACAAGCCTTTTTCGCTACAACCCTGATAGGTTGCATTAATAGTTATCTGACTATTTTGAACATGACTAAGCTTAATATCTGCATTAAAGTCATGGTGATAAACTTCCTGCTTGCCGAAATTCGGATCATCCTTAATATCGCCATTAGGCAGGCTTACTGAATCTATCTGTGCTGCAGAATTTTTAGCGGGAATTTCAAATTTGATACGCTGTCTATAGAGGTAATGTCCAGGTACGATAGTGAATGCCGCTCGTATAGTATTAGCATCAACCGCATTTAAATTGAGCTTGAAGGCAACATCCGGTGGTAGGAAATTTTCTGAGTCATTGTTGTCCAGTAAAGAACTCAAGCTGCCTTGACTGCTATCTGCAGCAGTAGCTGTCAATAAAAAACTTATAGAAATTAAGGCGATGAAGCCGCTGGCAATTTTTTTAATGCGGCTATGTATGATATTTGTCACGTGGAAGTAATCCAATTTAATAACTTAAACTATTGTAATTATAGACTTTAGCGCCATACTTGAGAGAGTAAATACCTTAATACGTTCAACTCAGGTTGTTCAATCCGGAGATCACTAAATAATGCGGTTCGTAATTCTGTTGGCTTTGCTGGCGCTCCCTGTTGCTGAAATATGGACGCTAATCATTTTAGGTGACCTCTATGGTTGGTGGGTTGTACTATATTTAGTCGCGATGATCGTGCTGGGCTTACAGTTGATTCGCAATGAAAAGCATCTTTTTACCGCACGCATTATGCAAAGCCTAGCGCAGAATCAGCATCCAGTAAAAGCGATGTTCGGCAGTGCGCGTAATATCATTGCCGGTATATTGCTTATTATTCCGGGGGTAATTACCGATATCGCGGCCGCGATCTTATTGCTGTTACCTACACAGCAGCCCGCACTTTCTTCTAAAACTTATAGCCAGGATTCCGCAAAAGATTTTGCCAAAGAAACTTTTAGAACGCCCGAGGATACTTTCACGGAACAAACAAGTTTTAACAAGTCAAAACGATTTAATCAGAAACCGCGTCGCGAAGCGGCAAATGATGATGTCATCGAAGGGGAATTTCATCGCGAGGAATAACATTAAGAATAAACCTGCTGTCAATACGATAAAATAATGGTCAACATAACCTGAAAATAAAGTAAGGCTATAACGTTTAGCCAGACTAAATATAACTAGATTAATAAGACTAAGTTAAAACCTCAAAAAGAAATATTAAATGAGCTATCAAATTACCATTCAGCCAAGTGGGCATACTTATACCGCGAAAGCCTACGAAACTATACTGGAAGCCGCTATCGATTCAGGTTTCAATATTCCTTACGGCTGCCGTAACGGTGCCTGTGGTAGCTGCAAAGGTAATATCCTGAGTGGCCAAGTTGATTACGGTGACTATTCCAATACAGCGTTAAGTGATGCAGAAAAAGCTGCCGGTAAAGCGCTATTCTGCTGTGCGCGGCCTTTGTCTGACCTTAGCATCGAGTGCCGCGAAATCAATGCTGGCGTGATTCCACCGCGCATCATTCCAGCGCGGGTTGAGCGCAAAGAGCAGTTATCACACGATGTGA
Source organism: Methylotenera sp. (assembly GCA_035460225.1). GTDB lineage: Bacteria > Pseudomonadota > Gammaproteobacteria > Burkholderiales > Methylophilaceae > Methylotenera. The sequence goes on from DATHWX010000006.1 coordinate 38,187, forward strand.
TGGCTTTATATCTCAAGCTCCCTAGTACTGAACACCTGGAATTCAAAGCCGGGCAATACATCGAATTTTTGTTAAAGGATGGCAAACGCCGCGCCTTTTCACTGGCGAATGCACCGCATATCGATAATATGCTGGAGCTGCATCTGCGCCTGATACCCGGCGGACAGTTCACTGAGTACGTATTTAACGAAATGCCGGAAAAAACCATCATGCGTATAGAAGCGCCGTTCGGTAGTTTCTATTTACGTGAAGATTCGGAAAAGCCCATCATCATGGTAGCGGGCGGCACAGGTTTCGCGCCCATTAAAGGGATCATCGAGCATATGCTGCATGAGGATATCAAACGCGAAGTCACGCTGTATTGGGGCGCCCGCACTTTAGAAGACCTTTACCAACCTGAATTACCCCAAAGCTGGGCGGCAACTCATCCGCACATTAAATTCATCCCTGTACTATCAGATGCGAAGCCGGAAGATAACTGGCAGGGCAGAACAGGCTATGTACACCAGGCGGTTCTAGATGATTATGCCAGTGCGGGTTTAAGTGAGTACGAGGTCTATTGCTGTGGCGCGCCAGCCATGGTGGAAATAGCGCATGCGAGTTTTATGCAGCATGGCCTGGCAGAAGATGCTTTCCTATCTGACGCGTTTACTTATGCAAAACCGGTTACAGCACCGGCTCCGGCTTAAAACTTAAAAGTCTCAATCAAACTTCCTGTTTTTGCTTTTCTACCGCAAGGGTTTGAATCAGCTTTTCAAGATTGGCATCATGAATTAGGTCATGCGCGCGTTTGGTAGCGGCTTCTGCCTGAATATAATCGCCATCCGCAAGCGCATGTAATCCTTCTAGCAAAGCTTCATTACTTTCGTGTAGACGCTGCGACTCTTTTTTACTACGCTTGCTGGCGGGTAGACGTCGAAAAAAATGCACCAGTCTCAGGCAATAATGTACGAATAAAAAGCTGATGACGACGAAGATCAGGAAGAAATTAAACGAGAATTGCACGCGGTACGGTGAACGTACGATCAGGATGTAGCCCTCGTTATTGCTCGCCAGCACCACAATCAATATCAGCGCAAATACCATCAGTACCCACCAGATTGCCCTGCGTTTCATCAGTCTTTACCTTGTTCCAGGCTTAACTTATAGCGGTTCACCGCGTTCAAGCTTTCAGTCAGCTGCGGTAATTCAATATTGATGTCTTTCGCAGAGACTTTTTTCAAGATGTTCAATGCTTTGATCGTATTGGGATGCTTGGTATCGAAATACTGGTTTAACCATGTGCCTATGGTTTTGATATCCGCCTTATAAGTCGCCTCATCCCGTTGCAGCAAGGCGATACGCGCCGTTAACAATCGAAGTTTCAAATTTTCATGCAGGTAAAAAGCGTGGTCTGGCGATAATAAAGGCGGCTCCGGCTTATCTATTCTTTCCACCGTCACCATGTCTTTAATGTCATTCCACACCGAAGCGATAAAGCGTTGAGGATTATTAGTTGGTAGCGGCGCACGATTTTGCTGTTCCGCGGCTTTAGCATTGAGTGTAGGCTGGCGCTCGCTTATCAGCGGCAAAGTATCACACAACGCAGAAAGGTTGTTCAGTTGGGCACTGATGTTGGAAATATCGATCTGCGGCAATTTGCGCAGGTTCTCTATTTCTACCGCCAAAGTTTCACGTAATTGGGCCGAACGTGGTAGGTCTAATGGCTGTAAGCGCTTATCAGCTGCCTGCAGCGCTAATAATGCGGATTTCACATTGCCAGCCAATTGCAACTGCTGGTTAGCAATGGTCAATAATTGTTCAACTTCCGCTACCGTAGTGGCTTCGCGATTCTCTGCCAGCTGGTCATATAAACCTTGTAAGATCGCCTGCTGATCGTGAGATTCCGCCAGTTTTTGTTCAAGTATTATGGTACGGGCATTCGCTTGCAAGCTTCGTTCTTCTGCCTGCTTGGCTAGCAACATGCTTTGTTGGTTTAAGGCTTGGTATTCCTCCAGTTTCTGGCTCAGGGATTTTTCCACATCATTGAATTTATGCCGCGTGTTCAGCCATTGCCATGCCAATGTGAGCAAGGCGATGATGACCAGTATCAGCGCGGTTTTACTGAATAGCGAAGGACCGCGGCTTAATCCGACAGGGCGATTTAATGGGCTTTCATCATTCATGAATGAGATGATGAGGGAGTTAGCGCATGTTGTAAACAGGCAAGCATCGCAGCATCACCAGGTGCTTCAGCCACATGCAGATTTAAAAAGACGTTATGCTGTGCCACGATGTTTTGAGCTTCTTCAGCGATTCTTTGGTGATTTACGCATATCTTTATCTGCTTGATCCATTCTTGTGTGCCGTTAGCCGTCATTTGCAATAAGTGTCGCATGGCTTCCGAACTGGTCACGACAATGCCTTGGCATTGCTTATTACGCCACAAGGTTTCAAGAGTTTCCGTACTGGATTGTGGATTGATACGTCGGTAGCATTCGGCAAAAGTGACTTTAGCGCCACGCGCTGTCAAAGTATCTGCCAATACTTCACGGCCTCCTACACCGCGAAAGATCATGACACGTTGACCCTGCATATTTTGCATTTCTGGTAGGTTGAGTAAGGACTCACTGTCAAAACGATCCTTGGGAATCAATACTTGATGTGCACCCAGGTGCATGAGTTCGCTAGCAGTCATCGGACCGATCGCGGCGAATTTAAGTTGTGCAGGCAACGTAGGAAATTGCTGCAACACACGCGGCATGCCGTTCTGAACGGCATTACTACTAATAAAAATTGCCCAATCATAACTGGGTAAGTCAGCAATCGTCGCATCGAACTGGCGGTAATCTCCCAGCGGCACGATATCAATCAAGGGAAAGCTGATAGGTGTTCCGCCTTCAGCTAAGATTAAGCTACTGAGTTTTTGCGCCTGCGCTACCGGCCGCGTGACTGCAATGGCAGTTCCTTGAAGCGAATTTGCCATATTAAGCTAATCTAACATTGCCAAGATTTTATCCGCACCTTTGGCACGTAACTGGTCCGCCAATTTTTTGCCTAGACTTTCAGCAGCATCACGGTGGCCTTTAGCCGTTTCTACCAGCATATGTTGCCCGTCTACGCTAGCGACAAAACCGGTAATAGTAATGCTGTCCGCTTCGCAGGTAGCGTAGGCACCAAGCGGCACTGTACAACTGCCCGCAAGCGCACGGCTCATGCCGCGTTCTGCTTCAACACAGGCTTGCGTTTCCGGGTGATTAAGCGGTGCCAGTACTGCTAACAAATCGGTACGGGTAGCGTTGATCTCTATACCTAATGCGCCCTGGCCAACCGCCGGAATACTATGTTCAGGCGAAATCACGCTACGGATGCGATCACTCAAACCCAGGCGAATTAAGCCAGCGGCAGCCAGAATAATGGCAGCATACTGGCCTTCATCGAGCTTGCGCAATCGCGTCTGCAGGTTGCCACGTAAGGATTCAATCTTTAACGCAGGGAAACGTGCCTGTAACTGGCTTTGGCGGCGCAGGCTGGAAGTACCGACAATGCTGCCTGCCGGCAAATCTTCCAGCGAAGCATAATTATTGGAAACAAACGCATCACGCGGATCTTCACGTTCACCCGTCGCCGCCAGCATAAAGCCTTCCGGCAGGTTCATAGGTACATCTTTCATGCTATGCACGGCTAAATCTGCACGGCCATCCGCAAGTGCCATTTCTAATTCTTTAACGAATAAGCCCTTGCCACCAACCTTCGCTAAAGGCGTATCCAATATCTGGTCGCCGGTGGTAGTCATGCCTAATATTTCAACTTGAGTGGCGGGATAAAGCGCTTGTAAGCGACTTTGAATATGACGCGCTTGCCACATAGCTAAAGCGCTTTCACGTGAAGCAATTACAAGTTTTTCGGGAATGTTTTGTGAGCGGGTATTGTCCATATAGGGATTTTAACACATGCCTATAAGCCAGTAATAAACGGAAAAAAGTGATTGTTAAAGCACTTTTGTTTAGGTTAAGCTCGTGCTATCTCAAAACTAAAAACTCATATACGTGGTTAATTTTCGAGTTAACCCTTTGTTTTAGCATATTAAGTCAGGAGACCTTCATGCAATATCAACTACAAGTCTTTATCGATTCACTGAATCAATTCTGGCTGCAACTAATCAGTTTCGTACCTAAGCTTTTAGCCGTTCTTGTGATTTTAATCATCGGCTGGGTAGTGGCGATTGCCGTGCGATTTACCGTTAAACGTTTGCTAGTCTGGATGCATTTTGACAAATTTGCCCAGAAATCAGGCATCGAAGCCTTTATGAGTCATGCGAGCTTCAAACTGACACTGAGCGACATCATCAGCCAGTTGATCTATTGGCTGGTCATCTTATTATTCGTCATTACCGGCGCCAACACCCTGGGCTTGAGTGAAGTCGCTATTCTGTTGCAGCAGTTAGCAAGTTACTTGCCGCATATCATTGTTGCGATCGTCGTATTGATTTTCGGTACTTTGTTGGCACGTTTTGTAAATCGCCTAGTATTTGCCTGGCTATACAGCATCAAGTTCGAACGTGCTTTGGCCGTAAGTACTTCCGCAGAATATGGTATACAAATCCTGGCTTTATTTATGGCTTTGGAGCAATTAGGCATTGGCGTACAGCTTATTAACGCACTATTTATTATTGTCTTCGGCGCTATATTCCTGGCTTTGGCTATTGCTTTCGGCTTGGGCGGAAAAGACTGGGCAGCCAAGGTAATCGAGGATTTCGATAAAAAACAGAAATAAGAGCTTCGCTTAAATACTAAGCTGCGCGGACTAAATGCTGCTGGCGGCGACTGACGCAAATCGTTTCGGGAACGTTCCTTAACAAGGCAACCCATTGTTTTTCGTCGCTACCGAGTTCAGTCGCCCGTTTTTCAAAACCCAGGATATGGGCGTTAGCTACCAGGCAATTGCGGTGTAGGCGTATGAAGATATTTGCGAATTCCTGTTCCAAGTGCGTGAGGGATTCTTCTAGCAGGTATTCGCGTTCTGCGGTACGTACCGTGATATATTTGAGTTCTGCACGCAGATAGATAATTTCATTGATGGGAATCAGCAGAATCCTGCCTCGCTCGCTGATACTCAAATGCGTTCTTTGCGGCTGCAGCTTTTGTAAAGCCGCAACTTGTTTAGGCATAAGAGCGCGTGCTTTGCTGAGTGCATTTTGTAGCCGTTCCTGGCGGATAGGCTTCAGCAGGTAATCAACCGCATTCATATCAAAAGCCTGCATCGCATAATTATCATAAGCAGTCGTAAAAATAACCGCAGGAGGCGCAGCCAGTTTTTGCAGATGTTGTGCCGCTTCAATGCCATCCATTACAGGCATACGAATATCTAATAACACGACATCTGGCCGACACTCTTCAATTAATGTTAACGCTTCATTACCGTTCTTGGCTTCAGCGCTGAGTTCTACCAGCTCAATATCGGCTATTAGGTCACGCAAGCGGTTACGGGCGGGCGCTTCGTCGTCGGCTATCAGGAGTTTTAAAGTCGCTTGGCTCATGACTATTTACTGTAAGGCAGGATAATATGCACTTGATATCTGCCGTCCACCCGCTTGGATTTTAGGCTTGCTTCCAAATCGAAATGCAGCGTTAAGCGCTCTTTAATATTCTTGAGCGCCATTTTATTACCGATATGATGGTTATTCAACGCAGCATAAGGGTTGCTCAATAGGATGTGCACTTCTTTATTTTTTGTGTAGATCTGCAGAGTAATCGTACCGCCATTCGGTAAGGGTTCGATGCCGTGATAAACCGCATTTTCCAGTAAGGGCTGCAACACTAGCGGCGGAATAAGAGCGTCCGGGGGCATATCATCAATCTGCCATTGAATCAGCAAACGGTCTTCCAGACGCAGTTTTTCCAAAGCCAGGTATTGACGGCATAAGCTGATTTCCTGCGCTAACGGTACTAAATCACGGTTGTCTGCCATCAGCACACGGAACAAATCCGCCATATCTTCTAAAGCGGTTTCGGCTTGTTTGGGCTGACTACGAATTAGTGACAATACTGCATTGATGCTGTTGAATAAAAAATGCGGGCGAATTCTGGCTTGCAGGGCTTGCAGGCGCGCCTCCGCAACAGCGGGGGAATAGGCACGATGATGCAGATTAAAGTAATACAAAGTGATCAGCGTGATCACGCCGACGAAAAAAACGGTGCGGTTTAAAGTCGGCAGACTTTCAAAGATCAGTAGTTGCGAGAATAACTGGTGTAGACCCCCGCAAGTAAGGATAACGATTAGGAACGTAACCGTTATTCCCAACCAATACTTCAATTTACTTATGATGGGATAAGCCAGGTAAAGCAGTAGCAAGCTCAGCAGCAGCATAGGCTGGGCAACGGCTGAGATCGCTGTGACCAATACAAAGAAACCACGCGTATCTGTACTTAGCATTAAAGCCGTTAAGGCCAATAAGCCATTTACGATAAGCAAAATGCGTAAATTCACACCCAAGTTGTGAATATTTGGCAGGCGACTAGCTTTTCGCATAACAAGTCTTTGCAGGCAGTGGCATCGTAATGTTGGTGTTTTGCATTATACTAATCACATAAGTATATTATTATTAAACAATATTTTAATAATAAATTTAAATTTAGCTGCTCAAAAAACTAGAACATAAGCATTCGAAATTACGGATCGCTTACGAAATATCAATATAAATACCATAGAAATATAAAGAGAAATAATAGTGAAAGTGCCTAACCCAGATCATTCAACCGCGAACGCTGGCTCATTAAACAAAAGAGAGATAAGTTGGTCGGGCCGTTTTAACGAGCCTGTAGCTGAACTCGTAAAAAAATATACGGCTTCCGTGGATTTTGATAAACGCCTTGCGGCTTATGACATTCAGGGTTCGATCGCACACGCTCAAATGCTCGGTGCTCAAAAAATCATTAGTTCAGATGATGTCGCAGCCATTGAAAAAGGCCTTAATGAAATCTTGCAGGAAATCGAAGCCGGCCAATTTGAATGGCTTTTGGATCTGGAAGATGTACACCTCAATATTGAAAAACGCCTGACAGACAAAATTGGCGATGCAGGTAAGCGCTTACATACCGGCCGGAGTAGGAATGACCAGGTTGCTACTGATGTGCGGTTATGGTTGCGTGCAATTACTGACAATGTAATCGCTGGCTTGATTAAGCTGCAAACCAGTTTGCTCGACTTGGCAGATGAGCATTTTGATACCGTGATGCCCGGCTTTACCCACCTGCAAGTTGCGCAACCTGTTACGTTTGGCCACCATCTGCTGGCATATGTTGAAATGCTCAAGCGTGATGTTGCGCGATTTAATGACAGTCGTCGTCGCATCAACCGTTTGCCTTTAGGCGCTGCCGCACTTGCAGGTACCAGCTACCCGATAGATCGGGAAATGGTCGCAAAAAAATTAGGCTTTGATGGCGTTTGTGAGAATTCACTGGATGCGGTATCTGACCGTGATTTCGCCATCGAATTTACGTTTGCCTCTTCATTGGTCATGACGCATCTATCACGCTTGTCAGAAGAACTTATTTTATGGAGCTCTCCGCGGTTTGCTTTTATCGATATCGCTGACAGGTTCTGTACCGGCTCATCCATCATGCCACAGAAGAAAAACCCGGATGTGCCGGAATTGGTACGCGGTAAAACCGGCCGTGTGTATGGACATTTAACGGCATTGCTTACTTTGATGAAAGGCCAGCCATTGGCCTACAACAAAGATAACCAAGAAGATAAGGAACCGCTGTTCGATACGGCTGATACTTTGCTGGTGACTCTGGAAATCTATGCAGACATGATGCGCGGCATTACCGTGAATAAAGACAATATGCGGCAAGCGGCGGCAGAAGGCTTTGCCACGGCAACTGATTTGGCCGATTACCTGGTCAAAAAAGGCATGCCTTTCCGTGATGCCCATGAAGTCGTGGCATTAGCGGTGCGCTTTGCCGTGGATAAAAAAGTCGATTTAAGCGAATTACCGCTGGCAACATTACAGCAGTTCGCCCCGCAAATTACTGAAGATGTATTTGCTGTATTGACTCTTGAAGGCTCGCTGCAAAGCCGCAACCATATTGGCGGCACGGCACCTGTACAGGTAAAAGCGGCAATCGCCCGTGCGCGTAAGGAAATCAGCTCATGAGGAGCAAGCTGCTAGCTTGATGTAAATCGGCGATGTTTTTAGTAGACAAAAAGCTACAAAAAACAAAGCTAACATTGAGCTTGATGGCTATTTTCCATAGCCAATTAATCTATGCATTAGAACCGTCCTCCAATTTGAGCGCGGATGTTTTGGCGGCAAATGATGCGCAGGTAATGGCTGCTGATGCTAACAGCATGATGTGGCCATTATTACCTGGCGAGAGTATCCAAAATCTGGCTGCCTTGTTTTACCCTAAAAACGCGACCATGCAGCAACGTTTCGCCACTCGCACTATCCAGTTGAATCAGCAAGCGGGGCGTTCTATCGATGCGACGACTAAAACCAATTTAGTAGACCTGATATTGGTTCCTGATATCAGATCCCTAGGTAAACATAGCGGTAAGATTCATAACTCTTCAAATAAACATCATAAAAAATCTCGGCACTTAACCACAAAGCTCCATCTAAGTTACCAGCTTAAAGATGCGAAGCAGTTTATTGTGACCGAAAAAATGCAAGCGGATTACGGCGATCTTGTGCAAAGGAATACCAGCCTAAAAGCCGAACTGGAAAAGCTGAATGCAAAGCTGGCTAAGTTGCAGTTGATACTGGCGGGGTTAAAATCACAAGCCATAGATATGCTTAACCGTGACATACCCACAGCCAAACTAGCCGACGCGTCTGAACCGATTTCCAAGCCGCAATTACCTGATAGCCAAACCCCAGCGGAACCAATACCTGCTGAATCAAAAACAGGCGAATTAATGGCACAAAAAACCGCATACTTATCTACGATAACAGCTGAATTACCAGCGGCAATCGATAAAGATAAGAAAACCTTATTTGATCCATTATATTTCTGGTTTCTGGCAATATTCTTATTGGCAATCACAGCACTGGCTATTGCTTGGCGAGCTTTTTCCCAGCGGCAAGCCAAGAATTTATACCTCGCTGCAACTGGCGATTTCGATCCTTTGAAAACTGGGATTTTTGACCAATCTGCTGTAATCGGTTATCAGGACAATCTGTCAAAAGTGGATTTTTCACTAACGCAAAATGGTTTAAGTGAAAGCATGTCGGTGGTGGATTTAAGCGAAGTGCAAGGCCTGGATTACCAGGAAGAAGGCGAAATGATACTGGAGCAGGCACGTATTTATGTAAATATCGGCCGGCTTGAAGAGGCAACCGATTTGCTCAAAGCGCAAATCAAAACCATGCCTCAAGCCTCTTTGCATCACTGGCTGTATCTATTGGATATTTATCGTGAGCATCAGCAGAAAAACGAGTTTTTGCAATATGCCAAACAATTGCATGAAACGTTCAATGTGATGATGCCGCTATGGGACAACGCCGCCTTGCCTATGGTCATTGCATCCAGTTTGGAAGAATTCCCGCATATCGTTAACAACCTGACCGGATTATGGGCGAATCCTGACCCTCTGACCGATGCGCAGGTCTATATCGAAGAATTGCTCATGGATAACCGCGCCAGTGAGCGTGCCGGTTTTAGCATGGAAGTGTTCCAGGAGTTGGTGACTTTGCGTGATTTGGTGACGGTACGTGCCAAAATGGCTGTATCAGAGTAGGAAAAGCTCCAGCAGTTCGTTCAGAAAGCGCTGACCCAGTAAAGTAGGCTTAATGCGCCCATGCTCTATTACTAACAATTCCTTTGCCTGCGCTTTTTTGATCGCGGCTTCTACAGTTTGCAATTCCAAGCCAGTACGCTGCTTGAATAAATCTAGCGGTACCCCGTCCATTAGCCGTAATGCATTCATCATGAATTCAAAGCCGAGCTCATCTTTTTCTATCACCCATTCGCGCTCGATGGCTTTACCTTCTAAGGCTTGCTGCATATAGGCTTTAGGATGCTTAGGCCGTGTTTCACGGGTAATCTTGTCGTGATAGCTCAATTTACTGTGAGCGCCAGCACCTATGCCTAAGTAATCTCCAAACTGCCAGTAATTCAGGTTGTGCTTTGCTTGTTTGCCTTTTTTAGCAAAAGCCGAGGTTTCATAGTGCTTGTAGCCATGTTCGGCAAGCAAAGTTTCAATCTGAATTTGCATTTCCGCGCTGGTATCATCATCCGGCAGGCTTGGTGGCGTGCGGTGGAAAGGCGTATTCGGTTCCAAAGTCAGGTGATAAAAAGATAGGTGTGCCGGATTTAACTGAATCGCAGTTTCTGCATCTTTAAGCGCTTCCGCTAGTGACTGATTGGGCAACGCATACATGATGTCGCAATTCACCTGCTCAAAAGTTTTAAGAGCTAGCTCTATTGCAGCGAAAGCTTGATCGCTATCATGGATACGTCCTAAAGCCTTTAAATGCTGGTTATTAAAACTTTGTATGCCTAAAGAAAGGCGGTTTACGCCAGCTTGTTTGTAACCCACAAAATGTGCGGCATCCACGGTTCCAGGATTGGCTTCCAGCGTGATTTCAGCATCGAATTCAAGCGGTGTTAGCATGCGCACCTGGCTTAGGATGCGATCTATGGATTCTGCCGAGAACAGACTCGGTGTGCCGCCGCCAAAGAAGATGCTGCGAATCTTACGACCCCATACTTTTGGCGTTGCCAGTTCCAGATCCGCTATTAGCGCATCTACATAAGCTTCTTGCGGAATCTCACCATTTCGGTGGCGGCTTTCGTGTGAATTAAAATCGCAGTATGGGCATTTCTTTACACACCAAGGAATATGGATATACAAGGAGAGCGGAGGAGGATTGCTTAAACCTGAAAGCGTTGCATCGCCCGCTAAGGGCGCTACGGTATTGATGGGCTTATTACTGGTCTGAGAAGTTGAATTTAAGCCGAACCCGCTATCAGCCTTAATTTCAATGATTTTTTTGATAAGGATTCACCAGCGTATCAACGAGTTGATGCAAAGCTTCGCGCATTTGCGTTTCGCTTACTTCCATCAATAAGCCATCTTCCAGCGCATCTTGGGCAATCTGGCGAATTTCTTCGAAATTCTCTTTCATGACCTTGATTTTTTCCGTGCATGCCACGATCGAGGCATCATCACGCACCCAGGTTGGTAGCACATTGGTCTGTAAAACAGTGTCAGCTTTTTTGCTCATATTTTCGGTATCTAATAAACCAGTTTGTATTAGATGATGTTTAATTTTTCAATTAAAAGTAGCATTTTACGCAAAGCATGACCACGATGGCTAATATGATTTTTAATTTCCGGTTCTAGTTCCGCACCGGTCTTTTCAGTTTTATCGTCCAAAAAAAGCGGGTCGTAGCCGAAGCCCTTGTTTCCACGCGGACTTTCTAGTATTTCTCCGGTCCAGATACCTTCGGCAATCAAAGGCTGGGGGTCATCATGCCGACGCACCAGCACAAGAGCACAATAGTAATAAGCGCGGCGATTATCTTTGCCTTTCAACATTTCCAGCAAGTGCGCATTATTTTTAGCATCGCTTCTTGGCTCACCGCCGAAATAAGCAGAATGCACACCCGGTGCGCCTTCCAGCGCTTCTACACATAGGCCGGAATCATCAGCTAAAGCGGGTAATTGGCTTAAAAGACTGGCATGCCTCGCTTTTGCCAGTGCGTTTTCGACAAAGGTACAATGCGGTTCGGCTGCTTGGGGAATATTTAAAGCTGTTTGTGGAATGACTTCGATATTGAGCGGTGTCAGTAAAGCCTGGATTTCACGTAATTTGCCGCTATTGCCTGTGGCGATCACTATTTTTTTCATAATAGTTTTCTCATGGCCAGCTCTATTCTGAATTAATCTTTTAACGCAGCTTTTTGTTTTTTGATCAGTGTTTGAATACCGCTTTTTGCCAAGTCCAGCATCGCGTCCATGGTTGCGCGGTTAAATGGCTCGCCTTCTGCGGTACCCTGGATTTCGACAAAGCCACCGTATTCGGTCATCACGATATTCATATCGGTGTCGCAATCTGAATCTTCAATGTAATCCAAATCCAAAACCGGTTGGCCTTTGTAAACACCTACCGAAACGGCTGCAATCGCCTGTTTAAGCGGGCTATCCAAAAGTTTGCCATCGGCTAGTAATGTTGATACCGCGTCATGCAATGCTACATAAGCACCGGTAATGCTGGCGGTACGTGTACCGCCATCGGCTTGAATTACATCGCAATCCAAATGGATGCTGCGCTCACCCAATTTATTCAAATCTATGATGGCGCGCAGTGAACGGCCAATCAAACGCTGTATCTCCTGCGTACGCCCGGATTGTTTGCCTTTCGCAGCTTCCCTATCCATGCGGCTACCGGTTGAACGCGGCAACATGCCATATTCAGCGGTCACCCAGCCTTGTCCTTTGCCTTTCAGGAAACTAGGCACTCTTTCTTCAACGCTGGCCGTACATAACACTTGTGTATCGCCGAATTTAACTAATACCGAGCCCTCGGCATGCTTGGTGTAATGGCGGATGATCTCGACTTCACGAAGCTGGTCGTTTGTGCGCTGGCTGGGTCTATGGCTGGTCATACTTTAGATTATCCTATTGATTACGTTTGGTTTTACTTAAAGCCTGCTGAATTTCAGCGATAGTGCTTTCAATTTGGTCATCCGTAAAGTCCATACTGTGTAAATCGGCTGACTGTTGATTGGCGACCGGATTCATGATGGTAGTCGTGGTGCCCATCGGCATAGTCACTGTTGAGACCGCAAGGCTGCTGCTGAGTTTATCACCCCATTGCAGGCCGATAGCACTCATATTATCGCCTTGTTCCTGGCTAACCATTTCCGCCTGGTTAAGCAGGGCGGTCACATTTTCATTTATGAAAGGGCCACCTAAAAAATGTTTGATCTGTTCATCGGAAACTGCGCCCCATACACCGTCGGTACATAATAATATCGTGTCACCTTCAGCTAAGTCTTGCCGGTCAGATAATTCGATTTTTGGCGGTATATCGCCCCCCAGGCAGCTATAAACCTTGTGCCGGTAGGGATGGGTGGACATATCACCTTTTTCAATCATGCCTTTGTTGTACAGCGATTGCACTACTGAGTGGTCTTCAGTACGGAAAAGCAAATGGCCATCACGGAAATGGTAAAGCCGCGAATCCCCCACATGGGCACAATAAAGCACGCCACGCTGCACAATGGCCGCCACGATAGTCGTTCGCGGTGCTTCCAGCATCTCACGCTCTTCCATCACATGGTCGATCATGTCGTGTATCTGCTGGATATGTTCGATCAGGAATTTTGCCGGACTGGATAATGTTGGTACAGCTAGGCGCTGGAAAGCATCGGTCATGGTCGTGACAGCCAATTCGGCAGCGACTTCGCCGTGGCGGTGACCGCCCATGCCGTCAGCCACCACTAGCAACAAGGCATCTTTGCTATAGGAGTAAGCAAGCCTATCCTGATTATATGGCCTAGGACCCTGGCGGCTATTTTGGTAAATGGTAAATTTCATAAAGATTGATTGTATATTTTTATTAATCGTTACTTATTCATCGTTATAGGGGTTTGTTCAGCATATTCACAATTTTGTCGACAAAACTCGTCTTTTTCTGCGGTTCCGGCATATTCTCAAGCAAAGCTTTCTGTAAGGAAAATACACTTTGCGGGCGCTCCAGGTAATCCAGGCTCAGGCATTTATCGATAATTTCCAGAAGGTTCTGCGAATACATATCTTTTCCGAGTTTGCTGGCAGGTACTAATAAATCGTTTTTAATACGTTGATTGGCTGCTAGTGGTGAAGTTCGCGTCAGGCAAGAATACATAGTCGCACCTATGCTATAAATGTCACTCCACGGCCCAAGCAATTTCCTATCGTAATATTGTTCGGGTGAAGCAAATCCCGGTGTATAGCTAGGCGAGATCTTGGCCTGGCTTTCGCTTAAGGCCTGGCGTGCCGAACCGAAATCGAGCAATACGGGGGAACCATCCAAACGGATATAGATGTTAGCCGGTTTGATATCCAGATGCAGTAGTTTCTGTGTATGCACTTCACGTAAACCATTCGATAGCTCGGCAAATACGCGACGTATGAATTTTTCAGTAACCGGTTCAGGTTGGCCCAGGATATAGTCTTGCAAGGATTTGCCGCGCTCATACTGCATGACCATATATACAGTTTCATTGGCACGGAAGAAATTGATCACACGCACTATATTTTTATGGTCGATTTTGGCGAGCGACAAGCCTTCATCAAAAAAACATTTCAAGCCATGCCTGAATAATGCTACATCATCGGAATTTGGCTGTACCGTAGCGCCATCGTCACGCAGTGCGATCGAAGTCGGCAGGTATTCCTTGATCGCAACGGTTTTCTTGTCTTTATCGCGTGCCAGATAGACGAAGCTGAACCCACCAGAACTCAGTACTTTCCTGATCTCGTAATCGTGTAATTGGTAACCGGTCGGTAAGGCTAAATTTTTAGTTGCGGCCACTTTTAAATGTTCAAATTATCAGGTTAAAAAATCTAATTGAGCTTATGAATGATTCTTGTAAATCTCAATTTTAATCTTAGAGTATATTCAACAATATAACGTGTAATTGATTGTACTTAAAGTAATTTTTTAAGTATTTGTGAGTTATTTGGCCTTCTTTTGCCAGTATTTGTTACCATTGCAGCATTATATCGTTTGTTTTTTGATTTGCCTGATTAGGAAAGATTTAACATGACTTTTAGCATGACCGGCTTTGCTGCAATTGAGCAACCCATTGAAAATGCCACGCTGATACTAGAGCTACGCGCGGTAAATAGTCGTTACCTCGACCTGCATTTTAAACTGGATGAAAATTTACGCAGTATGGAATTGCCAATACGCGAGCTCATTAATGCGCAGCTTTCACGCGGTAAGATCGAATGTAAGCTTAACCTCATCCAGCGCAGCCAGGTAAATCAGCCAACCCAATTGGATGACCAGCTCATGCAGCAGCTCGCATTGATGCAGGAAAAAGCCCAAACCTATTTCCCTACGGCCAATAAATTAAGCATGGCGGATGTGCTGCGCTGGCCTGGAGTAGTGCTAAGTAATAGCACTAGCAATGAGGCGCTGGTAGAAGAAGTCAAAAAACTGGTCAACAAAGGTTTGCTTGAGTTGAATGCTTCACGCCAGCGTGAAGGCGAAAAATTAAAAGCCATTATTTTGGACAGGTTGGCACTGATTGAAAATTTGGTAGCCAAGGTAAAGCCAATATTGCCCAAACTCAATAAGGAATACCAGGAAAAGCTCACGATCAAATTGCAAGAAAACTTAAAAACGATTGATCAGGAAAGAGTCGCACAGGAACTTGTGATGTTCGCGCAACGTATCGATGTTGATGAAGAATTATCACGTTTGACCACTCACGTATCAGAAGTAAAACGTATCCTTGGTAGCAATGCTCCGGCCGGCAAACGCTTGGATTTCCTCATGCAGGAGCTTAACCGTGAAGCTAATACTTTGGGTTCCAAGTCAGTTTCCGTTGAAACGACTCAGGTCTCTATGGAATTAAAAGTACTCATAGAGCAGATGCGTGAGCAGATCCAGAACATCGAATAAGTGAGCAATTGGGCATCAAAACGGAATCGATAGTTTTGCATCCAGATGATTTGACTGGTATGAATTAGAGCCTTGTGAATAAGCGTAATTGATATTAAAACCGGTATTGGATTTATTGAAGTAATTCATACCAATCCCAAATATGCCGTATTCATTAGGTCGGCTAGTTAAGGATAGGCGGGAATAATCCTCCCCGTTATCGGCATAGGCCAAACCCTGCTGCATATCGCCCTGGTTATTTTTGGTGTATTCCAACTTCATAGTAGGCATCAAAACTCCATAATTTAAGCATTTGGAATACGATAGATTCATGCCTGTAGAGAGGGAGTTAGAATTTATAGTCGATTGGTTGTAAGCCACCGCTGAAATGAAACCACGCTCTTTATAAGAATCTAGCTTGATTTGACTTAGATCAGTTTTGAGATAGGGCTGGATTTTGATTCTGCCGATTTGATAAGCCTGACTGGCTTTTAAGCCCCCGAAATAACTGTATCCCGATCTTTGGCCGGCAAGTAAGCCGTTTGCGTAACGCTTATTATCAAAATCAAGCTCTCCGTACCCTAACAAAGTATCTAACCGGAAAGCGGAGGCTGTCTGATAACTGGAATACACTGCAGCGGTTTTTTGGTCTGAAATCGTCTTAGAGCCAAGATCATCCATCGTGTTTCTGTCATAACCATAGCCAAGAGCCGTTCCTACAAGCAAATTTTTGGATACGCTGGCATCAAATCCCAATGTGATGCCTTTACTGTGGAAGCTGTTTTTATTGCCCGCCAAGTTAATTGAAGAATAATCAAGATCTCCCGCTACCCACATATTAAACGGCAGGACTTCAGCTATTTTTTTGTTGAAGGTTTCAAACGGTATGATTTTCCCGGTATCAACCACGATTGGCCGATTGGCATATTTATTATCTGCCAATAAAGCGTACGGTTGATTGGTTGACGCTGCATTGATATTTAGCCGCAATTGATTGATGCTATTGATACCGGCGCGGGCAAAATCCAGATGGTTGAATATATTGTTGCGCTGCCCGCCGATAAATGATTCCGCCGAAAATGCTTGCGCACTCATCTGCTGCTGTATGATTGAGTCAGTGACTAAGTCTTCACGGCGGGCTATGGTGACTAAGCTCAGCGATAAGGTGGATTCCTTTTGGATATTGTAATCCGCCAGCGTTCTACCATTTTCCAGCGTTACGCCATTGAAACTAAGCGTTTGCTGGTAGGGCGCAATGCCTTCTTTATCCTGTATCTTTTGTTTAACCGCTTCAATGCTATCGCTGGATTCTACATCCAACGTGATGCTGCCAGAATTGGGCGTTGCAACAAAAATCTGCATAGAAGCATACACTTCATTAGAGCAAAATAAGGCTGCGAGCATGCCCAACAACACGCAAACATGCCTGGCAATAACGCTGAACAAGCTGTCTGGGTCGATCAAAAAAGTTATTCGGGGACTCATAACTAAATGATACCTAATAACTTGATTAGAAACAGTTAATTTTTATTAAGTATATGAATAAAAAATGCGATGGATAATATAAATAGAAAAAATAACGGTAGTCTTTACCTCTAACACCGTTGTAGAGATAGATGAGCGGCAATGTAGCAATGCAATAAAGGTTGGTTGTATGGGTAAGCAATACACTTTGGTTAGCGGTCGTATTTGCAACTAAGGCAAACAACAAATAGTTCGCAGTAAATAAAGTCAATATGCCAAATGCGATGGCTTTGAAATTACCGCGCCATTGATTAAAAATAAATATCATCAGAATCGCTAAATGCCACCAATCCAGCGAAATATAAATGGCAATTAAACTTACGCAGGCAACGAATAGATATTTTAACCAGCCTAGTTTATATCGATCTATGATCAAGGTCACACCCATACCTATCAGCAAATCAAATAAGACATTGAGGCCACTTGATAACATCAGCCAATATACAGGTTGGGCCAATAACGCAAAACCAAAAAGCCTGAGCAAGTAGCGTTTGATATTGCTAGTGTGGTGATAGCCTTCTACGATAAGGAAGGCGATGATAGGTATAGTGAGCCTGCCTACAATCCTAAACCAGAGATCTTCCGGGTAAAGAAATGCACCGATATGGTCTATAGTCATTGCAAGGATAGCAATGACTTTTAAGGTAAATGCATCTAAGATTTTTATCTGCTGCAATCCAAACAATGCGTCTAATTTACGTTAGTCTACTTTAGAAACTTGAGTCTTTATGACCTGATTGATTCAAGCTTTTTTACCGCACTTAAAAACTTTTCAAATTCGACTATGGTAGTCGGCTTGGCAAAAAGATAGCCTTGGCCGTAATCACATTTGAATTGCTTTAATAGCCTTTCCTGAGCTTTTGTTTCTATACCCTCGGCGACTACTTTAATTCCAAGCCTATGAGCCATATCGATAATCGCTTCGCATAGCACCTTATTATCTTTATCGAACTCCACATGCTGTACGAATGACCGATCCAGCTTCACGTAATCCACATTAAATTTTTTCAAATAGCCTAAGGCTGAGTAGCCTGTACCAAAGTCATCAATAGAGATGGAGATATCAGCAGCAATAAATTGGGTAAGAATATGTTTTACCGAATCGGTTGGCTGTAGCAACATGCCTTCGGTGATTTCCAAAGTAATAGCATCACCGGGAATTTCAGAAGCAGTCATTTTGCTTAACCATGACAATAGATTGGTTTCATTCAGAAATTGTCGAGGGGATACATTGAGGCTAATCTGGAAATCCGGATGGTAAGTGCTTCGTAACCTGGAAACATCTTTCAATGTCTGCTCAAACACCCAATCACCCAACTGGCTTATCATGCCGGTGTCTTCGGCAATGGGGATAAATTCCATGGGAGATACCAGGCCTTTGGTCGGATGGCGCCATCTGATCAATGCTTCCGCCTTGGTGATCGTGTCATTGTTGAAATCGACAATAGGCTGGTAAAACATCACGAATTCATTACTCGCCATGGCCGTACGTAAATCATTGGTAACGGTATGGCGATTGATGGAAAATTCCTGCATGGATGAGGTGAAGAACTGGTAGCGGTTCTTGCCCAGCCTCTTAGCCTCATACATGGCTTGGTCGGCAAACATCAATAACTCTTCCATCTTGCGGCTATCATTTGGGTAAACAGTAATGCCTATACTCGCAGTGATATAGATGTTTTGCTGGTTGATATTAAAAGGTTGTTCCAAGCGACTCAGGATTTTTATGCTGACATTTTCCAGTGCATTGATATCGGTAAGGTCGCCCATAATCACGGTAAATTCATCACCGCCTATCCTCGCCGTGGTATCAATAGAACGAATGCAGGCGCTTACACGTTTCGCAACTTCCTTGATCAATTCATCGCCTGTGGCGTGCCCTAGCTGGTCGTTAATCTGCTTGAAGTTATCCAAGTCCAAATATAGCAAGCCTAAAGGCAAATTGCTTCGCTCACTTTTTTTGATCTCTTCCTGCAAACGGTTTTGAAACATCATGCGGTTAGGTAGGCTGGTCAGGAAGTCAAAATTGGCCTGATGCCATATGCGCTCTTGCGATAATTTTTCTTGGGTTTTGATGGTTTGTTTCAGGCGATAACTCCTGAATGAGATGCTGGCAATGAGCAATAACAGCGCACCCAAGGCAATTTGGAGTATCTGTTTAGCTCGCTGATTATTAGCTAGGTCCCACTTACCTACTATTTCGCTTTTTTCAGGCTCCACATAAAGCAAAGTTTTTTGCAGGATGGATTTCAGTTGAGGCCAGTCTGCTCTCACTAGCATGTAGGTGTTGGCCTTATAAGGCGTGTCGCTAATTTTCTTGATGTAATTTAAACCCTGGATATTCGATACGTAATCCACCACCATTTCATTACCAATATAGGCATCTGCTGTGCCTTCTTGTAAGGCAACAAAAGCATCCTCTGCAAGATTGACAGGAATTATTTTGATTGTCGGAAATTTGGCTAAGATCTGTGGCATCGCTCCTTTCTTAAATACGGCTACACGCTTTCCGTCCAAGTCATCCCAGCTTGTAATGTTATCTGTTTTGACATGCGTATAAATCGCATAAGGAAAGGTTAGTAAGGGTTCATCCAGACTCACAAAACCATTTTTTTCCAGTAATTTAGGATTAGTACTGGCCGAAATCATATCTACGATATCAGGCGTTGAATTGGTTTCGTAGTCTGATTTTTTGAAAGACACACCTAATATCGATTCAAGCCTTTGCATGTAATCAACGGTAATGCCGCGGAAGCGATTTGCTTCAGAGAAAAATTCAATCGGCATGTAGGCTGTGTGCACGCCAACTTTGATAACCGGATGCGCCAACAGCCAAGCACGCTCTTCAGCTGACAAGCCTATTTCGACTAATTTTGCATCGGAGATTTTTTGCTGAATATAGTTCTTAGAGGAAGTGCTAGCATCTCGGACCGGTGCTTCTAACGCATAAGCCACAATACTCTGCATAAAAAATAGGCTTGAAATGAAAACAAAACATATTTTGGACATTTGAAATGTAACCAACAAAAAACGGAAGCTATATAAAAAAGACACGATGGATTTATTAGTTTAAGTATGTAAGTCCATCATACGCGCCCCTTATAACCGTGCAATAGATTAGTTGTAAACTTTTGTGCACTTCTTCGTTGCATTAAATTTTTAGTGATAATCAAATCGCACTAAATCTGTGCAGAAAATGAAGTATCAAAAAATTATATAAATAAGCCATTGATTTTTATAAATAATTTATCTGGCACACGCTTTGCATTGGTCTTGATATAGAAGAAAGACCTAATCATGCCTAAAACACCGTTGTCTTTTTTTGATGAAATGCAGCTTAAAGCAACCACTGCCTCTGAGATCAGTGTGCGTGATATTTATGCCGCTTACCATCACTGGCTAAAGGATGTGCCGCATCACCAGCTTGATAGCAAACGCCAGGAGGCTGAACTATTGTTCCGCCGCGTGGGCATTACTTTTAATGTATACGGTGAAACCGATGGCGCAGAACGATTGATCCCGTTTGATGTGATTCCACGCTTATTATCAGCGAAAGAATGGTCACATTTGTCTGCGGGCGCGATTCAACGCGTTCGTGCGCTCAATATGTTCCTGCATGATATCTACCACGAGCAGGAAATCATCAAAGCAGGCATTATCCCGTCCAGCATTTTGGCTAACTCGCAATATCGCCCTGAGATGTTTGGCGTAGATGTACCAAATCAAATCTACGCCCATATTGCGGGTATAGACCTGGTGCGCACCAGCGAATCACAGTTTTACGTGCTGGAAGATAATTTGCGTACGCCATCCGGGGTGTCTTATATGCTGGAAGACCGCAAAATGATGATGCGGCTTTTCCCTGAATTATTCCGCCGATATTCCATTGCACCGGTTGATCATTATCCTCAAGTATTGCTGAAGAATCTGCGCGCGGTAGCGCAGCCAGGTGTTACAGACCCAACAGTAGTGCTATTGTCACCCGGCGCTTATAACAGTGCCTATTTTGAACATGCATTCATAGCCCAGCAAATGGGCATTGAACTGGTGGAGGGACAAGACCTGTTTGTGCGGAACAACGCAGTGTTCATGCGCACTACGCAAGGTCCGCAAAAGGTGGATGTGATCTATCGCCGCATCG
Organism: Methylotenera sp.; assembly: GCA_035460225.1. Classification (GTDB taxonomy): domain Bacteria; phylum Pseudomonadota; class Gammaproteobacteria; order Burkholderiales; family Methylophilaceae; genus Methylotenera. Next base: position 59,441 of record DATHWX010000006.1, read on the forward strand.
ATGATGATTATATCGATCCGCTAGTGTTTAACCAGAACTCGATGCTCGGTGTGCCGGGATTACTTTCTGTTTATAGGAATGGCGGCGTGACTTTAGCAAATGCAGTAGGTACAGGGGTGGCAGACGATAAGGCCACCTATATTCATGTGCCTGCCATGATCAAATTCTATTTAGGTGAACAGCCTATCTTAGAAAACGTACCGACTTACGAACTCAGTAAAGAAGATGACCTTCAATATGTATTGGCACATTTACATGAGCTAGTAGTTAAAGAGGTGCAAGGCTCAGGCGGTTACGGCATGCTGGTCGGGCCGGCAGCCAGTAAAAAAGAGATTGAAGAGTTTAGGTTACGCATCGTTTCTAGCCCCGCCAGTTATATCGCTCAACCGACCTTAGCACTCTCTACTTGTCCAACACTGGTAGAAAAAGGCATCGCGCCACGCCATGTCGATCTGCGTCCGTTTGTATTATCCGGCAAAACAGTCAGTCTGGTGCCTGGAGCACTTTGCCGTGTCGCCCTGAAAGAAGGTTCTCTGGTGGTCAACTCATCGCAGGGCGGTGGTACCAAAGATACCTGGGTACTTGAAAACGATCTTGAGCATGAGTCTTTGGCTAACACCGTTAAAGCCATTGATAAAGACAAAGAAGTTGAATCGGTATGTTAAGTAGAACCGCTGATCACCTGTATTGGATGGCGCGTTATATTGAGCGCGCTGAAAATATGGCACGCGTGCTGGATGTCACTTACAACATGTCGCTAGTGCCCAATGCGGCAGTGAGTGAATCGGCACTTTGGCTCCCAGCTCTGGAAATCTCCGGCAATGTTGACGCCTATGATGAAGAATATGGCGAATACACGGCCGCCGATGTAATTCACTATCTGGCGATGGATACCAATAATCCATCCAGTATCTATAATGCATTGCGCAATGCCCGCGAAAATGCCCGGGCGGTACGCGTAGCGATGACCTCCGAAACTTGGGAAAATATCAACGCACTGTGGCTGGAATTCCGGCAATTTATTGGTCAGGACCTGGCAAAAAATGGCTTGCGTGAATTCTGTGACTGGGTAAAAGCACGTTCGCATCTATTCCGCGGCGTATGTTTCGGCACAATGCTACGCGATGATGCCTTCAGCTTCGTCCGCCTCGGAACATTTATTGAACGAGCAGACAATACAGCGCGTCTACTGGATGTGAAATATCATCTTTTGCTACCCTCCCAGGAAGAAGTCGGTGGAGCAGTGGATTATTACGAATGGAGTGCCGTGTTACGTTCGGTCTCAGCTTTCCAGGCTTACCAGAAGATATTCAGCGATACCATAGAGCCGTGGCGGGTAGCAGAGTTACTGGTATTAAGGCGAGATATGCCGCGTTCATTACATGCCTGTTTTGATGAGATCACGCCTATTCTTGAACAGCTTTCCGGGTCGCGGCATACCGAATGCAGGCGTCTGGCAGGCGAATTACATGCGAGACTGCGCTACGGAAAGATGCAGCATATCTTTCAAAAAGGTTTACATGAGTTTTTAACCGATTTTATTGATCTCAATAATAAACTCGGCGCAGAAGTCCATAAGACTTTTCTAAGTATCACGGCAGCTTAAAGGTGTATATATCAATGCGAGATTTGGGATGCAGTACGAGGCGCTCGGAACGAAAAAGCCGAGATAGTATGAATGATACAGCGATGTTACGAGCCTTTTGCAAAGATGTTAGGCGTAACGATGTAATGCGCCAAAAAATTGTATTGATTGAAACATATGCTATTGAGCATTGAACACCACACGCGCTACGTCTACAGCGAACCAGTAAATTACACCATCCAGCAGCTACGCTTAACACCGCAAAATGGCTTCGGGCAGCACGTAAAACGCTGGGAAATTCGTGTGAATGGTGACCTTTATCCCTCAGCGGACGCTTACGGCAACAGTATTCATACACTAGTGGTGGATGTACCACACGAAGAAATCGTTGTCGTTGCTGCAGGAGAGATTGAAACTGGGCTGGAAGTAATCTCACAGCATCAGGCGCTACCGTTGCCTATCTATCTGCGGGATACGCCGCTCACGCTGATTGATGAATCGATTCGTACATTTGCCGGACAATTCAAACGACCAGCGCATCTACAAAATCAGGCGCTCGAAGAGATGATGCATGCTTTACTGGAGAAGGTTAGTTACATCAAAGGCGTGACTGAGGTTACCACTTCAGCCATAGAAGCTTTCAGATTAGGGCAGGGTGTATGCCAAGACCATGCCCACGTGTTTATTGCCTGCTGCCGCAGCATGGGTTTGCCGGCACGTTATGTAAGCGGCTACCTGTTTACGGAGGACGGCAGCCTGATGCAGACCCACGCATGGGGCGATGTATACCTGGAAGCCGATGGCTGGCAAAGCTTTGATGTATCCAATGGCTGCCGCGCAGGTGCAACCCATGTGCGCTTGGCGACAGGCCTGGATTACCGTACCGCTAGCCCGGTAAGCGGCATGCGTTCGGGAGGCGGCATGGAAGGGATGGCCACTAGTGTCATTGTTAATCAATCCGGCGAGCCGATCAGCAAGCAACATCGAACCAAGCAAATTGAGCTTATCAAGCAGGCAGAATCCATCAAGCAGGCACAGCAAGCACAGCAATGATGCATATGAATTCTTTAGGCTTTGAACGGCATGGCGATAAAGAGAATTCGTCGTTTTTTGAAGAGAATCTTATACGCTTGCTGGAAGAGCGTGACCAGCTAGGTTTAACGTCGCTGATTCATGAGATCGACGCATTGATGATTTCGGTTGATCCGGAGCATGCGGTTAAATACATCGCAGAACTGGCACTTATGACGCCTTACCATTATCTGGTGACACTTGAAAGCGAGCAGCATCTCACGCATATTTTGCGCATAGATCTGAATTCACCGGATATCCTTTTGCGCGAAGTGAAAGACCCTAATCTAAGGGGAATTTTCCGCAGCCTCAACGAGATTTACCCGGTAGGCGCAAAAAAACCAAACAGTCGTTATATGGGCGAAATCATCCGTGTGAGTGATTCGCATAGTGTGGTTAACCTGCAGCAACAGCGTGAATTTCGGTTTTTTACACCGGATGAAGTCCGGAAATTAGAGCTACCCGGCAACCTTGCAGTAAGCAAACCTTCCCCTTACACGCATAACATCGTGGCTTACCTGGAGCGCAAACCTGAGGAACTGAGAGTTTATTCACTAGGCGTAAGCGTGATCAAACCAGAAGTCCAGGCAGCTTATCTAGAAGCGAAGACCTTACAAAACAAATTGGGCGTTACCGATTTACTGTTACCTTTGGATCATCTGGCGACGCGTGTTTACAGCCAGAATCGAGAAGTGGCGATTCTGGAATATCTTTCATGGTCCAGTTATTATTTCTGGGGTGCTTACAATATCAAAGACCAGAATTCATCGACCAATGTAACGAAAAGCGCACACCAGATCGCAGAATCCAAAAGTCCGGCAAAAGTATTTACCGCCAACAACACGCCGTATTTTATTAACCACCTCGAACACCTGCCATCGCCAACGGAAACTTTTGTGCGTAACTATGGCCCGCGCTTGCATCATATGGCGATTGCCGTAAAAGATGGCGAATACCAAGGCAAAGAGAATATTGATTTCGTGGTAGAAGCCATCGCCAAAAATGGAAAAGGCTTTTTGTTGGATGTGATCGGCTCTAAAGAGCAGGGCCTGAAACAGATATTTTCCAATGCTTCAGAACATTCTTCACTCATCATTGAATATGTGCAACGTTACAATGGCTTCAACGGCTTTTTCACACAGGAAAATGTAGCAAAATTAACTGAAGCTGCGGGATTTATGTAAGACTTTTTTGTCGGGGAACCCTTCGCATTTTCTTCATCCGTTCGGCTCAAAATGGTATCATTCCGTCATATCCAATTTTAAATAATCCATATGACTTATTGTGTAGGTTTATTGCTTGAACAAGGCATGGTATTGGCTTCTGATACGCGCAGCAATGCGGGTGTGGATCAGGTCGCCATCGTGCCTAAGATGCATGTGTTCGAAATCAAGAACGATCGAGTTATCGTACTGCTAACCTCTGGCAACCTGGCCGTTACCCAGTCTGTAATTAACAGGCTGAAATATAATATTGAGAAGCATGAAGCTGATAGTGAGCACTTACATAATATTGAAAGTATGTTTGATGCCGCAAACCTGGTAGGTACGGAATTGCGTGCTGCTTTTGAGCGCGACGGCGAGCACTTCAGGCAGCACGATGTAGACTTTAATGCCAGTATCATTGTTGGTGGCCAAATCAAAGGTGAGAAACCTCGCTTGTTCCATGTTTATCCTGCTGGAAACTTCATCGAAACTTGTGATGAGACACCATATTTCCAAATCGGCGAAACCAAATACGGCAAGCCGATTATCGACCGAGTCGTTAAATACAATAGCGAGATCATGGATACCGTCAAATGCGTTTTGATTTCATTTGACTCCACCATACGCAGCAATATTTCCGTTGCGCCGCCTATCGATTTATTAATTTATAGAACCGATAGTTTCCATGCGGATTGCCATAAAAGAATCACCGAGAATGACCCCTATTACGCAAAAGTCCGACAGGGTTGGTCTGAAGGTTTGAAATCGGTGTTCAGTGCACTGCCTAGCCCGGATTGGTGCTAGTGAACGCCATGATCATTCCTGGAAATCTTTTCATTATTACGGCCGCCTCTGGCGCCGGCAAAACCACATTGGTCAAAGCGCTGCTAAGCGCCGATAAGCAATTATGCCTATCCATTTCACACACTACGCGCAAACCACGCCCGGGTGAAAATAATGGCGTCGATTATCATTTTGTAGATGAGCCGACTTTTTTGCAGATGCTCGGTGAAGCGCAATTCCTGGAAAGTGCCCACGTGCATGGGGCACGTTATGGCACTTCGCAAAAGGCTGTAGACACAGCATTGCACGCCGGCCAGGATGTGATCCTGGAGATCGATTGGCAAGGTGCGGCGCAAGTACGTGAACTATATCCGCAAGCCGTAAGTATTTTTGTGCTGCCGCCATCCATTGAGACCTTGGAACAGCGGCTTAATAACCGCGGTCAGGATTGCAGTGACACGATTGCCAAAAGATTAGCCGTGGCGCGCGAGGAAATGAGTCACGTCAGTGAGTTCGATTATGTTACAATCAATGACGATTTTGATGTTGCGTTACAAGATATTAGCGCAATTATCCGCACGCAAAGGTTGGTGGCTGCAACGCAATTACAGCGCTATGCCGACCTCATTCAAACACTCACATAACTAATTTAGGAACACCATCATGGCACGTATTACAGTAGATGATTGCTTAGAAAATATCCCGAACCGTTTCCAATTGACATTGGTTGCTGCTTACCGTGCGCGCCAATTGCATAACGGCGCTGAGCCACAGGTGAATACAACAGGTTTGCGTGACAAATCTACCGTATTGGCACTGCGTGAAATCGCTGCCGGTAAGATTGGTGTTGAAATCCTGACCAACGGTAAAGTTTAATTTACCTCGTCAGCTGTTGTGAAACCTCATGCCAAAAACCGCAACACATCGCAAAGCGGAACCTACTCCAGCAGCACCTTTGCTGCCTGCGGATACTGACAACTCCGCGTTAACACTGCGCCTCAAGCAGTACCTCAAACCGCAAGACATCGAACTGATTTGGCAAGGCTACCGTTTTGCGTACAAAGCGCATGACGGCGTGGTGCGCAAAACCGGTGAACCCTACATTACGCATCCGGTTTCTGTCGCCTGTATCCTTGCAGACCTGCATTTAGACGTACCGACCATATTGGCAGCCCTGCTGCATGATGTGGTGGAAGATACATCGACAACTACCGAAGAAATCAAGGCGCAATTCGGCCAGCAAGTAGCAGAGCTGGTAGATGGCCTGACCAAACTCGATAAGATCGAGTTCGAAAGCGCCAGCCAGGCACAGGCGGAAAATTTCCGCAAAATGCTTCTGGCTATGTCACAGGATGTGCGCGTGATCCTGGTGAAGTTGGCAGACCGTTTGCACAATATGCAAACGTTAGATGCGATGAAGCCGGAAAAGAAAAAGCGCATTGCCAAGGAAACCTTGGAAATCTATGCACCGATTGCCAACAGGCTGGGTTTGAATGCGATTTACCAGGAACTGGAAGACCTGAGTTTCCAGCATCTTTATCCTATGCGCTTCCGCGCGATATCCAAGGCTATCAAAGCCGCGCGTGGCAACCGCAAGGAAGTCGTCAGCAAGATATTGGATGCCATCAAGCAACAGTTAGCAGGTCTGGGTATTGAAGCGGAAGTCTCCGGGCGCGAAAAACACCTGTACAGCGTCTATAAAAAGATGACGGGTAAAACCACGACGTTTTCACAAATTTACGATATCTATGGCTTTCGCGTCATCGTCAAAGACCTGAGTAGCTGCTACCTTGCGCTAGGTGCTTTGCATGCGCTGTATAAACCGATTCCAAGCAAGTTCAAGGACTACATCGCCATCCCGAAAGCGAATGGCTACCAGTCTTTGCATACCACTTTGTTTGGTCCGTTCGGTACACCGATAGAAGTGCAGATTCGCAGTGAGGAAATGCATAATATCGCCGCCGCCGGCGTGGCTGCACATTGGCTGTACAAAGCGACCGATGCACAATTGACGGCATTGCAGCAGCAAACCCATCAATGGTTACAACGCCTGCTGGATATCCAGAGTGAGAGTAGCGATTCGCTAGATTTTCTCGAGCACCTTAAAGTGGACCTGTTCCCAGATGAGGTTTATGTATTTACCCCACAAGGCAAGATCCTGGCGCTGCCTAAAGGCGCCACGGCGGTGGATTTCGCCTATGCTGTACACTCTGACATCGGTAATTGCTGCGTGGCGGTACGTATAAATCACGAGCTGGCTCCGTTGCGTACCGAACTGCATAATGGCGACCATGTGGAGATCATTACCGCAGCTTTAGCCAAACCTAACCCGGCCTGGCTCAATTACGTGGTGACCGGCAGAGCGCGTGCGCATATCCGCCATTTCCTCAAATCTCAGCAATCCAGTGAGTCTGCGCATATCGGCGAGCGTATGTTGAACCAGGCATTGCGTGCCATGCATGTGGAACCTAGCAGTATTTCGGAACAGCATTGGCAAAAACTCATCCGCGATTATGGCGTAAAGAAAAAAGTCGATATCCTCTCTGATATTGGGTTGGGTAAACGCCAGAATGTCATGGTGGCGCATCAACTGGTCGCGATGACCGATGACCATGTGGAAAAACATACCAAGCTTCCGGCGAAGTCTTTAGATACGATTACCATCCGCGGTACTGAGGGTATGGCAGTCCAATTTGCGCAGTGCTGCCGACCGATTCCAGGTGACCCAATCTTAGGCTTTATCAACAAAGATAAAGGTTTGGTGATCCATACCCATGACTGCCCAAGTGTGCGTAAATTTAGGTTAGACCCTGATAAATGGCTGGATGTGGAGTGGGAACCAGAAAATAATCGCTTGTTCAAAACCAACCTTAACCTCACAGTGGCCAACCAGCCCGGCATGCTGGCTAAGATTGCTGCAGGTATTGCCGATGCCGGTTCCAACATTGACAATGTGAGCGTGGAAGAAGCGGATGGCAGTGCTTACGCGAATCTATATTTCACGGTGCAGGTAAAAAACCGTATCCACCTGGCAGACCTGATGCGCGGCCTGCGCAAGATCCCGGATGTGGTCCGCATCAACCGCACCAAAGGGAATGCCAGCGGTAATGGCGCAAAATCAAGCTCGCAATAGAATTCATTATTTCAACAACGTTACTAATTATCATGACAACATTTAAAAAAGAAATCATCCAAACCAGTGGCGCTCCAGCAGCTATTGGTACTTATTCACAAGCCGTTAAGGTCGGTACGACTGTTTATCTATCAGGTCAGATTGGCTTAGACCCAACCACCATGCAGATGGTCGAGAGCATAGAAGCGCAGGTTCACCGCGTATTCGATAACTTGAAAGCCGTAGCAGAAGCCGCAGGTGGTAGCTTGAACGATCTAGTGAAGCTGAATGTTTTCCTCACGGATTTAACGCACTTCGCACTAGTGAATACCATCATGGCCGAGTATTTCAGCCAGCCATTCCCGGCACGTGCTGCGGTAGGCGTAGCTTCTCTGCCACGCGGTGCGCTGGTTGAAGCGGATGGTGTGATGGAAATCCTGGGCTAGCTTATCTGTATTGTGAGCAGTCAATATACAAGCCTGCCTGCGGGATTGCCGATACCAGTGAATGATGGATCAGCAAAGCATTTGGAAGGCATGGTCTTACCGGATGTTTCGCTGGATTCTACTAGCGGTATAGTTAAACTGATTGCTCTGGCAGGCACTGTCGTCATCTATATTTATCCTATGTCTGGCAGGCCGGGAATACCGTTACCGGATGGCTGGGATGAAATTCCCGGTGCTCGAGGCTGTACACCACAAGCCTGTGACTTTAGCGACCATAATGAGGAATTTAGTGCTTTAAGCGCCACTGTATTTGGCTTAAGTTCGCAACCTAGCGATTATCAACTTGAGCTGAAACAGCGCCTGCATCTACCTTTTGAGCTATTGAGTGACAGCCAGTTTGCATTGCAGCAGGCCATGAACCTGCCGGTATTTCAAACTAGCGGGATGCAGCTGTATAAACGCCTGACCATGATAGTCAAAGCAAACATCATTAAAAAAGTTTTTTACCCGATATTCCCACCCGATCAGCATGCCAAGGAAGTCATTGATTGGTTGAAAAGCCACTAGCGCATGGTCAATATCACCGATATTAAAGCTTTTACCAAACCGCTTATCGCTAACCTGCAGAAGCTAGGTATCAGTAATATCCAAAGCCTGCTGCTACATTTACCACTGCGTTATATCGATGAAACGCGTATCACCTCTGTACGCGATCTGCGGCTAGGTGATTCGACCCAGGTAGAAGGCGAGATAGTCCATGCCGAAGTCAGCTACAAACCCCGAAAAGCGCTTATTGCGAGGCTGGAAGACGCAAGCGGCCAGCTGACTTTACGCTTCCTGAATTTTTATCCAAGCCAGATTGCAGCGCTTAAAGTTGGAACCAAGCTGCGCATATATGGCGAAGTACGCAGCGGTTTTTTTGGCTATGAGATGGTGCATCCTACCTGCAAAGCTGTCGGTGCCCAGACCGCAGTCTCAGAAACATTGACCCCTGTTTATCCTACGGTCGCAGGTTTAACGCAACCGAATCTGCGCAAGGCGATTCGTATAGCCTTAAACTTGGGCCAGTTATACGAAACGCTGCCGCCAGCCATCTATCAGCCTTTTAAATTTCCAACCTTTGCAGAGAGTCTGCAGGCTTTACATAACCCTTTGCCGGATGCGGACCTTGAAGCATTGGAAAACCGCAGCACCCCTGAATGGCAGCGCCTAGCCTTTGATGAGCTACTCGCGCAGCAGCTTTCCATGCGCAAGCACTATGCCCGCCGCCGCAGTGTGGATGCCCCAAAATTTGCTCCTTCCAAAAAATTAGTATCAGCCTTATTAAAAAGCCTGCCGTTTGCTTTAACCTTGGGTCAGCAAAAAGTCGCAGTAGAGATCGAGCGCGATTTAACGCAAGCCCATCCTATGCAGCGTTTACTGCAGGGTGATGTCGGCAGCGGTAAAACCATCGTGGCCTGTATGGCAGCATTGCAAAGTATCGAAAACGGCTGGCAAGTAGCCTTAATGGCACCCACCGAAATTTTAGCGGAACAACATTACCGCAAGATGCTGGGCTGGCTAGCGCCGTTTGATATAGACATCGCCTGGCTAACTGGTAGTCAATCGAAAAAAGACCGTACCGCAGCGCTGGAAGCGATTGCTAGCGGTAAAGCTCAGTTGGTTATTGGCACCCATGCTTTATTCCAGGAAGCCGTTCAATTTAAAAATCTGGGCTTGGCCATCATTGATGAGCAGCACCGCTTTGGCGTACAGCAGCGCCTGGCTTTACGCCAGAAGGGTCAGCCTGAACCGCATCAGTTGATGATGACCGCCACCCCGATTCCTCGTACGCTTTCCATGAGTTATTACGCTGACTTGGATGTATCAGTCATTGATGAATTACCGCCGGGGCGCACGCCGATTGTCACCAAGCTGGTCTCAGATGAGCGCCGCGATGAAATATTGCAACGCGTGCGCGAAGCCTGTTTGAAAGGTAACCAAGCTTATTGGGTATGCCCATTGATTGAAGAGTCCGAAACGCTGCAATTGCAAACGGCCAATGAAACCTACGCAAGGCTGCAAACGGAGTTTTCCGAATTAAAAGTAGGTTTGGTCCATGGCCGCATGAAACCAGCGGAAAAACAGGCCGTGATGGCAGCATTCAGTGCAGGTGAAATCCAGTTATTGGTCGCTACTACAGTCATTGAAGTGGGTGTGGATGTGCCAAACGCGAGTTTAATGGTGATTGAGCACGCCGAGCGTATGGGCTTGAGTCAATTACACCAATTGCGCGGTCGCGTGGGTAGGGGTGCCGCGAAAAGTGCTTGTATACTGCTTTACCAGAATAAACTTTCGGAAACGGCACGTGCACGACTTAAAGTCATCTACGAAAGCAATGACGGATTTGCCATTGCCCAGGCGGATCTACATTTGCGCGGTCCTGGTGAGTTCATGGGTGTGCGCCAAAGTGGCGTGCCTATGTTGAAAATCGCGGATTTAGAGCGCGATGTGCATCTACTGGAAGCCGCAAAATCCATGGCAGATGAGCTGTTAAACAAATATCCTGCTGAAGTGGAACGGCATTTAGATCGCTGGATGAGCAGCGCCGGCGACTGGGCAAAAGTCTAATGACACCTACAAGTAGTCGCTGAAATTGAAAATTCATCATTCACTTCAAACACGCAGCAACTGGCTTAAAAAACCCATGTTGAGCGGGCGTTTTCACCACTGGCTTATCAATAGCGGTTCATTGACTGCACGGTTACAGCACCGTTATCCGGATTTTGAAGTAAAGCCGGTATTGTTAAAATATGCCAAGCCCTTGCTGCATGAAGCCAAGTCGTTACAGCTATCAACCCATAACACTGCCTTGATACGTGAGGTGTTATTGATGGGCAATAAAAACGCTGTAGTGTTTGCCCATAGCGTATTGCCGCGCCATAGTTTACGCGGGCGCTGGTTAGGTTTGAGTCGTCTTGGTAACAAGCCGCTAGGCGCTACTTTATTTGGGAACCCTCAGGTAAAACGTACGCCATTGATGTATAAAAAGCTTTCACCCTCGCATGTTTTGTATCAACATGCCGTAAAAAACATGGCTGTACAGCCGTCTTACTTGTGGGCACGCCGTTCGGTATTTAGCCTGGAGTGCGCTAGTATTATGGTCACAGAAGTATTTCTACCGCAGCTTTTGGATAACTAATAACCATGGACATGCAAAAAATCACAAAAAAAATTGATGCCTATGAACGTTTGATGCGCCTTGATAAACCTATAGGCATATTGCTGTTGTTATGGCCAACATTATGGGCCTTGCTAATTGCAGGCCAAGGCAAACCGGATTGGATAGTGGTGCTGATCTTTGTCACGGGTACCATACTGATGCGCAGCGCAGGCTGTGTGATGAATGATATCGCGGATAGCCAATATGATGGGTTAGTAGAGCGAACCAAGAGTCGGCCCTTGGCAAATAATGAAGTCAGTAAAAAAGAGGCATATTTATTAGCTGGCACCTTGAGCTTGGTGGCGTTCGGCTTGGTTTTGTTATTGAATGCGTTGACTATCAAACTTTCCATTCTGGCGCTATTGCTCGCAGCTACCTATCCATTTACCAAACGTTTTCTGGCAATACCGCAAGCTTATCTAGGCATCGCTTTTGGCTTCGGTATTCCTATGGCATTCGCTGCCATTCTGGGTTATATAGCGCCTATCGCATGGCTATTGCTTGTGGCCAATATATTCTGGGCGATCGCTTATGATACCGAATATGCAATGGTAGATCGCGATGATGACCTGAAGATAGGTATTAAATCTTCTGCAATTACTTTTGGTCGCTTTGACGTGCTTGCCGTGATGGTTTGCTATGCAATCACGCTGGTATTGTTAGCGGCTGCCGGTCGCTGGTTACTGATGGGTTATGCCTATTACTTAGGATTATTGATCGCTGCAGCAATCGCTATCTATCACTACACCTTGATTAAAGGCCGAGGTAAAGCGCAATGCTTTAAGGCTTTTCTAGGCAATAGCTGGATTGGTTTTGCGGTATTTTGCGGCTTGGCTGGGGAATATCTATTACGGTATTTGCGCTAACGCAAAACTATTCTTTATCGACTTTGGGCAAATCCCAATCGAACTCAATGACGTTGCTGTCTTTTGAGGGCTTGGAGGTAGGTTCTGGTTTTTTCTTGGCCTTTTCCTCAGCTTCACTTAGGTATTTGCTGATGATATCTGCGTCGGATTCTTCCAGATCAAAATTGGTTTTAGCAGCTTTTTCTGATGCCTTGCTTTTAACCTTGGGTTCTACAGGTAAAAGCGGTGCCTCAATCTCTTCAGCCGATAGATCGAAATCGATCTCTTCAAAATCCATAGACTCTGAATCCTTGAACTCCGATGGGCTTGGCGCTTCTGCAAATTCCTCGCTATCCAATACCATGTCGATTTCGTAGGCTTGTTTGCTAAAGTCATCCTCTACTAATTCTGCTGTCGTGTCATTAGTATCAGCTTGTACCGCTTCGGTATCATCATCGGCAAATCTGTCCTCATATTTAAAAGCAGGTAATTCGCTAGTACGTTCGTGCTGCTGATAATCCTCATACAAGTTATCAGCCATTCCTGTGTCGTTCATATTTGTACTTGCAGCAACTTCAGGTGCAAATACAGTACGGTTGATCTCTGCATTTTCCAGTAACGGTTTGACTAATTCAGGCTTGTAAGCAGCGGCAGGAATTGGGCTGTCAGATTGGAGAATGCCCGCAATCTGTTTGAGGAAAAAGAGTTCTTCAAAAGTATTACGTTCGAAACCTTCACGCGGCTGCGATTGCTGGTTATAGATCAGGTCATTCAAGAAGCCTACTGCATACTGTGAGCCCCAAACCCCCTCAAGCCGGGTAACAATGTGCGGATGGTCCTCAAGGGTGGAATGATCCTGGTTCATGGCATCGGCAAAACTCGGCATTTTGATATTAAAGAACTGGTTACATTCTTTAACTGCAATCTCATAATCTGCCTCAGAGCCTTCTTTCGCTAAGAGCTCAAGCAACTTCAACCAGATTGCCGGTGACTCAGCAGGCGCATCTTCTAAATGAGTCTGCAATAGCTGTATCGCCAGAGCAGGGCGTCCATGCTCTATAAACACGTCTGCATGATCCAGCACACTTTCAACTTCATCATTTTCAGCTTGTGCGAAGCCGGTCTGGCCAGCGCCATTGTCAACCATTGGCAGGCTATTACCGAAGGTCGGCTCGTTGAAAATTGCGCCTATATTTTTAGCATCCGGTAAATTCTCTTCATGGTTAGCTTCAGCATCGAACCACACCGCTTCATCCTGCTGTAGACGCCTGAGCATGATTTTGCGGCGTAAATATTCAGCAATCGCCAAAACCGCAATGATGCCTAACCCAATTAGGATACGATGCAGCCATTCTGATACAGTTGGAGAAAAGCTAAAGCTTTCATTTTTGATTTTCTCGTTTTCGGTCTGTAATTGAACATTTTTAGATTGCAGACTTAGAATTTGTTTTTCCAGATGTGCCAAGCGGTTGGTCATTACGGTGACTTCATCAGCTTCTTCTGCACTTGTAGGCAGTGCCGTCGTCTCTGTCCTGTCAAAATCAATTTGCGTTTCCATCCGCAAAGATAAGTTAGGCTGGTTATTGTTGTTAGTTTCTGTATTGTCGCCGGATATGACCAGATAAGGTTTATCTGTATTCGCTTTAGCTGCAGGAGCAGGTAGTGGCGAAGTTTCTTTGGCCGACTTAGGTTCAGTTGTTATTCTTGTTTCTGCGGCACTTTTACCGGTATAGGCTTCGTCTAATCTATCTTCTACCGTGGCGCGCGCTTTTTTGCGTTTCTTTTTAGCCGGTTTTTCAGGGATGATATTTGACGAGGCTGAACCGTTTTCCACAGCAGGTTCGGTTTGCGCTTTTGCAACTTTCCTTTTTGCTTTAGGTGCGGCAGGGGCAGTTTGTTCGACAACAACCGGTTTCGCAGCTGGAATTTCAGGATTTACAATAGTAGGTGCCGGATCCATCAATAAAACGTATTCCCGGCTGATGGTAGGGTCACAATGGAACGCTATCAATAAGTTAACGATAGGCTCGGTAATGATATCGTAGGTAATGATATTGAGCTGGGATACTCCATTATTTTTCTTGAGCGTGACGTAAGCCTTCTTAAACGCACCAACTTCGCTGGCATCTGTGGCGGTAAAACAAGCAGCATCAGGCGCTGATTCCGCATCGCTTAACGTAATTCTGGCATTTAGCGCTTCGTTTAAATGAGATTTAAGCTCAACATCGCCTAAGCCTAAAGAATAAGCTAAGTTGCAAAACAGAAATAAAAATAAGAGGGATAGAAGTCTCAAACTGGTACTTTTTTTGGCATAGGATATTTTTAGCATTACCGTTTAAATTTTATTAAATCCTGAGTGTAAATAATAACTTTAAGGCAATATCTAATTTCAGTTCTAATATCCTAGCATAAGCCGATGATAATCAGGCAATTAAGCACGCTATATGACCCGTTTGGATTACATTTTTTTACATAAATTTCCCGGTTGGTGCATACTGTGTGCCTCATTCCTTGTAAATCGAATGCATATGTTGATAAAGCGCAACATAATGTTTGACAAATCACTCCAGTTCAGCATAAAATCCGCCTCTTAATTTTTTTAGCTCATAAGTATTGGTAACACGATGAAAACCTTTTCAGCAAAATCACATGAAGTGAAGCGTGACTGGTTTGTGGTTGATGCCACAGACCTAGTGTTAGGCCGTTTAGCTAGCGCAGTTGCACACCGTTTACGCGGTAAACATAAAACT
>DATHWX010000007.1:0-82843 GCA_035460225.1 Methylotenera sp.
TGTAATCAGCATTTGCATGAATAGCAGCCAGCGAGAGAAGTAGGCCTAACCCTACGTTTTTCATACCTTGCGTTACCATACTTACTCCAAAATCAAGTTTTAATAATTATTCTGTAATATCAATCTAAGCTGCTTGGCTAATGATATGCGCTGCTGTTCATTAATATAGCCACGTCCAAACTCAACTTCCTTGCCATGTGAACCTATAAAAAGTCCACTCACCCCATCGGCCTGCTGACGCAAATTCACGCGGGCCCAATAACGCTGAAATTCGGTTTTAATACTCTTCTTATATACATGCTGCTCAATCACCACTACATCATCCAATATAGTGATCGATTCAAAATCGTCAGCGTGCAACCTTAAATAATAAAAAGCACTCGCAAAAGCCACCAACTCCAAGCCTGCAAAGGGCAGCACCAACCACGCGCCTATATGCATAAACCCCAACGCAACAATCAGAGCCAAGGAGGCTAAAGCAACCAAAAGCTTTAAACCATTTAACGGTGATAGTGAGTTATTGGGTCTTACGGTAATCTGTGTTTCTGCAAACGTTATTGCCATAATCAAACCTAACTTATGTACAACCTACATTCAACCCAATTGCTTGAGAATCAAACACGAAGTTAACTACGTAAATATATCAATAGCTTAAACGCTAAATTAACATAAATCACTTTTTAACTCAAGACAAAAAGCTACAATTTGTAACAATTAGTTACACAAAACTAAACTGATTTACTAAGAATCTGCCATTAGAAATTGGTTCAATGCTTAAGCACAATACGGAAGATAAACTGAGCAAGCTTCAAATGAAAGCGGCGTTATAGATTAGAAATACTTGAGGAATAAAGATGGTGCCCGGGGCCGGAATCGAACCGGCACGTTGTCGCCAACGCGGGATTTTGAGTCCCGTGCGTCTACCAA
The DNA here is from genome assembly GCA_035460225.1 of Methylotenera sp. Taxonomy (GTDB): domain Bacteria; phylum Pseudomonadota; class Gammaproteobacteria; order Burkholderiales; family Methylophilaceae; genus Methylotenera. The sequence continues at coordinate 928 of DATHWX010000007.1, forward strand.
TTCCGCCACCCGGGCACTTGGAACATACAGTAAAAAACATTGCTGTATAATTGCGAGCCGCCATTATAGCAAGCTCTGAGAATTATGCGAACACAAGATTTCGATTTTTATTTACCTGAATCATTAATTGCCCAACATCCCACTTCGGAAAGATCAGCAAGTCGCATGCTGCACTTGAATGGTATGAGTGGAAAATTGGAAGATAAACTATTTTTAGAGTTACCTGAACTATTGAACTCCGGCGACTTACTAGTATTTAATGATACCCGCGTAATTAAGGCCAGACTCTTTGGTCACAAGCATTCGGGCGGTAATGTGGAAGTCCTGATTGAGCGCGTCATTAATCAGCATACGGCTTATGCCCATGTGCGTGCTTCACGTTCGCCAAAAATCGGTAGCTTAATTAACTTAGCCGATGCATTCGATGCAGAAGTGATAGCGCGGCATGATGATTTATTCGAATTACGTTTTTTAAGCGAAACTTCTGTACTGGATTTGCTGGAAGAATATGGCGCCCTGCCATTGCCGCCTTATATCAATCACGCTGCCACTAGCGAAGATGAAGAGCGTTACCAAACCGTATATGCAAAAAACTTAGGGGCGGTTGCCGCACCTACCGCTGGATTACACTTTAGTGATTCTGTAATTGAAGAGATTAAAGCAAAGGGTGTGAATATCGCCTACGTGACACTGCATGTCGGAGCTGGAACATTCCAGCCCGTGCGAGTAGATAATATCCATGAGCATAAAATGCATAGTGAGCTTTATGACATCTCACAGCAAACGATAGACCTGATCGCACAAACCAAAGCTCATGGCGGCAAAGTTACTGCGATAGGCACTACAGCGATGCGAGCTTTAGAGAGCGCTGCGAGATATGAGAAGTTAAAAGCAGGTAATGGCGAGACGGATATTTTCATCACGCCCGGCTTCAAGTTTAAAGTGGTGGATCGTTTATTTACCAACTTCCATCTCCCCAAAAGCACATTGCTTATGTTAGTGTCGGCATTTGGCGGCATGGAAAATATCAAACAAGCATATCAGCATGCCATACAACAACAATATCGGTTCTTTAGTTATGGCGATGCCATGCTGATCGAGAAAGCTGACGATTAATAATATTCGTCATAATCTAATTCGTTTTCGATTGAACAAATAAATTTAAACCAAGACTAATGTGAGCTGTTTCCCTGACAATTTGACCAAAGATTCAACTGAGAGAAGCCTTATGCGTATTTCCCCGATTTTATTTTCCTTAGCTTTATTTGCCGTGGTCAATGCTGCGGAAGCACAGATACTGCCCAATGCAGAAGTTGGCATTAAAATCCCGCTGGTAAAAAAACCTAGCACCAGGCCTATGACTGTCGCGCATATCCCAGGCTTAAAACGCTATTACATTGCTGATGGCGGCTTAGCGCCGATGCCTACCGAGTTTGAAGCTGCGGTGTCGAAATCATTGATTCATAGCTATGATGACGAAGGTAAGTATGTGAATTCATCACGCCCAGGCTATGACAACCGCTCAATTTACTACAACCCTAAAACCGATAAGCTGGAGACTATTACTTATAACGTATCCAGCGATGTAGGCTTCTCGCCCAATACTGGGATTTACTCTATAGACCTAGCGGAAAATGGCGATTTGAAAGATACCTCCGGAGAGGTGTTTGGATTTAATCCTGCGTTTGGCGATGCTGCAACCATGCCTAGCTACAACCCTGATACCAATCAATACTATGCCAAGCAAGAACGTAGCAATAAAGTATGGATCGTCGATTTGAAATCCCGTGAAAAAGTCGGTGAGATTGCTTTAGACTTTACCAAAGCGGGCGTGGCATCTGATGATGTTACAGACCATTTTGCAGGTTATACCGGCGTTAAAGGTGAAGAACTTATTTTGCTGGATGTAGATCACAAAGCCGCTTTGATATTTGACCTAACCGGTAAATATGTAGGTAAAAGTGAGCTGCCTAAAGACTTGAAATTACGCTCACAAAACCATTTCAACGGCACGGGTTATGCCAATGACATGCTATTTGTATACCATGAGCCTGAAGGTGAATTCGGTACTTATTATGGGTTTAAAGTATTGAAGAATTAAGCTAATTTGAGGCAATAAAAAAACCGCCAATGGCGGTTTTTTTATTTGGGTTGATACTTTAAAGAATTACTATTATTTACCTAAAACACCTGCAAGTTTGCCAGAAAGTAAGCCGAATACAGCACCGAACACTACTGATAAGGCAACAATCAAAGTTGGATTGCTTAAGTTCATTGCGCTGTAGTTTGCTGCAGTATTAGTAGAAAGTGCGTAACCTGCTGTCGCTGCATAACCATAAACATTCGCCGGGACGACAGATAATAAGTTGATACCTGCAACGATTACTAAGAAAAATACTGTGACTGCAATGTATACAGGTGCTGCAATTGCTGCTGGAAGTGAAACTGGATTAGTAACGACCAAGGCTAGTGCGATACCTGCAATGACTGCACCGTAAATCATGCCTGCAATGGTTTTTTGAAGTGCGGCATTATCACCGCCAGTGTGGAAATAGCAGCCCCATGCAATGAAACCTGCCCAAACTAATACTGAGCCTGCCAATGGGCCTAATGCTAAAAACGCCCACACACCACCAAGTACTGCAATGCTTGAAGCCAACGCGGTTAATTTCGACATACTTTAACTCCCTCTATAATTATTTAAATGAGTAGCAAGTTGATTCGAACTACAGCAAGACATGCCGGGCGTAAATGTAATAAGTCGCCCTATACATATTTATGCTAGGTGCATACTGAAGGATTTTCACAAAAATGTAAACTTTTTTACAGGATAATTTGCACTAAATTAGAGCAAAAAAATTGAAGATTTTGAAACAGGTGGAATTAGATAGTTTTTGGTGCGCCATCCAGATTTTTTGGTGAGCCTTCAAAAACGGGCGGTGTGTAATCCCAATTTTTACGCCATGCTCCTAATACCATATTTGGATATTGCGGCTGGCCCAGGCTGCCATTGTAACGGCCTAATGCACGGTAAAGATCACCGCGCTCAATATCCAGGTAATGCCTTAAGATTGTGCATCCGTAGCGCAAATTAATACGCATATGGAATAAATTTTGGTCTTTTGCACCAATACTACGCACCCAGAATGGCATAACCTGCATAAAGCCCCGTGCGCCTACTGAAGAAACTGCATACTTTTTAAAGCCGCTTTCCACCTGGATCAAACCGAGTACCATTTGCGGATCAAGCCCGGCACGTGTGGCTTCATAATGCACAGTACGCAGCAAGTCTTCTCGGTAAGCTTCGTCAGGAATACGTTTTTTAAGGCGGCTGGACATCTCATTCATCCATGCCCTGCCTTCTTGCGGCGTAGTGAATACCAACTTGGGTGCAGCTTTATCGCTGATGCTGCGCTGCATCATTGCCCGTACGCTATTGGAAAGCGCTTCTTCTTTTTGCGCACCTGCAATGGATATCGCTGGAAGGCTTCCAGCGAAAGCAAATAAGCTAACTAAGATAATCTTTTTCAACATACAAGAAATATGGATTGAATTGTTGCGATGATATTATCGCGCCACTCTTTGCAAAAATTCAACCAGGTTTGCAAGTGGCAGGGATTGAGCTTCTGCAGCCGAGCGCGCTTTATATTCGACATTACCTTCGTTCAAACCACGCTCGCCTATCACCACGCGATGAGGAATACCCATCAAATCAGCTTCGGCAAACATTACGCCAGGACGTTCCCCACGGTCATCTAGCAGCACATCTACACCTGCAGCTAATAAGTCATCATGCAATTTATCCGCAGTAGATTTAACGAGTTCAGATTTTTCGTAACCAATAGCACAGATCACCAAGCTAAAAGGCGCCATGCTGGCTGGGAAAATAATACCGCGCTCATCATTACCTTGCTCAATGGCAGCGCCGACGATACGTGAAACACCAATACCGTAACAGCCCATTTCCATGACTTGAGTTTGGCCGTTCTCATCCAGATAAGTCGCATTCATCGCTTCAGAATATTTAGTGCGCAGCTGGAATATATGGCCAACTTCAATCCCACGGCAAAGGGAAAGTGCGCCTTTACCGTCAGGGCTGATATCGCCATCTACTACATTGCGGATATCCGCAACTAAGGCAGGCTCTGCTAAATCGCGGCCAAAGTTCACACCAGCTAAATGGAATTTAGGTTTATTCGCACCACAGACAAAATCACTCATCGCAGCTACAGTACGATCAGCAATCACAGTTACATTTGAGCTCACTTGTACTGGCCCGATAAACCCTGGTGGACAATTTAAGTTAGCGCGTATTTCTTCTTCAGTAGCAAAACGAAAATCAGAGAAACCAGTCACTTTGCCAAGTTTAACTTCGTTCAAATTGTGGTCGCCACGTAGCAAAGCTAACACAAATTGAGTTTTCCCTTCCGCAGTTACAATGAGCGCTATGGCTTTCACGGTACGCTCAATGCCGATATCTAATAACTTAGCCACATCTTCGCAAGCTGTTTGCTTAGGTGTATCGACTTCACGCATTTGCTCTTGCGCTACTGCGCGTGCTTGACTAGGTGCCACTGCTTCTGCCAGCTCCACGTTCGCAGCAAAGTCTGATGTATCACAATAAGCGAGCGCATCTTCGCCGGAATCGGCCAGCACATGAAACTCATGTGAACCATCGCCACCAATAGCGCCGGTATCGGCTTTTACGGCACGGAATTTAAGACCCAAACGGCTAAATACATTGCTGTAAGCCTGGTACATAATCTGATAGGTTTTTTCCAAAGAGGCGAAATCAGTATGGAATGAATAAGCGTCTTTCATCATGAATTCGCGAGCGCGCATCACGCCAAAGCGCGGGCGAATTTCGTCACGAAATTTGGTTTGAATCTGGTAGAAATTAAGCGGTAATTGTTTGTAGCTGCGAATCTCTTTACGCGCAATATCGGTAATCACTTCTTCATGCGTAGGGCCAAAACAGAACTCGCGCTCGTGCCTGTCCTGAATTTTGAGCATCTGTGGGCCAAATACTGCCCAGCGGCCCGTTTCTTCCCATAGTTCTTTAGGCTGCACGGCTGGCATTAATAACTCCAGCGCACCTGCCTTATTCATTTCGTCGCGCACAATCGCTTCGACTTTACGCAGCACACGCAAACCTAGCGGCATCCAGCTATAAAGACCGGAACCAAGGCGTTTTATCAGGCCGGCACGTACCATTAAAATATGGCTTTGCAGTTCAGCTTCGTTAGGAGCTTCTTTTTGGGTATTGAAGAAAAATTTGGAGGCGCGCATACAGGCTCGTATCAATGCAAAATCAAAGTGCGAATTTTACAGAAAAATTAACTGGATAGGGGTATTACTGAGGAATACTTACTATGGAGCAGTTACTGTGCCGTACTTGGTCCAGCCTCATTCGGCTTATGTGCACTGCGTGTATGCTTGATTGGACTATCGTCCGGGACATAACCTGACTTCCATTGCTCGAATGGGATTATAGTGGCCGGTACGCCATTGTCATAAAACCAGCTATCTACCGCGAATCGGTGACCAGTCGCTATTTCATGGATCACCGCCGTCGTGTGTGGCCAGCCGGTAAAGAAGAAATTGCGCGTACGCATATCTTCAATCTCATGCAGCTTGATCAAGCCATGTGAATACAGCAGCCGCATATAGGTCGTGGTGTTAATCGCTTCGTCATTGCAATCCAATTGTCCGGGATAGCTGGAGTTATCGAAAGTACCTGCACGATCCGTAGAAGTACCTGCCTTAATGCCAACCAGTTCTTCAAGTTTACCTACTGCCAGGGAGATCTGTTTACGCTCTTGTTCCGCATTATTTGGCGTTGGATTAAAGATTGCGGCCACTTTCTGCCACTCTTCAGTACTCAAGGAAATGCGTTTGATATCAAAACAACCGCCGCCTGAGCAGACATCAAAACCTTGCAGCGTAGGAGTTTCGTGATAGATTCGGTTGATATCCGAAACGGCGGCTTCGGCATCCAATGCTAGAAGAATAAGGCAGCTAAATAATAATCGGCGCATCAGGCAACTCATTCTTGTTTTTACCGTTGGCAGGATAACACTGGACTAGTTTATGGCCGATATGTTCAATTCCGTACAAGACGCCTTCTTCAAACTTTCCTTGCCTGAACAAGGCTTCCATGGTTTTGCTGACTTGTTCCCAGCCTTCTTCCCCCATATGGGCATGAATACCACGGTCAGCCAAGATTTCAAAATCATGATCCGCTAGCAGTAGGTAAATCAATACGCCGTTATTCTGCTCGGTATCCCACACGCGCAAATGAGAAAACACTTCGATGGCACGTTGCCTTGCGGATTTTTTCCTTAACACATCCAGCACATGCAGATTGGTTTCTACGGCAAAACGAATTTCACCACTGTGCTTTGTTTCATTCTGAGCAATCGCCGCCTCTATCCTGCGCATTGAATCTATGGGGAAATAACGCATGGCAACATGCGGCAAAATAAATAAATGCCTGGCTAAACGTTTTAATAGCGTGCATGCCATCAGCAATTTCTCCTGTTACCAATCACCGGAAGCTCCACCGCCGCCAAAGTCACCGCCACCGCCCGAAAACGAATCATTACCGCCACCAAACCCGCCACCGCCAAAACCGCCTAAGCCTCCACCCATCGTTGGGTAGCTGCCAAAGCCATTCATATTGCGTGTACCCATCATCATGGTAAAGAAAAATGCGAGCAACCCAAGCAATAATGCGCCGCCAATAGCAAAACCTAGCATCCATAAGGCCGTACCAAGCAGGCCGCCGTTGACCGCACTACCCATAAAGTTACCGAGAATACTGCGCAGGAACAACCCTGAAATCAGCCCACCAAACAATAGTAAGGGGAAAATGTTATCGAAGTTACTGGACTTATGTGGTTTAGCCTTCGGCGCCGGGAGATTTTCGCCGTTAGTTAAACCTATTAGCTTATCCACTGCAGCGTCTATGCCACCATAAAAGTCGCCTTGCTTAAACTTGGGTGCCATGACTTCACTGATGATGCGTTTAGCAATCAAATCAGGAATGGCGCCTTCCAAGCCATAGCCCACTTCTATACGCATTTTTCTGTCATCTTTTGCGACTAACACCAAAATCCCATCATCCTGCTTTTCCCGACCCAGTTTCCAAGACTCAGCCACGCGGATTGAATACTGGGCGATATCTTCAGGCTGTGTTGTGGGGACGATCAGAACGGCGATCTGACTACCTTTTTGCTGTTCAAAGTTAGCCAGCTTAGATTCAAGCTGATTCTGCTGTTCCGCAGTTAGTGTTTGGGTAAGGTCGGTGACTCGGGTCTTTAAAGCCGGAATGGCAGCAAGCTCGGCCTGCACGCTACCTGATATAAAGACCAGTAACGTACAGAGCGCGAATAAGCTCGCTTTCAGCTTGTTAATCACCTGAATACCTTGAAAAAGCGGCTTACTTTTTATCGCCGAAATCAACCGTAGGCGCCACTGAGATCGATTTTTCATTTTCAACCGTGAATGATGGCTTGGTTTTATAGCCGAACATCATAGCCGTTAAATTACCAGGGAATGAACGTACAGCAACGTTGTAATTTTTAATCGTTTCGATGTAACGGTTACGCGCCACGGTAATGCGGTTTTCTGTACCTTCAAGCTGCGCTTGTAAATCCCTAAAGCCTTGGTCTGCTTTCAAGTTTGGATAATTCTCTGCCACAACTAACAAACGAGATAATGCTGAAGTCAATTGACTTTGTGCCGCCTGGAATTTAGCAAAGGCTTCTGGATCATTCAATACTTCAGACGTGACTTGCATGCTGCCAACTTTAGAACGTGCTTCAGTCACTTGGGTAAGTACTTCTTTTTCATGTGAAGCATAGCCTTTAACTACATTCACTAAGTTAGGTACCAGGTCCGCACGGCGTTGATACTGGTTGAGTACTTCAGACCAGCTGGCTTTGGCCTCTTCATCCAGTGTCTGGAATTGGTTATAGCCGCAACCGCTTAAATTCAGCAGTAAGAATAATGCAGCAATCTTTAGAATCCACGCATTCAAATTTAAGTTCTTCATGTTTTTTCCTTAATTATCTTATTAGCGATATTACAACGGTCTTGGGTTCATCTATTCATAATCATGATGGTGGCAATCTCACCCATTACAAGTTCTGCATCGTCCTTTTTGCAAAACATAAGTCTTCCCATGCTTTGGCTTTATCAGCTAAGTTGCTCAATAAATAAGCCGGATGGTAGGTAACGATCACTGGCACATCGTTATAGGTATGTAACTGACCGCGAAAATCGGCAATAGTATTTTTCGATTGCAATAACGATTGTGCGGCCGATTCGCCCATCGCAATAATCAGTTTAGGTTTAATCAGTTCCACTTGGCGCTGTAGGAAAGGATTGCATTCCTGCGCCTCTTCGCCATGCTGGTAGTCGTTCTCAGACAGCCTGCATTTGAGAACATTGGTAATGAATACATTCTCACTGCGTTTCAGCTGTATAGCCGCCAGCATATTATCCAGCAGCTTGCCTGCGTCCCCTACAAATGGTTTACCTTCAAGCTCTTCTTCAGTGTTAGGTGCTTCACTTATTATTAGCCATTCCGCATTAGGGTCGCCATTACCAAATACGGCCTTGCCAGCATGGTAATCTTTTACATAATCCTGCAAAGCTTGCCAATCCATCTGTTTGATCGCAGCAATGCGTTCTTTTAATGGCTCGGTGTTTTCTTCTTTTTCTGCTGGCTTTATTGCAGATTCTGCGATTGTTTCTGCAACCTTTTGTACATGGTCGAAGGATGGGGGTAAATCTTCTATTACTGGTAACGCTTCAATAGCCGCTGGCGCAGATAAACTATCAGCCATAGTTAATTCCACTTTTGCAGCTAGCGCCGGATTTTCGATAGGCTCACGCAGCTTCCAAGCCGGCAGCAGCTCCAATTCGCGCAACATATCCTCTCGGGTCATTGCCATTTAAATCGCCCTCATAGAGCTAAACCCATTAAGACCGCATCTTCGCGACCGGTTTTGGCTGGATAATAATTACGGCGGATGGCCATTTCGTTAAATCCTACATTCTCGTATAAAGCGATTGCAGAAATATTACTAGTGCGCACTTCCAGAAACATATTGAGCGCATGATGGTTGCGGGCAATTTGTAGCATATGTTCCAGCAGATAGCGTCCTAAGCCCTGTTTTTGGTATGGCTTGGTGATACTGAGGTTAAGCAGATGCGCTTCATCCATGACCATCATTAAAAGTGCATAACCTATCATTTCATTATTTTTTTCCAGCACCCATGCGCTGTAACCGGAATTTAAAGAATCACTAAAATTACCGCGTGTCCAGGGATGAGAATAGATAAGCGGCTCAATCTCCATGATGGCATCCAAATCCGTCATATTCATTGGGCGGAACTTGTATTGTTGTGCGTTAAATGTTTGCAGCATGGCACTCATAAACGCAGTCCCTTTTCACGCTCAGCGGTTTTAAGCGCTACCCGGTTACGGATATAAATAGGCATGGCATCATGCGCTGGTTTCGCTTGACCACTGGCAAATATCGGTTGAGCCAATTTCATTATCGCACTGGCTGTAGGCAATAATGTGGGCTGGGTAGATATGATTTGCTCGCTATAAGCATTGGACAAGAGTTCGCCGTATGTCTGCCAGCCGCTACCTGCACCTACCCAACCGTTACCATTAATCTTCGGCACTGCATCAGGCTTGTATAAGCCAGGCTCCATTACTGCCTGCCATTCGCCTGGCGTTTTCTCATCTAGAGTTCTTTCATAAGCAGCGTGATACACCTCACCCATGCGTGCATCCAGGCAGGCAATGACTTTTGTAGCACTGCTGGCTTCTGCAAGCGCTTGCAGCGTGCAAATTCCTACCACCGGTAAATTACCTCCAAAGCCCAGTCCTTGAGCTATACCGGCAGCAATACGCACACCGGTAAATGAGCCAGGACCGGCGCCAAAGGCAATGCCTTGTAAATCTTTAAGCTGTAATCCAGCGGTCTCAAGAAGTGCTTGAATTTGCGGCAGAATAATTTGTGAGTGGGTCTGCCCGGCCAGGACATCATAAGTAAATACTTCGCTGTCATTTAGTACGGCGAGTGAGAGGTATTCGGTAGAGGTATCAAATGTGAGCAGTTTCATTCAGACGCTATTTTGCCACGCATTCGCTTAATTTGCCCGCGCTGCGTTTTGCTTTCCAGTCTTCGTTTTTGTGAGCCGTAACTCGGCCGTGTGGCATAGCGTGTTGGTTTTACTTGATTTGCAGCATTTACAATGTCATGCAAACGCTTGATCGCATCTCTTCTATTGGCTTCCTGGGTCCGGTATTGCTGGGCTTTTAATATCAATACGCCTTCATCGGTGATGCGGCTATCCTTGGTATTAAGCAGCTTTTCTTTAAGCCAGTCACTTAACGATGAAGCTTTTATATCAAAACGCAGATGTATCGCGCTGGATACTTTGTTTACATTCTGGCCTCCTGCACCTTGGGCACGAATCGCTGTGAGTTCGTATTCTGTTTCAGGAATTTCCAGCATGGTACTAATTGACAACAGACTCCTCAAAGAAAGCCTGTACCTCAGTGATATCGCGTGTACGTTTGAATGGCGGCAGGCTTTGCCAGATGCGCTTTCCATAGGATTTAGTAATAAGGCGAGGATCGCAGATCATGAGCACGCCACGATCTTTTTCATCGCGAATCAATCGCCCCGCACCTTGTTTCAAGGTAATCACCGAGTATGGTAATTGGTATTCCATAAACGCGTTTTTACCTTCTGCATTGAGTTTATCTACCCGTGCAGAAAGTACCGGGTCATCGGGTGGTGCGAACGGCAGCTTATCGATAATGACTACACTGAGCGCTTCCCCGCGAACATCCACGCCTTCCCAAAAGCTTTGTGAACCGACTAATACGGCATTCCCCAACTTACGGAAACGATCCAGCAACTCGGTACGCGAGCTTTCACCTTGTAACAGCAATGGGCTTTCTATGCCGTTCTCAACAAAAGCATCTTTCAGTAGCGCATGGATTTCTCGCATGGCGCGTAAGCTGGTCGAAAGTACAAATGCCCTGCCACCGCTGGCTTGCAGTACTGGTAGCGCAGCAGCCACCACACTGGCCGTATAAGTCGGGCTATTTGGGTCTGGCAGTTCAGGTGGTACATATAACAATGCCTGCTGCTGATAATTGAAAGGGCTATCCCAGAAACTGGTTGTTGCGGCATGCAAGCCCATTTGGGCGACATAATGGCTGAAATCACTTTTTACCGCCAAGGTCGCAGAAGTAAATATCCAGGCACGCGGCTGGGCATTGAGTTGTTTACCGAAGCCTTCTGCCACACTAAGCGGGGTTGCGTGCAACTGTACTGAGTGCGTAAATACTTCGACCCAGCGTACCAAATTACTATTTTCTGCAGATTGCCAGCGGCTAAATAACTCTTGCAAAGCCATGCTGCGTTCCCAGCACTTTTCTAACATAGGATCACGTGCAGCCTGCGTTTCCAGAACAGCCGACAATGCTGCTAATTGAGTTTGCATATGCGCCAATGCACTTTCAAAGCCCTTAAGCGCCAAAGCTTTTTGTACCGGAAAGCGTGAGCCTTCATAGGCAAAGACTAAGCGAAAATCTTTAGCGGCTTTTTCCAAGGCAGGGATCGCTTTGCCTAATTCAATACAATCTTTAGCCACGGAAAGATAAGCCACACTACAATCACGCGCTAATTCAGCCAGCTGGCTGGTGGATACATCTTCGCCAAAGAACAGGCCAGCGACTTCCGGCAGTTGGTGTGCCTCATCGAATATCACGGTATTCGCACTGGGCAACAATTCCGCTACGCCTTCATCGCGTAGCATCACATCAGCAAAAAACAAGTGATGATTTACTACGACGACATCGGCTGCAAGCGCCTGTTTACGGGCTTCCATAACGAAGCAATCTTTGTAATAACTGCAATCCGCACCAAGACAGTTATCGCGGGTTGAGGTCACGCTAGGCCAGATTGTTGCATTCTCCGGCACTGAGTTAAGTTCACTCTTATCGCCTACCTTACTATTTTCTGCAAAGGTCTTGATCACTTGCAAATATTTGGCATCTTCACGCGAAGCAAAGCGGCCTTCAAGCCCTGCGCGCTCTAAATGGTAATGACATACATAATTTGAGCGACCTTTAAGCATGGCCACTGTAACAGGCACTTTTAATGCGTCGCGAATATTAGGCAAATCGCGGCTGTAAAGCTGGTCTTGCAGGTTTTTTGTGCCGGTAGAAATAATAACCTTACCACCGGTCAGTAATGCAGGAACCAGGTAAGCAAACGTCTTGCCCGTACCGGTACCAGCTTCTGCCACTAGCTGGGTATTGTTTGCGATAGCATCGGAGATCGCCAGCGCCATTTCGAGTTGCTGCGTACGCTCGCTGTAGCCAGGAATATGATTCGCTAGAATGCCGTCTTTTTCAAAGACCTGGCGGATATTTTGTTCACTCATGATAGCCATAATTATCCCATGAATCGCCTTGCGACTTTAACTTTAGTCACACAATTTAGAGGCTGATTTTCTAGGAATGTTTTTGAATTTATTAGGAATGTTTGGCAATCAGTGCTTAATTTCTTATAATCGGCCTGTGATTAAATTTCTGCAGCCGCAATATCTCCTATCAATAGTACTCGCATTGTCCAGCGCATCCTGCGCTGCGGTTGAGCCTGCGCCTAAAATGACTGAGTCGCAAATCAATGCTGAAGTCACTCAATACGAAGAACAAAGCGCAGAAAACTGGTCAGATCGGGCGCGTGAGGTATTAGTGAATGCATTAAGCCTCACTGGCATTCGCTACAAATATGGCGGTAACTCACCGGAAACAGGATTTGATTGCAGTGGTTTTGTACGTTATGTATTCAAGCAGGCGGCTAGTCTGACCTTACCGCGCAGTGCTATTGAGATCAGCCAACTAGGTACCACGGTACCTAAAAACGAATTGCAGCCTGGCGATTTGGTATTTTTCAATACCTTGAAATCTGCGTTTTCCCATGTCGGTATTTATTTAGGCAACAACCGGTTTATCCACTCACCTAGTAGCGGCGGCAAAGTCCGCGTGGAAAACATGCAGGACGGTTATTGGGCAAAACGTTACAACGGTGCTCAACGTATAGATCCAAAAAACACGTCCAGCAAAGATTTAAACCAATAAATGTTGCCCAATAAAAAAGCGGCCAGAGCCGCTTTTTTATTGAAACTTAAGATTTACTACATTAGTTTGGTCAATACAGCTTAAGCATGGAACTTAGCCAAGTCGCCAGGCTTACGCAGCATTTTATCCACTTCACCCAAATGCAACTCTTCCTGGTAAATCATCTCACGTGCATATTCTTCCAGCATCACGGAATCGCCTTCAACCAGTTTAAGCAAAGCTTTATAAGCGTTCAATGCGGCAGTTTCATGCGCCAATGATTCACGCAGGATGTCGCCGATATCGTGATTATGCGTCTCTAATAATGGTCCGATGGACAATGACGGGTGTCCGCCCAAATGCGTGATGATCTCACCGGCTTTATCAGCATGCGCCAATGATTCCGTTGCCTGGCCACGTAACCAGGAAACGATAGGAATACGGTTATAGCCAAATACCATCAAGGCATAATGCGTATAGCGCACCACCCCTGCTAATTCAAACTCCAGAATGGTGTTCAGTGCGTTTACTACCGGGCTATTTGCCCCATGATCTGCAGCCATTTTTGTTCTCCTTTTCCATATGCTTTAATCAAGCTTGTGCTTAATAGCCACAGTGTATGCCAAACAAACAAACTTTGCAGAATTGCAAATAGTTCGCATTGTCACTATCAAGCACGTTACGGAAATTTCTAGACGGCTTCACCTTTAGGTCGGTCGCTATGCCCCAAATCGCGATCCGGGTCTATCTGGTCACGTATCAATTGCTTGATTTCCTTGGCTTCCGGAAAGCGTCCGGCATCCTTACGGGAAAACAATAAAGTGTCGTTGAGCCTTATTTCAAAAACTCCACCGGTCCCTGGTTTTAAAGCGACGCTGGTAAGGTCTTGCTCAAATGTAGTTAATAGTTCCTGGGCTAACCACGCCGCACGTAATAACCAACGGCATTGTGTGCAATAAGTTATCTCAACATTACTGATTATAGAATTGTTCATTTCATTACTTCCCATTTCCTTTTCGACACACGCAATTTCTTCAGCCTTACTGATATACTTAAAACATCAAGCTATATAGTAAGAGTCGGCTTCAGCTGCTTATGCAGCATAAAACAAAACAATGTTTGAAACTATTATGGCGCCGTGTGTCTTACACACGTAACGCAATCTTTTAGGAACAATATTACATGCAAGTTAACAAGCGATACACCGGTAAATATCAAGGTTTTGCTAAACTCGGCTTCATCGGCTTGGGTTTGATTCTTGGCCTGATGTTAAGCCTTACCTATTCTGCACTCGCAGATAAAATGGTCAAGCAACAATTACCCCTAGATGATTTACGCGCTTTTGCTGAAGTATTCGGCAAAATCAAAAGTGATTATGTAGAGCCAGTAGAAGATAAAAAACTGCTTTCCGAAGCCATTAGCGGCATGCTGACTGGCCTAGACCCACATTCTACCTATCTTGACCCTGATTCATTCAAAGATATGCAAGCTTCAACTCAAGGTGAGTTCGGCGGCTTGGGTATTGAAGTCGGCATGGAAGATGGCTTGGTTAAAGTCGTTTCCCCTATCGAAGACACCCCTGCTTATAAAGCGGGTATCAAAACGGGCGACCTGATAGTTAAGTTAGATGATACGCCTGTCAAAGGTATGAACCTGAATGACGCCGTAAAAAAAATGCGTGGCAAACCGGATACGCCTATCGTATTGACCGTGTTACGGAAAAACGAAGCCAAACCGCTAGTATTTACTTTAACGCGTGCTGTCATCAAAAATAAAAGCGTCAAATACAAACTTACTGAGCCTGGTTACGCTTACGCACGCGTGACACAGTTCCAGGAACATACCGGTGAAGATTTAGCTAAAGCTATTAAGCTCATGCATGACGAGAATAAAGGCCCGTTCAAAGGCTTTGTATTAGATCTTCGTAACGATCCAGGTGGTTTGCTGAATGGCGCCGTGGGCGTTGCCGCGGCATTCCTGCCTAAAGGTGACTTAGTAGTGTATACCGAAGGCCGTGCGCCGGATTCCAAAATGCAGTTGACCGCTAGCCCGGAAAATTATGCACGAGGCGGTATCGCTAATGACTACATTCGCGACCTTCCTGACGATATGAAAACCGTGCCTATGGTAGTGTTGATCAACGCAGGTTCTGCTTCGGCTTCTGAAATTGTCGCCGGCGCACTACAGGATCATAAACGCGCTACATTGATTGGTATCCAAAGCTTCGGTAAGGGTTCTGTACAAACCATTATGCCTATGAATAACGGTGCGGCCATCAAGCTCACGACTGCACGTTACTTCACACCAAATGGCCGCTCTATCCAGGCTAAAGGCATCGTGCCTGATTACATCGTGGAAGATGGTACTGACCAGTCCGGTAATATCCATGAAGCAGATTTGACGCGTCACTTGGCTAACCCGAAAGACCCGAAAGCTGGCGAAAAAGTGGAAATCACTCCTGCTAAAGAAGTGGCAAAAGAGAAAGCGAATGAGAAGAAATTTGCTGAAACTGCGCCAATTGAACCGGCTAGTAAAGATGACATTCAGTTTGCCCAAGCGATGAATTTCTTGAAAGGCAAACCAGTAATGAAAACTGAGCCACAAAAAATTGAGGCAAATTCAGCTGCTCCAGCCAAAACTGAAAAAGCTAATTAATTAACTTTGCCTCTTAAAATCCGCCTGATTAAGGCGGATTTTTTACGCCTGTAGCTCTTATATCCTCAAAACGATTAAGCATCTGAGGTTTATAATAACGGCATGTCATTATCGATAGAATCCTTGATTGTAGAAGCCGACCGCTGTGTCGCTTGTGGTCTTTGTTTGCCGCACTGCCCCACCTACCGGAAAACCGGCTCAGAAGCCGATTCTCCGCGTGGCCGTATCCAGTTAATGCGGGCGGTAGCCCAAGAGGTTCTGCCTAACAATGCGCGCTTTAAGGAGCATATCGATCTATGTTTAAGCTGCCGCAGCTGCGAATCAGCTTGTCCGAATAGCGTTAATTACGGAGCATTGGTAGACACTTCACGCGCTTTGCACATCCAAAAAAAGAACGGATGGTTTTCAGTAGCAAAACCTTTTATACGACATCGCAGCCTGCAATACAGCTTAAGCTGGCTTATCTGGTTATTACAGAAAACCAAGCTTGATACCTTACTTAGAGCATTGCTACCGGCAGCAAAACGATTACCTAATATTAAACAGCCTGATGTATGGCAAACCTTCTATCCTGCCAAATCGACCAAACGCGGCGACGTCAGTTTATTTTTAGGCTGTGCTACCAACACCTTCGATAACCAGACGTTAAAAGCCGGTATTTATGTATTGAATACATTGGGCTTGGATGTCCATGTGCCAGTGCAACAAACTTGCTGCGGCAGCATCGCCAGGCAAATGGGCGATAGCGATGAAGCGCATAAGTTGGTTATTCAGAATCAAGCAAGCTTTGATGAGACTATGCCCCTACTTAGCGTCGCCAGCGGTTGTGGCGCGGGTTTGCACGATTATATGCCTAAGCATAAAGTACAGGACATCAGCACTTTTTTAATGTCTTGCGATTGGTCTAATGTTCAAATCGATGCCTTGCCGCAAACCATCTATGTACAAGACCCTTGTACATTGCGCAATGTACAGAAAAGTCATCAGCGTGTTTATGAGCTACTCAAGAAAGTTCCTGAAGCGGATATTCAGCCCTTGCCTGGAAACGGCCAATGCTGTGGCGGTGCAGGTGGCTATATGCTGACGCAAAGCGAGATGGCCAACACGTTACGCGATGATAAATTAGCTGCGATCAAGCATCATCAAGTTGCCATACTTGCCACGTCTAATATTGGCTGCAGTTTGCATATTGCCGACGGCCTGCGTGAGCAAAATATGGATGTCACCGTACTTCATCCAATACAGATTATTGCGCGGCAAATGGGTTGGAAAGAACAATAAAAAATAGTAAAAATAAAATATGCTATGAGCATATAAATATTGGCTCGCAGGCATCATTTAAGCGTAAACTATCATTATGAATCTGCCAAACTTAGATACATTAATTACAGAATTCGACAAGGGTTTACGCACCTTGCTGGCGCAGCCGCGTAGCCAGCGTCCGCATCCGGATTCAGATATTGCCGACAGCGAAATGACTCAGGCTGAAAAGAAACATGCCAGTGCATTAATGCGCGTGAACCATACCGGTGAAGTGTGCGCACAAGCGTTATATAGCGGTCAGGCGCTGACTGCACATACGCCTCAAACAACGGCCGCTTTACAGCAAGCCGCTTTAGAAGAAACCGAACATCTGGCATGGTGCGAAAGCCGTATCAAACAACTGGGTGGCCGTACTAGCCTATTGAACCCTTTATTTTATGTAGGCTCATTCAGCATGGGCGTTGCTGCTGGCATACTTGGTGATAAATGGAATCTAGGCTTTTTGGCCGAAACTGAAAAACAGGTTGGCACCCACCTGGCAAGCCATTTGGATAAGCTGCCGGAATCCGACCAAAAGACCCGTAAAATTATTGAACAAATGCAGCTGGATGAAGCCAAACATGCCAAGGAAGCAATCCAGCAAGGCGCTGCTGCACTGCCTGCGCCAGCCAAGTTTGTAATGAATAAAATATCGAAGTTAATGACAACTTCTGCGTATTATTTGTAAATTAGAAATAGGAATTATTAGGTTATGCAAAAATTCAGCGATGTATTACAAACACTAGATGATGCGTCGCATGTGCAACGGATTGAGCTTTTCAATAGTAATGGCACACCAGCCGGTGTACTCGAAAATAAGCCTGGCTCACAAGGCTCGGTAAAAGTGTATTACCATTTGTTCCGCATGTATGGGGAAATTTCTCTGGATGCCGCTGTAGAAGGTTTAAGCTTATATGCGGAACATACTGAAGATGCCGAGAATTGCCCGGGCAAACACCCGAATGTGGATAGGCTTTTAAATATTCTTGAAGATGAACAGCCACTTACTGTGAAAGTGACCGAAACTACACCGGTAAACGGCAATACTTAATGGCTGTTCTATTAAATAAACTCTAAATTTTTTCCAGTTTTGAAATCGGCGGATGGTAGATAAGCTCTAACAGATGCCCTACCGTATCCAGGCAATAAAACCCTCGCGCACCATCTCTATGGGTTTTAGGCAGCTCAGTAATACGCACCCCATTCTTAACAAAATAATCGTACCAAACATCTACGTCTTCAATAGACTTCAGCACAAATCCAATATGGTCCAAGCGCTGTTGCGGAACTGGATCATAATCGACACGGTGCAGTGCAAATACGTCGCCATGATTTGTTAGGTAAACATTGTCGGCATCAGGCTGCCATTCGATGTGCATACCCATAATATCAACATAAAACTTCACACACGCTTCCAGCTCTTTTACGAACAATGCCACATGGCGTATGCCTAGCATACCGCCTGGCCTGGAAATCTGTGTAGAAGTATTTTGCATTATGCAGTCGCTGTCTCTGGGTTTCTAATCTCAAAGTCGTGTGTGATTTCACACACTTTGCCGAGCATAATAGACGCCGAGCAATATTTTTCAGCTGACAGTTTAACCGCACGTTCTACCTGGGTTTCATTGAGCCCCGAACCTGTGATGACAAAATGCACGTGAATTTTGGTAAATACTTTTGGTATCTCATCAGCACGTGCCGCATCTATTTCCGCCACGCAATCCACAATCGGCTGACGCGCTTTTTTAAGGATAGTCACCACATCAAATGAAGTACATGCTCCCATGCCAATCAGCAGCATTTCCATTGGGCGCATGCCGATATTGCGACCGCCGTTCTCCGGTGCGCCATCCAATACTACAGCATGCCCTGTTTCAGACTCACCAACGAAACTGACTCCATCGATCCACTTAATATTAACTTTCATATTGTCCTAACGATTAAAGCGGCTTGAGTGCAAGGCGCACGGAACGCAGAATCCGAGACAGTACATTAGTACGGCGAAGATATGAGTACCGTGCAACACAGCAATCAAGTTGCATTCTTAATTATTTTACGTCCAATAATTCTACGTCGAATATGAGGTTAGCATTCGGCGGAATCACACCACCGGCACCACGTGCGCCATAGCCCATTTCTGAAGGGATAATCAGTGTACGTTTGCCGCCTACTTTCATACCTTGCACGCCTTCATCCCAACCTTGAATGACTTGGCCACCACCTAAAAAGAAATTGAATGGCTGTTTACGATCCAAGCTGCTATCGAATTTCTTGCCTTTGCCGCCTTCAGCCGCTGCATCATACAACCAGCCTGTGTAATGCACGGTCACGTTAAAACCAGCTTCCGCCTCGCGGCCTGTGCCGACTTGTGTATCGATTTTCTGTAACTCTGTGGTTGCGTTATTTTGTGTCATGGCCGGTTTTTCCTGTGTCGATGATGTTGATTGTGCATTGCAACCTGCGGCTACAAAACAACTAAGTAATAGGGATATCGTTAAAGCGTTGCGAGATTTCATGTTCAATAATCCATATATGATGAGTACTAAAAAGATTACAAGAGCTAAAGTTAATTTAGACCCGATATGATACTAGAAATCGTATTGAGTTCGCTCATGAAGTGTTATGAGCTATCGAGAGTATATCCATTCGAGTAATGCGTCTTGGGCGGGTTTAGTGTAAGCGGCCTTCGCATGGTTAGCCATAAACACCACGACATACCTTTCGCCTTGCTGTCCTAATACATAGCCAGCTAAGGTATAAACGCCATTGATAGTACCGGTTTTTAAGTGCGCGCGGCCTTGCAGCATACTGTTTTGCAAACGTCTTTGCATGGTGCCATCCAAGGCGGCAATAGGAAGCGAACCGATGAGCTCCGGCATCACCGGACTGTAATAGGCATGGGTAAGCATTTGGCCTAAATGCTGGGCACTGATACGCTCAATACGTGACAATCCGGAACCGTTCTCAATGACCAATTCATCGAATTTGAGGTCCTGGGTATTGAGCCATTGCTTGACTGCCAAGGCTCCGTTTTCTTCTGTAGCTGGAATCGCGACTCTTTCTGCAGCAATTGTCAGCAGCATTTGACGCGCCATCAGGTTATTACTCCATTTGTTCATGTCAGGCAGAATCTGTGCGAGTGTCTTGGAATCTTGCTGTAAAAGTTTGCTGGCATTGGGCGGAACAGCTTGCATACGAATCTTGCCATTAAAATCACCACCCAAGGCTTTCCAGGTTTTACGGAATAAATGATAGTCAAAACTGCTTTCATCCAATGCCAGTAATTCTAGGTATTTCTCTGTGCAATTTGCCGGATAAACTCCATTGAAAGTAACTGTTGCCAAGCCATCCTGTTGTTTGACATCGTAGCTGATGGCATTGCGCCAGCTTGCGCAATCCGCCTTGCCCAGCTTGAGCAGATTATTCACGGTGATCTCTCGTAGCTCAGGTTCCATACTAATGGTGACCTGGTCAGTATCAGCATCAAACCGAAAACTACTGGTTTTCTGGTTGAGTAGGAAAGCGCTGGGAGTGGCATTGTAAGCGCGTGCAAACTCGCCATCGAAACTGCCTGGAGCGGATGCTTTACTAGCAAAATAACTGTTATCGATAATCAGGTCGCCTTTGATTTCCTGCACCCCGAATTGGCGCAAGCGGTTAAGCAATCGTGAAAAATCATCGGTAGAGAAACTGGGATCGCCATAACCTTTGATATACAAATTTCCATTCAATACGCCATTTTGTAATGGTCCATCGATATAGATTTCGGTCTTCCAGCGATAAGCCGGCCCAAGTAAAGACAAGCTTGCATAACTGGTCAGCAACTTCATGGTACTGGCCAAATTAAGGGCTGTCGTTGATTGATGCTCAAGCAGGGCAGGATTTAATAGTGCGGGTTGTTCTGCGAGCGCCTGTACATACACAGAAACATTTTCGGGCGGTACGCCGATTTTCTTGAGCTCAGATAATACTGGCGCTGGCAGTTGTGCGTTGGCAATCTGGGAAAACAGCAGGATGAATATTGGAACGAGTTTTTTCATTCGTTATTTATAGCACTACTTCTTAAATATATGCGTTTATATATGCGATGTTTTTATAGCGCTATTGTGATTTTTTATAAGATGGCTTTAAGTGTTTTCTCGGTCGCAGTGGCCATAAAGTCTATTTCATCTTTAGTAATCGTATAGGGCGGCATGAAATAAACCGTATTCCCGATAGGCCGCAGTAGCAGATTTTGCTTTAATGCCTCGGCATAACACTTCTTGGGAAAATCACTATCAGCTGTCGTAACATCGAATGCGAATATCATGCCTTGCTGGCGTAAATGCTGTACGGGCAAGTCAGTAAGCGCTTGCATTTTATGGAAAATATGTACCGACTTTTGCTGATTTTGTTCGAAGATATTATCTGTTTCGAAGATAGACAAAGTAGCCAAAGCCGCACTGCAAGCCAGTGGATTACCGGTATAACTATGGCTATGCAAGAAGCCATTTACAGTACTGTCATCATAGAAAGCCTGGTAAATTTCATCCGTGGCTAGTACGGCGGATAAAGGCAAATAGCCTCCGGTAATGCCTTTGGAAAGGCAGATAAAATCTGGCAGTACGCCGGCATACTCACAGGCAAACATAGTACCGGTACGCCCGAAACCTACGGCAATCTCATCGGCAATCAAATGCACATTGTATTGATTGCAAATCTCACAGGCCCGGCGCAGGTATACCGGATGATACATTGCCATGCCCGCAGCACATTGCACCAGCGGCTCAATAATAAAAGCTGCAAGATGTTCATGATGCGTAATGATGTATTCTTCCAACATATCAGCACAGCGAGAAGCATAATCCTCAGCGCTTTCACCAGGTTCGGCAAGCCTGAAATCCGGGCTTGGCATCTGTTCTGACTGTGTTAATAGCGGTGCATAGGTATCCTTGAAGATCGCCACATCGGTAACGCCTAACGCACCCAATGTTTCCCCATGGTAACTATTTTGCAGGCTGATAAATTTGGTTTTGGCTGACTGGCCTTTATTACGCCAATAATGAAAGCTCATTTTTAAGGCGATTTCGGTGGCGCTCGCACCGTCACTAGCGTAAAAGGCGTGTCCTAGCCCCGTAAGCCTAGCTAATTTTTCAGATAACTCGACCACAGGCTCATGCGTAAAACCCGCCAGCATCACATGCTCGAGCTGGTCGAGCTGCTGTTTAATCGCCTCTTTGATACGGGGGTTATTGTGCCCGAACAGATTCACCCACCATGAGCTGACTGCATCCAGATAGCGTTCACCGCTCTCATCCCGCAGCCACACGCCTTCCCCGCGCTTGATAGCGATGAGCGGGAAGACCTCATGTTGCTTCATCTGCGTGCACGGATGCCAGACAGACTTTAAACTGCGTTGCAAAAGGTTGGGATTAGACATACGTGAATTGTATAGCAGTCAGCTTTTTTATTCGCCGAGCGAAATGCCGAAACCGAATATATTCTGCGAGTGATTGTAATCCAGCAAAGTCTCGCCATAGCCGGATGAAAGCATCAGATGCAGCTTGATATAAGGATTATTGAATACGCGCTGCTGCAAATCGAACTGCACGAAACCTTTATTTTCGCTGCGCAGATTATTGCGCAATAGCATAGAAACTGCCGTTTTATTCGATTCGTTTTCCCAACGTAACGTTAGATCGCCGTAACCCATGTATTTCTCAATATCAGGATTATCGTCTTTCCGGCTATTTTCCGGCACCCGCCACCAGGGCCGTACAGATAAGGATAATCTATCTGTCAGTTCCCAGCCGCTATCCAAATACACTCTATTCCAACTGCGCGATAAAGGATTGCTTTGGCCGTTGGATTGGTGGGCGAAACCTAGATTTAGCATACGCGGAATGTAGTTCTTCTTCTCACCGTTTACTTCGTTATCAATTCCTAGAGATAAAATAATCTCCGGCTGGTAATCGTTCTCGCGCAAAGGCCGGGAGTCGCCGCTATTGAAAATCTGCCAATATGATTGCTGCGTATAAGCGCCCCAGATGCGGGAACTGGTGACATATGGCAAATCGCGGATGAGCGGGATATTATGCATTAGCTCAGACTTCAGACTGAGCTGGAACTTCAAATCCTGCTGGCTCAGGTCACGATCGCCAGTATTGGGTCGGTTTGGGCTAGTAGGCGTATCGTTGACGTTATCGGAATTTGTAATCAGCAAATAGTTAGGCTGGTAAGTTTCGATATCGGTAATGTCCCAATCGCCTTCTGAAGTGAGTCGCCATTTTCTTTCCAGGTAACTCAAGTTGGCATTGGTTTTTTTAACTGCAACTACAGGTTTAGCACCGTCTTTGTCTATAGCCAACTCATTTTTGAAAACGTCCTTCTGTGTAGCATCATTGATATTGATGCCAGTACTGAGTGACTTCTGCTCTTCAATTTCTATAGCCGGCGTACTGATACTATCAAAACAGGCTAGCCGTTTTTTTGCCTCGAAATCACTGGGGTAGGTATTCCGGCATTTGACCAATGCCTGTTCGACTGTAAGCACTTCCCCAGCCAAAACTACAGGACTTGACGCCAAAATTCCTAGCAAGCCTACGCTATACAGTACAAACTGCTTACATCTATACATAGTCTTCCTTACTTGAATAACTTACGGTGCCGGATTCATCATCGTCAGGTGCAGTTTTTCAATCTCTTGCATGACTTCCGGTGATAAAGTGGTTTGGAATGCGTCTATATTTTCACTGAGCTGTATCATATTGGTCGCCCCAATGATGGTACTGGTTACAAACCACCTATGATAGACAAAGGCTAAAGCCATTTGTGCCGGCGTCATACCGTTTTCGCGTGCTAACTTGCTATAGGCCGCACTGGCAGGAAAGACGTTAGGCTTCTTATAACGTTGAGCATACCCCAAAAACATAGTCACACGGCCTTTAGCCGCTGGGTTATCAATGTATTTGCCGGTTAAATGGCCAAACGCTAACGGCGAATAAGCCAGCAGGCTAACATTCTCACGGTAGAGAATCTCCGTCATGCCGAATTCCATGCCGCGATTAAGCAAGTTATAGCAATTCTGCACACTAGCGACCTGAGGCAAATCATATTCCCGGGCAATACGTAAAAACTCCATCAAGCCCCATGGCTGCTCGTTAGATAGGCCAATAGCACGGACTTTTCCCTCTTTAATCAGCTCCGCAAGTATCTCAAGCTGATTATGGATGCTGACCCATTGTTTATGCTGTCCCTGGTGATGCGCTCTGCTTTCATATTCATTCGCGGGATCAAACTGGTATTGGCCGAACATCGGTACATTGCGTTCCGGCCAATGCAGTTGGTAGACATCGATATAGTCCGTTTGCAACCGTTTTAATGAACCTTCGATCGCCTCGCGGATATTAGCGCGATTCAATGAAGGCGGTCCGCCGCGAATCCAATCCATACCGCGGCGTGGCCCTGCCACTTTACCGCCGAGGATGATCTTGTCCCTTGGCTTATTCTTTAACCAATTACCAACGATAGTTTCTGTTTTGGTATATGTTTCCGCTTTTGGCGGTACCGGGTACATTTCTGCAGTATCAATAAAATTGATGCCATGTGCTAACGCATAATCGAGTTGTTCATGGGCTTCCGCTTCCGTGTTCTGGTCGCCAAATGTCATGGTACCCAAGCAAATGGCAGAAACTTTAAGATTGGTATTACCTAATTGACGATATTGCATAATTTATTTTTGATTATTGACGTACTTATAATTTAAATACTAGTTGAGCCTAATTAAGACTAATGAAGCATCTGCTGGCTAAGACCCGAAATCATTGGCCCTTTATCGGCGGTCATCGTTAGGTCCCACCCTGCTTCGCGGGTAGCAAGCTGCATCATGTTGGTCATAGCATGCACGAGCTCATTGCTAAGTGCGATTTTAACAGCCTGCCCGTTTTTACATTGCAGTTCTAAATGAGGCAACTGATTTTCAGTGGAAGTGATGATGCACTGTATAGCCAGCATCGGCTCATCAGTTAGGGTTTGGCGGTCAGTGACATATTCCGATTTAAAGTCCATATGTTCAATAGCTTTTTGTTCGGCAACTTCGCGTGCGAAATTCTCCATCACTTCGGTTTTGCTATCTGGCGTAATAGCAGGTGGCGCTGAGATCATGGCGGATGATGGCAATAAAGTCACCTGTGCACCTTGCAGCAAGCCCCACATAGTCTTGCAAATACGCCTTGATATCCAGACTGCGATCTCAGTTTTATCGATTAGGCCAAGTTTTAACAATAGCCGGTCTTCCTGGTCATTAAAACCCAGGTTAATTTGCTCGATGCCCGATTGGCTTTGATTTTGTGTCATCTGCATGTCGTATTGAATATGCCTTACAGCATAAAGTTTTTATAAGTTTTATTCCAGCAAGTAATTGCTAAATGATTAGCCCGAACAGACTAGCCCGAGAACGCCGAATCATACTACGCTAGTGAGAGACTATAAGTTAACTTATTTAATTCATTAGTTTGCTAATTAATCCTGAAAATTAAATGGGAAAAATTTCTAACTTTTTCATGCTGCATGCTTGAAAAAATCTAATCCGACCCAATACCTAGCACTCAAGGGGTTTGAGTGCTAAAATCGCTTTTTCCCTGCTGGTTGGTAAGTAATTTAATTCGCAACCAGAAGCATCATAATTTTTATGTCTTCTAAGCATATGTAATTAAAAACAATTTTAATTATTACTGGCTTAGGATTTTTTTTATTTTTGGAGAACCATATGAAAATTCGTCCTTTACACGACCGCGTCATTGTTAAACGCTCAGAAGAAGAACGTACAACCGCTTCTGGCATTGTGATTCCAGATAGTGCAACTGAAAAACCTGACCAAGGTGTTGTACAAGCAGTTGGCAACGGTAAACGTGATGACAGCGGCAAAGTAAATGCATTAGACGTTAAAGTCGGCGACAAAGTATTGTTCGGTAAATA
Source organism: Methylotenera sp. (assembly GCA_035460225.1). GTDB lineage: Bacteria > Pseudomonadota > Gammaproteobacteria > Burkholderiales > Methylophilaceae > Methylotenera. The sequence goes on from DATHWX010000007.1 coordinate 27,005, forward strand.
CGCAGGACAAACCGTTAAAGTCGATGGCGAAGAGCTATTGGTAATGCGTGAAGAAGACATCATGGCGATTGTTGAATAATTTCGACAAAAATATACGGTTGAATAATCAGCCTAATCATTAGATAGAAATTAAGAATTTATAGGAGTTAAAAAAATGGCAGCTAAAGACGTAAGATTCGGCGATGAAGTCCGCCAAAAAATGACTAACGGTGTGAACATTCTTGCTAACGCAGTTAAAGTAACATTAGGTCCTAAAGGCCGTAACGTAGTATTAGAGCGCTCTTTCGGTGCTCCAACCATCACTAAAGATGGTGTTTCAGTGGCTAAAGAAATCGAATTAAAAGACAAATTCGAAAACATGGGCGCACAAATGGTGAAAGAAGTGGCTTCAAAAACTTCTGACATCGCTGGTGACGGTACAACTACCGCAACAGTATTAGCTCAAGCAATCATCCGTGAAGGCATGAAATCAGTAGCTGCCGGCATGAACCCAATGGATTTAAAACGCGGTATCGATAAAGCAGTAGCTGCAGCCATCGCTGACCTGAAAACACAATCTAAACCATGTACAACCAGCAAAGAAATCGCTCAAGTTGGCTCAATCTCAGCTAACTCTGACGAATCTATCGGCAAGATCATTGCAGACGCAATGGACAAAGTTGGTAAAGAAGGCGTGATTACCGTTGAAGATGGTTCAGGCCTGGAAAGCGAATTAGACGTTGTTGAAGGTATGCAATTCGACCGCGGTTATTTATCCCCATACTTCATTAACAATCAAGAACGTCAAATTGCATTGTTAGATAACCCATTCGTGTTACTGCACGACAAAAAAATCTCCAACATCCGTGACTTATTACCAACGCTTGAGCAAGTAGCTAAAGCCGGTCGTCCATTGTTGATCATCGCTGAAGACATCGATGGCGAAGCATTGGCAACATTGGTGGTGAACAACATCCGCGGTATCTTGAAAACCACTGCTGTTAAAGCGCCTGGTTTCGGTGACCGTCGTAAAGCCATGTTGGAAGATATCGCTATCTTGACTGGCGGTACTGTGATTGCTGAAGAAGTTGGCCTTAAACTTGAGAACGTTAAACTTGAAGATTTAGGTCAAGCAAAACGTATCGAAGTGGGTAAAGAAAACACCATCATCATTGATGGCGCTGGTAACGAAGGCAATATCAAATCACGTATTACACAAATCAAAACGCAAATCGAAGAAGCTACTAGCGACTACGACCGTGAAAAATTGCAAGAGCGCGTAGCTAAATTAGCTGGCGGCGTTGCTGTGATCAAGGTTGGCGCTACCACTGAAATCGAAATGAAAGAGAAAAAAGCCCGCGTTGAAGATGCGTTACACGCAACTCGCGCAGCGGTTGAAGAAGGTATCGTGGCTGGCGGCGGTGTTGCATTGATTCGTGCACGTAATGCAATCGCTCAAGTGAAAGGTGATAACCTGGATCAAGAAGCTGGTATCAAAATCGTTCTTCGCGCTGTTGAAGAACCATTACGCCAAATCGTTCAAAACGCTGGTGTTGAGCCATCAGTAGTTGTTAACAACGTTGCTGCAGGTAAAGGTAACTACGGTTACAACGCTGCTAACGAAACTTACGGCGACATGGTAGAGATGGGCGTGCTTGATCCAACTAAAGTAACCCGTTCTGCATTGCAAAACGCTGCTTCAGTAGCTGGCTTAATGCTAACAACTGACTGCATGGTTGCTGAATTACCTAAAGAAGATGCTCCAGCAATGGGTGGCGGTGATATGGGTATGGGTGGCATGGGCGGCATGATGTAATTTCATTCTTCACTGCATCGGTGATGCGTTGTTGGTTTTGCCATTTGCTTCTCGCCGTACAAAACGTACTGTCGTCGTCGCAAATGTCTTACCGCTTAGCCTCACCATCGCAATGAAGCTGAAATGCTCTAACCAGCATTCCAAAAAGCAAACCTCGCTTCGGCGAGGTTTTTTTATTAACTATTGTTCTTTGGACAAAAAATGATGCATCATTTGTAGAAATATAAATTAGGAAAAGATATGCAAGCCATCGAAAACAAGTATTTCGCAAACGAAACTATAGAATTAAAAATAATAGATTTTAAAAGTACCCGACATTAGAGTTCTCGTATGACAGAACAAAAAACCGGACAACTGCATCCCTCATGGCAGGCAGTACTTGGCGATGAGCTCCATAAACCTTATATGGAAGCCTTACGTACTTTCCTGAAACAGGAAAAAGCTTCAGGCAAAGTCATATATCCACCAAGCCCGCTGATTTTTAATGCATTCAATCACACGCCTTTTGAGAAAGTGCGTGTGGTGATTATCGGGCAAGACCCGTATCACGGTCCCGGACAAGCGCAAGGTTTAAGTTTTTCGGTACCGAATGGCATTCCTTTACCACCTTCCCTGCAAAATATCTTCAAGGAAATCGCGACAGATTTGAATATTAAAATGAGTCGAAACGGTGATTTAACCAAGTGGGCTGATCAAGGTGTATTACTGCTCAATGCCACGCTGACTGTGGAGCAAGGCAAGGCTGGTTCGCACCAAGGCAAAGGCTGGGAGCGATTTACCGATGCAGCCATTACCGCTCTCAATCAATATCGCGAAGGACTGGTGTTTGTTTTATGGGGCAGCTATGCGCAGAAGAAAGGTGACATGATCGATGTGAGTCGCCATCTTGTCATTAAATCAGTGCATCCTTCACCGTTATCCGCCCATCGAGGTTTTTTTGGCAATCATCAATTTTCAATGATTAATGAGTATTTGGTTAAACACGGCAAAGCGCCAATTGACTGGCAGTTGTAATTTATTGCCAATTAATTGACTAGAAAGCCGTGCTTTTTGCACGGCTTTCTTTTGATGTAATTCTGAAACAGTAAGTTATTCCCACCCGAATGAGTGGTAATTTAAATTGTAACTAAATGTTGCAGAACACAAATATTAAGATTACACTGCGATTAATGGTTGAGATTAGTCCGTTCGGACTAATGAAAACAAAAAACCATATCAAGAAGACAAAAAAAACCCCGATTCAAGGGGATGAAAATCGGGGTAAAACGCCTCATAGTCTAAGGCTTCCGCCCAGGGAGGAAAGAAGCGGAAAGACGACTTTCGTCATCTGTAAATTCTGACCGCACCCCATAATTATTAGTTCAAAAAAAAATTAATTTTTTTAAAATAGTTATACGTCATTTTAGTACGGGTGCTATTTTTGAATAATTTTGTTATACAGCCATGCGATAATATTGCATGGAATCTCAATCTACTATACTCACCGGATTAAATAATAAACAACTCGAAGCCGTCACCCTACCGCACCAATCTGCTCTAATTCTGGCAGGTGCTGGCAGCGGCAAAACGCGAGTGCTGACTACCCGAATTGCGTGGTTAATTCAAACTGGCCAAGTTTCACCTAACGGTTTATTAGCGGTGACGTTTACTAACAAAGCCGCCAAAGAAATGCTGACGCGTCTCACCAGCATGCTCCCAATCAATACACGCGGCATGTGGGTAGGCACATTCCACGGGCTTTGTAACCGTTTATTAAGAGCACATTATCGAGAAGCCGAATTACCTTCGACTTTCCAGATTCTAGATAGCGCTGACCAGCTTTCAGCCATCAAACGATTAATGAAACTGATGAATGTGGATGACGAAAAATTTCCTCCCAAGCAAGTACAAGGTTATATCAATAGCTGCAAAGAAGAAGGCATGCGTGCGCATTCGGTTGATGCCTATGATGCACACTCACAAAAGCTGCGTGAGATTTTTGAAGAATACGACAAACAGTGCCAGCGTGACGGTGTAGCGGATTTTGCCGAGTTATTATTGCGTTGCTACGAGCTGCTGGAGCGCGATGCGCATATCCGCCAGCATTATCAGTCTCGCTTTAAATACATTCTAGTAGATGAGTTCCAGGATACCAATCGCCTGCAATATTTATGGCTGAAACTGTTAGCAGGCAAAGAAAACTGTATGTTCGCTGTTGGTGATGATGACCAATCCATTTACGGCTTCCGCGGTGCACGCGTCGGCAATATGCGTGATTTTGAAACCGATTTCCAGATCCAGCACATTGTGAAACTGGAAGAGAATTACCGTTCACACAGCAATATTCTGGATGCGGCCAACGCGATTATCTCAAACAATAAAAATCGCTTGGGTAAGAATCTGTGGACTTCTGCCGGCAAAGGCGAACCGGTACGCATTTATGAAGCTTATAACGATAATGACGAAGCGCAGTTTATTGTCGATGAGATCAAGATGCTTCATGCAGAGGGTACTGAGTTAGGGGATATCGCCCTGCTTTACCGCTCTAATGCACAGTCGCGTATTCTGGAGCACGCATTATTTTCTGCAAACTTGCCTTACCGAGTCTATGGCGGCTTGCGCTTTTTTGAACGCGCTGAGATTAAGCACGCATTAGCTTATATGCGCCTTATCGCTAATGCCAATGACGATACTGCGCTGTTACGCGTGATTAATTTCCCGGCACGCGGTATTGGTGCGCGCGGTTTGGAACAACTGCAGGAAGATGCCCGTAACCAAAGTTGCAGTCTATGGCAAGCAGCAGTGAACAAAGTCGGCAATGGCAAGATTGGTGGCAAAGGGATTGAAGGCTTTGTCGCCTTGATACGCCAGATGATCGACCAGGCTTATGGCATCTCATTGGCTGAGATCGCAGAATTGGCGACATCATATTCCGGCTTAATCGCGCATTACCAGAATGATAAAGAAGGTGAAGACCGCATCGAGAACTTGAAAGAGCTGGTGACGGCGGCTGTGGCTTTTACTAACCAGGATTTCGGCAACCACAATAATGTGGATGGCGAAACGCCGCAAGACTTACTTACACAGTTCTTAAGCCACGCTAGTCTTGAAGCGGGTGAGCACCAAGCCGATGTAGGCCGTGAAGCATTACAGCTCATGACCGTACATGCTGCTAAAGGCCTGGAATTCAAAGCCGTATTCATCAGCGGTTTGGAAGAAGGTTTGTGCCCCCATGAACAAAGCATGTACGAGAACAATGGACTGGAAGAAGAACGGCGCCTGATGTATGTAGCGGTGACGCGTGCAAGGCAGCGCCTGTATTTGAGCCATGCGCAAAGCCGTATGTTACATGGCCAGGTGCGTTATGGGATTCCTTCAAGGTTCCTGGACGAAATTCCTGAAGAGCTATTGAAACGCCTGAATACCAAGCCAGCACCGAAAGCCTATGCGAATTACCTGGTAGGAAATACGCCTAGCGCCAACTCCAGCCAAAAAAACGCTATGCTGTGGAAGATCGGCCAGCAGGTTTCTCACGCCAAGTTTGGTAATGGGGTAATTGTAAGCTACGAAGGCAATGCGGATGATTTACGCGTACAGGTTAACTTTGGCCGCGAAGGACTGAAATGGTTGGCATTGGAATACGCCAAACTAAATCCGATTTAAACCTGATTTTTACTAATCAGGCGTTACTACAGGATTAGGAACCAGGTTAAAAATATCGATATAGCTGATATATAAGCTCGTCATCAAAAGAGGAACGATCACGATCAAACCTAAGCCAGCAGGAATCAGCGCGATAATCAGCAATCCCATAAAGATCAGGCTATATAAGAAAAACGGGATGAAGTTTTTTACACAAGCTTTAAAGCTAAGCTTCATCGCATCAATGGCATTCAGGTTATGCAGGCTCGCTAATACTGGCGCATACCAATAAGCCATTAATACCGGCACTAGCAACAACATGGCAGTCAGTATAGGTAGCATCATGGCATTGGCCTGCTCCGGGCTCACGTTTTTGCCTTTCATCAGCAGTTCAATCGTAGGTTTATCCAAAGACATCACCACGAAAATCGCGATAATCAGCAGGCTCAGCATATAAAAGCCGCCGATCGCTACCAATTGCGAAGCATTATGCTTAAAGCCGTCAAATAAATGGTTGATTTCTAGATCCTGTTTTCTGTACAAAGCCTGGCAGCCCCACATCAGTCCTGCAGAAAAAATCGGCGCGATTAATGCGCTCAGGATCGATCCGACTATCGGCAACAATGAAATAGGAATAATGATCGCAAGATAGATCAGCAGCAGGATAATCAGCATGGCAGGGTTCTCCCTGAATAGCTGAAAGCCTTGCACAGTCCAAAGCCAGGCATTTTTTGCCGGTACTTGCCTGATTTCCAATACTTGAGGATTACTTGATTCTTGTGTCATGTTTTACTCCGCTAAATCTATTAATGCTGCGTTGCCCGTAATTTCAAAATACGCTTGAAATGATCTGGATCTTTAGCATGTGTCAATTCACCGCTTTGCGGATAAATCTGGTCGTACAAACGTGATAGCCAGAAACGCAAAGCAGCAATACGCAACAGGCCTAGCCATGCCGCATTTTCAGCTTCAGTAAATGGTCGCACCGTTTTATAAGCTTGTAGCATCGCATCTAATCTAGGCGCATCTAAGCTGCCATCTGCATTCACACACCAGTCATTCACGGCGATCGCTAAATCATAGGCTAAAGTATCGTGGCAAGCATAGTAAAAATCAATCAAACCACCGATGTGGTCACCATCGAATAAAACATTATCACGGAATAAATCGGCATGGATCACACCGCTAGGCAAGGTTGCTAAATCAAGGCTAGACTGGAATGCCATCTCGTTTTTAAGCAGTTGCTGGGCATCAGCATCAAGATGCGACATGACCAACTGAGCTGTTTTATTCCGCCAGTCAGCACCACGCGGGTTACGCGTTTGTTCATGGTGATCCTGCTTATCGAATGAAAGTCCGGCAATATGCATTTTTGCCAGTACCGTGCCGACCGCAGCGCATTGCGCGACATTGGGGGTTTCAATATCACGGCCGTTTAAGCAGCTGATAAGCGTTGCCGGTTTGCCATTCAACATATGGAGGCTACCACCAGCTTTATCTTTGATGGGTTTAGGGCAAGGCACATGATGAGCGGCAAGATGGCTCATCAAATCAATAAAGTACGGTAATTCATCGATACTATTGTGCTCAAACAAAGTGAGTACGTACTTGTCTTTATCGGTAATAACAAAATAATTGGTATTGGTAATGCCGGAAGAAATGCCTTTTAATTCAATCAATTCGCCGATAGCGTAATCTTGAAGCCAGGTTTTGAGTTGCGGTACGCTAACGGAGGTGAATACGGACATAAGGATCAGAAATTTATTAAGGGATCAAATTTACATTAAAAAAGGGTGCTAGACCCTTTTTATTTTATTCATTTATGACTAGAATTAAAACCTGAAGAGTATCCACTTTGGGACGCTCAGCGGTTGGTTAGGCCCGTCATTCAGCCAACCACCTTCTTGGTCTTCACGATGCATGTAATACGGAACACCATGTGCTGGCGTCACTTTCATCATGTAGAGCTGACCATTCATACGGTACTCTTCCACAGTATCGCCATTTTTCTTTTTCACGATGGTGATTTGCGGTTCATCAGTAGTTTCACCATCTTTATTCAGCGGAGGTGGCGGAATATCTTCCAGGGGCTGCAAATCTTTTGGTGGTTCTTTAGCAATGGCGGGAACAGCCCATGAAGCGGATACCAGTAACAATAATCCTAAGATGTTCCAGTGAGTTTTTTTATCGTTTTTACGCATGACCACCTCTTCAAAATTAAGCTCATACAATATAGAAGCTTAAATTACCGATTAATTCTATCAAATTACGCCCTCATTCAGGCGAACTATTTAAGTTACAGGCGATATAAATAGCCGTTAATTACTATAAATAAAGTTGGATCTGTTCTTCCGCGGGCGATAGCCTGAAACCTCTGGTTTCATAATGCTTGAAGATAGCTTCGACAATATCTTCCGGCTTATCGATAATTTGAATGAGATCCATATCTCCCGGAGAAATCATCTTTTCATTCACCAGCGTAGTTTTTAACCAGTCCACAAGGCCTTTCCAGAAAGGCTCATGCACGAGGATGATCGGTATTTTGAGCGATTTACCGGTCTGCACCAATGTGATCGCTTCCATCAACTCATCCAAAGTACCAAATCCGCCAGGCATCACTACATAGGCAATTGCGTATTTAACAAACATGACTTTACGCATGAAAAAATGCTGGAAGCTGATGCTGATGTCCTGGTATGCATTACCACCCTGCTCCATTGGCAATTCAATATTTAAACCCACGCTAGGAGCCGCACCAGCGAACGCCCCCTTGTTAGCCGCTTCCATAATGCCTGGGCCACCGCCGGAAATCACGCTAAAACCAGCATTACTCAACAGCAACGACACCTCTTCGGTCAGCTTGTAATATGGATGATCTGACGGCGTACGTGCACTGCCGAAAATCGATACCGCCGGGGTAATTTTCTTTAAGCGCTCGGTTGCCTCTACAAATTCTGCGATAATCTTAAACGCATGCCACGATTCATGGCTTGCGCTGTCTCCACCTATCAATAATTGGGGTTCGGACATGGAAGGTAATTTTCTTGTGGTCATTTGCAAACTCGTTGTATGAACTAAAATTCATAATAAGCTATAGCGATACCTGACTGCGAGAATTTTTTGAAGCGTGTAGTTTCAAAAGCAAGCGCGATAACGTAAATCTCAGCGGTACAGTCACGCAAAAGCAAAAATCTTTGGATTCTTATGAAAACTTTATTACTTGTAGACGGCTCTTCTTACCTTTACCGCGCTTTCCATGCGCTGCCGGATCTGCGCAATAGCAAGAATGAGCCAACCAATGCGATTCGCGGTGTGCTGAGCATGCTGCGTAAACTGCATAAGGACTACCCTGCCGATTATAGCGCGTGTGTGTTTGATGCCAAAGGCAAAACCTTCCGTGATGATATTTACCAGGACTACAAGGCTAACCGCCCTAGCATGCCGGATGACCTGCGCAGCCAGGTAGAACCGCTTATCGAAGCCATTAAAGCAATGGGTTGGCCACTACTGATCATTGATGGCGTTGAAGCCGACGATGTCATTGGCTGCCTGGCAAAACAAGCAGAAAAGCAAGACATGCGTGTGATCATCTCCACCGGTGACAAAGATATGGCGCAGCTGGTGAACGACAAAGTCACGCTCATTAATACCATGCCAAACGCGTTCCGCAAAGGCGATGAGATATTAGATATTGCTGGAGTTGAAGCGAAATTTGGACTCAAACCTGAGCTTATTATCGACTACCTGACTTTGATCGGCGATTCAGTCGATAACGTCCCCGGCGTAGAAAAAGTAGGTCCAAAAACTGCAGTGAAATGGCTGTTGGAATATGGCTCACTGGATGGTGTAATCGCCAATGCCGATAAGATTAGCGGTGTAGTTGGCGAGAACCTAAGGAAAGCGCTGGACTGGTTGCCCACCGGACGCCAGCTCATTACGATCAAATGCGGCTTGGATGATCATCCTGGCATGCCGAATGGCTTCGAGCCTTTATTATTGCAGGCGCAGGATAAAGCCAAACTCACCGAGATTTACCAGCGCTATGAGTTCAAAACCTGGCTGCGTGAGATGGATGCACCAGCGGCTTCCAGCACTAGCAATGCCGTAAATAAACTAGATTTACACCAGAACCAGCAGCAGACCGCTGACCTGTTTGCGGTCACTCCCCATGCAGCAGTCACTACCCGCAATTACGAAACTATTCTTAGCAATGAGCAATTAGAACTTTGGCTGGACAAAATCAGCAAGGCAAAACTTGTTTGTTTTGATACAGAAACCACCTCGCTAGATCCGCTAACCGCCAAGATCGTTGGCATGTCATTCAGTGTAGAGGCTGGCAGTGCTGCCTATTTCCCTTTGAAACATGATTATTTCGACGCGCCCGATCAACTAGATTTCGCTGTGACTTTAGCAAAGGTTAGGCCATATCTGGAAAACCCGGCTATCAAAAAAGTTGGACAGAACCTGAAGTATGACCAGCATGTGCTGGCCAATCATGGCATTGCGTTAAACGGGATTGAACACGATACATTGCTGCAATCTTATGTGTTTGAAAGTCACCGCTCGCATGGCATGGACGATTTGGCGATGCGCCATCTGGACACCAAAACCATCACATTTGAAGAGGTAGCGGGCAAAGGCGCCAAGCAAGTCTGTTTTAACCAAGTAACGGTAGAAGTCGCCAGTGAATATGCCGCGGAAGACGCCGATATTACCTTGCAGCTACATGAGGTTATGTATCCGCAAATCTGCGCGGATACTAAACTGGATTACATCTACACGCACATCGAAATGCCGGTGTCGAACATCCTGTTCACGATAGAACGTAATGGCGTACTGATCGATAGCCATATGCTGAATCGCCAAAGCAATGAGATCGGCATGAAACTGGTTGCGCTGGAAAACGAGGCTTATGAACTTGCCGGGCAGCGCTTTAATTTAGGCTCACCTAAACAATTGCAAGAAATTCTATTCGGCAAATTAGGTATCAAACCGACTAAAAAAACGCCATCCGGCACGCCTTCTACCGATGAAGACGTCTTGCAGGAATTGGCGCTTGATCATCCATTACCAAAAGTGCTGTTGGAATATCGTGGTTTGGCCAAACTGAAATCCACCTATACCGATAAATTGCCACGCATGATCAATGCGGACACCGGTCGCGTACATACTTGCTATAACCAGGCCGTTGCTATTACGGGACGTTTAGCGAGCTCGGAACCTAACCTGCAAAACATCCCGGTGCGCACACAGGAGGGTCGTCGCATCCGCGAAGCTTTTATAGCGCCAGAAGGCAGTCATATCGTTTCGGCTGACTATTCACAAATCGAATTACGCATCATGGCGCACCTTTCACAGGACGAAGGCATGCTATATGCCTTTGCAAATAATGAAGATATTCACCGCGCCACCGCTGCCGAGATTTTTGGCGTAGAACGCATCGCAGTAGATAATGAGCAACGTCGTTATGCAAAGGTCATCAATTTCGGCCTGATTTACGGCATGAGTGCTTTTGGTCTTGCGCAAAATCTGAATATCGAACGTAGTGCCGCAGCGAGCTATATAGAACGCTACTTCGCACGTTACCCAGGTGTACGGCAATATATGCAAGATACCCGCGAACTGGCGCGACAAAAAGGCTATGTAGAGACGTTCTTCGGCCGCAGGCTGTGGGTGCCGGAAATCAATAGCGCAAATGGTATGCGTAGAGCCGGCGCGGAACGTGCTGCCATCAATGCCCCTATGCAAGGCACCGCTGCTGACCTGATTAAACTGGCCATGATTGCCGTAGATAAATGGCTGAATACAGAAAAGTTAAATGGTGATAAATTGCAAACCAAGCTCATCATGCAGGTACACGATGAACTGGTGCTTGAAGTACCTGATAACGAACTTGAATTAGTAAAAACCAAGCTGCCGGAGCTTATGCAAGGCGTTGCCACGCTAGATGTGGCGTTATTAGCCGAAGTTGGCGTAGGCAATAATTGGGAAAATGCACATTAAATAAAATGGCTAAATAAAACTGCAATATTTAATCACTAAAATCGTCATATTATTTTTTATGGCGATTTAGAATGAAACCTTCAGCATTAGCCCTGGCTGCGCTCGGCTTACTCTTTATCTCCATATCAAGTTTTTCCGAGGATGCCGAGTCATGGCGACGAGATGGCATAAATGCCTTGGCGGCCAGCAAGGCTATCAAGACTCATGGTAGCCATGCTAAAAATGTCATCCTGTTTTTGGGTGATGGCATGGGCGTTTCTACCGTCACAGCTGCGCGGATATTTGAAGGCCAGCAGCAAGGCCGTGATGGCGAGCGCAACTTGCTAAGTTTCGAAAAGCTGCCTTACCTGGCTATGTCCAAGACCTATTCTGCTAACCAGCAAACGTCGGATTCTGCACCGACGATGACAGCGATCATGACCGGTGTAAAAACCAATGATGGTGTGCTGTCAGTAAATCAGAGTGTGCTAAAAGGCGAAAAAGACGCGCTATTGATTCAAAAAAGTACCGTTCAAACGTTATTGGAACTCGCTGAAAAACAAGGCCTTTCAACCGGTGTCGTAACTACTACAAGAGTCACTCATGCCACCCCTGCCGCTACTTACGCTCATACATCGAACCGGGATTGGGAAAATAATGCGCAAGTGCCGGCTGATTCAAAAGTAGCGGATATTGCCGCACAGTCTATAGATCACTTCGGTCAAAACGGTATAGGTAATGGCTTGGAAGTGCTGATGGGTGGCGGTCGCGATAACTTTCTACCTAAAGCGTTAAACGGCAACCGCACCGATGGCCGCAACCTCATCGCAGAATTCCAAACCAAGTTTAAAGCTAATTATGTGGCGGATAAAGAATCCTTGGATTTAATCGATCCTAAAAAAACCTCGCACCTGTTAGGCTTGTTTGATAGCGACCATATGCAATTCGATATTGACCGCATAAACAGTCAGAGTAAGCAACCCAGCCTGGCTGAAATGACCAGTAAAGCGATTGATGTATTAGCAACGAATCCCAAAGGTTATTTCCTGATGGTGGAAGCCGGCCGTATAGACCATGCCCACCATATCGGCAATGCCTACCGTGCGCTATCGGAAACGGTTGCATTATCAGATGCGGTTAAACAAACTTTAAGTAAAATCAATCTGGATGAGACATTGCTTATTGTCACTGCAGACCATAGCCATACCATGACGATATCCGGTTACGCCAAACGTGGGACACCCATATTAGACAAGGTGATTCTGCCTGGGCATGACATACCGGCATTAGCATTGGATAACAAACCTTATACAGTCATTAATTACGTGAATGGCAAAGGCAATATTGAACATAGCAATAAAAATGTAGCAGCGCAAACCGGGAGAATTGCAGACCTAACTAGCATTGATACCAACAATCCTGACTTTCACCAGGAAGCCAATATTCCTTTAGAACAGGAAACCCATGGCGGAGAAGATGTGCAAATCTTTGCCGGTGGTCCGGATGCCAATCTTTTTCATGGTGTGCAGGAACAAAGTTATATTTTTTATGTGATGAAAGATGCGTTGGGTTTGTAAGCCATCCGGAAACCAACTACCATTAGGGCAATAATTGCGTCAGCAATTTCTTTTATTTCCACATGACTATAAAGTAGCGCTATGCAAAGCTTCGGCCTCTACATCATTGGCGATGAGATCCTCTCCGGCAAATGCGAGGATAAGCATTTAAGCCAAGCTATTCAAATCCTCAAAGCACGCGGTTTGTCATTGTCTTGGGCAAAATACTTGGGCGATGATTCTGAAAAACTTACCACGCAATTCAGGCAAAGTTTCGCGACTCAAGATATCGTATTCAGCTTTGGGGGAATCGGCGCCACGCCTGACGATTACACAAGACAATGTGCAGCTGCAGCACTTGAATTACCGATTGAACGACATGTGGGCGCTGTTGCCGAGATCGAAGCACAGTTCGGTGAAGCTGCTTACCCGAAACGGGTATTGATGGCAGATTTCCCGCAAGGCGCTGAACTAATCCCTAACCCGGTGAATCGTGTCGCAGGTTTCAGTGTACGTACGCACTACTTTTTACCTGGCTTCCCACAAATGGCCTGGCCGATGATGGAGTGGGTTTTGGATACACATTACCATCACCTGTTTAACCAAGTTGATATCGAAGAAGCCGCAATTTTGGTGAATGATGCGGGTGAAAGCCAGTTAATCGATCTCATGAATACAATTGTACAAAATCATCCGCAAACCAAATTATTCAGCTTACCCAAACTTGGACCTAACAAAACCATAGAGCTAGGTGTTAAAGGCCCAGCTAAAGCTGTTAAAAATGCGATGGAAGAAATCCGCAACGGTGTAACGGCAGCTGGTTTTCCTTGGTCTGAAATTTAAATTACTCGGTTATAAAAATAATCAGGCTAAGTCCTTAAAGTTCGTTCCCAGCCGTACAAATTGCGTATAAAATAGGCAGTTCGGCGAAAAATGCGAAGTCTATGTAACTTCCGCATACGAATTGACTAAAAAAGCCGTATTAACTTAGCTTGAACAATATAAATCCTAATGCAAATCGGTAACCACATTTTAAAGAATAATCTGGTCGTTGCTCCCATGGCGGGCGTGACTGACAGGCCTTTCCGCCAGCTTTGCAAAAAGATGGGTGCGGGCTTAGCCGTTTCTGAGATGGTGACATCCAATTCCCTGCTTTATGGTTCTGAAAAGACTTTGCGCCGCGCTAATCATGAAGGTGAAGTAGACCCAATCTCCGTGCAGATTGCTGGCGCTGACCCGCAAATGATGGCTGAAGCCGCTAAACATAACGTGGATAACGGTGCGCAGATCATCGATATCAATATGGGTTGCCCAGCGAAGAAAATCTGTAACGTGATGGCAGGTTCTGCCTTACTCAAAGATGAGCCATTGGTTGCACAGATTCTGCGCGCAGTGGTGAACGCTGTTGATGTGCCTGTGACTTTGAAGATCCGCACGGGCTGGGACAAGAATAATCGCAATGCCGTTGCAGTCGCCAAAATGGCGGAAGACATCGGCATCCAAGCGCTGGCCATGCATGGCCGCACACGGGCCTGTCTATATATGGGTGATGCGGAATACGACACCATCGCTGCAGTAAAACAAGCCATCAAAATTCCCCTCATTGCCAACGGCGATATCACTACTCCGGAAAAAGCCAAATTTGTGTTGGATTACACCGGCGCAGACGCTGTGATGATAGGCCGCGCTGCACAAGGCAGGCCGTGGATATTCCGCGAGATCGAGCATTACATCAAAACAGGTGAGCATTTACCACCGCCGGAAGTGGCTGAAATTCGTACGGTAATGCTGGAACATCTTCACGATTTATACGAATTCTATGGCGAATTAACCGGCATGCGTATGGCCCGCAAGCATATATCCTGGTACACCAAAGGTTTAAAAGATTCTGCAAACTTCCGTCATAACATGAACACATTGCAGACTATCGATCTGCAGCTGGCTGCGATTGATGAATTCTTCGTGCATTTGGAAAGTCGCGATCACCGCCTCCAATACGACGAAACTGAAGATCCCGCTGCAGATTCCACTAAAGAAAATTCCCGTACAGATACTTTGCTGGAGGCCGCTTGATGAATAACTGTGAACTTGCCAACAGCGTCAAATTATCGCTAGAACAATACTTCAAAGATTTGGACGGCCAACCGCCGCATGCGGTATATGACATGGTGTTGGGTTGCGTCGAAAAGCCTTTGCTGGAACATATCATGCAGCATGCATCAGGGAATCAAAGTAAAGCGGCAGAGATACTTGGCCTCAACCGAAATACACTGCGCAAGAAGTTACAGCAGTACAACATCGAATAACCGCAAAACTATCTACTCATGCTCATTTTGTTACACAAACTCTCAAAAATCCTCATTTACTCCTTTGTAAACTCCGGTTTTTTCAAGCTCGTGTGCTTCGTCAGCATTTCGCATCTTCGTTTTGCTTAACCCACAACCAATCAAACAGTTAGTAAATTATGGCAACTATTAAACGTGCGCTGATTAGCGTCTCCGACAAAACCGGCATCATCGATTTTGCAAAAAATTTGAATCAACTCGGCATTGAAATACTTTCTACAGGCGGAACCGCCAAATTATTCCGCGACAACAATATCCCCGTAATTGAAGTAAGCGATTACACAGGCTTTCCGGAAATGCTGGATGGCCGCGTTAAGACTTTGCATCCGAAGGTGCATGGCGGTATTCTGGGTCGCCGTGATGTACCCGACCACGTGACCGCGATGGAAACTGCAAGCATTCCGAATATAGACATGGTGGTGGTAAATCTTTACCCATTCGAAGCTACCGTTGCACAGCCAAACTGTAGCTTGGAAGATGCGATTGAGAATATCGATATTGGCGGTCCAGCCATGGTGCGTTCAGCCGCTAAAAATTGGAAAGACGTCGCAGTGTTAACCGATGCCAGCCAATATTCAGATGTACTCAAAGAACTGCAAAGCACCGGTGGCGGCGTAAGCCAAGCGACACAATTCGCACTTTCAATCGCAGCATTCAACCGCATCAGCAACTACGATGGCGCGATTAGTGATTACCTGTCATCTTTCAATGCTGACGGCACACGCAGCAATTTCCCAGGACAAACCAATAGCCGTTTTGTGAAATTGCAGGATTTACGCTACGGCGAAAATCCGCATCAACAAGCTGCGTTCTACCGTGATCTATATCCAGCGCCTGGCTCATTAGTCACTGCGCAACAGCTGCAAGGCAAGGAGCTTTCATACAACAATATCGCCGATGCGGATGCAGCATGGGAAGCAGTAAAATCATTTACTGGCAACGCCTGTGTAATAGTGAAACACGCCAATCCTTGCGGCGTTGCTGTAGGCAAAGACCCACTTGAAGCTTATAACAAAGCCTTTCAAACTGACCCGACCTCTGCGTTTGGCGGCATTATCGCTTTCAATAGCACGCTAGATAAAACTGCAGCTGAAGCAGTGTCCAAGCAGTTCGTTGAAGTGCTGATTGCGCCTGACTATACTGCAGATGCGCTAGAAGTATTCAAAGCCAAGGCGAATGTGCGTGTATTAAAAATAGACTTGCCTAAAGGCGATGCTTTAAATTCAAAAGCCACCCCGTGGGAGCAAGGCCGAAACTCACATGATATCAAACGTGTAGGTTCTGGCATCCTGATCCAAACGGCTGATAACCATGAGCTGACCGAAGTTGACCTCAAAATCGTTTCGAAAAAGCAGCCGACCAAACAGCAGCTTGCCGACATGATGTTTGCCTGGAATGTCGCTAAATACGTGAAATCCAATGCTATCGTATTCTGCGGTAATGGCATGACTTTAGGTGTAGGTGCCGGCCAAATGAGCCGTGTAGACAGCACCAAGATCGCTGCCATAAAAGCACAGAACGCTGGGCTGACACTTAAAGATTCAGTGGTAGCATCGGATGCATTCTTCCCGTTCCGCGATGGTATCGATGTGTTAGCAGAAGCTGGTGCAAGCTGCGTGATTCATCCGGGGGGCAGCATGCGTGATGAAGAAGTGATTGCCGCAGCGGATGAGCATGGCTTAGTCATGGTACTTACTGGTATCCGTCATTTCCGCCATTAACCGAAAGAAAAATATGAAAATAATGGTCATTGGTGGTGGTGGACGCGAACACGCTTTAGCATGGAAAGTCGCCCAGAATAAAGAAGTTAGCCGCGTTTATGTTGCGCCTGGCAATGCGGGTACCGCACTTAATCCCGACATGATCAACGTACCGATTTCAAGCGTGCAGGATTTATTGGATTTCGCACAAAAAGAACAAATCAACTTGACTATCGTAGGTCCTGAAGCGCCATTATCCATGGGCGTAGTCGACGCTTTCCGTGCTGCTGGTTTAAAAATCTTTGGTCCGACCAAAGCCGCAGCGCAGTTGGAAGGCTCAAAAGATTACGCTAAAGCATTCATGATGCGCCACAACATTCCTACCGCTGCTTACGCCACTTTTACCGATGCTAAGCTAGCGCACGATTATGTGAAGCAGCAAGGCGCGCCAATTGTGATTAAGGCCGATGGCCTCGCTGCCGGTAAGGGCGTTGTCGTAGCGATGACTGACGATGAGGCCCATGCCGCAATTGACGCGATGCTGTCAGACAATAAATTAGGCAGCGCTGGTGCACGCGTCGTCATCGAAGAGTTTTTAACGGGCGAAGAAGCCAGTTTTATCGTGATGGTAGATGGCAAAAATATCCTACCCCTTGCCACAAGCCAAGACCACAAACGCCTGCTTGATGCTGACCAAGGACCGAATACGGGCGGCATGGGTGCCTATTCCCCTGCTCCTGTCGTTACTCCGGAAATTCATGCAAAAGTGATGCGCGAAATTATCCGCCCAACGGTTGAAGGCATGGCAAAAGACGGCATTCCATATACTGGCTTTTTATACGCAGGATTGATGATCTCACCAAATGGGACTGTTAAAACGCTGGAATTCAACTGCCGCATGGGTGACCCGGAAACTCAACCGATTATGCTGCGTCTTAAGTCGGATTTAGTGACTTTAGCTGAGCATGCAGTGAACGGCACTTTGAA
This sequence comes from Methylotenera sp., assembly GCA_035460225.1. Lineage (GTDB taxonomy): Bacteria > Pseudomonadota > Gammaproteobacteria > Burkholderiales > Methylophilaceae > Methylotenera. The sequence continues at coordinate 44,991 of DATHWX010000007.1, forward strand.
TCAAGTGGAAGCAGAATGGGATAGACGTACGGCACTGGGCGTGGTCATGGCTTCGCATAATTACCCGGAAACGCCTAGGCTCAACGATGAAATTACCGGTCTGCCTACAAATTTAGTGGATGCCCAAGTATTCCATGCGGGTACTTCACTGAAAGACGGTAAAGTATTGACTAGCGGCGGTCGCGTACTTTGTGTAACAGCGCTCGGAGAAACGGTGAAATTCGCGCAGCAGCAAGCTTACCGTATCATTGAAGAGATCAAATTCGATGGCTCGCAGTACCGCACAGATATTGGCTACCGAGCTATTAAAGGCTAAGCTACTTAGTCATATTTAAAGACCATATTCATGAATAGCCAAGCGGTTCTCCACTACCTGCAAAACTTACAAAGCCAGATTGTAGAAGCGCTTGAACTAGTTGATGGCAAAACCTTCTTGCACGATAGCTGGAATCGTAATGAAGGAGGAGGCGGAACCAGTTGCCTGCTTGAAGATGGCAATGTTTTTGAGCGTGCAGGCGTCGGTTTTTCACATGTATTAGGCAGTAAACTTCCTCCTGCAGCTACCGTAGCTCACCCTGAAGCTGCGGGCCGTAGTTGGGAAGCTATGGGGGTATCCTTAGTCTTCCATCCACGTAATCCATATGTGCCAACCGTGCACATGAACGTGCGGTTCTTTGTAGCTAAAGCGCAGAATAATACAGAATCAGATATTTGGTGGTTTGGCGGCGGCATGGACCTAACGCCTTACTACGGCTTCGAAGAAGACTGCATACATTTCCATCGCACCAATAAAACGGCATTAGACGTTTTCGATAAAGCCTATTACCCAACATTCAAAAAACATTGTGATGAGTATTTTTACCTCAAACATCGCAAAGAACCTCGCGGTATCGGCGGCATCTTTTTTGATGACTTCAATGAATTAGGTTTCGAGCGCAGCTTTGAAATGCAGCGTGCAGTAGGCGATAGCTTCTTAAACGCTTACTTGCCTATCTTGCAGCGCCGTAAAGATACGCCTTACACTGAGCTGGAACGTGACTTTCAAGCCTACAGACGTGGTCGTTATGTAGAATTCAATCTGGTATTTGACCGCGGCACATTATTTGGCTTGCAATCCAACGGCCGTACTGAATCAATCTTGATGTCGATGCCACCCATCGTTAAATGGCGCTATGATTGGAAACCAGAAAAAGGAAGCCCTGAAGCTAAACTTTATAGTGATTTCCTCATCGACAAAGACTGGTTATCCGGTATTTAAATCCCACTCAAATATTGGCAAAATCCATGATGAAAATTTCAGATCTAGCACGCGAACAAGCCACGGATTTACTAAATTTCATCGATGCCAGTCCTAGCCCATGGCATGCAGTATCAAGTACAGAACAGCGGCTAATTAAATATGGCTTCAATCAGCTTAATGAGGCCGATACTTGGTCACTGAAGACGGGCAGTAGCTATTATGTGGTTCGCGGCGGCGCTTCCATCATCGCCTTTACCTTAGGCCAATCTTCTTTAATAGAAACCGGTTTTCGCATGGTTGGTGCGCATACCGATTCGCCGGGTTTGCGACTTAAACCGCATGCAGCTTATAGCAGTGACGGCTTAATTCGAATAGGTGTAGAGGTTTATGGCGGACCAATATTGGCCACCTTTACAGACCGTGATTTGAGCATTGCCGGTCGCGTAGTCACCAAAAGTCCCAATGGTGTACAGACCCATTTAATCAAGTTTGATGATGCGCTCATGCGCTTGCCGAACTTGGCGATTCATATGAATCGTGAAGTAAATGACAAAGGGCTTAAGCTTAATAAGCAGACGGAATTGCCATTATTGTTTGGTCAAAGCCAAGATGGCATGGAAGCAGATCAGCAGTTTTTAGGCCTTATCACGACACAACTTAATATCAAACCGGAAGACATTTTAACTTTCGAGCTCAATGTTTTTGACACACAAAAAGGTGTCATTTGGGGTGCGAACCAGGAGTTCATCGCCAATAGCCAACTGGATAACTTGGCTTCATGCCATGCCGCCATCAATGCATTGGCCTCAAGCAAATCACCTCAATCTACAATTGTATGTGCGCTATTCGATCATGAAGAAGTAGGGAGTGAGAGCGCTAACGGTGCAAGTGGCAGCTTCTTGGCGGACGTCATTAAGCGCATCACAACAACACAAAAAATGGATGAAGAGGGCCGATTACGGGCATTAGCGAAAAGTTTTTTTGTGAGTGCTGATATGGCACATGCTTACCATCCGAATCATCCGGGTTCCTATGAGCCTTGTCATCATGTGCAGGTCAACCATGGCCCTGTGATTAAAACCAACGCCAATCAACGTTATAGCACCAATGCAGAAACAGCTGCGCGCTTTATTAAGTTATGTGAAAGTGCTAACGTACCCTACCAACAATATTCGCACCGCACCGATTTAGGTTGCGGTAGCACCATAGGGCCGATTATTGCTTCCGGTATAGGCGTAGCAAGTGTCGATGTAGGTTCAGCCATGTGGGCAATGCATAGCCTGCGCGAAAGTGCTGGTGTATTGGACCAAAGCTACATGATTGCCGTGCTACAAGAACTATATAAAAGCTAAAATTTGAATTTATAAAGTACTATTACTGTTAAGGTTAATTTAATAATATATTGATCAGGCCTTTTAATTAATATGAGCACTCAATAAGGGACAAGATAATGCTAAAGCAGCTTATGCGCACCAAAGCGATTGTTGATCACTCGAACAGCGGCCTAAAGAAATGTCTGACCGCTTTTGACTTGGCTTTATTAGGCATAGGCTGCGCCATCGGCACCGGTATTTTCGTTTTGACAGGGATTGCAGCGGCGACGCAATCTGGTCCGGCGGTAGTGCTTTCATTCATATTTGCCGGCGTGGCTTCAGCATTTGCAGCACTTTCCTACGCTGAATTGGCGGCTTCTGTTGGTGGCTCCGGCAGCGCATATGGCTATAGCTATGTGGCGTTTGGTGAATTTATCGCCTGGGTCATGGGTTGGATATTATTGCTGGAATATGGCGTAGGCGCGGCGGCTGTGGCTAATGGCTGGGCAGGCTATTTCGTAGGCACCTTGGCTAATTTCAACTTACATCTACCGGAAGCACTTACCAGAGCGCCTATGGTGGGCGGCATTATCAACCTGCCGGCATTTGCGATTATTTGGGTGCTGATTATCTTGTTGATTATTGGCGTAAAAGAAAGTGCGCGTTTCAATAACATCATCGTCATCATCAAACTTTCTACTATCGCTATCTTCATTACCCTCGCATCCATGCACTTAAATACCGATAATTGGCATCCTTTCATGCCTTATGGCTGGTTCACTGTTTTAGAAAACGGCAAAACCATAGGCGTCTTGGCAGGTGCATCATTGGTTTTCTTCGCTTATTTCGGATTTGATGCCGTATCAACCGCTGCCGAAGAAGCCAAGAACCCACAACGCGATTTACCCATCGGCTTATTGGCTTCACTGACTTTCTGTACCATTGTCTACATTATTGTTTCCGGCTTACTCACTGGCATCGTGCCTTATACAGAGCTTAATGTACCATCCCCGGTGGCTTTCGGACTCAGCCAGATTGGTTACACCTGGTCATCCACCTTAGTGGCTACAGGCGTACTTGCTGGCTTGATTACCGTGTTGCTAGTATTGCTCTATGGCCTCACCCGCATCTTATTTGCCATGAGCCGCGATGGCCTTATTTCTCCGGTATTCTCGGAAGTAAATCCTGACCGCCAGACACCGACCAAAGTTATCCTTATGTGTGGCTTAATTGTGTCTATCGTCGCTGGTTTTATTCCGCTAGGTGAATTGGCGGAAACGGTGAATATCGGTACGCTCGCCAGCTTCATTATGGTGTGTGTTGGTGTTATCGTACTGCGCATTCGCCAGCCGAACTTGAAACGTCCGTTTAAAAATCCATGGAATCCATTGATTCCAGTATTGGGTATTTTGTCATGCGGTGCATTGATGTACTTTTTACCGGCAGCCACCTGGATGCGATTCGGTATATGGGTTGTAGTAGGTATCGCTGTATATTTCCTTTATTCCATGCATCACAGCAAGCTCAAGTCGTAACACATAGAATTAGCCAACAAAAAAGCCAGTCATTCGACTGGCTTTTTCGTCTAGTTAACCGCTTAAGGTCGGTTACTTAGCTAGCATTACAGTGTCAATATCCACTGAACGATAGTTTTGATATCTGCATCTTTAACTTGTGGGCTATTAGCCGGCATAGGCATAGGACCCCATACACCGCTACCACCAGCTTTAACTTTAGCGATTAATTTTGCTTCTGCACCTTTGTCGCCTTTATATTTTGCAGCAACATCTTTATAGGCTGGGCCTAAGATTTTTTTCTCTACACTGTGACAAGCCAAACAGCCACTTTTTTGTGCTAACGCTTCAGCTGAATCCGCAGCGTTAACTTGTGCCGCAACCAACATAGAACCAGCAGCAGCGATTGCTAATAATAATGCTTTCATGCTATCTCCTTGAAATACGCCTAATAATTATAATTTGCACTCTTCAATTATGAGGTGCGACTTACAGCTGTAATTGTAACAACTAATTTACGAATGGCTAGTGCCACCCCAACAATTAATCTTTAATTTGATCGAGTAAATCCCGCAAATTATCAATACTTTGAGAACAAACAACGCCTTTACATACCCAAGCGTTGACATCATCCACTAAATTTCTATGCAAGGTCGAAGGAAGATTTTTTACGGTTTCATCTAGATAGAAAAACAGGTGATGCGGATAGTGAATTTGCCTGATCTCATCACCCCATTTTTTTAGTTGATGAGCTGTGCCTCGTATTATTACCATAGTAGGTGGCGTCAGGTACTCGTTTAAAGCATGAGTCAAACTTGCACACGCTGCAGGATTGCGTTTAATGACACTATCGAAGGCCTGCAGTGTACGTTCTGCACTCTGCAAATATCTTGCTTCACCAAGGATATGTCCAAAACGCTGTAAGGCGACCGCTGCAATGCCATTGCCATTCGGCGTGGCATTATCATAGCCTTGCTTGCTGCGATGAATCAATTGTTCATGATGGTGTGAAGTGAAATAAAAGCCGCCATCTTCCGCTTCAAAATTTTCCAGCAAAGCTTCTGCGATATCTTCAGCAAACTGCATATCAACTTCGCGATAAGACGTTTGCATAAGCTCCACTAGCGCATCAAGCAAAAATGCATGGTCATCCAAATAAGCATTCAAATGTACTTTGTCGCCTTTGGCAGTGGCTAATAATTGATATTGGCCTGCTTCATTTTTTAGCCATAAATGGTTACGGATAAAATCAACAGCATGCTGCGCCATCGCAATCCAGTCAGTACGGTCGAATAACGCGCCAGCTTTTGCCAAGCCTTTAATTGCAAGTGCATTCCAAGAAGTAAGTATTTTATCGTCCAAGCCCGGACGCGGCCGCTGCTCACGAGCTGCAAATAATTTGGCCCGGGCGCTGTTTAATAAAGCTTGATCTTCTACATCGGGCGTCACTGCAAGATAAGCATGCCATGCTTGCGTATTGGAATGCGGATCTTCAAAATTTGGTCCTCGGTCAAAACCAAAGCATCGCGAAGCAACGACAAATTCTTCCGGGGTCAGCAAGGCTTTGACCCCTGGAACCTGCCAGATGTAAAAAGCACCTTCAGCATTATGTCCATGCGCATCGGGTGAATCAGCATCCAGTGAAGAATAGATAGCGCCCTTAGTTTTACCGGTTGTTGATAACATTTCACGTTGTAACCAGATAATAGTTTCTTCTATCACTTGGGCATAACGCGTTTTTTCAATAGGATTTTTGCTGACTTGCCAGCCTTCAGCATACAGACTTAACAATTGGCCATTGTCATACAGCATTTTTTCAAAATGCGGAATGTTCCAACGCTCGTCCACTGAATACCGGCAGAATCCGCCACCGATCTGGTCATAAATACCGCCCGCAGCCATGGCAGAAAGCATCTGCAAAGCCATGGCTTCTGCCTCTTTATTGCCGGCTTTTGCTTGATGTAGCAATAAAGTAATGTCAGCTGGATTCGGGAACTTAGGCGCTGTACCGAAACCGCCATGTTCAAAATCAAAGCTATCGCGCAACTGTTCGAACGCCAGTTGCACCATTGCAGCGTTGGCACTCACGGTATGATTAGCGGTAGGAATCGTACTGGCTAAAGCATTGGCAAGTTGCGCATTTTGGTGGGCGACATCTTCCTTGCGTTCGTGGTAATAAGCGGCAACCCGCGGGATCAAATCTGCAAAACCCGGTAACTGATAACGTGCAGTTTTTGGGAAGTAGGTACCAGTGAAGTAAGGCTCCTGATCTGGCGTTAAAAAAACCGTAAGTGGCCAGCCGCCGCTTTTATCGGAAAGCATGCTATGTGCGGTCTGGTAAATCTGGTCGATATCGGGGCGCTCTTCACGGTCTACTTTGATATTGATAAAGTGCTCGTTCATCACCGCAGCAGTTTCAGTATCTTCAAACGATTCATGCGCCATGACATGGCACCAATGGCAAGCTGAATAGCCAATGGAAAGCAGTATCGGCTTATTCTGCTGCTTGGCTAAAGTGAGCGCTTGCTCACCCCATGGATACCATTCAACTGGGTTATCAGCATGCTGTAAGAGGTATGGACTGGTTTCGCTGGCGAGCTTATTAGACATTAGCGAACCAGATTTTAAATATCGGTTACCGCATATTCAACGGCAAGGATATGCGTATAGCCAGGGTTGATCATCACTAGGTTTTCCATAGCATTGGCAGTCTCTACACAAATCATATTGCGCCAGGCGTCGTCTTTAGGCATATCCGCCATTTGATGAGCTTTTTTCTCCCATGGCGTCCATACCACGGTAGTGTTGCTGCCTTTTTTCTTAATGCTGATATCGCGCTTGAATACTGGATCGTGGATCGTCACTGGCGCTTGCGTGCCTACATAAACACGGTCGAACTCATGATTGAATTGGATTGCGCCTTCTTGCTTATCGCGCCAGTAATCCAGCAATTTATCTGCGTATTCGGTATCTTCCAAACCCGTAACGCTGACTTTTTCCACATCACCGATATTGAAATAGGTATGGAAAGCTTCGCCCATAAAGAATGGCTGCGTCGCACGGTTTGTGGTTGAAAGCTTGATAGATAAGGTTTCGCCGATCTCTATCGTCATCACTAGCGTATAAGGATACGAGAGCTGACGCTGTGCGTTTTCCGTATGCTTCATCTGCAAGATGACACGCGTATAGCCATTATTCATCTGGCCAATATCGATCACGGTAAACGGTGTCACGCGCGCAAAACCGTGCATACAGAGGCTGCTATCGGTAGGATGTGCGCCGAACCATGGCCAGCATAGCGGGATACCGCCACGAATAGAGCGACCTGCTTCATAACGCGATTCTTGAGACAGCCATAACACCGGCTGAGCGGTATGATGCGGCTGCCAATGCATCACATGACCGCCTTGCAGCGCTAACTTGGCCGTAGCGAAACGGTTTTCGATCTCTATATAGTCCAGGCCGTTTGCATCTTTGATGAAACGGACATCTTCTGCAAATTCAGCCTCAGCCAATTCTGGTTTCTTTAAAACATTTGTTTGTGTCATAGTTCATTTCTGCGTAATAACCAATTTTCTTTACTGGTTTAATCACTACTGTCCCTGCCAATTAAATTATTTCTCTATTTGCGATACATCGCGCACTGCGCCACGAGCCGCACTGGTGCTCATTGCTGCATAAGCACGTAAGGCTGGTGAAACTGCACGTTCACGGTTCAACGGTTTCCAGGCATCCTTACCTTTTGCGTCCATTTTTGCGCGGCGATGTGCCATTTCTTCGTCAGTGATGACCAAATGAATCGTACGGTTCGGGATGTCGATTTCTATCGTATCGCCCTCTTCTACCAAGCCAATCGCGCCGCCTTCGGCTGCTTCCGGTGATGCGTGGCCGATACTCAAGCCAGAAGTACCACCTGAAAACCTGCCATCCGTTAACAGAGCACATTCCTTGCCAAGTCCTTTAGACTTCAAATAAGAAGTTGGATATAGCATTTCCTGCATACCAGGACCGCCGCGTGGACCTTCGTAGCGAATCACCACAACATCGCCGGCAACGATTTGGTCTGCCAAAATCGCTTCAACCGTAGAATCTTGCGATTCAAAAATACGTGCACGACCGGTGAACTTCAAAATGCTCTCATCCACACCAGCAGTCTTAACGATACAGCCATCCAATGCAATATTGCCATACAGCACTGCTAAACCGCCATCCAGCGAATAAGCATGGGCTTTATCACGGATACAGCCTTCAGCACGGTCATCGTCAAGTGACGGCCACAACATGCTTTGCGAGAACGCAATCGTCGTCGAAATGCCACCAGGAGCCGCACGATAAAACTTCAAGACGTCTTCATCTTGAGTCACTTTAATGTCCCATTTATCCAGCGCATCGCCCATCGTTTTACTATGAACGGTTGGCGTGTCGCGATGGATGACACCGGCACGATCTAATTCACCTAGAATTCCCATTACGCCACCAGCACGATGTACGTCTTCCATATGATATTTAGAAGTAGCCGGTGCGACTTTACTTAAACATGGCACTTTACGTGAGATACGGTCGATGTCACTCATGGTGAAATCAAGGCCAGCTTCATGTGCCGCTGCCAGCAAATGCAATACAGTATTGGTTGAACCGCCCATTGAGACATCAAGTGCCATGGCATTTTCAAAGGCTTGCATATTGGCAATGCTACGCGGCAATACTGAGTAGTCATCTTGCTCGTAATGGCGTTTTGCTAGCTCAACAATTAATCTACCGGCTTGCAGGAATAATTGTTTACGTGCGCCATGTGTTGCCAATGTGGAACCGTTACCAGGCAAGCTCAAACCTAGCGCTTCGGTTAAGCAGTTCATGGAGTTGGCGGTAAACATGCCGGAGCATGAACCACAGGTAGGGCAGGCAGAACGTTCAATGGCGTCGGATTCTGCATCAGATACTTTGCTATCAGCCGCAGCGACCATAGCATCCACCAGGTCGAGTTTATGATCGACACCTTGCCAATTCACTTTACCGGCTTCCATAGGACCGCCAGAAACGAACACTACCGGAATATTCAAGCGCAGAGCCGCCATCAGCATGCCCGGGGTGATTTTGTCACAGTTGGAGATACATACCAGCGCATCCGCACAGTGCGCATTCACCATATATTCCACGCTGTCGGCAATCAAGTCGCGTGAAGGCAGGCTATACAGCATGCCGCCGTGACCCATGGCGATACCGTCATCCACCGCGATGGTATTGAATTCTTTTGCCACGCCACCGGCACGTTCAATCTCACGCGCGACCATCTGGCCCAAGTCTTTTAAATGCACATGGCCCGGCACAAACTGCGTAAATGAGTTTGAGATCGCGATAATTGGTTTTTCGAAATCACCGTCTTTCATGCCGGTAGCACGCCATAATGCGCGAGCGCCCGCCATGTTGCGGCCGTGTGTGGTGGTACGTGAACGATAAACTGGCATAATGAACCTTAATGCAATAAATTAACTCTACGAAGCGACGCTATTAAAAACTAGCGACTAAAAACGCTCTAAGCAACACAGATAAAAAACGTATAATTCGATATTTTACTCTATTCTGAAAGCCAACCCTAGATGTTCGTACACCCACAATTTGACCCTATAGCAATACATATTGGTTCCTTTGGGATTCATTGGTACGGCCTCATGTATTTAACCGGGTTTCTCGCCTTTCTGGGTTTGGGAAGATGGCAGATTAAATACCGCACCTGGCATGGTTGGACAGTGGAAATGCTGGATGATGCCCTGTTTTTTGGTGCATTAGGCGTTATTTTAGGCGGCCGTATCGGTTACGTGCTGTTCTATCAGTTTAATTATTTCATGCAGCATCCGGCCGAAATTATTGCAGTTTGGCAAGGTGGCATGAGCTTTCATGGTGGTTTCCTCGGCGTATTGATTGCCATGTGGGTATTTTCTCGCAAGTATCACCTTAAATGGCTAGCCATTATGGATTTCGTAGCGCCTTTAGTGCCAATAGGCTTGGGTGCTGGCCGTTTAGGCAACTTCATCAACGGTGAGCTTTGGGGCCGCGTCACCAATGCTCAGTGGGGCATGATTTTCCCTAAGGTAGACACGCAATTACGTCATCCTTCGCAGCTTTACGAGTTCTTTCTGGAAGGCATCGTGCTATTTCTGATTTTGTGGATCTACTCAGCAAAACCGCGCGCTACCGGAGCGATTTCTGCATTATTTCTGATTGGCTACGGAAGCTTTAGATTTTTAGTGGAATTCACCCGTGAACCGGATGACTATTTAGGCTTGCTATCGATGGGGCTCAGTATGGGTCAATGGCTGAGTTTACCGATGATTGTGCTAGGCCTGGCTATGTTTGCGATGGTCAATAAAAAGTCGCAAAATTATTTCAGCTAGAACTGTTTAAGGCGGTGACTAGCCTTATGCCTAGTTACTGCACTACTCCTCAACTGAACATGTTTGGTCTTTTGCCCGTGCGTACGTTCACGCCATAATTTAAAAGAACTAAGCTTAAGATTAGTGCGCATCAATTTAATTACGCCATCTTGATTTAAGCCGAATTGCTTTTCAATCGCTTCAAATGGCGTGCGGTCTTCCCAAGCCATCTCAATCACCCGTGAGATGTCCGGAGCTTGCAAATTCCTATCCAATTCATCCATGCAATAATCCTTTAAAACTGTCAGAAATTCATCATTTATTTATAAAAAAGCGACATCGAACTAGGCTGTTTAAATATTAAGTTAAATATACTTATGACTAATTAACTTTTAAAAACAACTGGTTATATTATTTATTTTTACCAATTCTCATTGACGAAACTCTGGCATATTGTTTGCAATTTAAATCGTAAACAATATTAAAAATAAAAAAGGAGCTGATGATGAAAACTTTAGTTCAAAAAGTATTTGGTAATACCATTAATAACGAAGAAAAAGTGCTTAACGCTTTTCCGAATAGTCGGTTGCAAGAAGTGTCCAGGGAAATCCAAAAGAAATTAGAAATGAAACGCGCCGCAGAAATGTCGGATGACGAGAAAATCGCTATGGCAATTGCTGCGTTAAGAGCAAAGAATAAAGGCGCAGTTAGAAGCGTTCGCTAATGCGCTTTAATAGCAACGTTTAGCAGCAACGCTTCACGCCCTTCCATTTTCCGTCCTGCCATTGTTTAAAAAACTCTTCCCTGTTCAATAACGGCGGCAAAGCCTCAGCTTCTCCGCCAACGCTTGAATGCGCTTCTGCGTAATGCTTTAAATATTGCTCATAGGCATCATCGCCCGATAAACGACGTACCACGCTCCATAAATTTGCAGATTTAGTTTTTAAGGTTTTAAACATTAGTCTCTTACCCAATCCTCTACCAAACGGCTAGGTACATGCGGTACCTCAGTTGAAGGCAGCAAAGGCTTACCTGCGAAATAGCGATAAGCCAGTCGTGCGGTATCAATAATTACTACCCATAACACTGCTACAAAAAACATCGTCAAATAAGCATCCAGCTGCTGGTTGAATATGAGCTGTGGTGCCACTGCTGCTTTTTCCGGAGGTAAAACTCCTGAAGCTAATTTAGCTGCCATATCATTGGCTGCGGCAAAAAATCCGACGCGGATATCATCGCTAAAAATCTTCTGCCAGGCGGCTGTCGTTGTGATGATTACTAACCACAATAACGGCACCGCGGTGATCCATGCATATTTAAGTTTGCCAGACTTTACCAAAATGCCAGTACCTACGCATAAGGCAATCGCGGCCAGCATTTGGTTCGCAATGCCGAACAATGGCCACAGGATATTCACGCCGCCATTCGGGTCTATGACGCCGATATACAGGAAATAACCCCAACCTGCGACCACTAAGGCACTGGTGAATATCACGGAAGGTGTCCATGAAGTCTGGCCCAACTTTGGCCAGATATTGCCCAGCATGTCCTGTAGCATAAAGCGCCCAACGCGAGTGCCGGCATCCAGCGTCGTCAGGATAAATATCGCTTCAAACATAATAGCGAAGTGGTACCAGAGTGCGAGCATGCTTTTACCGAATGCGCTACCGAAGATACTGGCCATGCCCACCGCTAAGCTAGGCGCACCGCCTGTACGGGCAAATAAGGTGCTTTCACCCATGTCCCTTGCCAGTTGCTGCATCTGCTCGACCGTTACAGCAAAACCCCAACTATTGATTTTAGCAATCGCATCAACTGCTTCTTTCCCTACCACACCAGCCGGGCTATTGATGGCGAAGAAAACGCCAGGCTCCAGCACTGTTGCGGCAATCATAGCCATAATGGCTACAAAGCTTTCCAATAGCATGCCACCGTAACCGATCATGCGGATGTCGCGTTCATTGGCTAGCAACTTAGGTGTTGTTCCCGAAGCGATCAATGCATGAAAACCTGAGATCGCACCGCAGGCAATGGTAATGAAAACAAACGGGAAAAGCTTGCCGCCAAAAATGGGACCGGTGCCATCGGTAAATTGCGTCAAGGCAGGCATATGCACATGCGGCTGAAGAATGACGATGGCGATTGCCAGAAGAATCACTGTACCGAGCTTCATAAAAGTAGATAGATAATCACGCGGTGCTAAAAGCAGCCAAACCGGTACCACTGCCGCAGCAAAACCATAAGCAATAATCGCCCAGGCCAGCGGCAAACCTTCATGGTCGAATAGCACACGCAAACTTTCATGATGGTCTATCCAGCCACCGCCGACTACCGCCAGCAAAAGAAGTATCACGCCTAAAGCAGAGGCTTCCAATACCCTTCCTGGTCGGAAATTGCGCATGTAAAAACCAACAATCATGGCGATAGGAATCGTCGCAGCAATCGTAGAAGTCGCCCATGGACTATGCTTCATGGCATTCACTACCACCAAGCCCAGCACTGCGATCAAGATGATCATAATCAGAAACGTGCCAATCAGTGCGGCAGCGCCACCGACCGGGCCAATCTCATCACGTGCCATTTGACCTAAACTACGAGCATTGCGGCGGGTTGAGAAAAACAGGGTGACCATATCTTGAACTGCCCCGCCAAGGACCGCACCGATCAATATCCACAGCGTGCCCGGCAGGTAACCGAATTGTGCAGCCAAGGTTGGACCTACCAACGGACCGGGACCCGCGATGGCAGCGAAGTGGTGGCCGAAAACCACCCATTTATTCGTCGGTACAAAATCTCGACCGTTATCCAGCCGTTCCGCAGGTGTAGCACGGGTCTCGTCAATCACTAGTACTGATGCGGCGATCCAGGCAGCGTAAAAACGATAAGCAATGGCATACACACAAGCCGCTGCGGTAATAAACCACATGGCATTGATGCTTTCTCCCCGGTTTAGCGCGATGCCCCCAACAGCTGCGGCGCCTAATATTGCAACTGCGATCCAGATGATTGTTTTGATATTTTTATTCATAGCGTGAGGTTAATAGTGTCATTAATAGCGCTAAGTATAAAGCAGCTTCCCAGGCATGCCTATTAACTGCATTTGAGTTGCTGAAATTGAGCTTCGGAACCAGTTAAGTTTAATAAACTCAATCAGAATAATCGCATGCTACTATCTAAACCTTACCTTGAAATGACCTCGCATACATGGCACAAAATATAGAACAGACTTCCGACATCAAAGTAATTCCTGCAAAGAAATTAGCGCCTTTAGCCAATCTGTGGCCATTTCTACGGCCCTACCGTTCAAGGGTTTTATTGGCCTTTATATTATTATGTCTTGGTTCAGCGACATTATTATTGGTACCACTCGCCTTCCGCGATTTGATCGATTTTGGTTTTGTCACCAAAGCATCAACTGCTGCCAGCCATAAAGGTTTGATAGGCTCATTAAGCTTGAATGGGCACTTTCTGCTGATGTTTGCTCTAGCTGCATTCTGGGCGCTGATGATCGCTTCACGTTATTACACCATCTCTTGGGTGGGTGAGCGGGTGACGGCAGATTTGCGCAGCGCGGTTTATGCACGCGTGATGACACAATCCCCGCAATTCTTCGAGACCACACAAACCGGTGAAGTGCTTTCCCGCTTGACCGGTGATACCACGCTGATACAAACAGTGGTCGGCAGTTCAATATCCATGGGCTTACGCAGCCTGTTCCAATTCATCGGCGGCATGGTCATGCTGGCAGTGACCAATTTGTATCTGTTCTCACTCAATGTCGGCCTGATGCTTTTACTGATACTACCTATCATCATCATTGGACGTTCAGTCAAAAAACTCTCCCGTGAATCGCAGGACCGTATCGCCGATAGCTCCGCGATGGCTGGGGAGATACTCAACGCCATGCCTACCGTGCAATCCTATACGCAGGAGCATCGTGAAATTGCACGCTTCACAAAAACTACCGACATTAGTTTCAATACTGCTTTAAAGCGCGTAAGAGTTAGGGCAATGCTGACCGTACTCATGGTAACGGCAATTTTGGGCACAATCATATTTGTGCTGTGGATAGGCGCTCGCCAGGTAAGTGCGGGCAGCATGACCGGTGGCCAGCTTGCTTCTTTTGTATTATATGCCGTGATGGTAGCCGGCGCAGTAGGTACCATGGCTGAGGTTTGGGGCGAAGTGATGCGCGCTGCGGGCGCTACCGAGCGCTTACTAGAGCTTCTACATGCAGATGCGGCGATTCAGGAACCGGTCAATGCACAAGTCCTGATTAATCCTAGCAAAGCGGCTATCGATTTCAGTCATATTTCGTTTCACTACCCTTCGCGGCCGCAAATCGCTGCGCTTGACGACGTTTCACTTACCATTTCTGCTGGTGAAACCATCGCCCTGGTAGGCCCATCCGGTGCGGGTAAGACTACTTTATTTCAATGCCTGTTGCGGTTTTATGAGCTTAATACCGGGCATATCTATATTAACGGCCAGGATATCCGTACTTTAGGATTGCATAACCTTCGCGGCCACATTGCCGTAGTGCCGCAAGATGCCGTGATATTCTCAGCCAACGCGCTGGAGAATATCCGCTACGGCAAGCCTGATGCAACTGATGAAGAAGTGGTCGCAGCGGCCAAAGCCGCACAAGTAGATGAATTCATCCATCGCTTGCCTGATGGCTATCAGACCTTTTTAGGCGAACGCGGCACAAGGCTTTCCGGCGGACAGCGCCAACGTATTGCGATCGCCCGCGCCATTTTGAAGGATGCGCCCATTTTGTTATTAGATGAAGCAACCAGCGCACTGGATGCAGAATCAGAGATTTTGGTGCAGCAAGGCCTCAATGCGGCGATGCAAGGCCGTACTACACTGATGATTGCGCACCGTTTAAGCACAGTACAAAAGGCAAATCGTATCGTGGTTCTTGAGCAAGGACGTATCGTAGAAATCGGCAGTCCGGCTGAACTAAGGGAGCAAGGCGGCTTATATGCGCGCCTGGCAGATTTACAACTGGCTTAATTTACAACTGGCTTAGTTGCGGTTAGCTCAATACGGAACCAATTAACACGGGCTAGCTCATAAGCATGACTTTAATCACGCCAGATTGATTTATGCTGAAAAAATTACTTGCCGTATGTATTACCTTTATATGCGCAACCCCCTTTCCACTATTGGCTTGTAGCGATGCTGCGAGTTTAGCTACATTGCAAAAACTGGAATCAGTTAAATTTCTAGAGAATGCTCCTACTTTTAAACACGCGTGGGAAGACAAAACGATTCAATTGGAATTCGTGAATGCGAAAGTCAATAACCAATCCGCTGGACAGGACTGCATGGCAACCTTAAAACTTACCCTGCCGCAGCAAGACTTGGATGAAGTGAATACCTACCTGGATGAAAATCCTGCGAAGCGCATATTGCTTGGAGCTCAGGGCTATACCATTCCCGAAAGCAATATCAATAAAGTAGATTATTTTTACACTGTTGAAAACGGTAAGGTAACTTCCAATAATTCTGGAAATCAATCCTTGAACAGCTTGCACAGTAATATTGAGTTCATGTACCAAACCCTGGCACAAGAACGTGTAGTGCTAAAAAAAGGCGTTAAAAATACCGTCGCTTGGTCGGAAGAAAATAAGAAGGCCGAACTTGAGAGCTGCAAGCGTTCTTACCAAGTTGCAACGGGCGATATTGATTTTGCTTGTAGTTGCCGCGTGGATAACCTGAGCAAAATATTGTCACCACGTCAAATGGAGCTCATCGGTTTTATCCAAAAACAGCCGTACTCTGCCGCGACTGGCGTGCTGAATTCTTATGCTTATACCAGCAAAGAGATTAACGAAGACTGCAGCAAGCTATCACGTAAATAAATCTTTTTATACGCTTGCACCAAAATAGTGTGGTGCGCATGCACTTAAAGCGTGCGTTTTACTGGTTGAATAAGTCGCAACATACAAATCTGTATATCCCCCCTTAATAAAAACTTCATCAATAAAATCATGCGCCTAAATATTAGCGTAATGTTTTGGCATAGCTATTGCTTTTACTGAGTTGGATTTTTATAAAGAGCAGCTATGTTAAGGGTGATGATTGTTGATAATGACTTGGAGCGGACCAAACCCCTCAAGCAATCACTGCTTGATACAGGGTATGAAGTCATTGCGCACCTGAAAGACACGGTCAACCTGGATGATGCCTGCTGTGAACTGCGGCCGGACATCGTCATTATCGATACTGATTCTCCTAGCCGCGACACGCTGGAAAATATCTGTGTGATGACCATGCATCAGCCACGTCCTATCGTGATGTTCACGCATGATGGCGATAAAGAACAGATTAAATTGGCAACACAGGCTGGCGTCAGCGCTTATGTAGTGGGAAGTATTCCCAACGAGCGCTTAAGACCGGTGATTGATGCAGCTGTAGCGCGTTTTGAAGAATTCAAGCATTTGCGTACCGCGTTGAATGAAGCGAACACCAAATTGACCGAACGTAAAGTGATCGAGAAAGCCAAGGGCTTGCTCATGAAACAGCGCAAGGTAGATGAAGAAGAAGCGTATGCCATGTTGCGCTCGATGGCGATGCAGAAAAATATGCGGATCGCGGCATTATCTGAACAAATAGTTGAAGCGGCACAGTTGTTGCTTTGAAGTAACTAACAATAGTAAATAAGTAATACCGAATAGCATTAAAACGCTGCGTTCAAAGATGAATGCGGTGTAGTTAGAGCCACAGCTGGCTTTACCAAATACAGTAATATAAAGGCAAAGGCGTCTTGATAAACAGTTGATTCTTAAATGAATTAACGTTGATCAGGCGCCTTTTTTGTTGCCCGGATTTCGTAAAAGAATATTTAAGCAATGATGTTTAACCAAAGTTTTTAGCAATAGTTTGATTTACCTTTTAGGAGAAATAAATGAGCAATAACGATAAAACGCGCACTGTTATGGAGAATACGTCCGTTGATAATAGCCGTCGCGACTTCTTTCGTACTAGTGTTGCTGGTGCTTTTGGTGCTGCTACACTCATGGGGCTTGTTCCATCACCCATCAAAACTAATGCCTGGGCGGCCGGGTCCGACGCTCCTGAGATTACAGAAGTCAAAATCGGTTTCATTCCTTTAACAGACTGTGCACCTATCGTTGTCGCTGCGGAAATGGGCTTCGACAAAAAATATGGCATCAAAATCGTGCCTGCTAAACAGGCCTCCTGGGCTGCGGTACGTGACAAAGTCATGAACGGTGAATTACACGCTGCGCATATCTTGTATGGCCTGGTATATGGCGTACAGATGGGTATCGGCGGTCAGCAAAAAGACATGAACGTGCTCATGAGCCTGAACAATAACGGCCAGGCGATCACGCTTTCCAACCAGATCAAAGACAAAGGCGTGAAAGATGGCAAAAGCCTGAAACGCTTGCTTGATAACGAAAACCGCGATTACACCTTTGCACAAACCTTCCCTACCGGTACCCACGCAATGTGGCTTAACTATTGGTTAGCAGCGAACGGCATCGACCCGACTAAAGACGTAAAAACTATCGTAGTACCTCCGCCACAAATGGTTGCCAATATGCGTATCGGCAATATGGATGGCTTCTGTGTAGGCGAACCTTGGGGCGCCCGTGCGATTTACGACAAAGTGGGTTACACCGTCACCACTACACAGGATATCTGGACAGACCACCCGGAAAAAGTACTAGGCACTACAGCTGAATTCGTCGCAAAAAACCCGAATACTGCCCGAGCAATGACGGCGGCTATTCTTGAGGCTTGTAAGTACATTGAAGCAATTGAGAACCGTGCAAAAGTGGCAAAACTGATTGCCGGTAAAGCTTACGTGAACACTACCGAAGAGGTAATTGAAGGTCGCTTCGTTGGGGATTATGACAACGGCATCGGCAAAAAATGGAAAGACCCTAACTACATGAAGTTCTACAACGATGGCGCGGTGAACTTTCCTTACCTATCAGACGGCATGTGGTTCCTGACTCAGCATAAACGCTGGGGCTTGCTGAAAACTGATCCAGATTATCTTGCGATCGCCAAGAAAGTAAACCGTATCGATGTTTACACAGCAGCGGCTTCGATGGTGGGTGTGAGCGTACCTAAAGACGTGATGCGCAGTTCTAAGCTGATGGACGGCGTGGTTTGGGACGGCAAAAACCCGGCAGCTTACGCAGCCAGTTTCAAAATCAAGGCTTAATTGAGCAAGACACCCAAGGAGCAAATCATGAGTGCCATGAGTTTAGAAAAAGAAAGCCTGCAAACCATCATGCAAGAACCTGCAACCAGCCCAACGGTTGCAGCCAATGATGAAAGCCTGGAATTGAAAGATATGGAAGTAAAAAACCAGGAAGTCGAAGTAAACGTGATCAAATCAGTAAAGAAACCTATGACTATGGAAGCAAAACTTCGTAATGACAAAATTTACGCTTTTATGAAGCTAGCCTTGCCACCGATGTTCGGCATCCTGTTATTCCTGGGCATTTGGACTTTGATCTCGCATCAAACACCAGTATTGCCGGGGCCATTGAATACATGGAAATCCGCGCTAGATCTTTTTGCGCATCCTTTCTATGTAAACAGTCCCGATGACCAAGGCATAGGCTGGAACATTCTTGCGTCACTGCAACGTGTGGGATTGGGCTTTGGTTTGGCGGCTTTAGTTGGGATTCCTTTGGGCTTTATTATTGGCCGATTTGAGTTCATGTCACGCATGTGCGCTCCTGTGATTGGCTTGTTACGCCCCGTATCGCCATTGGCCTGGTTACCGCTAGGTTTGCTGGTGCTAAAAGCTGCAGGTCCTGCAGCGATTTGGGTGATCTTTGTCTCAAGCATCTGGCCTATGGTCATCAATACTGCAGTTGGTGTCAGTAAAGTACCGCAAGACTACATGAACGTCGCGAAGGTGCTGAATTTAAGCGAATGGAAGATCGTCACGAAGATTTCATTCCCTTATGTACTACCTTACATGATGACCGGTGTACGTCTTTCCATCGGCATTGCCTGGCTAGTGATCGTAGCCGCAGAAATGCTCAACGGCGGCGCTGGTATTGGCTTCTGGCTATGGGATGAATACAACGCATCGAACTATGAGCACATCATTATCGCGATTTTTGTAGTCGGTATTATCGGCTTGCTGCTAGAACAAAGCCTGATCGCACTCGCTAAACGCTTCAGTTACGAATAGGAAATGACATGGATAACAACCTTAGCAAAACGGATAAAACCATGAACAAGATCACAGACAGATACGTTTATATCGAAGATGTGAGCATGCGCTTTGAAACCAAGAAAGGTTCTTTTGAAGCCTTAAAGAACATCAACCTTTCCATCAATCAAGGCGAATTCATTTCTATCATCGGCCACTCCGGCTGCGGCAAATCAACGGTACTGAATCTGATTGCCGGTCTGCTGTTACCGAGTGAAGGACACTTATTCTGCGCAGGCCGCGAGATCGCCAAACCTGGCCCTGAGCGTGCTGTGGTCTTTCAGAACCACTCACTATTGCCTTGGCTGACCAGTGCTGAAAACGTCTATCTGGCAGTTGAACGTGTATTCGGCGCCACCGAAACCAAAGCCCAGCTTAATGATCGCGTGGCAGCAGCCATGACATTAGTCGGTTTATCGCATGCGGCGGATAAACGCCCGAATGAGATTTCTGGCGGCATGAAACAGCGCGTAGGCATTGCACGAGCACTAGCGATGGAGCCGAAAGTGTTATTGCTAGATGAGCCCTTCGGCGCCTTGGATGCGCTTACCCGCGCCAATTTGCAGGACGAACTGATGGGCATTATGGCGAAATCCGGCGCTACCGCAGTAATGGTGACGCATGACGTAGATGAAGCTGTCTTGTTATCAGACCGTATCGTCATGATGACCAATGGCCCTTCAGCCACGATCGGTGAAATATTGGATGTGAAATTAGATCGTCCAAGAAATCGACTCGATCTGGCTGAAGACAAAGCTTATAACCATTTACGCAGTGAAGTTTTACGGTTCTTGTACGAACGGCACGCCAAGAAAGCCGCTTAACAAGAAACCGTATCGTTAATTTTTTATATTTTAATCAAGGGAATTTAGATGAAATCGAAAGCGCAATTCAAGTTGAATTTAATCATGGCTTGCACCTCACTCGCGTTGTTGAGCATGGCACAAGCTGCTATGGCAGAGGATACAGCCGATAGCGAGTACACACTACTAGACTCAATCAAACAAGGTAAACCACTGACTAGTTTCCGCTTACGTTACGAAAGCGTAGATCAAGAAGGCTTTCAACAAAGAATCGTGGGTGCTGGCCCAATCGTACCAAATCAAAAATTAGATACTGCAAATGCATTTACTTTACGTAGTTTGATTGGCTGGCAAACTGCTCCTTTCCATAATTTAAGTTTTGCAGCACAAATTACTGATGTGCACGCTTTTACTGATGACTACAATGACAGACGTCATAACGTTACTGATCCGGGTAATAATAATTATGCTAACGTCGTTGATCCAAGCTATACCGATATTAATCAATTGTTTATCGATTGGACAGGTATTAAAAATACCAAAGTGCGTTTAGGCCGCCAAATAGTAAATCTAGATAATGTTCGTTTTATTGGCGATATCGGCTTCCGTCAAAATACCCAAGTATTCGACGGTATCTCAGTATTGAACAAAAGCATCCCTGATACCGAAGTATTTGCTGCACATTTTGATAGGGTTCGCCAGATCAATACAGAGTTGCGTAGTGGCAATATCGATATCGTCAATGCAAAATATCGTATTTCTCCAACTGAATCAGTGACGGGCTATGGCTATTTTGTTGATGTGGCGAACCTAAGCCAAAATGGACAACCTACAGGCGGCACCAGCGCAGCTAGCTTTGTTGTGAGCGGTGGTAATGGTTTAGGTGCTAGTCAGGATGTCACAAAAACAGCGACGACGGATGCCAGCTCAAAAACATTCGGCGCGCGTTTAGATGGTGTACGTAAAATTGATGATGACTGGAAAGTCTTATACACCGCGGAATATGCAAAACAGGATGATTATAAAGGCGGCAATACTGCTATTGATGCGCATTATTATAAATTTGGCGGCGGTGCCATGTACGGCGTTTGGTCTTTACGCATCGACCAAGAGCTGCTTTCTAGTAATAACGGTAAATACGCTTTCCAAACTCCATTAGGCACTAACCATCTATTTCAGGGATGGGCAGATCAATTTTTGGTGACACCACGTCAAGGTATCCAAGATACGTTTGTAACGTTCGCCGGTAGTATCGAAAAAGCCAAACTAATGGCTGAGTACCATGTATTTAAATCTGACGAGAAATTCGAGACCTTGGGCAGCACAGCCTTGAATCGTAAATTCGGTGACAAATACGGTACAGAATTCGATGCTAGCGTAGCTTATCCATTCACGGACAAAGTTTTAGGCAAGCTTGAATATGCCAAATTTAATGAGAAAGACGTATATGGTCCAACATTACAAGGTGGCGCGCGTAAAGGTGATAAAGAAATCGTATGGGCCACTGCAATGTACACGTTTTAATTTTTAGCAGAATCTATTGAATCAAATGCTGGGTGAAACGGTTCATCCAGCATCGTTAAAAACAAGTTATAAGCAACAAATGCAGTAATCAAGACTATTAATTGTTTGTAAAGTCTTTAAATCCCACCAACGACGGTGACTTCTTGAAGAAATAATAAGGGAGCAACCATGTCTAAAACCATTAAACCCCATGCTTTAAGTAAACCCAGCGCTTTAAACAAATATCGCGGCATCATGATTGCCATTACGCTGTTCCTGATATTTAACCTGAGTGTACTTGCACTGAATTTTTACACTTCTTCCACGCTGAATAATGACGCAGTTTCCATCAACTTATCCGGCCGCCAGCGTATGTTGTCACAGCGAACGACCAAGGTATTGCTCGCTATTCAAGTTGATGCTGCGCAAGGCCAATACAACGCCAAGAATACCGAGGAATTGAAGAAGGTTGTCTCTCTCTTCGATACCACGCTGACCGGTTTTAAAAATGGCGGCATCGTGACAGGCGGTAATGATAAGCCCGTGCAGCTTGATAAGCTTTCCGATCCTAATGCCATTCGATACGTGGATGAGGCCTTACAGATTTGGCAGCCTTATCAGAAATTATTAACGCCAGTTATGAATAGCTTGATCGTTGACGAAGTCAGCTTGGATGCTGCAACAGTCTATGCTCGTGCGAATAATCTTAAGCTGCTAAAGCTTATGAATGACCTTACTACTCAGTTGGAGACTAATACCAAAGCCAAAGCCAGCAATCTACAGCTGATCCAAACCATTGCCTTGGTACTCTCGCTCTTACTATTCGCTAATATTGTCTTTAACGCCTTAAGGAAACTACGTGCGTCAGACGGCGAGATTGAAAAAGCCCAGCGCGAAACATCTGAGATACTGCATACCGTAAAAGAGGGTCTATTCCTGCTGGATAGTGAATTCAAGATCGGCAGCCAGTTTTCCAGTTCGCTTAGCAAAGTGTTACAGCAAGAGGTTAAAGCAGGCATGGAGTTTATGCCTTTGCTCAAAAGCTTAACCGCAGATGAAGTTTATCAATCGTCGCATGACTACATCACATTGCTGTTCGGTAGCCGCGTGAAAGAAAACTTGGTGATTAGTTTAAATCCACTATCACAGATCAAAGTCAGCAGCGGTAATGAAGATGACAAACCCCGCTACCTGAGTTTCCAATTCAACCGTGTAGTAGAAGATAAACAAGTGCTGCATTTGCTAGTGACTGTACAGGACGTTACTGAACAAGTGACGCAAGCTCAGGAATTGAGCCATTTAAGAGGTCAGCCAAACATCAATATGGGATTACTTAATACATTATTACAAAATAATCATACCCAACTCGAACAGTTCCTGCATACCACTGAGCTTGGCCTGGCACATATCAATGAATTACTGGCTTCTTCAAATCAGCGCAATCAATCACCCAAAGAGTTAATTAATGCTTGCTTCCGTATCATCCATAGCATTAAAGGTGAAGCTGCGACTTTAGGCATTATTTCTGTGGAAACCAGCGCACATCAATTCGAAATGCATTTACTGGAAATCCGTGACAAAAAAACATTCGAACATAATGACTTACTAACCCTGCCGATTAAGCTAACCGACCTGTTCAAACAGATTAGCGATATCAGCATGACTTTTAATCTGCTTCATCAATTCATTAAGCCGGAAACAGAAGAAGTGTCAGGAAGCAAAATCTCTGATGGATTCGCACAGAACATGCATAAACTGGCAGCCCGTGTGAGTGGTAACCAGAATAAACAAGTGAATCTGGAATGCAATCTTGAGCTACTGAATATCCTCGATCCGAAACTAGTCAATGAACTACAGCAAGTCAGTATCCAATTGATTCGTAACTCGATCACTCACGGCATTGAAACGCCTGATATCCGCGTCAGGAAAGGCAAATTGTCAACCGGGAAAATCACACTTGATTGTGCAAACGCAGAGAATGACGCCATCGTCTTTAGCATCAGGGATGATGGCCAGGGCATCGTACCGGACCGTATCCGCAATGCCATGGTAGCTTCAGGCAAATATAACGAAGAAGAAGTCGCTGACATGAGCAATAAAGAAATCATGTTGAAACTCTTTGAGCCAGGCTTTACCACAGCTAAAGAAAAAACCAGCGACGCCGGTCATGGGGTAGGTCTTGATGTCGTACAGACCAAGGTGAGAGCCATAGGCGGTGAATTAAAAACCAACACCCGCGCAGATGAGTTCACCCAGTTCACGATTCATCTTTCGCAGCCGACATTAGCGACGGCGCAAGCCGCTGCGGTAACAAAATCAAAAGTTAAGCCTGCGCTCACAGAAGCAGCACTCGCATAAACACATTAGGAAAAAACAGATGCGCATGATGATCGTTGACGATTCAAATATAGTAAGAAGCCGTATCAGCCGCTTGATAGAAGACCCACGTTTAAGCAATTTCAGCCTAGTCGGTACGGCTAGTAACGGTGCGGAGGCTATCAAGCTATTCACCCAAACTTCACCGGACATGGTGACGATGGACCTGACCATGCCTGGAATAGACGGCGTGGAATGCACTGAAGCTTTAATGGAATTGAACCCTGACACACGGATATTAGTTATTTCAGCCTTAAGTGATAAAGCCACGGCAATTAACGCACTTAAAAAAGGCGCGCAAGGCTTTCTCTATAAGCCCTTCAGCGATGAAGAGATCATTGATGCATTACTGGAGATTTCAGCAGAATGAGCGACTTAAGCAAAACCGATATCGAAGTATTCAGCCATGCAATTGACCAATATTTTAAGCAAACCACGCATGAACCGGCTCTAATTGAAGCTGCTTATTTGGCGGATAATGCCCAGCATGCGCCGCCTACTTATGGCTTTACCGGCGTCATTAATGTGAGTGCGAAATATGCCGGTGCAATCTACTTTTCTGCACCAAGTGCGATGATGCGTCACGTATTAACCAGCATGAAAGAAAATAATCAGTGTGAGGAAAACCTGCTGGATGCTGTCGGTGAGATTGCCAATACCATTTCCGGAAATGCCAGAAAACACTTTGGCGAGCATATGGAAATCTCCGTGCCAGAGAAGATCATCGGTTATCCGAGCGCTTTAAATAAGCCATCACGAGATTACCCTTACATTATTTTGATCAAATGGAAGCATTACGCTGCATCGCTTATTGTCGACATAAAAAAACTACAATAACACGCCGCCAAATACGTTTTTGATGGGCGTAAAAGTAACAAGATTTATGCACCATATTAGCATCACTGTTTTGGTGCATCCGCACGTTAACGGGCGGATTTTAAGCGTAAAAAGTAATAAAAAATTTATAAGTAAATGTATTTATTGGTGATTTATTTGTATCAAAAGTTGGCACAGTATTTGCCATATACCTACTAAATAAGAGGTAATAGTCGTAACTAAAATTATTAAAGTGATCGAATTATGCAAAAAATGAAATTAGTCGTTGTTGGTAATGGAATGGCCGGTATGCGTACGGTCGAAGAGCTTTTAAAAATCGCTCCGGATTTTTACGATATCACCGTGTTCGGTGATGAGCCGTATCCTAACTATAACCGTATCATGCTCTCGCCGGTATTGGCTAACGAGCAAACCATTGAAGACATCATCCTGAATACCCGCGAGTGGTATGCAGAAAACAATATTACGCTGCACACTAGCGCACGCATCAATAAAATCGACCGCAAGAACCGTGTAGTTTATGCGGAAGATGGCACCAGCGCTGAATATGACCGCTTGTTACTCGCAACCGGTTCAAAACCATTCATGTTGCCGATTCCAGGTAAGGATTTACAAGGTGTGATTGGCTATCGCGATATTAAAGATACCAATGACATGATCGCTACGGCCAAAACGCATAAACACGCTGTGGTGATCGGTGGCGGCTTATTAGGCCTGGAAGCGGCTAATGGCTTGAAGATTCAAGGCATGGAAGTCACAGTGGTACATAAGAACGATTGGCTGCTGGAACGCCAATTGGATAAAACTGCTGGTGTAATGCTGCAAAAATCACTGGAAGCGAAAGGTTTAAACTTTTTACTGAACAAAAATACCGAACAACTGATTGATGACGGCAATGGCCGCGTTAAAGCGGTACGTTTCGCAGACGGACAGGAAATCGCAGCAGACTTGGTAGTCATGGCAGTGGGTATACGCCCGAATTTCACATTGGCGGAATCAGCAGGTATTCATTGCAACCGCGGCATCGTGGTCAATGACACCATGCAGACTTACGATCCACGTATTTATGCAGTGGGCGAATGCGTAGCACACCGTGGTATTTCATATGGTTTGGTAGCGCCATTGTTTGAAATGGCTAAAGTATGTGCGACGCACTTGGCTAATTTCGGTATCGGTTTATATAAAGGCTCAGTGACTTCTACTAAGCTAAAAGTAACAGGGATTGACCTCTTCAGTGCCGGCGATTTTAGTGGCGGTGAAGATACAGAAGAGATAGTTTTGCATGATGCCGTGGGCGGGGTATACAAAAAACTCGTCATCAAGAATGACAAAATCATTGGCAGCGTGCTTTATGGGGATACCGCGGATGGTTCGTGGTATTTTCAGTTATTACGGGATAGCAAGCCTATCCATGAGATCCGTGACCATTTGATGTTTGGTCAGGATAGCCTGGGCAATACCGGCCACCAAGGCCAGGATAAAGCCGCAGCCATGACCAACGAAATGGAAGTTTGCGGCTGTAACGGTGTATGCAAAGGTACCATCGTTAAGGCGATTCAAGACAAAGGCCTGTTCACGATCGACGATGTGAAAAAACAAACCAAAGCCGGTTCCAGCTGTGGTTCATGTGTGGGCCTGGTTGAACAGATTCTGGCTTCCACTTTAGGTGGCGGTTATGCCCCTCCATCCACTAGCAAAGCGATTTGCGGTTGTTCAGACAAGAACCATGAAGAAGTGCGTGCAGAAATCCGTACGCATAAGTACCTGAACATTCCTGATGCGATGCGCGGCATGGGCTGGCGTACAGCGAATGGCTGTGCGACTTGCAGACCCGCACTGAATTATTACCTGCTCTCCACATGGCCGCATGAGGCTGTAGATGATCCGCAATCACGCTTTATTAATGAGAGGGTCCACGCCAACATCCAGAAAGATGGCACTTACTCGGTAATTCCACGTATGTATGGCGGCGTAACGACTCCGGACCAATTGCGCAAGATTGCCGATGTTGCAGACAAATATGCCGTGCCTATGGTGAAAGTCACGGGCGGTCAGCGTATCGACTTACTTGGCATCACCAAGGAAAATCTGCCGAACGTATGGGCTGATTTGGATATGCCATCAGGTTACGCTTACGGTAAAAGTATCCGTACGGTAAAAACCTGTGTGGGCTCTGAATTCTGCCGTTTTGGTACCCAAAATTCTACGCAACTGGGCATCGATATCGAAAAAGCCTTCGACCATATGTGGGCACCGCATAAAGTGAAATTCGCAGTATCCGGTTGTCCACGTAACTGCGCTGAATCCGGCATTAAAGACGTTGGCATTATCGGCGTGGATTCAGGCTGGGAAATGTATGTGGGTGGCAACGGCGGTATCAAAACCGAAGCCGCGCAATTCCTGTGCAAAGTCAAAACAGCCGAGGAAGTGATGGAATATTCCGGCGCTTTCATCCAGATCTACCGTGAAGAAGCACGTTACTTGGACCGCACCGTACATTGGATCGAGCGCGTAGGTTTGGATTACGTGAAGAAACGTGTGCTGGAAGATGCTGAAGGCCGTAAAGCTGCTTATGAACGCTTACTTTACGCCTTACAAGGTGCAGTTGACCCATGGGCTGAGCGTGTAAAAAACCGTGAACAACATAAAGAGTTTGAGACGATCACCGTTTAGCTCTCATTACTTCGATATCAAAAGTTATAAAGGGACAATTCCATGCAAAAAAGTTTTTGGCAGGCTGGGCATAAGCCTACGCTATTTTCGGCGTTCTTATATTTTGACCTGAGTTTTATGGTCTGGGTATTGCTCGGGCCTTTGGCCGTGCAAATGGCGACTGACCTACAATTGACGCCTTCTCAAAAAGGCCTAATGGTTGCGACTCCGGTCTTGGCTGGTGCATTATTGCGTATTTTTATGGGTGTATTAGTAGACCAGATCAAGCCTAAAGCAGCCGGTATCATCGGCCAGGTCATTGTCATTGCAAGCTTGTTACTGGCTTGGTTGCATGGTATCCAGACGTTCCAGCATGCCTTGTTATTAGGCGTTGGATTAGGTTTTGCCGGTGCGGCTTTCGCAGTAGCGTTGCCGCTCGCTTCACGTTGGTATCCACCTGAGCATCAAGGTACTGCTTTAGGTATTGCCGGTGCAGGAAATTCGGGCACGGTATTCGCAGCACTGTTTGCTCCTAGCTTAGCGGTAGCTTATGGCTGGAATAATGTGTTTGGCTTAGCCTTGATTCCACTAGGCATCGCGTTTCTGGTATACCTGGTATTTGCTAAAGACAGCCCTGATACGCCACCGGCTAAATCTTTGAGCCAATATGCAGCTATCCTGAAAGATAAAGATGCTTGGTGGTTTATGTTCTTTTACAGCGTAACCTTCGGTGGTTTTGTCGGTTTGGCATCATCACTCACCATTTACTTCAATGACCTTTACAGCTTAGGTGCTGTGAAAGCAGGTTATTGTACGGCTGCCTGCGTATTTGCAGGTTCATTGGTACGCCCTATCGGCGGCCTGATTGCTGATCGCATCGGCGGCATCCGTACATTGCTGAGCATGTACAGCGTGGCTGCGTTATTATTGTTTATTATGAGTTTCGGCCAACCTACGTACCAATTAGCTTTAGCTATCATCATGCCAGCCATGGCCGTGTTAGGCATGGGCAATGGTGCAGTATTCCAATTGGTACCACAGCGCTTCCGAAAAGAGATAGGCGTGATGACAGGCCTGGTCGGCATGGCGGGCGGTATCGGCGGTTTTTACCTGGCCGCAAGCTTAGGTTACTTTAAACAAAGTACCGGCAGCTACCAAATCGGCTTGATCATTTTTGCAAGTCTGGCTGTATTGGCAATCATCGGCTTGGCTGGCGTTAAAAACAGGTGGCGCACCACTTGGGGAACCGCTACTTCAGCAAAAGTATAATGGCTTTACAGTTTGATATCGGTCAGTCCAGCTTAACAGGTCCACGCGAACGCAATGAAGACTATGTAGGGGTAGCTACCCCTGTCAATGAGCAGCTCAGCATCAAGGGTGCGCTGATTGCGGTGGCCGATGGGGTTAGCGGTAATGCAGGTGGTGGCGAAGCCTCGGAAATGACAGTACGTACCGTGACTTCGGATTACTATGCAACGCCCGATACCTGGGAACCGTTAGTAGCGCTGGATAAAGTGCTCACAGCCGCGAACCGCTGGCTCATCGCACAAGCCAATGCCAACCGTGATATGGCTGGCATGGCAACTACACTATCGATGCTGTTGCTACGTGGTCAGCGTTACTATTCGGCGCATGTGGGCGATACGCGTATTTACTTATTGCGCGATGGCATATTAAAGCTACTCACGACCGACCATGTGTGGGACCGGCCAGATATGCGGCATGTATTGAAACGTGCTGTAGGCTTAGACCAGCATTTAGCCGTAGATTTTGGCGAAGGGCAATTGCAGGTAGGCGATGTATTCGCCATCATGAGCGATGGGGTGTGGGAAACCTTGGGCGAGCAGACTATCCATAAAATACTGGGGCTTTACGATACCCCGCAGCTCATATGCAGCCATCTAACCAAGCAAGCTTTAGAAAAAGGCAGCCAGGATAACTCTACCGCTGTTGCCATCAAAATTACGCAACTAGGTGAAGATACGCTTTCCGAATTGCTTGCGGGTGGCAAGCACTTAAGCTTGCCTGAAAAGCTGAGTATAGGCGAAACCATTGATGACTTTGAAGTGGTGGAACTGCTGCATGAATCGCGCGCGAGTCTGTTGTATAAAGTACGCCATACGCATACCAAGCAGTTGTTTGTACTGAAGACCCTGCAGCCTGCATTTGCGAATGATATCGATAGCTGTAACGGCTTGCTTAACGAAGAATGGCTGGCTAAACGCGTCGTTTCGCAATATGTGCCGCAAGTATTTCCGCTATCGGTAGAAAAGCGCAGCAAGCTTTATTACATCATGAGTTGGCATGAAGGCGCGACATTGCAGCAGCGCTTAGATAGTGGTCATCATTTTACCGTGGCCGGTACCGGTAAAATTGGTGTGGATATGATGCGCGGCATAGGCGCGCTGCATCGTTTGAATATCGTGCATAGGGATATAAAGCCGGCGAATGTACACTTAGCTAGTGACCAAAGATTACGTATCTTGGATTTAGGCGTAGCTTTAAGTAGCGGTGTCGGTAAAATCGAGGCCATGCAGAATCCCGGTACGCCAAGTTTTATGGCGCCGGAATTATTTGCAGGTGGGACAGCCAGCCCGCAAACGGATATCTATGCCGCAGGTGTGACTTTGTACCATTTGCTCACGCGTAAATATCCCTATGGTGAGATAGAGCCTTTTCAGCACCCGAAATTCGGTACGCCTACGCCGCCTACCAGGTATAGGCCCGATATTTCTCAATGGCTGGAAAACATTATTTTAAAAGCGGTAGCGCATGATGCGAAAAACCGCTTTGAAACGGCTGAAGAAATGCTGATCGCACTGGAACATGGTGAGTTAAAGCCGATATTAGCGCCGGCACGGACACCGTTGATTGCCCGGGCACGCTTTGTGAAATGGCAATGGATCGCGACTTTTTCGCTGATCCTGAATTTTTTGTTGTTGTACCTGTTACTGGTTTCTTAGTGACGGTGAATATTAGTTTGTTATTAATGCAGGATAAAGGTGAGTAGAAATGAGTAATTGGGTTAAAGTCGCGCCATTTGAAGATATTCCAAAGTTGGGCGCACGCGTGGTCCGTACCAAAAATAAAGACAATACGGATTTGGATATCGGCGTTTTCCGTTTGGAAGATGACCGTATTCTGGCAGTTAATAATACCTGCCCACATAAAGGTGGGCCATTGTCGCAAGGTATCGTTTATGGCGATAAGATCGCTTGTCCATTACATTCCTGGAAAATCAGTCTGGTTACTGGCAAGGCAGAAGAACCTGATGTGGGTGAAACAGCCTGCTTCAATACCAAGATCGAAGATGGTTTTGTTTACCTGGAATTAAAAGCTTAGGTTCATCATGCCTAGGCGAAGCAAATAGTAAAGCGATGAAGTGAAGTGATTAAAGAAACAAAAAGTACCTGTTGTTATTGCGGCGTAGGCTGCGGCGTGATCATCTCCAGTGAAGATGACAAGATCGTTAACGTCAAAGGCGACCCTACCCATCCGGCGAATTTTGGCCGTTTATGCACCAAGGGTTCTACCCTGCATTTGACCGCTAAGCTGGATAACCGCTTGTTGCACCCTTACCTGCGTACTACTAGAGATGCGCCTAGAGTCAAATCTACATGGGATGAATCACTGGATTTCCTCGTTGAAAAATTCGCGACTACCATAGAAAACCATGGCCCGGATTCCGTGGCTTTCTATATCTCAGGTCAATTGCTGACTGAAGATTACTATGTGTTTAACAAGCTGGCTAAAGGCCTGATCGGCACCAATAATGTCGACACCAATTCACGTTTGTGCATGAGCTCTGCCGTCACTGGCTACAAAGCCACCTTAGGTGCGGATTCACCTCCAGCCTGCTACGAAGACATCGACCATACCAGCTGCCTGTTCATTGCCGGCAGTAATACTGCTTTTGCGCACCCAATCATATACCGCCGTATTGAAGATGCCAAAGCCAAGAATCCTGACCTTAAAATCATCGTCGTAGATCCGCGTCGCACAGACACAGCGCAGGCTGCAGATTTGCACTTGGCGATTGCGCCAGGCACCGATGTAGCGCTATTCAATGGCATGCTGCATGTGATGCTGTGGGAAGGCCTGCTGGACATGGCCTACATCAATCAACATACCAATGGTTTTGATGCGCTGAAAGATACTGTGCGTGAATATACGCCCAAAATGGTTTCCGATATCTGCGGTATCAAAGAAGCCGATATCATTACCGCAGCGAAGTGGTTTGGCAAAGGCCCATCTTTATCAATGTACTGTATGGGCCTGAACCAGAGCATTCATGGTACTGATAAAAATGCCGCGCTGATCAACCTGCATTTGGCCACTGGCCAGATCGGCAAGCCAGGCGCAGGTCCGTTCTCACTTACCGGACAACCCAATGCGATGGGCGGCCGCGAAGTAGGCGGTATGGCCAACCTGCTATCAGGTCACCGCGATTTGAATAACGCGGAACACCGCGCAGAAGTCGCTAAACTGTGGGGCGTAGACAGCGTGCCAGCAGCACCTGGCACCACGGCGGTGGAGATGTTCAATGCCGTAAAAGATGGCAGCATTAAAGCTATCTGGATTGCCTGTACCAACCCTGCGCATTCAATGCCGGACCTGAATAATGTGCTGGAAGCCCTGAATACCGCTGAATTGGTAGTCGTACAAGATGCTTATAAAAATACCGATACCAGCAAATATGCTGACGTCTTGTTACCCGCAAGTACATGGGGTGAAAAAGAGGGCTCGGTCACTAATTCCGAGCGCCGCATCACACGCGTCAACCCTGCTGTTCCGCCACCTGGAGATGCGCGTCATGATTGGGCCATCATGGTCGATTTTGCGCAACGTTTGGAGAAAAGGCTAGCCAGGAATAAAGGTTTATTTGCTTTCGAAACTACAGAACAGATTTTCAACGAGCACCGCGAAACTACACGTGGCCGTGATTTGGATATTACCGGCTTAAGCTATGCACTGCTCAATGAGCAAGGTCCTCAGCAATGGCCGTTTACAGAAGGTGCAACCATAGGCAAGTCCAGGTTATATACCGATGGCAACTTTGAAAAACCGGATGGTAAAGCGCAGTTTGTAAATGCTGTTTACAAGCCAACTGCAGATAAAACCGATGCACGCTATCCATTGCATTTACTCACTGGCCGCTTGCGTGACCAATGGCATGGCATGAGCCGTACCGGTACAGTTTCACAGTTATTCAATCATGCTGAAGAACCCGTTATTTACATGAATAGTGACGACATGACACGCCGGTCTATTAAGGTAGGCGACATCGTCAAAGTCAGCAACAAGCGTGGCAGTTTGGTATTGCCGGCACAGGTTTCAGAGGAAGTAAAACCCTCCCATACTTTCATCCCTATGCATTGGGGTAGCCAATTTATGCATGGCCTGGGAGTGAATGCGCTAATGCCGCCCGCTTTTGATAAGACCTCAAAACAGCCTGAGCTTAAGCATACTGCCATTAAAATCGAGAAGCTAACTTTGCCTTGGCGCATGACCGTGATGCGTACCATCAAGAATCTTGATGCATTGCAAAAGATACGTACATTGATGGTCAATTTCGAATTCGCCAGTTGCGGTATGTTTGGGCGCCAGACCGAGCACCATGCTGGCATGCTGATTATGCGTGCTGCGCATACCGAGGCACCGGATCCATCGCTGATAGACCGTATCGATGCGATTTTAGGCATGACAGATAATAT
Source organism: Methylotenera sp. (assembly GCA_035460225.1). Classification (GTDB taxonomy): domain Bacteria; phylum Pseudomonadota; class Gammaproteobacteria; order Burkholderiales; family Methylophilaceae; genus Methylotenera. The sequence goes on from DATHWX010000007.1 coordinate 78,528, forward strand.
GCCTTTGCTCAATTATGTGGATGCTAAACGCGGTATCAGCAAGCGTATTTTGGTAGAGACTATTGATGGTAAAGCTGAAGTTGCAGGCGTAAGGCTAGTTGGTGAAACCATGGCAACGGATTGGCTAAAAGACGTAATGAATAGCGGCGAATTCACACCGGAATTACGCCGTTGGGCATTGGCTCCATTGAATGCGCCACCAGCAGGCCAACGTAGCCGCGGCAAGATCGTATGTAACTGCCTGGATGTGGCGGAAAACGATATTATCGATACCATTGAATTAGGCGCTGATTTGATTACGCTGCAAAGCAAACTGAAATGCGGTACCGAATGCGGCTCATGCGTACCTGAACTGAAACGTTTGGTATTGCAGCATGGTAAGCATTAGCGTGTAATGCTGGATTTCGTTATATCATTAGCCATATCGCTTACGAAGAATCATACGAAAGAATCACATGAAAAAGACCCTGCTTTTTTTAACCCTTTGCTCACTAGGTATTTCTATTTGGGCAAGTCCTGTTTCTGCAGAAGAAACGGGTAAGGATATTACTGCTGCAACACCGCAAGGCGACCAGGTTATATTGCATCCGAATGGCCGCTGGGAATTTGTTGATACCAAAAAAGCTGCAGTCGCTAAAGAAGTTGCAAGCCAGTATGTAGAGAATCAAGGCTGTCCACATGGCACCCAAGGCGGTTTTTTAGGATTCGGACGTTGTATTGCGGAAGGCGATAAAGACTTCAACCGCGGATCAATGAGCGGCAAAGGCCGATAATTACTATCGCTAGAGCAATCCACGCTCGACAAAAGACAGCGTAGTATTTCCCGCAATTACGAAATGGTCCAAAACCCGCACATCCACTAGTGCCAGTGCATTTTTCAATTCTGTTGTCAGCAGCTCATCAGCTTGGCTCTGCTTCGCGATTCCGGATGGATGGTTATGTGCGAATATGACGGAAGCTGCATTGTGATGCAAAGCGCGCTTTACCACTTCGCGCGGATAAACACTGGTTTGCGTGAGCGTGCCGCTAAACATTTCTTCATTAGTGATGATCCTATTCTGTGCGTCTAGAAACAGCACCATAAATACTTCGCGCGTTAACCCACCAAGTTTTAAACACAAATAATCCCGCACTTGCTTAGGCGAACTCAATACATCTTTAACCTGCATCTGCTCATTAAGCGCACGGCGGCTCATCTCGAAAATTGCTTGTAACTGCGCATATTTACTGCCGCCTATGCCATTGATCTGAGTCAGCTCGTTTAATGGTGCCGCAAAAATTCCGTTCAAACTGCCAAACTTAGTCAATAAATCTCGCGCCAGGTCTACAGCACTTTTACCGGTAACGCCCACTCGTAAAAATATCGCCAACAACTCTGCATCCGATAATGTTTCTACGCCCTGTTCTAATAATTTCTCGCGTGGTCGTTCGCTTGCCGGCCAATCGGTAATCGCCATAGTATTTTCCTTATTTTAGCCAGCCGATTTCATGGGCAGTTTTCTTGCCGATGAGGGTCTGTTCCAGATTTTTTGGAATCTCAGCATGAGTTTCATCAATGGGCACACGGCCACCCATCAATTCGGCTAAATCTTGCGGATAAAGCGGTGACTTATTGGGTTCAGCGAAGCCATCTGGAAAGCTGGGTAATGTTGTGCCCATATCATATTTATCAGTTGCGCTAAGGGTGTGCAATAACTCATGCGCGACAATCACCAGATTTTGTTTTGAATATTTAGAATCACCAAAAAGATTTACCCGGCCGATACGGCCTTTATCCAAGGCCGTTGAATGGCTCAAGCGTGGATGCGTTCCAGGATCGTAATAGAGCAGATATAAACGAATTTCCGGTTTTACATTGACTTTAGGGCTGTGCTGCCAAGCAAAATACTTAAATTTCAAGCTCCAGAGTATGGTATCCAATACACTACCATTTGATGGTGGCGCCGGTGGAATATCATTAACCTGTGCGCCTAATTGCACTTCAATAGGCCTGCGTAAACCTAAATGATAGGGTGCTGCCTCCAGTGCAAAATATTCCGCGAGGGGTTCAAAATCACTACGTGTTAGCGTTTGTAAGTAAGCGCTGACTTTAGCGCTACCATCTGCATTCACTGGGTACACTGCCACATAAAAATTATGCTTCCAGCTTCTATCCGCTTGCTCCAGCCAAGTTTGCTGGACCACTGTTGCTAATATCAACAGCAATATTATTATTCTTAATTTACGCCACATTATTCTTGCTTTCCTATCCGCTTAGCCTTTAACAGAAGGCGCTGCGCCTCGGTAAGTATTTGAAAATAGTTTAGAATGTCATTATGCATCAAACACAGAAGAAATTATTGCTCGGCATCACTGGCGGTATTGCAGCTTATAAAGCTGCAGAATTGGTTCGCCTGTTAGTAAAAGCCGGTATAGATGTTCAAGTCGTCATGACATCCGCTGCTTGCCAGTTCATTACGCCAGTAACGATGCAGGCATTGTCCGGCAAGCCCGTGTTTATTGATATGTGGGATAGCAGCATCAGCAATGGCATGCCTCACATCGAACTATCGCGAAATGCAGACGCAATTCTTATTGCACCTGCCAGTGCTGATTTCCTGGCAAAACTAGTACACGGTCGTGCTGACGATTTACTTTCTACACTTTGCCTGGCGCGGGATTGCCCATTATTAGTAGCGCCAGCCATGAATAAGCAAATGTGGGAAGCGCCAGCAACGCAACGCAATATTGCACAACTACGCGAAGACCAGGTCAGCATATTAGGCCCAGACAGCGGTGAACAAGCTTGCGGTGAAATCGGCTTAGGCCGGATGCTTGAAGCTGAAGACCTATTGGCTCTAGTGAACGCTCACTTAACACTAAAATTATTAGCTGGTAAAAAAGTATTGATTACCGCTGGCGCCACTTTGGAAATGATGGATCCGGTGCGGGCCATTACCAATTTAAGCAGCGGTAAAATGGGTTATGCTCTGGCCACGGCCGCTCACAATATGGGTGCTGATGTCACGCTAATTAGCGGGGAAACTTCATTATCTGCTCCATTAGGCATTAATAGAATTATTGCTAAAAGTGCCGATGCCATGTATCAGGCTGTCATGCAAAATATTGCTTCGCAGAAGCTTGATGCTACCGATATCTTTATCAGCGTTGCTGCGGTAGCCGACTACTCTGTTGCTCAACCTAGCACACAAAAAATCAAGAAAAGTGAGGCATCACTTACGCTGGAACTCAAGCGCAATAAAGATATATTAGCTGAAGTGGCCAGTTTGCCGAATGCGCCTTTTTGTGTGGGTTTTGCCGCGGAAAGTGAAAAGCTGGTCGAACATGCAACCCAAAAGCGCTTGGCAAAGAAACTGCCTTTGATCGTTGCAAATCTGCTGTCTGAAAGTATGGGGCAGGATGAAGCCAATATCACTTTAGTGGATGACGTTGGTGTTCACCCATTGCCGCGTGCAGATAAAACTATATTAGCGCATGAAATCCTGACACATATCTGCAATATGATGTCGAGCTAGTTATAAACATATAGAAGTCCATAAAGTACTTAATAAGAAAGAGATGAAATGAGCCTGATTGTAGACTTGAAGATTTTAGATCAACGTATCCATGATCAAATGCCCGCTTATGCTACACCAGGGTCTGCCGGGCTTGATCTACGTGCATGTATTGATGCGCCGATTATATTGAAGCCAGGCGAAACCACATTGATCCCGACCGGCATGGCGATTCACCTGGATAATACTTATTACGCTGCCTTGATTCTGCCGCGTTCGGGCTTAGGCCATAAACACGGTATCGTGTTAGGCAACCTGGTTGGCTTGATCGATTCTGATTACCAAGGGCAACTTATGGTGTCATGCTGGAATCGCGGTAACACTGCTTTTGAACTGAATCCTTTAGAACGTATCGCGCAATTGGTTATTGTGCCGGTTGTACAGGCGGAGTTCCATGTAGTGGATGACTTTGATGCGAGCGAGCGTGGAGAAGGTGGGTTTGGTAGTACAGGCAAGCATTAAGTAGACAATCAATCTGTTAACTGCAGATTCAATCTATAAAACCTTCATTATTATTGATAATTGCACATATTTTTCTTGAGAAAATTATAGTTTTCGTACTATAATTGCGGTCTTTCGAAAAAAGCAACTGTTTGGGGATTTAACCATGGCACGTGTATGTATGGTAACTGGCAAAAAGCCAATGGTGGGTAACAATGTTTCTCACGCTAACAACAAAACAAAACGCCGTTTTTTACCTAATTTGCAAAACCGCAAATTCTGGGTTGAGAGCGAAAACCGCTGGGTGAGTATGCGTATCAC
>DATHWX010000008.1:0-151711 GCA_035460225.1 Methylotenera sp.
TCTAAGCTGGGGGTTACAGGTTCGATTCCTGTCGGGCAGGCCAAGTCTTAAAAGTCTCTATGGTGGCTGTAGCTCAGCTGGTAGAGCCCTGGATTGTGATTCCAGTTGTCGTGGGTTCGAGCCCCATCAGCCACCCCATCTAATCATGCACTTAGCAAAACTTAACAAATATTTTCAAAGTCTATATTAGACATTTGTCTAATATCATTTCCCTCATGGCTATTCAAAAGCCTAATAAATCCTCAGAAAAATTCCTAAAGTTATATTTCAATCGATTGCGCTATAATTTTTAGCTGATTGATAAATTTTAAATTTAACAAGGAACAGCAATGAACGAATGGATTTTGGTTTTAACTTTCAGCCTGTTAACTTCACCAGGACAAGTTCGAGATATAACTCCGGAAGTTGTTACAGGCTTTTCTTCAAAACAAAATTGTGAACTTGCTGCAAAGGATATTTCTTATAAGCTTATTGTGCTAGCAGGTAATTTAAGAGAGCAACAGGGGATTAATAAAAGTACTGATAAAAGTAGCCCGGCGATCTACTATGAGTGTATTCAAATCAAGAAGTAACACTATTACCGAGGAGCCAGTTTGAATTATCTAGAATATTTTAAATCCGAAATTTCAGACCCAAATACTAATTATTTTATATTTGACTCTAAAGGCGACGCTGGAATCGGAGATATAGACTTTGAAAAATACAGTTGGGAAACCAATATGTACAACAAGGCAAAATCTGGAGATTTGATCATTTTTCGCCGACCTGGTTCTGCATCAGAAACGAAAAAATTCTATTTTTATGGTGCTGCGAAGTTAGGATCAATTATTGGTTCAATAAAAGTTATAGCAATACTTGATAAACCGTATCCATTTATTGAACATATACATATGCAAGACCTCGAAAGTTTTGCTTGGTCTTTCAAAAAGAAGGGAGTTGATTGGCAGCATTTCTTCAATCAATACGGAATGAATCAAATTCATAAAATAGATTTTGAAAGTCTTATGAATATGGCAGATGGTGATGCTGATTTTATTGATCCAGAAGCCGCTACAGAAGCCCATCAAGATATTCAGCAGGGAAATTATTCTGTAGAGGATAGATTAGGTACGACAAAAATCAGGAGCAAACAAAATGCTTTTTCAAACAAGGTAAAAGATCAGTACAAAGTCTCATGTGCAGTTTGTGGAATAAAAACCAGATTATTCCTTGTAGGTTCTCATATAGTTCCTTGGGCATTAGATAAAAGTATCCGCCTTGATCCTAAAAACGGAATTTGTCTTTGTGCTTTTCATGATAAAGCTTTTGATTGGGGTTATTTTACTTTAAGTGACGATTTTAAAATTACAACTTCAAAATCTGTTGGTGATGATATTGTAATAACAAATGAATTATCCAAAATTGATGGTATGAGATTAGCTAAGCCCACGGTAAATTTACCAAAAAGTGAGTATTTGAAGTTTCATAGAGAACATATTTTTGAGAAATTTTTGAATTAGTTTTTACCACAATGATTTTATTCTTTTGAATTCCCTTTGCTTTATATAGTGTTCTGTCATCGCAGCTGTTGCATGACCAGCTAAGGATTGAGCATCCATTCCCATTCTTTTTGCATCTGTAAGTGCTTTTGCTCTGATGTCATGAAAAGTGTACCGTTGTCCACCCGAGCTAGCCCATTTTATTTGCACTCGATTCCACATTGCTTTAAATCCAGTATCAGAATAGGGTTGACCGTGCCTTGTGCAAAATAAGTATAAGCCACGTATAGGGCGTTTTAAAGCTTTTGCCCTAGCAACTACGTCAGTTAGCCCAGAAGTCCATTCATAAAGCTGCTTAGCCCCTGTTTTGGATTGCTTTATCCATATACCTTCATCAGTTATTTGATCTAATCTCAATTTGAGGATATCGCCTTTTCTCATTGCAGTAATGTATGCAAAATCCATAACGGTAGCTATAAGTTCACTGGCAATCTTTTTTACCATTTCAAATTCTTGGTCGGTTATGTATCTGTCTCGACCTTTTTCAGGGTGTTTCGCAACGCCAAGACATGGATTCCTATCTATTTGGCCCCAGCGCATTGCATAACTAAACATGTGAGATAGTAGGGATATTTCTCGATTTGCTCTTATAGGGGCTTTAAGGCCTCTTATATCCAGATATTTTGCGATATGAGTAGGTCGTACTTCTAACACTAACATCTTCCCAAATACATCTTTTAAGTTTTGGGCTTCCATTAGATTGCCTGTGTAGGTCGCTTTGGCTTTTTTAGGGGCGATCTCAATCATATACTTTTCAATCAGTGCAGCCATTGAGCCTACTATCGGTTTATCTGAACCAGATTCTCTTGGGATTTCTCCTTCGATTTCTGCCCATTTTGAAAAGGCTAACGATTTATCATCAGATAATCTAAGCCATTTGTTTTCTCTAGTGACATAGTAATAAGACCCATGCTTAAAATACATTCGAGGCGGTAAATGAAAATTGTGATTACGACGTCTGCCCATATTGATCCTTATCGTATTGCATCAAAGTTGGGTTCACTTACATGCGAATTTGTAGAAACATTCTGAAGTCGATCTAACAACAATGAGCGAAGAACTTTGGGTTTACCTGCTGCACTTATTGCATATGGATAGTTATTCTTATCAAGCCAACGTATTTGGGCTTTTGAAATTTTTAGGTCCGTTAATTCTTTAAGTTCTTCTGAGCTTAAGAATATAACCGTCATTATGCTCATTCTGTCCAACCTTCATTTTGAGCTGGTATGGGCATATCCAATCTTTTCGGAATTCCATCCCTAATGATTTTTTTAACTACGTTTTCGTAAGAACCTTCTACTTCTAACATTACATTGATGTGCTTACCAAATCCATGAGATAGATAATGCGTTAAGCAATCGTAATGAATTCGAGTTGTGTTTTGTAACGTATGAATACGTTGCATCTTTTGCTGCACCCATCCGGTTGCTTTTGGGTATGATCCAGCAACATATTTCCCTGGCTCTAATAACACTTCCCAAGGAATAATACGGTCTTTGTTATGGAATTCGATCTCCCACCTAACCCAAGGATGAAACAGCTTTCCAAGTTGCATGCCTTTTTCATAGACACGTAACATTTTTCCATTTTCACGTCGGCCAACGTAGAAAGTCCGACCTCGTCCATCAGGCTTTATCCAGTTCCCATTCTGACCACATGAAGGAGTTTTCCCACCTGCATTGAATAGCCCCTCTTGGTAAAGAGATACAGCCAAATCAACATTGTATATTCCATCGTAATCATCGACAGCACCATCCCATCGAGTAATTTTGGCATTGAATTTATCTCTTAATAGTTTGGTTAATTCTGACCAGCTCGGAACCATATGACAGCCCTCGGCTGGTATGGATAAAAATGCAGTGTTATTTTGCCCACCATAAGCAAAGAATGTTTTGGTATCGCCAAGTTGAATTGACTCTTGCCATCCATGTAAACCTTTAAACCGATTAACAATTGGTGAAAATTTTTCTCCTAGGCAATTAACAAGGTCGAATATCACAGAATCAAGATTAAAATCTTTGAAAGTAAAGGTGCAATTTAGAAAATCTGTAATTGCTGAATAAGGCTCACCATCTTCTTTTGGTAATGGAATTGAAATAACAATTGGTTTACCTTTGAAACTGAAAATCTCGAATCTTTCACCACCATCATTTAGCTTGTTATCTAAACTTTCCCCCCGTATTACCAGACGGGGAGCATCTGATTCGAGAACGGTCGGTGATGATTCAACGGCCGCAATTATTCCGCCTTCGTTCGATGATTGGGGCGGCGCTAACGCATCCGTCCCAATCTCCGAGCCGAAGTCGGTTTTATTAACTGCTATCGAAATTTTATCGTTATTATTCATGTAAAGAAATTTAAAGTTTCCTTACAATAAATAAAAAAAGAAGAAACGTCAAGTTTCTTCTAAGTTATATTCATATTTATTCTACTTTTCTTCGATTCTCTTTTTCTTCCTTGGTAACAGGTACTTCCCCAGATACCGCTTTCCAAAAATTTGAAAATTTATTTGCGATATTCAATCCTACTGAGCGTTTAGCGCTTGGTCCTTCATCTGGAAAAATATCCCTAACTTTGATTTGAAGAATTTCTTCATATTTACGAATCGTTTTTTTGCTATGGATCAAATATAGGACTTTCCAACCCATATGATGACCCATTCGAAGCATTCCTAATGCTGATTCAAGCTCGTCCAATTGTCCTTTGAAATAAGTAAATGCTCGCTCCTCTATCTGTTCGAGTTGCTGTTTTTGTTCTAAAGTCAATTTTGCAAAGCGTTGATCTACTGGAACAGTAATTTCAGGAACAAATCTATCACCAATTGCATCCGCTATTTTCTCAGTAATGCTTAATGACCGGGTAATAGGTTCTAGTTCTTTTGAATTTGACGATACGGGGAGTTTATTGCTCATAATTAATTGCCTAGGTCGAGACCTCACTATAAATTATATGAGGGGATTTGAGCAATCCTTTTTAAAACTCCATTTAATTTTCTTAAAATAAAAAAAAGTAACATTAAGAACTTTCTTATTATACTTTTAGGTATAAAAGTAAATTATGGAATATTCTTATATTCACTTTTCTTTTGAAAATAAAATGTAATTAATTAAAGAAATAACCTTAAATACTCATCGAATAGAAATAATCGATTTCTTTTATTTCCTGTAATTTCTACTAATATTTCTAAGTCTACAAAATCTAATAAAAGTTGATTCGCAGCTTTGTTTGTAATGGAAAGTGCTTTAGCTGCGCTAGCAACGGTTACAGAAGGCCGCTTGTAGAGAAAATTTAGCAGCATCTTAGCATTTTCTGCTTTACGTCCTAAACTAAGTATCTGATGGTCTACTTTATTTCTAAGTTGAAGAATTTTTTCGAAAGTTAGCTTTCCGTTTTCAGAAGTTTCAATTACTGCAAGCAAAAAGAATTTAATCCAATGAAGTAAATCATTGGATGACCTTACAGTAGTCAAAGCATCATAGTAAGCACCCCGATTCCTCTCTAGATATTCAGATAAGTATAGAGAAGGTTTTTTGAGTAATTTTTTGCTAATTAGGTAAAGTGGGATTAGTAATCGTCCTATACGCCCATTACCATCTAAAAATGGGTGAATAGTTTCAAACTGGTAATGGCTAATCGCAATCCTAATTAAATGAGGTACTTCAATTTCTTCGTTATGCCAAAATAGTTCAAGATCAGACATTAGATCTAAAATTTCAGATTGATGTGGAGGTATAAATACAGCATCTGTAAGACTGGTTCCACCAATCCAGTTTTGTGAAACTCTAAAATAGCCAGGAGTTTTCTTTTCCCCACGTACGCCTTGCATCAAAGTTGCGTGAGTATCTTTTATTAATCTCAAAGATAAAGGGATATTATTTAGTTCGTCGACTGCTGTATTCATCGCAGAAACGTAATTCTGTACTTCTACCCAGTCATCACGCTTTTCTGGGTCTATTTGCTCCAAATCCATAACTGCTTCGCCTATTTGAGTTTGGGTACCCTCGATAGCGCTTGAGGTATTAGCCTCTTTTGTTATGTGCATTTGAATAAATATATCGACATCAGGCACGATTAGTGAATAAGCATCAAGTTCAGACAATGCTCTGGAGGCTTTCTCCAAAAGAGTATTAACTTTAGGGTCATCCCATGTCCAACTAATATTTATAGTATTGGGTGAGAAACTTTTGTATTGGTATTGCTGTTTGTATGTGCCAGATTTAAATTGCTCAACTTTCATCTTGCCTCACTCAAATTTGTTATTAAATGGTAGTGATAATACATTTATATTTGTAGCTTTGTCTAAAATGGCAATGTGACCCAATTACTGTTATGGGTTAACGGATTGAGATTCTAATTATTTATTAGACATGATTTAGTTTTTTGCCTTGTTATATCAATAACTTTAAAGCCAATAGATCTAAGGTTGTGATTCCAGTTGTCGTGGGTTCGAGCCCCATCAGCCACCCCATCTCTATCTCAAGTTCCTTTTTGCCATTAACTTCTTGCTAAGAACTTCTGAGTCTATGTAAGTGCCTAATGTATTCATACATTAACCATTGATAGCATTTATGAAGCTGATTTTCATACTATCTATAGTGCTTCTAAGTTTTAAAGCGCATGCGGAAATCTTCGTGTGTAGAGACGTTAAAGATAAAACTGTCTATCAGGATACGCCTTGCACTACAGAAACGATCCGTAAATTAGAAGTGATACCTGCGCCATCGCTCGAAGAGCAGGCTCTGGCGCAAGAGCGCATTGATAGATTGAATGAAATATCACATCAACGCGCAATGGCTGCTGATTCTGAGCGTATTCAGCAAGAAAAAAATAATATCGAGCAAGAGAAGATTGACCTAGAAAAGCGCAAATTAGAATTGCAAGAGAAACAAGCAATCTTAGATGAGCAGCCGGCCACTAGATATATTTATGTCAATCCTCAACTTAGGCATCGTTGGCCAAGACCCCATCAACATAAGGATTGGCATCAACCTAGAAGACAAAATACCCAAACTCCAGTGATGAAAGATAAATCTACTATGGTTGCTCCTTAACGCTTGTTAATAAGGCTTTACCTCATTAAAGCAATTGATACTATAGGCCATTAAGGCTATAGTAATATTGATTCCAAGTTCCTAATAAAAGGTATAGTTGATGGTGACACTCCGTCCCGTATTAATGATTGTTGATGATGATCCATTAATCACTGATACCTTGCATTTCGTTTTAAGTAAATATTTTGAAGTATGTGTTGCAGAATCTCACGCACAATTACGTAGTTTACTTCGCCAGCTAGATACTCCTCCAGCCCTTGCCTTGGTAGATTTAGGTTTGCCACCTTCTCCACACACTCCAGAAGAAGGGTTTAAGGTCATCAGCGAGCTACTTACCCATTCCCCCACAATCAAAATCCATGTGCTTTCTGGCCAAGGCGACGAAGTCAATGTGAAACGTGCCATGAGCTTGGGCGCAGTAGATTTTATCCATAAACCATGTGATGTCGAAAAGCTCAAAGATGTATTGCTGAATGCATTAAAAGTGCAAAATGTTGAACTGAATGAAGACAGTGTTGAGCAGGAAAATGGTGGTTTGCTAGGGGATAGCTTGCCCATGCAAACACTCCGTATGCAAATTAATCAATTCGCTGATTCGCCATTTCCTGTATTGATCGAGGGTGAGTCCGGCAGTGGCAAAGAGTTAGTGGCTGGCAGCTTTCACTATGCCAGCAAGCGCATGCTTTACCCGTATTTGTCTGTTAACTGTGCAGCTATTTCTCCGCTTTTGGCGGAGTCTATTTTATTCGGGCATGCCAAGGGTGCCTTTACCGGGGCGACCATGGCGCATGCCGGTTATTTTGAAGATGCTGGGGAAGGTACATTATTCCTGGACGAAATAGGCGAATTGCCTATAGAGTTGCAGGCTAAGCTTTTGCGTGTGCTTGAAAACGGCGAATACCAGCGGATTGGCGAAACACAGACACGTACGAGCAAAGCGCGTATCGTTGCGGCAACCAATCGAGACCTGCGCGCAGAGGTACGCGCAGGAAAATTCAGGTCCGACCTGTATCATCGTTTAAGCGTCTTTGCTGTAAAAGTACCACCTTTGCGCGAGCTGAATGGCGATAAGCATTTATTACGCGAATACTTTACCCAATTTTATTCTGACCAGATCGGGCAAAAACCCTTCGTACTGGATGCTGGGGCACAATCCCGCTGGCTAGACTATCATTTCCCAGGAAATGTGCGCGAGCTAAGAAATATCGTGATTCGCCTGATTGCGAAATACTCAGGCAAAACCCTTAACGAAAATCAATTGGTTGCAGAGTTTGACTTAACAGAACCGGCTGATAGCGATGAACCAGGAAATCTAAATAGCGAAGCAGGTATGATGAATCAGGCACAACGCCATTTACAGCGCCAAGCCAATGTCAGTCTGGATGCAGTTCTTAAAACCTGGGAACGCGCTTATATTGAAGCGGCGATGAAAATGACCCACGGGAATCTAAGCCAGGCGGCAAAATTGCTTAATGTGAACCGCACTACGCTTTACAGCCGCATGAGTACACAACAAGACGATTAATCGTTTGTGACACCACTAAGGGGATTAATTTGTACTACCCGCATTTTGGCTTAAAAGAACCCCCTTTCAAAATCACCCCCAACACTGATTTTTTCTTTTCCGGCGGTAATCGCGGCGCAGTGCTAGATGCACTCGTTTATGCAATTACCAATGGAGAAGGCATTATCAAGGTGGTTGGCGAAGTAGGCAGCGGCAAGACGATGTTATGCCGCATGCTGCAGACTATATTGCCGGAAAAAATCGAAAGTATTTATTTAGCTAATCCTAGTGTGGCGCCTGAAGATGTGCTCCATGCAATTGCTTTCGAATTGCAGCTCAAATTGCCCAAAAATGCTGATCGATTAAAGGTAATGCAGCAATTACAAGCGCACCTATTGGCACGCCATGCAGAAGGCCGCCAGGTTGTGATTTTTGTTGAAGAAGCGCAGGGCATGCCATTGGCAACTCTCGAAGAAATTCGTCTGTTATCCAATCTGGAAACCAAGCAGGATAAGCTGTTGCAAATCGTACTATTTGGCCAGCCTGAATTAGATGTGAACCTGAATCAGACCCATATCAGGCAACTGCGTGAACGCATCACGCATAGTTTTCATTTGGGACCATTGCAAACTAAAGATGTAGGGGAATACCTGATATTCCGCTTGCGCGCAGCTGGCTACCATGGACCGCATTTGTTTTCTGACGCTGCCATCAAAAAGCTTTCGAAGGCTGCAGAAGGTTTGGTGCGCCGAGTGAATATTTTGGCAGATAAGGCATTATTGGCGGCCTTCGCCGATAACGTTTACTTGGTCACGCCTAAGCATGTAAAAGCGGCAATCCATGATAGTGAGTTTGGCGCTAAAGCTAACAATTATAAAAACCCTATTTTATGGATAACTGCAGCTATTTTATTGGTAATTGGGATATTGATTGTTTCAATGACAATCAAACAAAACAGACCGGATCAGAAGATATTGGCTCAAGCGCCAGTTATTACTGCTCCGGCCGTTACCCAGAAAAAAATAGATAAGCCAAGTGTAGATAAACCGATTCAGCCGGTAGTGGTTGATAGCCCGAATAAGCAAGAACAATCTTTAGTGAATAAGCGTTTGGAGTACACTAAAAATTGGTTATTTAGTGGTCAGCCTAATACGGTAACCTTGCAGATAAAGTCTTTGCCTACAACTAACGTTGTCCAGGAAACGCAATTGCAAGCTGAGCTCGAAAAAATTGCCCAGCAATTGGAAGTCGATAATCTCTATTTGTATCGTAAAAACCAGAATGGCGAAATATACACCGTCATCCTTTACGGCGCCTTCGCGCAACGTAGTGAAGCGTTAGATGCTTTGAATAAATTACCTAGCCAGATTCAAAGTAATCATCCTTATCTACGTACCATTGGCGGCATTAATAAAGATATTCAGCAAGCGCAATAAAAAAATGCTGTAACTTATTGTTGTAATTTATTTTTTTACGCTTGAAATGGATATTTCTTGCGTTTTCTGCCATAGTATGGAAAATAATGTAAAAAAGTGTAACTAGCATTAGGGTAGGAGTAACGAGCTTGGTAAACAACAAAAGATTATGGGTACTGGTTTGCATAGCCGTTACTGTAGGTATTTCAGCATGTGCGCATAAACCTAGGGTGCAACAGCCATCAAAAGGTCATATTGATGGGCACATAGAAGCTCCTGTTCCTTCCAGTAATCAAAAGGTCAGCCCTGTTATAACAGCCGACATACCTAAACCAATTATCAAAACGCCGTATTTACCACCTCCAAAAGCACGTGCTAAAGAACAGACTTATAGTATTGTCGTTTATGACACGCCAGTTAAAGAGGTATTGTTTGCTATAGCGCGCGATAGCAAACTCAATGTGGATATACATCCTGGCATTCAAGGGCGCGTTACCTTAAACGCAGTAGATCAAACGCTGCCAGCTATCTTAGAGCGCTTATCTAAACAAGTTGATTTAACGTATACCATTAGCAATAACGTGCTTACAATTACCCCGGATCAGCCGGTATTACGTAATTACAAAGTAGATTATGTAAATATATCGCGAGATACTTTGGGCTCTATTGGCGCTGCGGCAGAAATTACAACTACAGGCCGAGCGGCTGCAGCAGGTGCGCAATCTGGCGGCGCTGCGGGGGCTGGCGGTGGATTAAGTTCAAATGGTTCCAGAACTCAGGTTTCTTCAGAATCAAAAAATCATTTTTGGACTACTTTAATTCAGAATATCAAAGATATTTTGGCTGAAACCGACAAAGAAGTCATCGTTACCCGTATAGGTTCCACTCAATCTAGCAAAACTGCTACAAATAATAATGGAGCGAATTCCGCTAACTCTGCTAATAGCCAAGCGAACACGGATAAAGAAAATGAAGAAAGCCGCGAACGGGCCAAGTCCGAATATAAAACACTTTTCGCAGCTACCGTAATTGCTAATCCAGAGGCAGGAATTATCAGTGTTCGGGGTACCAATAAACAGCATGAAAAAGTACAAGAGTTTTTGGATAAAGTGCTGACGAGTGCTAATAGACAGGTATTAATAGAAGCAACTATTGTAGAAGTAGAGCTTAAAGATAGTTATCAAGCAGGCATAGATTGGAGCCGCTTAAGTGGCGGTAATACTACCGACAGCGGTTTTACTTTGTCGCAAAGCTTGAGACCAACTGTAGCAGATCCATTAAGTCCGGCAACTTTATCTACATTTAAATTAGGTTATAGATATACAGGTTCAGGATTTTTGGCTGATATAGCAAGTTCTATTACCTTGCTACAGCAATTTGGTGATGTAAAAGTCTTATCAAGTCCTAAATTATCTGTGTTGAATAATCAAACCGCTGTATTAAAAGTGGTCGATAATCTTGTTTACTTTACGATCGAAGCTCAACAGTCTACTGTTGGCGGTACTGTAGGAGGCACGTTGGCAACATTTACAAGTACTCCTCAAACTGTGCCAGTTGGCGTGGTAATGAGTGTTACTCCTCAAATTAATGATCTTAAAACGGTCATGCTTAATGTTCGTCCTACCATTACTAGATTCGTAAGTTCTGTACAGGATCCCAACCCAAATCTGGTAAGTAGAGATGCGGCTGGCAATATCACAGGTACTATTGAGTCAAGAATTCCTGTTATACAAACACGCGAAATGGAATCGTTATTGCGTGTTGAAAGTGGAAACACAACTGTATTGGGGGGGCTAATGCAGGATGATCTTAAAAAGAATACTGATGCGGTGC
The DNA here is from genome assembly GCA_035460225.1 of Methylotenera sp. GTDB lineage: Bacteria > Pseudomonadota > Gammaproteobacteria > Burkholderiales > Methylophilaceae > Methylotenera. Next base: position 11,342 of record DATHWX010000008.1, read on the forward strand.
CTGGAGTATCCGAGGTGCCAGTTGTGGGAAATGTATTCAAAGCACGGGCCCAATTGAACAGAAAGTCCGAACTCGTTATCTTCCTTCGTCCTACCGTTATTCAAAATGCAAGTCTTGAAAGCGACGAATTAGCGACATACAAACAATATCTTCCATCTGAACAATTAAAGCAGAAGCTAGAACCTGATGACGAAAGGTAAACTTAACGATGAGTTTACTTATAAAAGCGCTCGACAACGCTGAAAAAAACAAAAAAGCAGAAAAAGCTAACAGAACAGCTGGTGAAAATTTATCGGCTAGTCCTGTATTGGAATTACAAGCCATAGAGCATAGTGATTCTTCAGATCTGCCCCCTACAAAAACAAAGTCAGACGAAGATGCACTAAAGGCTTCTAAGCAAAACTTTGCAGATAAAGGCTTATCGTTAGAGGAAGAAGCTGGTTTATCACTTAGCTTGGATACTAAATATGCAAAACCTAAGCGCAGTGCTGAAAAAAACATCGAAACAAATGAGGATAAACTCAGTGCTAAAACTCTGGAAAAGCCAAAAACTTATAAAGCCGACTCTCAAGAGTCATCTGGTATAAATAAAGCGCCAGTACTGCCAGCTGTATTTCAGACTATAGCGGCACAGAATCACGATACAAATCAAAAAGCAGCAGCCAAGGTTTTTGTGGCGAATCAATCAATAAGGACAAACAGTTCTAAAACAGCGTTATTGATTTTAGGTGTGGCTGGCGCACTCATGATCTGGCTGGGCTTGCAAGGCTACACTTACATCAAGGCTTTGATGGCACCTGCAGAAGTCGTTGTAGTTAAACCTACATCGCCTAATCCTCAAGAAATGGCTACGGTAGCTGCTGAGGCTGCGCAAATTACTCAAGGAAGCACAGAAACCAATGCATTGCCAGTCTCTACTGGCACTGAAGTCCCAGAGAAAAATGCTCTGGCCCAGGCAAATATAGATAGCAATCCAAATAAGACTACGGATGTTGTGGAAACCCATGATGATGCGGTAGTTAAGCCAAGCCAAGAAAGCAATTCATTAGCTGTTGCAAAAACGAACGCTAAAAATAGCCGTTCGCAAAAAACCGGTAATGATGATGCATATGTTGATGATGTAGTTGCTGATAATCCAAGTAAAAGCCCTATTAAGTTGATAAGTAAACAACAGGCCAATGGCGTAGATCCGACCTTACTTTCAGCATATCAGGCATTTACGCGTGGTGAAGACTCATCCGCCCAGCAGCAATATCGGCAAGTACTGCAACGAGATGTGAGGAATGTAGATGCATTGCTAGGCATGGCAGCAATCGCGCAACGTCAAGGACGTGATGCCGATGCATTTGGTTGGTACCAGAAAGTCTTGGAAATCGAGCCCAAGAATACAGTAGCTCAATCGGCCCTTGTTAATGCGTCGAATGTAGACAGTACGGCTACGGAAAGTAAAATCAAAAGCATGCTGGCGCAACAGCCAGAAGCAGCTCATTTGCATGAAGCGTTAGGCAACTTGTACGCAGAACAAAACCAATGGCCCTCAGCACAGGATGCTTACTTTAATGCAAGCCGATACGCGCCCAATAATGCCGACTACGCATTTAATTTAGCGATTAGCCTAGATCACCTAGGTAAATCTAGCCTGGCCTTGATCCAATACCAACGAGCGCTAGACTTGGTCAATAGATCTGGTGCTGTAAGCCCTGACAAAGCCCAGCTAGAAACAAGAATACGTGCCCTTCAATAAATTGGTAGAAATTAATCAATTTTAAGAAAGCTTCAAAGTAGTTGTAGATATAGGTTATCTAATGTTGAAATTAATGTTTGAGAAAAAATCCCATGGCTGAGCAAAGACGTAAACTTCGTCTTGGCGAGCTTATGGTGCAGCAGGGGCTGATTAGCCATGATCAGCTACGCATCGCGCTTATTGAGCAGGAGCAAAACGACCTACCTCTAGGCCGCCAATTGGTGCGTTTGGGTTTTGTAACAGAAGCCATGGTGCGCGATATTGTCGCGCATACAATAGGCCATGAAAGTGTAGATCTAGCCACTGTAGTCGCCGATCTGGATGCGCTGCAAATGGTGCCACAGGACTTTTCTCGGCGTTACCATCTATTACCAGTGGCATATGAAGAAGCGACCAAAACCATGGTAGTTGCCATGGCAGACATGTTCAACGTGGTGGCGCTAGATCAGTTAAGAGCCATGCTTGGCGGGCAGATTCAGCTTAAACCAGTATTAGCCGCCGAGGCGCAGTTAGAAGAATTTATAGACCAGTTTTACGGTTACGAGCTTTCTGTTGATGGAATCCTGCGTGAGATTGAAACCGGTGAAATTGATTACCAAAGTTTGGCCGCAGAAGGGGATGAGTACACTCAGCCAGTAGTGCGCTTGGTAGGGGCTTTGCTCATGGATGCCGTCAAGCGTGGCGCATCGGATATCCACTTTGAGCCGGAATATGCATTTTTGCGTATTCGTTACCGTATTGACGGCGTATTACAGCAGATTCGCAGCCTGCATAAAAGTTATTGGGGTGGAGTTGCGGTAAGGCTCAAAGTCATTAGTGGCCTCGATATCGCCGAAACACGTGCACCACAGGATGGCCGTTTGAACATGAACTTGTGCGGTCGGCCCATTGATTTCAGGGTGTCGACCCATCCTACCATTCATGGCGAAAATATTGTATTACGGGTATTGGACCGTGAAAAATCCATTATCCCGATGGAACGTATGGGTTTGCGCGCTTCGACACTGGATGAATTGCGGTTGATGATGACGCGCCCGGAAGGCATTCTGATCGTTACCGGGCCTACTGGTAGCGGTAAAACCACCACACTTTATTCTTTGCTTTCGCATCAGAATACTGAAGCCGTGAACATCATGACTTTGGAAGACCCGGTGGAATATCCGGTGACCATGATGCGTCAAACCTCAGTGGCAGAAGTCAATAAAGTGGATTTTGCCAATGGGATACGTTCCATTATGCGTCAAGACCCGGACATTATCTTGGTAGGCGAGATTCGTGATGAAGATACTGCCACGATGGCATTTCGTGCTGCAATGACTGGCCATCAGGTATTTAGTACCTTGCATACCAACTCAGCACTCGGTGCTTTCCCGCGTTTGGCGGATATCGGTATCTTGCCGGATATCATGGCCGGAAATATCATCGGTGTGGTAGCACAGCGTTTGGTGCGCGTACTCTGCCCGCATTGCAAGGAAGCGCATGTTCCTGACACATTGGAACGCAAGATTTTAAGACTGAAAACTAACGATAAACCGCAAATCTATAAGCCTAAAGGCTGCAAACATTGCAACCAGAATGGCTACCGTGGACGTATGGCCATCATTGAATTGTTGCGTATCGATCATGATATGGATTCATTGATTTCAAGGCGCGCGCATTTGGATGAACTGCAGAAAATGGCGTTGGATAAAGGTTTTATAACATTAGCCGAAGATGGCGTGCGCCGTGTCTTAGAAGGCTACACCAGTGTTGCCGAAGTCATGCGCGTGATCGACCTGACTAGCCGTATGAGCACATAGTCATCGGAATCATTCATGCCCTCATTCAATTATAAAGCCATTGATAAGCTAGGCCGACCGGCGATGGGTCAGATTGATGCCTTGAATGAAGTTGATCTGGAAATTCGCCTAGAGCGCATGGGCCTGGATCTCATTACTTTCCGCAGCGCTAAAAAATCGACGAGTTTATTCAATAGCAATAAAGTCAGCAATCAAGACCTAGTCATGTTTTGCTTCCAGTTGGAGCAATTAAGTAGCGCAGGCGTGCCATTGCTGGAATGCTTGAACGACCTGCGCGAAAGTAATACAAACCCTTATTTCCAGAAAGTTTTAGGAGCCATCAGCGCAGAGGTGGAGGGCGGTAAATTGCTGTCGCAAGCCTTGGCAGAACACCCTGGTGTATTCAGCGATGTATTTGTAAGCCTGATTGACGCAGGCGAGCAAACCGGGCAATTACCGGTGGTATTCAATAACCTGTTTGAAACCATACGCTGGCAAGATGAGCTGATGTCGCAAACCAAAAAGCTACTAGCTTATCCTGCATTTGTGGCTGTAGTAGTTTTAGGTGCAGTCGCTTTTTTAATGAGTTACCTGGTACCGCAGATGGTATCTTTCCTACGTAATATGGGCCAGGAATTGCCTTGGAATACTAAGTTATTAATAGCGGTATCCAATGCATTTGTAAATTACTGGTGGCTAGTGATCGGCTTGCCGATTTTATTGGTAATAGGACTGGCGACCGTGATTAAAAGCAACCCTTTTGCGCGCTATCGGTTTGATATGCTCAAACTAAATATGCCCATTACTGGCCCGATATTACATAAAATCATCATGGCTAGGTTTGCCCGTTATTTTGCGTTGATGTATCAAACCGGTATTCCTATCTTGGATGCGATCAAGATCTGTGAAAATATCGTAGGTAACAGGGTAGTGGCAGATGCGCTGAGTCGGGCGCATGCACAAATCAATGCTGGCGATTCCATGAGCGAAAGCTTCCAGAACGCAGGATTATTCCCTCCTTTGGTGGTACGTATGATCAAGGTTGGTGAAAATACCGGCGCACTAGATAAATCTTTACTGAATATCAGCTATTTTTACGACCGAGATGTGAACGATTCCATGCAGAAAATGCTGAAAATGATAGAACCAGCTTTAACGGTAGTACTGGGCGCTATTCTGGCATTCATCATGTTCTCCGTGCTAGGCCCGGTATATGATTCGTTTAGCAAGCTAAAAATTTAATTATGATTAATATAAGAAAAATTCAAAAATCGAGCCATGGCTAAAAGTGCCCTAAACAAATTAGTGTTATGCGCAACAGCCCAAACCTTGTTGGCAGGTATTTGGCATGCAGGGAAATTGCAAGGCAGCCAGGTTTTTGCCAATGATGACCAAGGTCATTCCTCATTTGTAGATTTTCTTAGGCTATATGCTGCTTCACCCATTTATCTAATCGCAGATGCAGTTGAAGAAGACTATCGTCTTGAAAGCCTACCACACACCAGTGGTAGTGCAAAAAAGGAGCTAATAGAGCGTAAACTGAACCAGTATTATCGTGGCTTGGAATATAGAACGGCGCATTTCATCAATCGCGATAAGGATAAACGACGCGACGATAAATTCCTGTTTGCTGCGCTCAATAACGCTGATTTCTTGCAGCCTTGGGTAACTACAATTCAAGCTATTGAGGCTCAGTTAGTAGGCGTTTACTTATTGCCAATGTTAAGCCAGGTCTTGATCAGGCAGCTAAAACTTATGGCGCCGCATATATTATTATGCGAACGATTGTCATCCGGCTTGCGCCAGACCTATTTTCATAACGGACGTTTGCGAATGAGCCGTTTAGTGCCTAACCTACCAGAAGCAGCTAATCAGCTTGGCTATTTTTATTTAGTAGAAACAGAAAAGACACGGCTGTATTTAATCAGCCAAAGATTCATAACGCGTGAGACACCGCTGAATCTTGTTTTGGCTAGCGCAGATGGTAATACCAGAGACATCAGCCAGGCTATCAGCCAGGAGCAAAGCCTGGAAGCAACGGATATAAATCTAAGCCAGTTTGCAAAAACTTTGGGTTTGTCGGCAAAAGCTATCCAGCAAATTCCAGAGCTGATGCATATGCAGTTATTAGCTAATGGCCATGTGGTAGATAACCTTGCCCCGCCTTTACTTACTAAGCAATATCAATTCAGCAAATTAAAACAAGGCATTAAGATCAGTACTATTATGTTAACTGCGTTGGGCTTATCTATTGCAGCCGGCCTATTTATACAGGCCTTTTCTTATAAGTCGGATTTTGATCAAGCCACCAAAGATACCCTGATTCAACAGCATCTATATGATGAAGTAGCCAAAAATTTTCCGGCAACACCTATCAATGCTGCCGATTTAAAAACAGCAGTAGAGCTGGAAAGTACTATAGATGCGTACCCGAAATCTCCAAGACGGTTAATGCAAGTTGTAAGTACAGCGCTGGAAAAGCTGCCGCAAATCCAGTTGGACAGATTGCGCTGGGCGCTTACCAATGATCCAAACATCAAGGATGATGACAAGCTTATTACGGTAACTACTAACAAAATCGAAGGCTCCCAACCTGCACTTCCTACAGGCTTTGATACAACAAAACTTAATGAAGTAGGTTTTATCACTGCGGAATTATTAGGATTTACCGGAGATTACCGCGGTGCACTTGAAAACGTACGTCTTTTTGAAGCTGCGTTAAAGGCAGATAACCGTGTAGCTAACTTAGAGGTATTGCAAGAACCGGTAAACGTCAGTTCTTTTGTGGATTTACAGGGTAGTACTACAGACGAACAATCTACCCAAAAGCAACCGGCTATCTTTAAAATTAAACTCATCCTCAAAGCACCTGACGCTAATGAGGTGAAACCATGAAGTTAACACCACAGGATTGGAAAGAGCTTAAAGCGCCGTTATTAATTTTAGGCGGAGCTTTGCTCAGCTTAGCTTTGCTCATAGGTTTCGCGCATTATTATGGTCAGCAGCAGCAAAAAGCTTTGGAAAACCAGAAAAACCAATTGAATGCCGCGCGGCAGCATTATCTTTCATCCGGGTCTGAGAAAGATATCATTACAGAATATCTACCTAAATATCAAAAGCTCATTGATAAAGGTTTTGTGGGCGAAGAGCATCGTATCGAGTGGGTAGATGAATTGCGTAGCGAACATCAGCAGCACAAATTATTCGGTATTAAATATAATATTAGCCAGCAAGAGGTTTATAAACCTACATTCGCAGTTAATCTTGGTGGGTTCGCGTTACATCGCTCTGTGATGAAACTGGAGTTGGATATGTTGCACGAAGGCGATATTCTCAAATTGACAGAATCGATGGCAGCAAAAAATGCAGCTCCCTTTATGCTGCGCGATTGCGAAATACTACGTCTCAACAACAACACAACCTTCAACCAGTTAATTCCAAACCTTCATGCGCAATGCGAGCTGGATTGGCTCACAATTCATGAACCAGCACCTATACAAGCACAGGTGCCATAATGATGAACAAAAGATTAGTAATATTTGCGATGTTGTTAGCTTGCGGATGGATAGCTTCAGTTCAAGCCGCATCTAATAATGATTTTGGCAGGCTTTTTAGTCGTCCTAACGAACGTGCTAACCTCGATATTCTTAGACAGAATCAGAAACTAAAGGTAGTTACACCAAATCCTGTAGATTCAGAAATAGAATCAGCGCCAATAGAGTTGCCCGCGCCTATTACTTTGCAAGGCTATGTAAAACGTAGTGATGGAAGCAAAAGTACTTTATGGATTAACAATCAGCCAGTGCAGGAAGACAGCTCTGTTGATAATGTGAAAATAGGGCGGCTTAATAAAAATGGCACTTCTGGCCAAGAAGGCTTAGATGTAAAGATTCCAGCTAATGGTAAGAATGTCCGTTTAAAAGCCGGACAAGTCTATGAACCTGAAACTAACCAGCTTAGAGAGCTTAAAACTATAGAAAAAGAAAAGCAGTTGAATCTTGAAGAAACTGGTGCGATCGAAGACTCCGAAAATGTTCGGTAAAAAAGAAGGGAATTCTAAACAGGTAAATTGGCCACCAAAATTTACTAAGCAAAGTGGCGCTACTTTAATTATTATGCTAATTATATTGGCATTATCAGCCACGATATATGCTATTAAAACTTTTAATGCTTCTGCAATTCAATTGCAAAGAGATAAGAGCATAGCTATTACTTTAGCCGAAGCAAAAAGCGCTCTAATAGGTTATTCTTTTGGTCGAGTAGGATCGGGTGAGCGACCAGGAAATATGCCATATCCTGATAGATTACTTAGTCCTATAGAAACTCCTCCTGCAGGTGGGCCGCCGAATTATGATGGTCAATCTGACAGCTGTAATGGTATTGCTGCGAGCATGGTATGTTTAGGTAGACTTCCATGGCAAACTATAGGTTTAGCCATAAAAAATCCTACTCAAAATGATGTAGTTGGACAAATGCCATGGTATGCGGTATCAGCAAATTTAACCGATCCAACCTGCATGAATAATATTAACCCAGATATTTTAAATATGTCATATACCACTTATGTTTGTGGATCGAATACTAACTTACCACATCCATGGTTAACTGTTCGTGATAGCAAAGGTAATATTATTAGTAATCGAGTAGCGATAGTATTGATTCTCCCTGGGGAGACAATTGGTTCTCAAGTTAGGCCGCTATTACCATTAGGAGGAGCTAGTAATTATCTTGATACTGCAATCGTACCAAGTGGATGTAATGCTCCATGTATAGCAGGTAGTTATAGCAATGCCGATTTAGATAATGATTTTATAATGGCCTCTGGTTTATCAGGTACAAATTTAGACCAAAATAATCAAAATTTTTCTAGCACGTTAAATGATAAAATTTTATTTATTACGATTGATGAGTTGGTGTATGACTTAACGAAACGAGCGGCGGGTGAAGCACGTACTTTACTTTCTAATTACAAAACTAAAGTAGGGAGCTTTCCTTATGCAGCACCATTAGGAGCGTCGCTAGATAATAATAAATCTAGTGGTACGCATACAACTGGATCTTTACCTATAGATGTTACGGATACCTGCAACTGTACTTTACTTAGTGGTTGTACATGTAGCTTTAATGTTATTAGTAGCGTAGCTTTTAAAAGAACAACTGGAAGTTGGACAGGCAATACTTTAAGTTGTAGTAGATCTGGCACTACATGTACATGCACAAATGCCGGAACTTGTACTCGGGCTACCGAAACATTCAGTTGTAATGCTCTCGGTGTTTGTTCAAACAATGTAATTGGTATAAATACCTACACCTTTACTGTGCCAAATTATGCAGATATTTTTTCCTCAAATTCAGAATGTAGTATTTCAGGAGGGAAAGCAGTATGTACTGGAGCTATTTCTCCAACGGGATCTTTTGAAATAGGATTAAAAGAGCCAAATTGGTTTAAAGATAACTTATGGCAAGATTTCTTTTTTTATCATCAGTCTTCAATATCAAACTTACAAATTGGTACGGATTCAGGTATTTCGGCCTTAATAATTGGTACAGGCCCTATAATTAGTGGGCAAATACGCCCATCAAATCTAGTAGAAAATTATTTGGATAGTGCTGAGAATAGAAATGGTGATAATGTTTATGATGCGATTGGCACAACACGCACTACTAATTACAACGATCAATCATTTGTAATTGCTCATTAAAAATGAAGAAAAAATTTACCAATTTAATATTTTCTCAACATAGTGGTTTTACTCTTGTAGAGATGGCGGTTACCTTAGTAATTATGGGGCTAATTATTAGCACTTTGCTAGGGCCATTATCTGCACAAAGAGATATGAAAAATATTTCCGGCACCCAAGAATCGCTCAATCAAATTAAAGAAGCACTTAATGGTTTTGCAATTTTAAATGGCAGATTACCGTGCCCAACTAATCAAGCTGATCCAGCTAACGCATCATATGGGCTGGAAGATTGCAGTATTGTTACAGAGGGTTATTTGCCATGGAAAACATTAGGAGTAAATGAATCTGACGAATGGGGACAGCATCGTAATTCTGTTACCGATTCATGGAATGGATATTGGAGGTACAGAGCTGATGGTAATTACGTCACCACTATCTTATTTAATACAAATATTTTAGCTCCCGTTCCAGCATTCGCGAACAATTTACTTATCAAAGATAGTAATAGTAACGATGTGACCCCAAGCGCAGTAGGTACAGAAAAACCTATTGCAATTGTTTATTCTACCGGTAAAGATTTAGTAGCCAATGGACAAAATTCAGGGGCTGTAGATGCTGTTTATGAAAGCGATACTATCAATTCTAATTTTGACGATATGCTGATTTGGATTACTCGACCAATTATCGTAAATAGAATGGTTATTGCTGGTAAGTTACCTCAATAATAGATAGATATGAATGACAATCAACTTCTTCGCTATAGCCGCCATATCCTTTTACCTCAGATTGGTTATGAAGGCCAAGACAAGCTTGTTCATAGCCATGCTTTGATCGTAGGCGCAGGCGGTTTAGGTTCGCCAGTCGCAATGTATTTGGCAGCTGGCGGGGTAGGTATGCTGACTATCTGCGATTTTGATAACGTTGATTTAACCAATTTGCAGCGTCAGATCGTTCACACTACGCCTGCTGTAGGTACCAATAAGGCAGTTTCTGCTCAACAGACTATATTTGAAATTAACCCTTCAGTTGTAGTAAATACCATCACAAAAAAATCTACAGAAGATGAATTCGCAGAATTGGTACGTTTAGCGGATGTAATCATTGATTGTAGTGACAATTTTGCTACCCGTTACACCCTTAACAAGCTATGTGTAAGGTTGAAAAAACCTTTGGTTTCTGGCGCGGCGATAGGCTTTGAAGGACAGGTCACGGTTTTTGACATGCGTTCAGATAGCAGCCCTTGTTACTATTGCCTTTACCCGGATGCCGGTGAAGATGCTGAAATGCGTTGCGCTGACAATGGCGTTTTTGCGCCGCTAGTGGGTATGATAGGTACTACTCAGGCAGCTGAAGCATTGAAATTGTTAATAGGTATAGGCGAAAGTTTGCAAGGACGCTTATTGTTGCTTGATGCTCAATCAATGGAATGGCGAAGCATCAAGCTTAACAAAGACAGTCATTGCCCAGTTTGCAGCCAAGTCGTTTAAATATCTATTTACCACCTACCAAAGATTTTACCGCTCCTACCAAATCACCCGGCATTACAATGATCTTGCTGTTTTCAGATGCGGACATTTTCTGTAAAGCGGTAATATAACGGTCACCTAATAAGAACATCGCAGAGGCATTGTTTTCTTTTACTGCTTCGGTGATAAATTTGATGGATTCAGCTGAGGCTTTTGCAGCAACCATTTGTGCTTCGGCATCTTTACGTGCCGCTTCTAGGCGTGCTTCTGCATTTAAGATCAATGACTGTTTATCACCTTCAGCTTCCGTTACCACTGCTACACGCTCACGTTCAGCTGCTGCTTGACGCTCCATGGCTTCTTGCATATTGGAAGAGGGCTTAATGTCCTGAATCTCTACTGATTTAACAGTTAACCCCCAGTCTTGTGCTTCATCAGCAATAGCAGATTTTAATTCCGCCTTGATGCGGTCGCGTGAGGTCAATGCTTCATTCAAGTCCATGCTGCCGATAATTGAGCGCAAGCTGGTCTGCACCATATTACGCATGGCTTCGCGGAAATTCTCGATACCATATACTGCTCGTTCGATATTGGAGACTTTGATAAACGCGATGGCATTGGCCAGGATTACAGCATTGTCGCGGGTAATTACTTCCTGCTCCGGTACATCCAAAATGATGTCTTTCGTTGTGACTTTGTAACTAACTTTAGTAAAAATAGGGTTGATGACATGCAACCCAGGAGTTAGGACCCCAGCAAATTTACCCAGACGTTCCACGACCCATTCTTCACCTTGAGGCACAATACGCACGCCTTTGATGATGGCAACTACTACTAAAAATATGAGGATAATGCTGAATTCTGTCATGGTATTTCCTAAGTTTTTAAAGTTTTGAAATTTTTAATGCATTGCCAACAACCGCAATTACTGTAGCTTCACTGCCTGCTTCGATTGTTTCGTCCGCAATCGCTGCCCATTCGCGACTGCCCATCACACCTTGGGCAAAACGGATGCGGCCATTTTGCTTGATGCTCACACTTTCAATTACAGTACCAATGCGACCGATTTCTTCACCTTGTGATTGGCCAAGTCGCGAGTGCGTTTCATTTTTTTTGTAGTAGGTTTTCCAGATGGCTAGTGAACTTAGCGATAACAAGGCATATATCGCAAATTGAACGGCAGGGGTAATTGATGGTACTAAGCCGGTGATGATCGCCACACATAAGCCTGCGATACCGAACCATAAAATGTAGAAAGTCCCGGTAGCCATTTCCAGGGCTAATAGTACTAATCCTAAGGCACCCCATATCCACATTGCATTAATCATTGATTACCCTTAGCCATTATTAATTCTTTAATCATTACAATTATCTTAGCACTAATTATTAAACACACGTTTGTTTAGATGATTAATGCGTATAGGTGGATAATATGGAAAAAATGATAGAGAATTGTAAACAAATTATAAACCGTATTTTAAGCTAGTGCAGTCCAGGGGAATTATTCAGATGAATCCGCAAAAGCTAACCATACCTAGCGACCACCAAGAGCGCTTACATTATATAAAACGCCAATTTCCAATGGCGAAAGGGCCTGATCTGAACCAGGATTGGGCAGGCGGAAGACTTGCAGCGGCTAAAAAATTAAACAGTATTGATGTTGCTACTTACTCGCGAAATCGCAACTTCCTCAACGGCGCAGTCACGCATTTATCTCCCTATTTACGGCATGGCTGTTTAACATTAAACGAAACCTTCGCTTCTATCAAAAAACGCTTTGGGGCAGATGCGGAAAAATTATTATTCCAGCTAGCATGGCGCGATTATTGGCGGCAAGTCTGGTATGCAAATGGCGATGCGATTTTTAGCGAAATGGAACCGCCCAAGGTTGCTATCAGTCATGCGGCTTTGGCGGATGACATCAGCGACGGCAAAACCGGTTTGCCTTGCATGGATGGTTTTATTAGTGATTTAAAAACCACCGGGTATGTGCATAATCATGCCCGCATGTGGCTTGCCAGTTATGTTGTGCATCATCGAAAATTGGATTGGAATGCAGCAGCGGATTGGTTTGAAGCGCAATTGCTGGACGGCGATTTAGCCAGCAACCATTTATCCTGGCAGTGGGTCACTTCCACTTTTAGCTCTAAACCTTATTTTTTCAATAAGGAAACGCTTAGCCGTTATACCGGCGCTAAATACTGTGCTACCTGTAATGTGGATTGCCCATTCGACGCGAGCTATGACACTTTAAATGACCGATTATTTAACAAGACCTTGGTACCTATTGCTAAGCAGTATCCGATAGTGCCCGTGGCCAATAAAATGCTATCAGGTCATCCTGCGGTAGCGATTTTCATCCACGATGAAATGCTCTCGGCAGCTCATCCATTGATGAAAAGACCTTACCCTAAATTCTTTGTGTTCGATCCGGAAATACATGGCAAGTGGTCACTGAACCGTTTGCAGTTTGTAGCTGATTGTTTAAACGAAATGCAAGAAGTGGAAGTATGGATAGGGGATACCTACGAAGTATTGATGAAGCGTGGTGTGGGCCAAATCACTACGCAGAACACGCCTAACCGCAAGCTTAAATCGATATTGCAGCCTTTCTCACCTCAGTGGGAGCCAGTAGAAAAATTCGTCAATATAGAAATCAGCAATAAACGCTTAATGCGTTTCTCACGTTACTGGGAAAAAGTAGGACCGCTAGTATTGGGCGATGCCGAATACAGGAAACCATAAAAAATAAATCAAGGGAGATAGAAAATGGTAGTTTGGATAGTAGTTGCAGCAGTCGCGTTATATTTTATTGTTACTTATAACAGCTTGGTGAATATTAAGAATAACGTGGAAAAAGCCTGGGCGAATATCGACGTTCTACTTAAACAGCGTAATGACGAGTTACCAAAACTCATTGATACCTGCAAAGTTTATATGACGCATGAAGCACAGACCCTGGAAAAAGTAATCCAGGCGCGTATGGGAGTAGATGCGGCACGTCAAACTCATGATCTAGCCGGTTTAAGCCAGGCGGAATCTGGCTTGCGAGCGAGCTTAGGTGGTTTGTTTGCGGTAGCAGAGAATTATCCTGACCTGAAAGCCGACCAGACCTTCTTGAATTTACAGGCGCGTATTACCGGACTGGAAAACCAGATTGCTGATCGCCGTGAGTTCTATAACGATTCTGTGGCAGTCAATAATGTACGGATCAGACAGTTCCCCGATATGATCGTAGCGGGCATATGTAACTTTGGCCGTATGAACATGCTCAAATTTGCATCTGAAGATTTAAAAGATGTCGATGTAGCAAGCCGTTTTAAAGCATAAGCTTTCACGGTAATCTCTGAATGTTCCAAAAGCTGCATGCTCGTAGCGTTAACCTTGCTGCGCTCATTATCACCGCTGGGAGCTTTATATGGGCTTATGCTGCGCATATTAAACCTGCTAATAGCCAAACCTGGGCTTGGCTGTTGCCGATTGGTATCTGTTTAAGCTTATTTGCCACGCTATTCAACTACGGACGCCTGCTTAAAATCACCGAAGCGCCAACCTCTAGCATTTCCGCGGCAGCACAAGGTTATATTGAGTTGTATGGAACTGCTTCCACAGACAAACCTTTTAGAACTCCTTACCAGAGTATCCCATGCGTTTGGTACCGCGCTTGGGTATATGCCAACCGCTATAACGAGGATGGCAAGCGAGAGACGCGATTGCTTGAATATACTGAGAGCGACCAGATTTTCCAGCTCACAGATGATTCCGGCAGCTGCCAGGTTAATCCCAAAGGCGCGGAGATTATTTATATGGAAAAGCGCACCAGCTTCAAAAATGACCATAGATATGTAGAAGAGTACCTACCAGCCGGCAAGCCCTTATATTTATTAGGCTACCTTGATACCCGCCATAATTTTGGATTGGAAGAAACCATCAAACGTGATACCGGGACATTGCTTACTTCTTGGAAAACCAATCCAGTAAAAATGCTCATGCGCTTTGATCTGAATCGCGACGGTAAAGTAGATATGCAGGAATGGGAATTAGCAAGAGCCGTAGCAAGACGAGAAGTAGAGCAGCAACACCTGATGAAAGCACATCACGGTGCTTTTACTCTAGCAAAACCAGCAGACGGTAAGCTTTTCCTTATCTCAGCTTTATCCCCACAAATCTTGCGTAACCGCTATCAGTATTGGAGCCTAGCGCATCTATTTTTGTTGATTATACTGCTGATGGCTTATGCGACTTTAGCGTAACCTGATCTCACCCAGTTCTAAGCCACTTAGTTAAATTCATTAATTTACAGCACCCTAATAGACAGAGATGCGTTGCCAGCATGTCTTGATAAACGCATGCCTATGTTAAAATAATAGGCTATGACGACTGCCAACAATACCCCCAAAGAATTAGCAAAATCCTTTGACCCAAAAACCATCGAGAGCCATTGGTATCAATTTTGGGAAAGCCAAGGTTATTACGCTGCCGGTTTAGACACCAGCAAACCTAAACAAGACAATTTTTGTATCTTACTGCCGCCACCTAATGTTACCGGCACCTTGCACATGGGTCACGGCTTTAACCAAACTTTAATGGATACCTTGACGCGTTACCACCGTATGCGTGGCGATAACACTTTATGGCAGCCTGGCACTGACCATGCGGGCATCGCAACGCAGATCGTAGTGGAGCGTCAATTGGACGCGCAAGGCGTATCGCGCCATGATTTAGGCCGTGAGAAATTCCTGAAAAAAGTCTGGGAGTGGAAAGAATACTCAGGCGGTACCATTACCAAGCAAATGCGTCGTTTAGGTACCTCACCGGATTGGAGCCGTGAGCGCTTCACCATGGATGAAGGTCTGAATAAAACCGTTACCGAAACATTCGTACGTTTGTATAACGAAGGCCTGATTTACCGAGGAAAGAGATTAGTTAACTGGGATGTGAAGCTCGGTACTGCTGTTTCTGATTTAGAAGTGGTTCAGGAAGAAGAAGATGGCTTCATGTGGCACATTAACTATCCACTTGCTAGTGGAGAAGGTCACCTAACCGTGGCGACAACGCGTCCTGAAACAATGTTAGGCGATGTAGCGGTGATGGTACATCCGGAAGATGAGCGCTATAAACACCTGATCGGTCAAAACGTAAAGTTGCCCTTATGTGACCGTGAAATCCCGATTATTGCCGATGATTACGTAGATAAAGAGTTCGGGACCGGCGTGGTAAAAGTAACACCTGCGCATGACTTTAATGACAACATGGTTGGTCAGAGACAGGGATTAGACAAGGTTGTAATTTTGAACCTTGAGGGTTTTGTTCCTAGTACTGCTGAAGTTTATGCGGCAGATGGTTCAGCTAAACAGTCTATAGATTTACCTAAAAATTTAATTGGTTTAGAGCGCTTTGCTGCGCGTAAACAAGTGGTGGCAGATTTAGAAGCGCAAGGTTATTTAGTTAAAGCTGAAAAACATAAACTCAAAGTGCCACGCGGCGATCGTACCGGCGTGGTGATTGAGCCTATGCTTACCGACCAATGGTTCGTGGCGATGAGCAAACCAGCAGCAGACGGCAAGAGCATCACACAAAAAGCGTTAGATGTTGTTGCTTCCGGTGAAATCAAGTTTTATCCGGAAAACTGGGTAAATACCTATAACCAATGGCTAAATAACATCCAGGATTGGTGTATCTCACGTCAATTGTGGTGGGGACATCAAATCCCAGCTTGGTATGATGGACTTAAAACCCAATATGTTGCACACGATGAAGCAGAGGCATATGAACAATTTGAGCAAGTCTTAATTTCATTAGAAGCCAGAGGTGAGTTAGAAACTGCAAAAATCCTTCGTGAAAAAGGATTAGACCGAGATGATGACGTCCTAGACACCTGGTATTCATCAGCTTTATGGCCATTCTCCACATTGGACTGGACTGGTGACGAAGCAAAAGATAAGACAAATACAGCCTTAGATTTATACCTGCCATCATCAGTATTGGTAACCGGTTTCGACATCATCTTCTTTTGGGTGGCGCGTATGGTGATGATGACCACGCATATTACCGGCAAGATTCCGTTCAAGCATGTGTATGTGCATGGCCTAATTCGCGATGCCGAAGGCCAGAAGATGAGTAAATCCAAAGGCAACGTGCTTGACCCGATTGACTTGATTGATGGCATTTCGCTTGATGACTTGATTCAAAAGCGCACCACTGGCTTAATGAACCCAAGACAGGCTGAGCAAATCGAAAAACGCACTCGCAAAGAATTCCCGGAAGGCATTGGAGCCTACGGTACCGATGCTCTGCGTTTCACTTTTGCAGCATTAGCCTCACCAGGCCGTGACATCAAGTTTGATTTGCAGCGCTGTGACGGTTACCGTAATTTCTGCAATAAACTATGGAACGCTACACGTTTCGTGTTGATGAATACTGAAGGCCAGGATTGCGGTCTGGAAGAATGCAGTACCCAAGCTGAAGGCTATTTAAGCTTTTCCCAAGCAGACCGCTGGATAGTTTCGCAATTACAACGCACTGAAACTGATGTAGAGCGTGCATTCACAGACTACCGTTTCGATCTGGCAGCCCAAGCCATTTATGAATTCGTGTGGGATGAGTATTGTGATTGGTATTTAGAGCTGGCAAAAGTTCAGGTACAAAGCGGCAGTGATGCAGAAAAACGTGCAACTCGCCGCACTTTGTTAAGGGTGCTTGAAACAATCTTGCGTTTAGCACACCCGATCATGCCTTTTATCACAGAAGAGATATGGCAGACTGTAGGTCCGATGAGTGGTAAAACCGGCCCTAGCATTATGCTTGAGGCCTATCCAAAATCACAGCCAGCAAAAATTGATGAAGCGGCAGAAGCTTGGGTTGCATTACTCAAACAAGCCGTAGATGCTTGCCGCAGCTTGCGTGGCGAAATGGGTATTTCTCCTGCGGCACGCGTGCCTTTAATCGCTGCCGGTGACGCAGAGAAACTTAATAAAATCGCACCTTACTTGAAAGCACTTGCCAAGCTTGAAGACGTGACGGTTGTAGTTGAGCTTCCAGAAGCCGATGCTCCAGTGATGCTGGTTGAAGACTTTAGGCTAATGTTAAAAGTAGAAATTGATGTTGCTGCAGAGAAAGAGCGCTTAGGTAAGGAAATTACGCGTTTGGAAGCTGAAATCAATAAAGCCAATGGCAAGTTGAATAACGAAAGCTTTGTAGCACGCGCGCCTGCTGCAGTGGTGGAGCAGGAGAAAGCACGTGTTGCTGAATTCAGTACTAACCTGGAAAAACTGCAAAGCCAGTTAGCTAAGCTAAAGTAGAAAAAGTAAGCAATAAAAAAGGCGCCGTGAGCGCCTTTTTTATTGCCAATATATTAATTAATGCGCACGTTTTTTGATGTAAAAAATATAAGAATTATCTACTTCATCCAGCTGCAAAAGCTGGTGACCTGTTTGTACACAAAAGGCATTGAAATCTTTTACTGAGCCAGGATCAGTTGAGATGACCTTTAAAACTTGCTCCGCGTTCATATCGCTCAAGCCTTTTTTACAGCGCAAAATAGGCAGTGGGCAATTCAGGCCGGTCGCATCTACTTCTTTATCGAATTCCATTTATTTGCCTTTCGCTTCATCTTTGGGCACAAACGGATGTCCCGCTTTACTCCAGGCTAGTACGCCGCCAACCAAGTTGTATACATTTTTACAGCCTTTGCTGGCTGCAAATGCGGCAGCATGAGCAGAACGTACGCCGCTATGGCAGTAAAACACGATATTTTCCACTTTGGTAAGCGGTTCATACTGCACTGGTAACATCGCTAATGGAATGTGCACGGCGCTAGGAATGATGCCGCGCGCCACTTCATCGTCGTTGCGCACGTCAATTAATAACAATGGCTGCGATGCCATCATGTCGAACAATTCTTTTACTTCAATCTCGCTATAGGTGCTCATTGGCGTAAACCTTTATTAGTCAGCTGAAATAATAACAATTTTGCGGCTAGACCGCACTAACTAATGTGCGCTGTGCAGCAATAGTACCTTAGAGTTAAACAAAAAGTTTGAAGAGCATGCCTAAAGTACCGCACAGCAGTATTACCGGAATTACATTGATCTTGAAGCGGAATACTAAAATCAAAGCCAATGTAGTTAATGCGATAGAGAACCAGTCAATGAAACCAGCTAACCCTGTCGGCCAGAACACATGGTAAGCAAAGAACAGCGCCAGATTAAAAATCACGCCCACAACGGCAGCGGTAATCGCACTCAATGGCGCTGTGAATTTAAGATTGCCATGCGTGGTTTCTATAAAAGGTCCACCCATAAAGATGAATATAAAACTCGGTAGAAAAGTAAAGAAAGTGACGATGGCAGCAGCCAGTAATGCAGATGCAAATATGGCGTTTGGTCCAAATAATTGGCCTAACCAACCGCCAACGAATCCTACAAAAGTCACCACCATAATCAGCGGCCCTGGTGTGGTTTCTCCCAATGCCAAACCATCGATCATCTGTGTGGGATTGAGCCAATGATAGTGCTCGACTGCTCCTTGGTATACGTAAGGCAATACCGCATAAGCCCCCCCAAATGTGAGCAGGGCAGCCTTGGTAAAGAACCAGCCCATCTGCGTGAACGTGGATTGCCAGCCATACGTCATCATCAGCGCAATAATAGTTAACAACCAAATACTTAAACCCACAATTGCAACTTTTGCCATTTTCTTCCAGCTGAAATAGGCATGAGCAGGCGTTGGGGTATCGTCATCAATCAAAGCACGGCCATAGCTGGCTTCCCCAGCTTTATGCCCACCACCCACCTTGAAGTATTGAGGGTAAGCACGACCGCCAAAATGCCCTATTAGCCCAGCAACCAGTACGATAAGAGGAAACGGCAGCTTAAAGGCAAATATTGCCAGGAACGCTAACGCTGCA
Organism: Methylotenera sp.; assembly: GCA_035460225.1. Classification (GTDB taxonomy): domain Bacteria; phylum Pseudomonadota; class Gammaproteobacteria; order Burkholderiales; family Methylophilaceae; genus Methylotenera. The sequence goes on from DATHWX010000008.1 coordinate 30,922, forward strand.
ATGGACCACATGACGGCATTTTTTAATGCGCGCGAACCGATACGGTATGCCGCAAATAGTACGATAGCCACAACAGCCGGTTTAATACCATACATAATGCCTGCTACGGCAGGTATGGATCCGTAAGCCATGTAGATATAAGCTAAAAATGTCAGGATAAAAAAAGATGGCAGCACGAATAACACACCGGCGATAATGCCGCCCCATGTACGGTGCATCAACCAGCCAATATAGGTAGCTAGCTGTTGGGCTTCAGGGCCTGGTAACACCATGCAATAATTTAGTGCGTGTAAAAAGCGTTGTTCGGATATCCAGCGTTTTTTCTCAACCAGGTCATGATGCATGATAGAGATTTGCCCGGCTGGGCCGCCGAAGCTGATAAAGCCAAGCTTTAGCCAATATAAAAAAGCTTGTGCTAAAGAAACTGGCTGCGGAGCACTGTCCGATGATGATTTAGTTTGATTATTTGCGTCCATAGACACTCCCCTGGTGGGTAATTAAACCCAAGATTGGAGCAGACCTTGGACACGAAGTGTCTTGAATGCAGGGGAGGCTGCCAAATCCCCTTATATAAGGCGATTATACTAATTTGAGGATGATAGGCAAATAGCTAGGGTTGATTTAGCGATACTTTGGTGCGGCCTCGAGCCTTGGTCGGGTTCAGTTCTCCCGGTTCATCGGCATGGTACCAATCTAGTTCCATCAGACCAGACTCTAATCCTAACCTTCTTAAGAGTTTTCGAGCATCGAAAGGCGCTTTTACTTTGATATCGTTATCAAAATAGCAAAACACATCACGAGACTTGCGTGCAGTTGGTTTATCATTAGAAATTAAATGCGCATCTTTCGGCTGGCTACCTTTGCTCCATGCTTCGATTCGCGCTGCCCAATTATCTAAAGCCTGATCCGTATAGCCGCTTGCATACAGTTCTTCAGCGCCATGCAGCCGTAAATAGGTGAAATCAGCAGTGATATCTTCTTTATAAGGCCATTTACCCGCGGTATCAGCGATCACCAGCGCTACCTTATATTTTCGCAATAGATCAATAAACTCCGGCGTTTCAAAACTTTGGTTACGAATCTCAACCGCATGCCGTAATGGCCTTTTTTCATGAGCTTCAAGATATTCACGGCCATGCATAGTTGGCTCGCGGCCTTTGGCTAATTTTGCTGCGGCATAGGTGTCGTGTGGAAGCAATTTAAGGAAATTTTCGAATAGATCAGCGTTAAATCTAAAGCTTGGCGGAAACTGCCACAGGATAGGCCCGAGTTTTTCGTTTAGCGCTAGCAGGCCGGAAGCGAAGAAATTCGCCATGGGTTTTTCTATATCACGTAGCCTGAGAATATGTGAGATGTACCGCGTTGCCTTAATACTAAATACAAATCCTTCCGGGGTTTGTTCATACCATTGCTGATAGCTTGTCGGCCGCTGCAATGCGTAAAAGGATCCGTTCAGTTCAATAGTCGGTAGCGCGCGCGAAGCGAATTCCAGCTCACGTTTCTGGGCCAAATCAGCAGGATAAAAGACTTTGCGCCATGGCTCATAGCGCCAGCCGGAAATACCTATACGGATATGAGCTGTCATACCAATTTGTCTACGACATTATTAAGAAGTTCATCTCAGGCAGGCCACTTAAAATGCCTATCCATTAGAGGTATTGCAATGTAGATTAAATAGGAATAGGCTTAACTGTTCTAGATTGCTAAGAATCAGTTAGTCCTCCAAGGGGTGGGATAATGCATTCTGAATATTCAAAGAAATTGTCTAATAAGCAGTTAATTGACAAACATCACTCACTATTGATGCTGGATTCACAGTTCGAAGCTTTTTTCGATGCCGTTACCAGCCTCACAGCAAAGTTGTGCCATTCCCCTGTCGCTTTAGTCACATTTATTGAAGACGATTCAATATGGATTCAATCACAGATAGGCTTTCCTGATACCAAAATGTTGCCCAATAAGAAAAAAGTTAGTGCTATTTTCCCGAAAGAAAATGATTACTTTGAAGTGTCACATTCAGCCATGGATAAAATGTTGAAAAAACATTTATTCCTAATTGAAAATCAAAAAACGGAATTCTATGCAGGTGCCCACATTAGATTGCCGCTTGGTGAAATGGTCGGTGTGTTATGCGTGTTCGATAATAAACCTAGAAGGCTTACTGCCATGCAGCGCACTTACTTGGTTGGTATGGCAAAAGTGATAGAAAAAGCCCTTGTAACCCGAAACTTCGTTAAACGGGTTTCTTGAGCTTTAGCATTATTTAGTTTTTCACTTGTACATTCGCTTTCCCATTGGCTTTGAGGACTGAAACTTCGTCGCTTAATATATTAGCGGCTTCATTCAGGTAAATATCCTTATTATTTTTCCTGGATTTTTCTAGCTCAATATCTTTACTTAAATTCCGCTCACTTGAATTCAAGCCATCATCTTGCTGGGTATTTTTATTCGTACTTTTCTTACCATCCGTATCGCGCGATGCTAAGCGTAAATCCTGCGCTTCACGTTCTTTACGGCGTTTAGACTCATTGAGTGAAATCATATTTTTGCTTGTTAAAGCTTTAGCTTCGGCAATATCTTCTAGCAGATATTTAAAGTCTTTGTCCTTGCCAATACGTGCGTCATGTTTTGTAACCAATACTGGCACAAGCTCTTTGAGATTACCTGAGGGAGTAAAATCCGCGGCTTTGATCTGCGTCCAAGGTAGAGCATTATCGAAACTGGATTCGCCAAAATCTTCAACATTTGTCATGGAAGGCAAGCTTACATCCGGAGTCACTCCTTTTAATTGCGTGGTACCTCCATTGACTCTAAAGAACTGTGCGACAGTCATTTTCAACTCGCCGAATTTCGGTTTGTCGTTTCTTACGAGATTATCCAGATTCACTACGGACTGTACCGTTCCCTTGCCAAAACTTTGTTCGCCTATGATCACTCCGCGGCCGTAATCTTGAATCGCTGCTGCGAAAATCTCTGATGCAGAGGCTGAAGCACGGTTGATCAATATACCAAGTGGGCCGTCCCAAGCAGCGCCGCTCTTAGTGTCGCTATCAACTTTTACTGAGCCTTTAACATCGCGTTCTTGCAAAACCGGACCTTTATCAATGAACAGGCCTGTAAGCTCCACCGCTTCATCTAAAGAGCCGCCGCCGTTATTACGTAGGTCTATCAATATCGCGTCAACTTTATCTTTTTTAAGTTCTTCAAGCAGGCGTTTAACATCGCGAGCGGCGCTCTTAAATTCTTTTTCGCCTTTTTGGCGAGCACCAAAATCCTGGTAAAAGACCGGTAAGTCAATCACACCAATTTTACGCACAGCGTCGCCATCTTTTACTTCAATGACGGATTTCTTCGCATTCTGTTGCTCCAGGCTGATTTTCTTTCTAGTGAGCGTAACGATGGTATGTTTGCCATCAGGGCCAGCTTCTGCAGGCAGAATGTCTAGAGTGACTATTGAATTTTCCGGGCCACGGATCAAGTCAACAGTATCATCCAAACGCCAACCGGTAACATCGACAATGGCATTATTACCTTGCCCTACACCTAAAATTCGGTCGCCGATATTAAGCTTGCCAGAAAGAGCCGCTGGGCCGCCAGGTACTAACTCCCTGATGGTAGTGTATTCATCTTTATCTTGAAGTACCGCACCAATGCCATCTAAAGACAGTTTCATGGAGATATTGAAGTCATCCGAAGCGCGTATGCCAAAGTAATTGGTATGCGGATCTATGCTAAGTGTGTACGCATTCATAAAGCTTTGGAATACGTCATCATTCTTGATTTTGTTGACACCTTTTAGGAAATTTTCATAGCGTTTATCCAATATCGTCACGATACTTTTATCGTCTTTGCCAGCCAGCTTAAGACGTAACCAGTCGTTTTTAACACGCTTGCGCCATATGTCATTCAATTCTTCATTGGATTGCGCCCAATTGGATTTTTCGCGGGTAATTTCATAGTTTTCGTCTTTTGTGAAATCAAAACCTTTAGTCAGCAATGAACGGGCATAAGTGTTACGCTCAATGACACGTGCTTGATAAAGATTGAAGATTGCAAAAGGAATGGTCAAATCTTCTTTAAGGATAGAATCATCAAGCTTGGTGCGCGCTTCAGATATGCGATCTATATCAGGCTGCGTAAAGAATATTCTTTGGCTATCAAGAGATTTAATGTAGTTATCAAAAATCTTGGCTGAGCTATTATCATCAAGTTTTATCGGTTTGTAATGGTAACGGCTTAGAACTTCAGCGGACAAATGAGCGGCTTCGGATTGCTGCGTTAAAGGATTGATTTGCGGTACTTGAGTCGCTGAATTAACCAGCCCACTTTGCAAAGCCGTCAAAAAGGCTAACAATAAAAGTAATTTATTCTTCATTCTATTCCTGACATCTCTTCCAGAATCATCATCATATTAACGAAATGTGAGGATACACTTAGTTTTCATATTCAAACTACTGACCTTTGAATCGTTAAATAGTTTTTTGCTATTTTCAAAGTAGATTTTAGTAGATATGTTCTGGCAGTGATAGTTGGCCATAAAAAAAGGCCCGTTAGGGCCTTTTCATTACTTAGCCTATTAAGGCTTTTGGATGTTAGAGGCTTGTTTGCCTTTAGGACCATCCGTCACGTCAAAAGTAACGCGATCGTTTTCTTTTAAGCTTTTATAACCGCTATCAACGATAGCTGAAAAATGTGCGAATAAATCGTCACCGCCTGCGTCTGGAGTAATGAAGCCGAAGCCTTTAGAGTCATTAAACCATTTTACAATACCTGTTGCCATAATCTTACTTTCATACTTTAAAAAGGGGGGCGCCCTGAAAGTTTGGCTTTTTAAAATATTACTAGTTACTGAGAACAACAATATCAAAAATACAAACACCTATAAGCTTTTTACGTGCTATTCCGCGTAGTGTCAAGCTATTTATTAAAATAATCAAAAAATGTGCTGTTTAATTTAGCAGGCAATAAAAAAAGCCCACATCGCTGTGAGCTAATTAAATACTGGTGGCCGGGGGCAGAATCGAACTGCCGACACGCGGATTTTCAATCCGCTGCTCTACCGACTGAGCTACCCGGCCCTGATGTGTTATCAGTCATGCAAACGTCGGTAAATGTTTGCAAGCCGCGCATTATAGCAAACTAAGCGCTAATCTTACAAACGAAACTTAGAAGAAATCCCCACTATTTCACTTCTATTATTCCTATGAGTTAATCACATAATTAAGCATGCGGTAAGGTAAAATCTAGCTATGTTTTTAAGATTGTCATTATGAAATTCAATATTACCCAGCCAGATCAAGCCCTTAAGCCGCAACTTACTCATGCGATCAATCACAAGACCAAACCTTTGGGTGCGTTAGGTCAACTCGAAACCATAGCTCTACAAATCGGTTTAATTCAGCAGACTCTTTCCCCCAGACTTAATCATCCGACTATGTTGGTTTTTGCAGGAGATCATGGCATTACAGAATCAGGCGTAAGTCCTTACCCACAAGCTGTGACTGCCCAGATGGTATTGAATTTTATGCGTGGCGGTGCAGCGATCAATGTATTTACCAAACAAAATAATATGCAATTGCGCGTGATTGATAGCGGAGTTAATCATAATTTTGAGCCGTACATAGATTTGATTGATGCTAAAGTAGGCATGGGAACACGTAACTTTTTGTATGAACCTGCAATGACGCTAGATCAATGTGAGCAAGCTATCAAAAAAGGTGCCGAAATTGCAGAGCAGCAAATTAGCGCGGGCTGCAATGTGCTTGGTTTCGGCGAAATGGGCATTGGTAATACTTCGTCAGCGAGTTGTTTAATGAGTATTCTGTGCGATTTGCCAATTGACGAGTGCGTAGGACGGGGTACAGGTTTGAATGACACAGGCTTCGCTGAGAAGAAGCTGATACTTGCGCAAGCAGTAAAATTTCACCATGTAAACCGTGAAGATGCATTACATGTACTGGCGACTTTTGGTGGTTTTGAGATTGCCATGATGGCGGGAGCGATGCTTCAGGCTGCTCAACAGCGATGTACCTTGCTGATTGATGGCTTTATCACCACAGCTGCGTTATTGGTTGCAGCTAAGTTGCAACCAAATATTTTAGACTACTGTGTGTTTACGCATTGTTCTGATGAGTCTGGCCATAAAGCCATGCTGGACTTTTTGCATGTAAAACCGCTATTAAATATAGATTTGCGTTTAGGCGAGGGTACAGGCGCAGCTTTAGCATATCCATTGGTATTGGCCTCGGTTAACTTCTTAAATGAGATGGCCTCGTTTGAATCTGCAGCGGTTTCGCAAAAGTCGGTAGATTAATCAATGTTTAAAGATTTATTTCAGCAAAACTGGCGTTATTTCTTAACTGCCGTGATGTTTTTCACCAGGGTGCCAGTGCGCCTAGATAATTTTGATGAAGCGGATCTCAATAAATCTACACGGTTTTTCCCATTGATCGGCATCTTAGTTGGGGCCGTAGGCGCCCTAGTATTTTGGCTAAGTGATATTTTATTACCGCTAGAAATAGCAGTGTTGCTAAGTATGATGGCAACCGTTTTATTAACCGGAGCATTCCATGAGGATGGCTTGGCAGACGCGATAGATGGCCTTGGTGGAGGCTGGACCAAAGAGCAAGTGCTTACTATTATGGTGGATTCCAGGATAGGCAGTTACGGCGCTATAGGCTTAGTACTAGCTTTACTTACCAAATATCAGACATTAAGTTACCAGTTGGTAACGCTGATTCCCGCTTCTATTGTGGCTGGGCATGCGCTAAGTCGCTTATGTGCGGTATTGGTCATGGCCACACAAAATTATGTAAAGAGCGAAGGCAAATCTAAGCCGCTTGCTACCCAATTAAATATTACCGAATTGGTCATGGCTACTTTCTTCGGATTAACTCCACTAATGTTTTTAGAAGTGAAATTTCTGCTGGCTTTAGTGCCTGTAGCGCTCACCTGGTTATGGTTTAGCGCCAAGATTAAAAAGCGCATTGGCGGTTACACAGGGGATTGTCTGGGGGCTATGCAGCAGCTCACTGAAATCACTTTTTATATCGGCCTGCTCGCTAGCGCTGCTATAGTTGCGAAATGAAATCACATCGATGAAACTTACGCTAGTTCGCCATACCTCTTTAAATATTGCATCTAACATTTGCTATGGCCAAAGCGATGTGGATGTTTCAATCAAGTTTGATGAAGAACTGCGGGTTTTGCGTGAGAAGTTACTAAATAAAGAATTCGATGCGATTTACAGCAGCCCTTTACAGCGCTGTCACAAACTTGCGCAAGCGCTAAGCTCAGATGAAACTTTAAATTTTTCAGAACGTAATATCGTGCTGGACGACCGTTTAAAGGAACTGCATTTCGGAGATTGGGAGTTAAGTTCTTGGGATGATATCCCGCGTCATGTTTTTGATACCTGGGCGAGTGATTATGCCAATCTAGCGCCACCTAAAGGCGAGACTTTTTCTCAGTTACACCTTCGTGCCAAAAGCTTTGTAGAAGATGTAAGCAGTCACTTACAAGATAAAAATATCTTGGTCATTACGCACGGTGGTTTGATACGTGCCCTCATTGCGGAAGTCTTGCAAATCCCATTAAAACGACTATTCAGGATGACGATTGATTATGCCAGCTTGACCCAATTGGAGTTTAAAGGTGAAGTACCTAAAGTAAACTTCATGAATCGCTAGTAAGATTTCAATGCGAGTGGTAGCCCGGCCGCTACAAATGTTACTTGCTCAGATATAGCCGCTATTGCCTGATTTAATCTGCCTTGTTCATCTTGAAACTGGCGGTTGATTTCGCCCAGCGGCACTATTCCCATACCCACTTCATTGCTGACTAAAATAACAGTACCCGGCAGGGTAGGTAATAATTTTAATAAAGCCTCACGTTCGTGGTGCCAATTCGAATCTTTTGGTGGGTTGCAATCCGGGCATATCCATTGCGCTAGCCATAATGTTAGGCAATCTACAATGATGCAATGCCCTGACTTGGCCAGATTTTCCAGAGTTTTCGTCAGGAAATGTGGCTCTTCTACTAATACCCAATCAGCAGGACGCCGTTTTTGATGGTGCTCTATACGCGCTTTAAATTCATCATCATAAATTTGCGCAGTGGCAACATAAGTAACCGGTAAATTGCTTTCTTTTGCCAACTTTTCTGCATAGGTGCTTTTGCCAGAGCGGGCACCACCCAATATTAAATGCGTAGTCATGATTTACCTTTGTTGGAACATTTGCCATTCATGAATGATGGCCTGTAATTGCTTTAATCCATGTGTAATTAGCGATGGACCAGGTTGTAAAATATCTGCAGATTTGATTTCTCTTACGAAGCCATTTTGGACGGCAGGTATTGAGTGCCAGCCTTCACGCGCTACTACTTGATCCGGTTGGAATTTCTTGCCGCACCACGAGCCGATGATAATGTCAGGTTTGCGTGCTACTACAGCGCTGGCATCAATGGTGCGGTCAGCAGCACTTTGGAATTGAGATAGCTCACCGAAACAATCCTTTCCACCTGCAATCTCAATCAGTTCACTTACCCATCGAATTCCCGTGATGAGGGGCTCGTTCCATTCTTCAAAATATATGACAGGTTGCGATACATGTTTTAAGGCATTATCTTTTGCAGTTTTGATGGTGCTTTCAAGTTCATTCATCAGTTTAAAAGCTTTATCTGTGGCACCTATTAGAGCGCCTGTCATAACAATTGTATTTAACGTTTCTTGGATCGAACGCTGATTGAACATATGTACTTGTATGCCGGCGCGAATCAGTGCGGCAACAATATCGGCCTGTAAATTTGAGAAACCAATGACTAGATCTGGTTTGAGTTCCAGAATTTTTTCTATTTTTGCACTAGTAAAAGCTGCTACTTTCGGTTTTTCCCGACGCGCAATTGCAGGACGTGTGGTATAGCCGGAAATGCCTACAATGCGATCTTGCTCGCCTAAAAGGTAAAGCACTTCCGTAGTTTCGGTCGTTAAACAAACTATTCGTTTTGGATAATACATCGTGAACTTAGATCAATAATTTGAAGGGTGGTATACACACGACACGTACCTTAAGACCATGTATTTTCCATCACCATATCGGCCAATGGCTTTTCTTTTGCCCATGCTTCTTCAACTAACATAGGTTGTGCATAAAACTTATCGACATGGCCCAGGCACAAAATAGCGATCGGTTTTGCGCCATCAGGCATATTAAGCAAGTTTGCCAGTTTGACGGGATCAAACATGCTGACCCAACCCATGCCTAAACCTTCAGCTCGCGCCGCCAGCCATAAGTTCTGGATAGCGCAAGCAGCTGAAGCCAAGTCCATCTCGGGCATCGTGCGGCGCCCAAAAATGTGCTGTTCGCGCTTATCGCACAAAGCAACAACCAGTAGCTCACTACACTCTAAGATACCTTCTACCTTGAGTCGCATGAATTCGGCCATGCGGGTAGTATTTTCATATTCCCCAAGAGCTTGCGCCGTTTGGATACGCTCTTGTTGTACAAGATCGTAAATTTTGTTACGCATATTAGTTTCAGTAATGCGGATGAAGCGCCACGGCTGCATTAAGCCTACGCTTGGTGCACGATGAGCGGCATTTAATAGCTTAGTGAGCAGTTCCTGCGTGATATCGCCTGGCGCGAAATGCCGCATATCACGACGCTCGGCAATCGCGCGGTAAACTGCAGTTATTTCGGATTCATTAAACTTATATTGGGTCATAAAAAAACCGCGCTAGCTTGAAAAATGGTCAAAAGCAAAGCGCGGCTCGGTATTTCTTATCAATTGATTATGTGCTTAATTTCGAACTTTCGGTACCTGTAAAATACTTTGGAAGTAACTTGGCTAATATCCAAAATCCAGTCAAATACATTGCCGTAAAGCCTAAAAAGCTAGGAAAGTATTCCCAACCGTGTTTTATTGATTCGACCACACCATCAGCGGGAAAGCGGCCTGAAAACAAGTAATAGGTTTGTGTGGAAATAATAAATGCAAGAAAAGTAGCAAAGAAACCGGCAGCTATATATTTTAAAGCATCAAAACTATCAGATTGTTTACCTAACCATAAACCAGCAAGCCACATCACTGCATAAGTCGGTAGCATGCCCCAATAGCCAGGCGTAAGGCAAAACGCTTGAATGCTATCGATAGCAGCTGCGCCGAAATCAATTACGGTTGCTAATACAACAAAAAAAGCAAACCAAATGGCTTTTCTTAAATACAGGCCACCGATTAATAACAACGCCAAGCTTGCGTCAGGTAAAGAAACGCTGGTCAACACATGGCTACCGCGTGTAAGCAACATCAAAAAAGCAATGATTGCTGCAATGATGATGGAAGTTTTAGAGTAAGGGTTATTTTGTGTTTGCATTTGGCTCTGTACCTAGTTCTGTGAAGCTGAATAATAACACCGCATAGTTGCAGTTGCAAAAATGCAGTGTTAATTATTAAGTTACTCTGGTTGATAACGAACGCTTACAAATAAGTTAGAACCAGGAGTTTTGTAATCTATATTGTTACCATCAACCGCTAACACATAGTTTTTATCAAAAATGTTATTAGCGCGAGCTTGAATGCTCCAATCCTGATTCACTTTATAGGTTGTAATTAGGTTAAATAAAGCATAACCGTCTAGTTTCACTGTGTTAGCCAAGTTATTGTAGCGAGTTGACGATGCAATTGCCTCAGCACCAAAGCGCCAGTCACCGAGATTATATGATAGGTTAATAGCACCATGACGGTTAGCTCGTCGCGCTAATAAATTATCGGTTTTTTCATCTCGTGGAGATTGAACGTCTACGTTCGCGTTTAGTTGAAAATTACCCCAGCGTTGGCCACCGGCTACAGTTAGACCTTGAATTACAGTTTTGTTTAAGTTCTCTATAGTAGAAGTGCTAAAATCAAATGCGATTAAATTTCTAATCCTATTTTCATAGATAGTTGCAGATAAATTGCTGTCAGGATCTTGGTAACGCAAACTTGCCTCTACGTTATCTGATTTTTCAGGCTGTAATTTCGGATTATTAAAGCCTGGATAATATAAATCATTAAATGTTGGAGCTTTAAGCGCAGACCCATAGCTTGCTGTAACGCGCCAATTAGGATTAATGCTGTAGCCATAGCCCCCCCCACCTGTTTGGTCATTGCCAAATTGGGAATTGTGATCATCACGTAAGCTTAATTGAATGCTATGCGGACCGATATTGGCAAGATAACTTGCTACGTAACCCTCGTTAACCCGATTAGTTTTATCATAAGCCGTGGTTGATTTCACATCTTCTTCTAGCCGGTCATACATCAAAGTCAATGTACCTACAGGCAGGTTCAAATCATTTTGCCAATTGATCTGTGTTTGTTCTGTATTAAATTTTGTTGGGTTAAATGGATTAACAAAAGGATCGATTTCGTCATAACTTTTTACTTTGTCCTTGCTATAGCCGACTTTTAAGTTTGATAACCATGAGGATGTGAATTGATTTTTGGAAGTTAAAGCTAAGCTCTGTTGTTCAATGTCTGCTTTTGAAGAAAAGTTACCAAGATTAAAGCTATTGTCAAAGCGGGTATGACCATCGCTGTTAAATAGTTGAACGCCAATTTCATGTCCTTCAGCAAGTTTTTGTGACAACGATGCATTGAAAGCAAAGTTTTTATATGGATCGTTATCTTTAAAGTTAGGGTTTTTTGTATTGAGTGCAGAGAAGCTATTTGTATCAGAGCTAGATAGATTTAAGGCAAAACTAGTGTCATTGATTCGGCCATATGTGCCAGCTTCAATAGTTTTTGTATCATATGTGCCATAACCAACGCTACCGTAAAACTTTGGCTTTCCTTCACCTTTTTTGGTGAAAATCTGAATTACACCACCAATAGCATCTTGTCCATAAAGACTTGTTGCGGGACCACGAAGGATTTCGATTCTTTCGATTTGAGCGATTGGTAAATTTTCGAATGTTGTGGTGCCAAAAGTTGCAGAGGCAATGCGCATACCATCTACTAGTACTACAACATGTCCACTATTTGTGCCACGCATATATATGCCGGCAGCTTTACCTGGGCCACCGTTACTTGTTATTTCAATACCTGGTTGAGTTTGCAATAGCTCAATTAATGAGCTTTGACCGCCACGTTGTATCTCTTCTAGGTCAATTACGCTAACATCAGCAATAACACTTTCGCGTGTTTGTGGTACACGTGATGCGGTAATAACGACATCTTTTAAGTTGATTGTCTCTTCCGGAAACGCCGAAGTTGTGAATGCCAAACCGACAAGGCTGGCGATGATAGATTTTTTCATTGATGATATCCCTGTTACACGCGACCCCGCGTGATTAAACTTATGAGGAATACCGAGAAATGGGAAGGACTAGAGCGAAGGCGGCATCAGTATTATCACTAACCCTGATAGCACATCACGTCTTAATCACCGTCACCCCGCGGCATTCTAACGTAGCTCATGGTTAAACATGAGCGCGTTGGCAGGCCGGTCTCCGGGCTTGTGAAGAGATGTTTTGCGCCTTCCCAAATCTCAATTCTTGCGAAAGATTAATTCAGTGGCATATTGCAAAACTACATTCACTTACCGTTGCGGGGGCAGCATAGGTATTGTTTATGGCTTTAAAAGAAAGCTTATCGCACCTATTTCCCAGTTTCACCAAACTATAAAAATAATAGGATTGGCACCTGACAACATGGTGAAATTATAGCGTTTTTTGGCATTGTTATCAGAAACTATTTTTATGCGGATTAAGTAGATTGCTTTGTAAGGTATTGTAATACTTTGAAAAATCCACGTTAGCTATTGACTATAATCATTTTTTTAAATTATAGTGATTGCATGGATGCAGATTTAAAAGCGCTTGAGCAAAAATTATCACACTTGATTACCTTGTGTAGCGACCTACGCAATGAGAATTCACAATTACGCCTAGACCTAAATGCAATGCAAAGCGATACTGCATTATTGAAAGCTAATATGGCGAAAGCAAGCGAACGTCTGGAAGCCTTGATGGAGAGTCTGCCGTAAGCGGACCTGTGAATAGAATATGAGTGAAATCAAAGGCGTAGACGTAAATATTATGGGACGTGACTTTACGGTATCTTGCACCGATGAAGAGCGGCCCGGTTTGATGGATGCAGTGAATTTTCTAGATAAGAAAATGCGCGATATCCGTGATAGCGGAAAAATTGTCGGTATAGAACGCATTGCCATTATGACCGCATTGAATCTCTCACATGAGCTACTCAATAGTAAAAGCGGCAATGTAGATGTAGGCGATTTCAAACGCCGCATTACCCAAATGCAGGATCAAATCGATAAAGCCTGCGCAGCTAAGTAATTTTTTACAATTCGTATTGAAATTATCTTCAAAAATAATCCAATAAAAGAGTAAAATTCTTTCAACCGCTTTAGTGTTTATAAAGCTTCTTGTACGAAACAATTTGAACTGTAATTAGATTGAACTGGTTTCGAACATAAGTATCAAACTACCGATTTTAAAGTTTGTTCTCTGCGGTGCGGTTTAGGCTAATAATTCCTTGAACTAGTCTATAGCATCGGTTTTAGTCATTCGAGTTGTTGTGTGCGCGCCCTAAGTTGAGTGTACTTTTAAGTAGCTCTTGGCGGGTGTACCTAATGCACTCTAGGCTGTTACCACTTGAGCCTTTTTGGTTCAGGATGCTGGTCTAGGCTTTATCCGTAGAGAACTCCTAATTATTTCTTTTTAATCATACCGATACTTTGTCGCCTGCAGCTTGCCGTACTATTCGTACTGTCTGCGCTTGGGCTTCGTGTCTCGCTTATGATTAGAAAGAAATACTATCGTAGTTCATGATATTTCAAATCAGCCAGACTCACGATTTCTAAGCATCTTTCATGAGTTGCTTCCAATATTACAGGAGGTGCAAAACCTTCCTCAGAAGCTTCTAACCAACGTGAGGCGCAAACGCACCAGCGGTCGCCAGCTTGTAAACCTTCAAAGCCATATTCGGGTCTTGGTGTACTAAGATCATTTCCGCGTGAAATGGAAAAGGCTAAAAACTCTTCCGTCATTTGCGCGCATATCGTATGGCTGCCAGCATCTTCACTACCGGTTTCGCAGCAGCCGTTACGGGTAAATCCAGTCATCGGGTCTAAACTACATACTTGTAATGTTGTGCCTAATACATTGCGCGCCATTTGTTTTGCCTCAAAGTTTTAACTTCGCTTATCATAACTACAAATAAGTCTACCCAAAATTGAGTCCTAAGCAAAATTAAGAAAGATAAATTGCAATGCGTTATTGGTTAATGAAATCCGAACCCGGAGATGTGTCTATAGATGATTTGGCAGGTTTTCCGAACCAAACGGTAGATTGGTATGGTGTGCGTAATTACCAGGCCCGCAACTTTATGCGTGACCAGATGAAAGTGGGAGATGGCGTGCTGTTCTATCACTCCAATTGCGAGCAACCTGGTATAGCGGGTATCGCAGAAGTGAGTAAATTAGCGTACCCAGACCGTCTGCAGTTCATCAAAGGGCATAAGTATTACGATGAGAAATCTACAGCTGAAAACCCGCGCTGGTTGAATGTAGATGTGAAATTTGTCCGTAAAACCCGTTTGCTGAGTTTGAAAGAGCTACGTGAATATCCTGAATTGGAAAACATGCGGATTTTGCAGCGCGGCAACCGTTTATCGATTACTCCAGTTGATCCGAAAGAATGGCAGTTTATTATCCATAAGCTAAAGTAAAATACTGACAACTCTTACCCAAACAAAAGCCCCGCATGCGGGGCTTTTGTTTGGAGCTTACCTAAATCACAATGGTTTATCTAGGCTACCTACTGATTTAGGATAAGTAACGACGCCCCACGGCAATTTCTTATCTTCAATTTGTTTCGTCACTTCCAACTTGTCTGCATCAATCACGAATACAGCATCAGATTTACCGCAAGCTAACAAGATCTCCTTGTCGTCCGGTGTAAAGCTAAAGTGCCAGCAGCGATTACCGGTTGGAATATCCTTGATTTTTTCATAAGTTTTAGCGTTATACACTTCTAAAGTTTTAGCTTTATTAGCCGCTACAAAAATGCGCTCGCCTTTGCGGTCATAGGCAATACCATAAGGTGTAACGCCAGTATTTACGGTACGTAAAACTTTGAAATTCTTATCCAGCACCATAAATTTATTGCCATATTCCAAAGTCACGACATAAGTTTTGCCGTCAGGTGATACTTTTACGCCGCGTGGACGATCACCATATTCATGAGTTTTGATGGTTTTAACCAATTTGCCGGTTTTCATGTTGTGCACGGTCACGGTATTGTCAGCTTCGTTGGTAATCACAAGCTGTTTACCATCTTTGCTGAATTCGATACCTTCAGTTTCAGGACCACCAACGATTTCGCGTACTTTTTTACCTAATTTCAAATCGATAATACCAATGCGTGCCGGTTCGTTATCATCTTCATCCGCTTCTTTTTCGGCTTCCTTGGCTGCTGCAGAACCTGGCGCTGGCGGTGGGCCACCTTCCGAACTTGGTTCATACGAAACATAAGCAAAGTTACCGCGAACACGCACGAATTCTGGATTTTTACCGACAGGGATTTGCTTTACGACTTCGTTAGTTGCGGTATCAATGACCGAAACGCTGCCGTTTTCACGGGTCGCAACAATCAAGAATTTACCATCTTCAGTGACTGCTAAGCCGCGAGGACCTTCGGCCTTAACGTCAATATTGGCAATGGTAGCGAGCGTATTGATATCAACTACCGTTACGCCGCCATCTTGATTCGATACATAAGCTTTGCCGCGATCGGCCGCATTCGCATGCAATGTTATAGACATGCCCGCTATTGCGGCAATTACCAAATGCGCTAACTTCATTCTTTATTTCTCCTCAAATGCTCTTAATAGTGCTTATTATTTGTGCCTGTAGGGCAGGTTAAATAAACATAGGTTCAATAGCTTGCGAGTTTTAATGAAAACCCTTAGTTGCTCATAAAATGAATAAGCAAAAATCATTCTTAACAATATCTACTAAATAAACAAACAGTTACAGAAGGCTTATCTTCACGAATGGTTCAATTCAACCACCTATTGGTTATCAATAGCCAAACTTAGTCGGTTAGGATCAGCCTAGGAACAACTGATAAGCAGGGTTCGCGTTTTCGTCCCAATGTGGGTAGCCCAGCGTATCTAAAAACTGCTTGAAGTCCGCAGCATCTTCTGGAGGTACTTGCATGCCCACTAAAACACGGCCAAAGTCTGCGCCATGATTACGGTAATGGAACAAGCTGATATTCCAGTCATGTCCCATGGTATCCAGGAATTTCATCAGTGCGCCTGGTTTTTCCGGGAACTCAAACCTGAATACAACCTCATGTTCTGCCTGCGGTGCATGACCGCCTACTAAATGACGTAAATGCATCTTGGCCACTTCATTATCGCTAAGGTCTATAGTCGGTAAGCCCTGAGCTTGTAATGATTTAACGAGGTTTGCTGATTCCGCCGGGTCAGCAATCGCTACACCTACGAAAATATGAGCTTCTTTAGGGTCGGAGTAGCGATAATTAAACTCAGTAATACTGCGGTCGCCTAATAAACGGCAGAATGTTTTGAAAGCACCTGGTTTTTCGGGGATAGTTACAGCAAATACCGCTTCACGCTGCTCACCGATTTCGGCACGCTCTGCAATAAAACGCAGGCGGTCAAAATTCATGTTGGCACCGGAAGCAATAGCCACGAGCGTTTTACCTTTTAAGTCGTGGCGTTTCACGTACTCCTTGAGCCCAGCTGCAGCCAATGCACCAGCGGGTTCAAGAATACTACGCGTGTCTTCAAACACGTCTTTAATGGCAGCGCAAATCGCGTCGTTATCGACGACAATCATTTCATCTACATACTGCTGGCTCAAATTAAAAGTATGTTCACCTACTTGTTTCACAGCGGCACCATCAGCAAATAAGCCGACTTGCTCAAGCATCACACGCTCACCGAGTTTAAGTGATTCAGTCATAGCTTCCGCGTCTTTAGCCTCCACGCCGATGATTTTTATTTCAGGACGGATGGCCTTTACGTAAGCTGCAATACCTGCGAGCAAACCGCCACCGCCCACGCAGCAGAATATCGCTTCAATTGGCGCAGGGAATTCATTCAGTATCTCCATGCCTATGGTGCCTTGCCCGGCAATCACATCTGGGTCATCGTACGGATGTACGAAAGTTAAGCCTTCGGACTTTTCCAGTTCCAGTGCATGAGTGTAAGCATCGGTATAACTATCGCCGAATAATACAACTTCTGCACCACGGCTTTTCACCGCATTGATCTTGATCAGCGGTGTCGTTGTTGGCATTACGATTACTGCACGGCAGCCTAATTTTTGAGCACCAAGCGCAACGCCCTGTGCATGATTGCCTGCAGAAGCAGTAATGACGCCTCTTACAAGTGCATCTGCAGGCAGGTTTGCCATCTTATTGTAAGCACCGCGTAGCTTGAATGAGAACACCGATTGCATGTCTTCACGTTTCAACAACACATTGTTATTGATGCGTTTAGATAGGTTGTTTTGCAACTCCAGCGGCGTGATTTTGGCGACTTCATACACGCGCGAGTTTTTTATTTTGCTCAAATAATCAGTGATGGTTAGAAATTTGGTAGTCATGGATTTTTAATTTGGGGTATTTATACTGCTTTTTGGCAATTTTCATTCATTGCCGCGCAGTGTTATAGTGTTAGATGTTTGTAATTATAAAGAAAATGTAAGGAATTAAGTAAAATGGCTTATACGCAAGACGAATTAAAGCAACAAGTAGCAAAAGCAGCAGTTGAATATGTGAAAAGTGGCATTATTGGCGTGGGTACAGGTTCTACCGCCAACTTTTTTATTGAAGAGTTAGCAAAAGTAAAACACAAGATCGATGGCGCAGTAGCAAGCTCAGAAGCAACGGCACAGCGTTTACGCGGCCACGGTATCGAAGTGTTTGATTTAAACAGCGTAGACGGTATGGAAATCTACGTAGACGGTGCCGATGAAATCACCGAGCACATGCACATGCTTAAAGGCGGCGGCGGTGCATTGACACGGGAGAAAATCGTAGCAGCCTGCGCAAAAACTTTTATCTGTATTTGCGATGAAACCAAATACGTGCCGGTGTTAGGTAAGTTTCCATTACCGGTTGAAGTGTTGCCAATGGCCAAGAGCTATGTAGCACGTGAATTGGTTAAATTAGGTGGTCAACCAAAATTGCGCGATTTCACAACAGATAACGGTAACGTGATTCTAGACGTGCATGGCTTATCAATTACCGACCCGATCGCAATGGAAGCGAAGATCAACCAGATCGTCGGTGTGGTAACGAATGGTTTGTTCGCAGCGCGTCCCGCCAATGTATTATTGTTAGCCACTGCGGATGGCGTAAAGACTTACAAAAAATAAGTTATTAATGACTTTGAAATATTACTGTCATATTTCTTTATTAATATAGCTAGTCTTAATCGCTATAAAAGCAAAAAGGAAGCCTGATGCAATCTGAACACATCTTTAAGCAATACGACGCAGAACTAGAAGCCGTTCGTGCCAAAGTATTGGAAATGGGCGGCTTGGTCGAACAGCAAATCGTCAATGCGCTTGAAGCCTTGATTAAAGCTGATCCCAACCTGGCTAAAGAGGTGATGGAAAATGACCATCGCGTGAATAATCTAGAGGTTCAGATCGACGAAGACTGCAGTCATATCATCGCTCGCCGCCAGCCAGCTGCAGGCGATTTGCGTATGGTGATGATGATGGTGAAAACCATTACAGACTTGGAACGTATCGGCGACGAAGCCACCAAGATCGCGCGTACAGCGCAGAAGATCTATGACGAAGACCGTATGTATAAGCCGCGTTTCAATGAGATTAAAGCGATGGTCGCTTTAGTGCGCGAAATGCTAAGAACTGCTTTGGATGGTTTTGCGCGCTTAGATGTGAGTAAAACGGTAGAAGTGGCTAAACAGGATGAGCAGGTAGATGAGCAATTCCGCGCTTCCATGCGTCAACTGATTACCTTTATGCTAGAAGACCCGCGTACCATTTCAATGTCGCTAGAAGTGCTCTTTGTAGCAAAAGCCATTGAGCGTATTGGTGACCATGCCAAGAATATTGCGGAATATGTAGTGTATATGGTGAAAGGTAAAGATGTACGCCATGTTTCAGTACAAGAGATGGAACGCGAAACATTGCAGTCCTAAAAATTGGTAATAAAAAAAGCGCCCAGGGCGCTTTTTTTATTAGTGAAGAAAACTTAGTAAAGGAAATCAGTTTTTTTCCGGAACGTAACCGCTGGCAGTATCCGCGCCGTCACCGAAGAAATATTTTTCAGTTTGTTCGCTTAGGTATTTACGCGCAGCAGGATCGGCTAAACTAAGACGGTTTTCATTGACCAGCATAGTTTGCTGCTTGAGCCAAGCCGCCCAGGCTTCTTTGGAAACCTGCATGTAAATACGTTTGCCAAGCTCACCCGGATAAGGAGGAAAATCCATGCCCTCGGCTTCTTTACCTAATTTAATACAATTGACTGTGCGTGCCATAATTTACCTGTTCTAACCCAATGTAATGTAACTAAACCATAATGATAGCGCATGTTAAAATCTATGTAGTAATAATTGCGTGTCACTATAAACTTAATTAACCAGCGAAAGTTATAAACGATGCAAGTTCCGGAAAGCAATCATAAAGTCAGCCCATTCAAAGGCAAAACTGGCATCCCGCGTTTAATCAATGCATTTGGCTATTCGCTGGAAGGTTTCAGGGCGGCTTTTGAGCATGAAGATGCCTTTCGCCAAGAAGTTTTTTTAGCCATTGTGTTAATTCCGTTAGGTTTTTTCCTAGGGGACAACGGCATTGAAAAAGCCTTAATGATAGGCAGTGTGTTGCTGGTATTGATTGTTGAGCTACTCAATTCTGCAATCGAAGCCGCAGTCGACCATACTTCTACCGAACATCATGCGCTCGCCAAACGTGCTAAAGATATCGGAAGCGGTGCTGTGTTCCTAGCGCTTACTACAGTGGTGATAGTCTGGGGCTTGATGCTTACTAATTGATGTATCCATATAACCCCCCCCCCAACTATTTCTGCTGGCTATAGCGGAAATGCCATCCCTGATTTCCGCTGGTATCTTCCCTATATTCAAACAGAGCCAGATAACCTGCAGCAATTGAAACAAATAATACAATCCCTAAAATAACCAATTTTCCAGCACTCATAGAATCTCCAATCACATATAAATTCGAGTGATTGAAGATTTATTTGGTTCCATCTATGAGCCTGCTATGTGTTCAACTAAAAATCCGTACGTAAGCCAATCAATACCGAGCGTTCGCCTTGCGGTGCAATGTCTTTCAAGAATGAAGCATGCTCGCGAATCTCGTCATTCAATAAGTTATTAGCCTTGGCAAAAAGCTCCACATTGAGCTTCGTTGGCAGCTTATAAGAAACCAGTGCACTGACATCGGTATAGCCATCCGTGGCTAGTTCATTAGCTGCGGTGCGGTTCTGGTCAAAAGCGTGCAATACATCGACCCTGGCACCAAAACTGCCCTTTTGGTAATGCAAGCCGCCACCTAAACGTAACGGCGCAATACGTGGCAAGGCATCACCGTTATCGCGATTGGTTGCCCGTACATAATCGCCCCTCAGCGTTAAGTCTAGGTTGTTGGCAATATTGAATTTACCTTCTGCCTCAAAGCCTTTGAAATCGGCTGCAAAAGCGCTGAACTGCGCGATAGGTAGTCCAGAACCAACGTCGGTATTACCTGTTTCCAATAAACCCAGAAAGCTGCTGAACCGCGTGTAATAAATGCCTATGCTGAATGAATTTTTAGCGTCCTTCCAGCGTAGCTGCGCATCAATACCGTTTGAACGTTCAACATCAAAATTATTGTTCCCCACTTCAAACTGACCAGTAGCGATGTGCGCGCCATTTGCATAAAGCTCAAAATAGCTAGGCGCACGTTCGTTATGCGAAAGGTTACTCGCTATCGACCAATTAGGTGTCAGCGTATAGATGCCACCAAGCGCATAGCTGGTGGGATTAAAGCCATGATCTTGTCCAGGGCCGAAGTTGAGGTTATCGCTGGAGTCTACCGTTGTATGTTCAGCACGTGCGCCAAAGCTTAGCTTGAGTTTTTGTGCCTCAATGAAATTCAATGGCAGTTCTTCATAAATATAAAGCGCTTTGGTCTGTGTGTTAGAGCTTGGCACAAACGCTTCTTCGCCCAGAGCCTCAAAAGTAGTATTTTGAAACTGCAATCCGACGACACCGTTTAAATTACCTAAAGCTGTATTGATTGGCGTATGACCAGCTTCGAATGAGCCTTCAATACCGTGGTTCCTGAATGTGGTACCTACTTCACCATCTTCCAGTTCTTGATGCTCGTAATCGGTATGAGCCAAGCGAAATTTCACACGGTTGATTAAATGGCCAAAACCTAATTTATCCAGGTCATGGAATTCCGAACCGATATCCCAGCGCTGGCTTTGCATATCGATGCGCACATCTGGCTCGGCCACCGTACCGTAATTACTGTTAAAACCGGAATAGGAAGCTCCGATATAACCGCTATCGAAAGTCAGCGAGGCACCAAGTGCCCCACCATCGCCATCTGAACTACTGTTTATAAGCTTGCCGTTATTGATGCGTGGCGTGCCATCGTCGGCTTCACTTTTGCGTTTGGACACTGCGTAACCGGGAATATCCAGATCGCTGGTTTTGCGGCTATACAAATCACCGTGGATCGCCAACAGGCCATTGCCAGCATCCACAACGCCAGCGATATTATTCTGGCTATCCGGCCCGCCAACACGCGTTTCAGCCCGGCCTGTTATACCATTCAACTGTTCGGTTGGAATGCGGTTATCAGTGGCGTTCACCACGCCACCTACCGCACTACCCCCATACAACAGGGCTGCAGGGCCTCGCACGACATCTACCTGTTCTACGATAATCGGGTCTATCGTGACTGCATGGTCGAAACTCAACGATGATGCATCCAGTACGCCCACACCGTTCTGCATGATACGCACGCGCTCGGCATCCAGGCCGCGTATCACCGGACGAGAAGCATTAGGGCCGAAATGTGTTGCGCTTACACCTGGGATGCCATCCAGCGTATCGCCCAGTGTGCTTTCACGTTTCAATGACAGTTCACGGCCATTTAGTGTTGTAACAGGAACGATTAACTCATCCGAGCCTACACCTAATGGATTACCTGTCACCGATACCGATGGCAGGTCAATTTCGGTATTGGCATCAGCGGCAAAAGCTGACGTGGTTGCTAGCGAACCTGTCCATATAGCCAAAAGGCTTAAGTAAATAGGTTTATAACGTAACTTTCGATTGGAAAGCTTCAAGCCATGCGGCGTTGTTAAACGCCCTGCATTGATAGGGGTATTCATAAAGACCTCGTAATAAAAGTTGTAAATGCCATCGTGAAACAATGGCAGCAGAAACTAAGTATTAAGCGAGGCTAGGTGGAGCGCGGGCACTGTAAGTGCGGGGTTTGGCGTAAGAAGGAGTTTGGGAACAAACGCTAAAATAATGGTTGGTGGCATTTACGGCGGCAAGTACCGCTTGTGTGCTGTGCACAATATGGCCAAGCTCTGCGTAGCTGATACATTTTTCACATACTTGATTATGTGAAATAGGCTCAGACTGACCGGATTTTTTGGCAAGACTCTTAGTAGCAGAGGCTTGCTGGGTTGCTGCGGTGACATCGCTATAGTGCGAAATTTCATGCGTGACAGCGCCAATTTGGGCCATGCCAAATGACACTATTAGAGTAAACGCAAAAATTAAGCGATTGAACATGAACGCATTCTAACAAACATTATTCGTTACCACTAAATTAAAGCTAATAAAAAAGGACTGCATTCACAGTCCTTTTTTGAGTATAAGCTAAATAAAATTAAGCAAAGTTAGCGTTTGCGAAATCCCAGTTGGCTAGTGAAGTCAGGAATGCTTCAACGAATTTAGCACGTGCATTACGGTAATCAATGTAATAAGCATGTTCCCAAACGTCGATAGTCAGCAAAGCTTTGTCACCGGTAGTAAGTGGTGTACCAGCAGCACCCATGTTGACGATATCTACAGAACCATCCGCTTTTTTCACTAACCAGGTCCAGCCTGAGCCGAAGTTCCCGACCGCTGAAGCTTGGAAAGCCTTTTTGAACTCTTCAAAAGAACCCCATTTTTTATCGATAGTTGCTGCTAAAGCACCGGTAGGAGCGCCGCCGCCATTAGGTTTCATGCTACTCCAGAAGAAAGTGTGGTTCCATACCTGTGCAGAATTATTGTAAATGCCGCCGGTAGATTTTTTAATGATTTCTTCCAAAGGACTATTTTCAAACTCTGTGCCCTTGATCAGGTTATTCAGGTTTGTCACGTAAGTCTGGTGATGTTTGCCATAGTGAAACTCCAAAGTTTCTTCAGAGATGTGTGGCGCCAATGCAGATTTAGCATAGGGCAGTGGTGGTAAGGTGTGTTCCATAGAGTTTCCTTTTCGAATTATTGATGATGATAACCTTGCATACTATTTAACTCATTCATAATTACATGTTCATAAATATTCATGACGGAGAAATACATATTTACGTGACAAACTTATTTTGTATAAGTTTATTTTGAGTTTATGACGCTCTTAAAACAAAGTGGCTGCTTTTTTATTAACTCGCTATTTTTTCTTTGCCCGTGGATGCGCTTTATCGTAGATGGTAGCTAAATGCTGAAAATCAAGATGCGTATACACTTGGGTGGTACTTATATTTGCATGACCTAGCATTTCCTGTACGGCGCGTAGATCCTGGCTGGACTGCAAAACATGCGTTGCAAAACTATGGCGCAGTAAATGCGGGTGCATATCGATATTGATACCTTGCTTGATCGCCCATTCTTTCATGCGGTACTGGATAGCACGTGGCGTAATGCGGCGTCCTTGCTGGGTCACAAATACTGCTTTAGGATTTTGTTCTGCGATCACAATCTCAGCACGGCGTTTTAACCAAGTCTGCATGGCATTGATGGCGTGTGTTCCTACCGGAATAATGCGGGTTTTATTGCCTTTACCAGTCACTGTCACCGTGCCATCGGAAAAATCCAGCATGTCGATATCTAGATTAACGAGTTCGGATAACCGCAAGCCTGAGGAATAGAACAGTTCAAAAATAGCATGGTCACGCTGTTCCAGTAGCCCATCGCCCTGGATATCGACAAATTTGACTGCTAGATCGGTAGAAAGCGCTTGGGGTAAAGTCTTTGGCGACTTCGGCGCACGCAAACCCATCACCGGATTTTGCGTATAGCCTTTATGCTGGATCAGGTAATCGTAATAGCCGCGCCACGCAGAAAGGGCTCGCGCGATACTTTTGCCACCTAAACCGCGACCATTAAGGGTAGCAATAAAACGTCTGACTTGCGGATTTTGCACTTGGTCCAAGTTCGTTTTATCAGCGAGTGATTCAAGTAGCTTAATATCCCGCGCATAGTTCTGGCAGGTGAGGGCGCTCAAGCCGCGCTCAAAAGTCAGGTGTTGCAGATAATCATCCAAATGACTCATGTATCCGCTTTAAAGTGCTTAAATATGATTCAAAATTTCGGCACTCAATAACTCACCCATGCGTTCCAAGTACATGGTGCCCATATTGGTTGTAAAACGTTGCGGCTGGTCGGAGCCTAGAATCAATACGCCGAATGCAGGCTGCAGTGCGGTAGTTTCGGTAACTTTTTTATGCAACGGGATGATTGCAAATGACTTTAAGTTGTCATCTAAAATTGTGTCGCTCAACGCAGGTTTTGCCCCACAATAAGGCGCATTCAAGGTCAGTACCCAATCGCTAAATGCGTCGCTAACGGTAGTGAATGCCTCGTCTTGTAACAGGTCGTTGCGTGCAGGTCTCAGCCAGATCCTGATGATGGTTTCAGTCACATCAAAATCTTTTTGCAAGGTTTCTTTAGTCAATTCAACTGCGCCGCTGAAACTATAATTGGCAATCAATTTAAGGCTGTATTCATGGACTTTTTTACTGGTTGCATCATTCTCTTCTGCAAACTCGATCAAATCCGCTAGTTTGACTTCAAGCACGCGAATCTTGTCGCGCTGCGCCAGCTGCTGTCTTTCCGCCAATGATATTGTACCGCTGCCATGTGGGCTCGGCAGAAAAAGCTCGGCTAATAGACTGGCATTTTTCTCAAAGAAATGGGGAGTCTTGCGTAAAAACTCGCTTACATTTTCAGCAGAGAGCTCAGGAATATTCACGGTATTAGGCTTGTTTTCGTTCTCGTTTGCTTGCATGGCTTCCTCTTATCATTCCCTTATTATGGTGTTATGCGATAGTAATGCTACCGGTAAAAACAGGGACTGCTGGACCTGTCATCAAGACTGGTGCATCACCACCTTGCCAGGCAATATTCAACTCTCCACCACGTGCGGAAACTTTTACCGGTGACTGCAAACGTCCTTGCTGGATACCCGCCACTACCGCGGCACAAGCGCCGGTGCCGCATGCCAGCGTCTCACCGCTACCGCGTTCATAAACCCGCAATTTGATTTCATGCGGATTCACAATTTGCATAAATCCAGCATTTACCCGTTCCGGGAACAAAGCGTGGTGTTCTATCTCGCTGCCCATTGCTAATACCGGCGCGGTATCGACATCCTTAACAATTTGCACTGCATGCGGATTACCCATCGATAGCGCAGCGATTTCCACCCGCTGTACGTTCACTTCCAGTGTATAAGTGTTGGCTACGTTATCTGCAATAAAAGGAATCTCATCAAGCTCAAAGCGTGGTGCGCCCATATTGACGGTAACCTGACCATCGTTTTCCAGTTTGGGTGTGATAACGCCACTTGCTGTTTCAACAGTGATTTCAGCTTTATTAGTCAGGCCTTGATCCACCACGAAGCGCACGAAACAGCGCGCACCATTGCCGCATTGCGAAACTTCGCCGCCATCGGCATTGAAAATGCGATATTTAAAGTCGGCAATATTAGATTTTTCAACCAAAAGCAGTTGGTCAAAGCCAATACCGAATTGGCGATGAGCAAGGAACTTGATTTGATCGGGTGATAGATTGATCTGCTGGTTAATGGCATCGATGACCACGAAGTCATTGCCTGCGCCTTGCATCTTTGTAAATTGGATAGTTTGCGTCATATGGTTATTGTATGGGATTGCATAGGCTATTGTTGAGTATCTGCATTATTTTTAATGCGT
The DNA here is from genome assembly GCA_035460225.1 of Methylotenera sp. GTDB lineage: Bacteria > Pseudomonadota > Gammaproteobacteria > Burkholderiales > Methylophilaceae > Methylotenera. The sequence continues at coordinate 57,153 of DATHWX010000008.1, forward strand.
TTTTCGCGCGCTAACTGCGGTTTCTTGAATCGGCGGTAACTCCATAGATACTGTTCAGGCTTTTTACGCACTAAATGCTCGATTGCATTATTGATATCTTGAGGCGAAGTATCGGTAGTCAATGGCTCGATATGAATGATAAAGCCTCTTCCCCAGCTTAGCCGTTCGCCATAGGCTAGTAGCACCGTAGCTCCGGTTGTTTCAACCAGTTTGCTGACCAAAGTGATGCTATAGGCCGGTTCGCCAAAATAAATGGCCCAAACGCCATCCCCTAAATCCGGTACTTGGTCTGGCAGAATGCCTACTGCGTCACCTTTTCTTAAAGTCTTAAGCAAAGCACGCACACCGCTCAAATTTGCAGGCGCTAAAGAAGTTTTACTACGCTCGCGGCCACTTTCCATAATGTCACCTAACCAGCTTTTACGTGCCGGTGTATACAGCACAGTCATCGGATGTCTGGCAGCGTAATAACGTGCAGTAATTTCATAACAGCCTAAATGTGGCGTCAGGAAAATAATACCTTTTTTAGCTGCTAGTGCTTCTTCCACATAATGCCAGCCTTCGCAGTGTTTAACCCATTTCAAAACGCTGCGTTCTGATCTGAGCCATATTGCAAAGGTTTCCAGCATGCCTTTGCCAATCTCTTTGGTGCTGGATCTTACTAAGGATGCATGACTTCTATTTTTGCTGGCTAATTTGCTTTTATGCAGGTTATTGCGTATGCGCCGTGCGAATTTTTTATCGGTGAGATATGAAATGTAACCAACAATCGTCCCGAGCCCATGTATCACTGGCAAAGGTAATAAAGCGATTATTCTTAAAAGTATTTTGGTCATTAAATTGATTACAAGAAACCAAATGAAAGATTTAGGCTCTATTTTAGCAACTTAAGCTATAACAAAGTCATATTCTCAAGCTTAGTAGGCGAATAGTGTACAATTTCGATTCTTTTGTGCTTGCTTCAGCCTTTAGTAAGCATTCTCTTAATCACTTTTTTCAAGGCGTCACATGAACGAATATTTATTTACCTCGGAATCCGTTTCCGAAGGCCATCCCGACAAAGTAGCTGACCAAATTTCCGATGCGATCGTCGATGCTATTTTAGCGCAGGATAACCATTCCCGTATTGCTGCGGAAACCTTATGCAATACCGGTTTGGTAGTTTTAGCCGGTGAAATCACCACCAATGCCAATGTCGATTATATTCAGGTAGCTCGCGATACGATTAAACGTATCGGCTATGACAATACCGAATACGGTATTGATTACAAAGGTTGTGCGGTTTTGGTCGCATACGACAAACAAAGCCCGGACATTGCTCAGGGCGTTAACAAAGCTTATGACGATACCTTAGATCAAGGTGCTGGTGACCAAGGCTTAATGTTCGGTTATGCGGTAGATGAAACGCCACAACTGATGCCGCTGCCGATTTGGTTATCTCACCGGATTATGGAACGCCAGGCGCAGCTACGTAAAGATGGTCGTTTGCCTTGGCTTCGTCCGGATGCTAAATCGCAAGTAACCGTGCAGTATGTAGATGGTAAACCTTTCAAGATAGATACGGTCCTCGTCTCTACGCAACATGCGCCGGAAATGAGCCTGGAAGCTATTCGCGAAGCAACGATAGAGGAGATCATCAAGCCTACTTTGCCTCAAGAATTAATCAAAGGTGAGATCAAATATTTGGTCAATCCAACCGGTCGTTTTGTTGTAGGCGGCCCACAAGGCGATTGCGGCTTGACCGGCCGTAAGATCATTGTGGATACTTATGGTGGCGCAGCACCGCATGGCGGCGGCGCTTTCTCAGGTAAAGACCCTTCAAAAGTGGATCGTAGCGCTGCTTATGCTGGTCGTTATGTAGCTAAAAACATTGTAGCTGCTGGCTTAGCATCACGCTGTTTGGTGCAGGTGAGTTATGCGATTGGTGTTGCACGTCCAACCAGCGTGATGGTTGAAACTTATGGCACGGGTAAGGTCTCGAATGAAGTGCTGACGCAATTGGTGTTAGAACATTTTGATCTCCGTCCAAAAGGCATCGTTCAAATGCTGGATCTTTTACGGCCGATCTATGCCAAGACAGCTGCCTATGGGCATTTTGGCCGTGATGAACCCGAGTTCACTTGGGAGCGTACCGATAAAGCGGCTGCTTTGAAAGCTGCAGCAGGTTTGTAGTATTTATGAATGAAATCATTGCTTTACAAAACCAATGATTTCATTATAATTCGCGAACCCTAAAGAAAACGCGATAAGCTTTTCATTTTTATAACCGAGGAACGTTGCGAGATTCGTTTCATGCGAATCCCAGGCTCGGTTTACAAATTTCAAAATTTGTAACGGCGTTCACCTATATTAACCGTGCCAGACACGGGAATCAGGTGAACAAAGCTACATCAGCTTTATTCCAGGCTTTCCCTTCTGGTCACATACTTCAAGGAATTTTTATATGAATACTGTGACTGACTTTAAAGATTATGTAATCGCCGATATTAACCTTGCGACTTTTGGCCGCAAAGAAATAGCTATTGCCGAAACCGAAATGCCCGGCTTGATGGCGATTCGTGAAGAATATGCTAAAGCCCAGCCGCTTAAAGGTGCACGCATCACTGGCTCATTGCATATGACTATCCAAACCGCGGTGCTGATTGAAACATTAAAAGATCTAGGCGCTGAAGTGCGCTGGGCATCATGCAATATCTACTCTACACAAGATCACGCGGCAGCTGCAATTGCGGCTGGAGGTACGCCGGTATTCGCGGTAAAAGGTGAGACATTGGCTGAGTACTGGGACTATACGCACCGTATCTTCGAATGGGCCGATGGCGGTTATTCGAATATGATTCTTGATGATGGCGGCGATGCGACATTGCTACTGCATCTTGGTACCCGCGCCGAAAAAGACTTATCGGTGGTTGCTAAACCAACTTCAGAAGAAGAAATTTGCTTGTTCGATTCGATCAAAGCCAAATTGAAAACAGACCCTACATGGTATTCGACACGCTTAACCAAGATCATTGGCGTGACTGAGGAAACTACTACTGGTGTGCATCGTTTGTACCAGATGCATAAGGAAGGCAAATTGGCTTTCCCGGCAATCAATGTCAATGACTCTGTGACCAAGTCTAAATTCGATAATTTATACGGCTGCCGTGAATCCTTGGTGGATGCAATTAAACGCGCTACCGATGTGATGATTGCCGGTAAAGTGGCTGTTGTGGCTGGCTACGGCGATGTGGGTAAAGGTTCTGCACAAGCTTTGCGTGCCTTATCTGCGCAAGTTTGGGTGACTGAAATTGATCCTATCTGTGCGTTGCAAGCAGCGATGGAAGGGTATCGCGTAGTGACAATGGATTACGCAGCAGAACATGCGGATATCTTTGTAACAGCTACAGGTAACTATCATGTGATTACGCATGACCATATGGCGAAAATGAAAGACCAAGCTATTGTTTGTAACATCGGTCACTTTGATAATGAAATTGATGTTGCATCGCTGGAAAAATATGAATGGGATGAGATCAAACCGCAAGTTGACCATGTGATTTTCCCAGATGGCAAAAAAATCATACTTTTAGCAAAAGGTCGTTTGGTGAATTTGGGCTGTGGTACTGGTCATCCTTCATACGTCATGAGCTCAAGTTTTGCAAATCAAACCATCGCGCAAATCGAATTGTTTACACGCCAAGCTGATTATCCGGTGGGTGTATATGTGTTGCCTAAGCATTTGGATGAGAAGGTAGCGATATTGCAGTTGAATAAACTTAACGCAAAATTAACTACTTTAACAGACGAGCAGGCGGCGTATATCGGTGTGCAGAAACAGGGGCCGTATAAACCAGATACTTACCGTTATTAGTATAGCAATAGTGTTTTATACTACGTTATAAATCACAAGGGAGACGTCACATGAAATTATTGATTGTATGGTTACTCAATGCGCTGGCATTGCTGGCAGTGGCTTATTTTGTACCTGATATTCATGTGGCGAATTTCACTTCTGCTTTAATTGCTGCATTGGTGATTGGCTTGGTTAATATGCTGTTAAGGCCAATATTGGTCATATTAACCTTGCCCATTACTATCCTTACCTTAGGACTATTTATACTGGTGATTAATGGTGTATTGTTTTATGCCGTCGGGAATTGGTTGCAAGGTTTTGAAGTCCGTACGCTTGTAGCCGGTATCATAGGCGCCCTAGTTTATAGTGTGCTTTCATGGCTATTGACGGCTTTGCTCATTGATAATAAAAAAGATTAAGAATGAATACATCGGAATCAAAAACATCTACATTAAGTTTTGAGTTTTTCCCACCGAAAACGACAGAAGGTATAGAGAAATTACGCGATACACGCGTTCAACTCGCTAAATTTAACCCGGAATTCTTTTCCGTAACATTTGGTGCGGGTGGTTCTACACGTGACCGTACTTTGGAAACAGTACTGGAAATCCAAAAAACAGGTCTGGATGCGGCTCCGCATATCTCATGCATATCTTCAAGTAAAAGTGAGATACGAGACTTGTTGCATCAATATCAAACACAGGGAATCAAGCGTTTAGTCGCTTTACGCGGAGATGTGCCGTCAGGTGAAGCAAGTGCGGGGGATTTCCGATATGCGGCTGAGTTGGTTGCTTTCATTCGTGCTGAAACCGGTGATCATTTCCATATTGAAGTGGCAGCTTACCCGGAGTTTCATCCTGAAGCGAGAACACCGGCAGCAGATTTACAAAACCTGAAACGTAAAATGGAAGCTGGTGCTAATTCTGCAATCACACAGTATTTTTATAATGCTGATTCGTACTTCAGGTTTATAGATCAATGCGATGCCCACGGCATTACGATACCAGTAGTACCAGGCATTATGCCAATCTATAACATCACTCAGTTAGCGCGTTTTTCTAGCATTTGTGGCGCAGAAATTCCGCGCTGGTTGAAAATGCGTTTAGAAGAGTATGGTGATGATATGGCTTCACTACGGGCTTTCGGCGTTGACGTAGTAAGTGAGCTATGCGAAACCCTGCGTGTTTGGGGCGTGCCTAGCCTGCACTTTTATACACTTAATCAAGCGGGTGTCATTTCCAAAATACTTGAAAATATCAGCGAATAGATTAGGCTAAGTATTTAAATAAAAAAACCGACCTGCTAATGCAGAGTCGGTTTTTGTTTATTTAAAAGCGCATCTTCTATAAATAGATACTCTTTAGTCTTATCAGGGCCGGATTTGCTGGCGCCCCAAGTCGTCATGAGTACAATCCAGCGCATTTCTTCAATGCCAATTTCCAATTGCGGCAGGTTCATCGCGAGTTCCAATACCAGTTCGCGCTGCGTAGGGCTTAATATATCTGCTTGAACGAGAAATAAAACAAAACCTAGGCTTTCGCCGCTGATTTTCTTTAATTCATCTGCAGTAAAAATACGTGTGTTAGCTTGCGTGGGTTTTTCAAAGACATCCGGCTGTTCCGTCATCTGCTCAAGCTGGTTAAACCAGTCAAAAGCACCGTTAATATCCTGTTCATCAAATCCTGCGGCAAATAGCTCTTTAGAAAGCGTATTCTCATCAGGTCTAAAATGTGTATCAATGTAGTTTTCAAACATATAAACCAATACTTCAAACATAATTTTATCCTTAAGGTGGTTTATGCATAATCACAAGAGTAATCAGTAACACTTGGATTATTCATCTTGCGTACACTATTTTTAAGTTGATATGAGTTTTGATGTTAGATAATTTTTTGATATTTCCCGCCAGGTAGGCTAGCGACACTCCCTTCAAGTTCTAATAACATCAGCATGGATGAAACTTCACTTACCGTCAAGCCACTTTGGTTAACTATATCTTCCAATTGCATGGGTTCAAACCCCATGATGTTGAGTAACACATTATTTTTTAACGATTCTTCGGATTCTGGAGAACTTGAATCCGATTGAGATATTTCTGATTTTTTTATATCCAATTCATCTAATATGTCTTGGATGCAATCCACCAATTTTGCACCCTGTTTAATTAACTGGTGACAACCTTTAGACATAGGTGAATGAATAGAGCCAGGTATTGCAAATACTTCTCTTCCTTGCTCAGCAGCCAGGCGTGCCGTAATTTGTGAACCGCTTTGCAAGTTAGCCTCAACTACCAGGCAGCCCAAACTTAAACCGCTGATAATACGGTTTCGTTTGGGAAAGTTTTGCGGCTTGGAAGGCGTACCAAGTGCGAATTCTGAAATGATCAACCCGCGCTCAACGATCTGGTGTGCCAAATCACGGTGCTTGGCCGGATAAACAATATCCAGCCCTGTACCAACCACAGCAATGGTTGCGCCATTTGCTTTTAACGCACCTCGATGCGCGGCGCCATCAATACCTAGCGCTAGCCCGCTGACTACACATAAGCTTTGATGGCATAGATCACTCGCGAATGCTTCGGCGTTTTTCTCGCCCTGAACCGATGCGCTGCGGCTACCTACAATGGCAATGCTAGGCTGGTTAAGTAGCGCAAGATTACCTTTTGCATATAACAATGGTGGAGGATCAGGTATTTCTAATAGAGCTTTAGGGTAATGGCTATCTGCCAGCGTAACCAGATAGTTATTTTGCTTGGTTAACCATTCTAGCGAATCACGTAAGGCTTCTTCGTTCACGCCATTTTTGATCTCAGCGGCAATCTTGTCGGAAACGACTTCTCTTAATTGCGTATGACTTGCTGCATAAATGCCGGCTGGACTGCCAAAGGTTTTTAACAGCTGAAAAAAAGCCTGGGAACCCAGGCCATAAATATTATTTAAACTGATCCATAGCGCTTTTTCTGCAATATCTTCACTGTAATCTTCAAGCATAGAAACGGCTATGGAGTTTGTATGGCGTCTAATTTATTGATGGGCGAACTAGCCTGCATCACTAGGGCATATGAAACGCGTTCAAACACTCGGAATACCATGATCAGACCTACTCGTTCATCCGGCAATTTGATCATGCCAGGTTCTAGAATCAATTGTTTATCGGCAGGAACTTTTTCCTTGGCACTAATTTCTTTACCATCTTTATCGCGTTTAATGTCTACGTTGATTCCTGGCGTTTTTGGCTTCGCATCTGATGATTTAGGTGGTAATTCAGGATCTTTAATCACACGTCCATAACGGTTAACCGCTAATACATGGCCCACTTCAATGCCATCAGCAGATCCACGGCTGATCGCAACAATGCTTTCAGGACCAGCTTCGGCAACGCCACCATAAATTTTAATGATACGACCATTGATTTCTTGCTCTGGAGCGCGGGGCACAAAGCTAGTTTCAACGGTATCACCAGTCGGTACCAAGCGGTCACGCGTGAAAATCTCTTCCTTCGCTTTCACAATATCACCACTTGCTGGCTCACCATATTTGGTGATTTTTGCATCACCCAAATATAAAGCCTCGGTACCTAGCACTTCATTGGTATCAGGGTCGATCAAATTACCATCCGGTCGATACACAAACCAGTTAATGCCATCACCTTCTTCAATTTTGCTGATATAAATACGGGTACCAGGGCTTAAGACAACACGGTTATCCTGCCCAGCAATAATTCTTGGTGAGGCGTCCAGTTGCCCTTTTTCAATAATGAGTGGCTGGCTTAAGAACGGTGCTATGACATTCAGCGGAATAGTTGGTACGGCAGATTTCTCTAGGGGTTCTACTACAGCGCCTGGCTCCAATGTAACTGTTTCACGCAACAAGCGTAATTGAGGGCTACCGCTGCTCATATCCAGCATTACTACATCTCCAGGATAAATGAGATGCGGATTTTTGATCTGGGAGCGGTTAAGCTTCCAAACTTTTGGCCATTGCCATGGGTCTTTTAGGAATTTGCCTGAAATTCCCCAAAGCGTGTCGCCTTTAACAACCACATGTCGGTCGGGATGGCCGCTTTTTAGCGCAACCTCATCTGCATGGATATTGAAGCTTAAGCAACAAAACATGAGCAGCGTTATAATATGGCGAAACATATTGATGACCTCAGTCAAGAAATGCGTGGTAAATGTATGTTAAATCGCTACTCTGCGGTAGTTTTAACTGCGAAATTACGTTAAATTTATCACGTAATTCATTCAACAATCAAGCTTTTATGGAAAAAGCGCTTTGATTTAAGAAAATTTCGTTCGTTTTAAAGAAAAATTTAGTTTTTAAAGAAATATTAGAGTTTTTATGGCAATTTTAGATATTTTAAATTACCCTGACCCCCGCTTGCATACCGTTGCTAAGCCTGTGAAGGAAATTAACAGTGCGATTAAACGTTTAGTCGAAGATATGGCAGAGACGATGTACGCCGCGCCAGGTATCGGTTTAGCAGCCACACAAGTGAATCAGCATATACAATTAATTGTGATCGATACCAGTGAAACTAAAGATAACCTTCTAGTATTAATCAATCCAAAGATCACCGAAAAAAGCGGTCTACAGGATTATGAAGAAGGTTGTTTATCGGTACCTGGCGTATATGAAAGCGTGACTCGCGCGGAAAATATCACGGTTCAAGCTTTAGATAAAAATGGTCAGCAATTTAGTTTGAAAGCAGGTGGCTTACTAAGTGTATGTATTCAGCATGAGATGGACCATTTGCTAGGTAAGGTATTTGTGGATTACTTATCACCGTTAAAGCGCAATCGTATCAAAACCAAGATGGTCAAGTTACAGCGTGACCGCTAGCCTTAATAAACTCATTAATTTTTAAAGACATCGCATGAAAATTATTTTTGCTGGTACGCCAGAGTTTGCCGTTCCGGCATTGGATGCGCTTATCAGTGCAGGGCATGAGATTGTGATGGTATTGACGCAACCTGACCGTCCTGCAGGTCGCGGCATGAAATTTAAAGCCAGTCCGGTTAAAGTATTGGCACTTCAACATCAACTCAATGTATTTCAGCCTGAAACCCTAAAAGATCCAACTGCCCAGGCACGTATTCAAGAAGTAAACTCAGATGTCATGATCGTCGCAGCATACGGGCTGATTATTCCTACCGTAGTGCTTAATATGCCAAGCTTGGGCTGTTATAACATCCATGCTTCATTGTTGCCGCGCTGGCGCGGTGCAGCACCTATCCATCGGTCTATATTAGCGGGCGATCACGAAACCGGCGTTACTATTATGGAAGTTGTGCCTGCACTGGATGCTGGGGCCATGGTGATTAAAAGTGCTTTGCCTATTACCGAAGCCGATACTACCCAGACATTGCATGATGCATTAAGTCAATTAGGCGCACATTTAATGGTGCAAGCCATGGCTACCCTTGAAACCACAGGTGAATTGGCAGCAACACCACAAGATGAATCGCTAGTCACTTATGCACATAAGCTAGAAAAATCCGAAGCGGCAATAGATTGGCAAAAGAGCGCTATAGAAATTTCGCGCCAAGTGCGTGCTTTTAATCCTTTCCCGGTTGCGCAAAGCATGCTTAAAGATGAAGTTTGCCGCATATGGATGGCAACTGCGGTTTCGGGGAAAGCAACACCTGGCGAAGTAGTGAGCCTACAGGACGGTATATCAGTAGGCTGCGGTGATGGTTTATTGAATATCACTGAGCTACAAGCACCCGGCGGCAAGCGGCTCAATGCACACGCTTTTGCACAAGGTCATCATCTTAAAATCGGCGATAGATTCCATTCAGCTTGACTCATTTTCAAACGTAATTAATCTATGAAAATACTTGAATTTTTAGCTTTCCGCTTCATCTAACAATCAGTTTAGTAAGCAATACAATCAGGAGAACACGATGTTTGGTAATTGGTTAAAAACCAGTATTTTAATGGCAGGTATCGTTGCCTTATTTGGCGCGGTAGGTGCAGCATTAGGCGGCGGTGGCGGGATGATGATCGCGCTGGGTTTAGCGGCTATCATGAACATCTATGCCTACTGGTTTAGCGATAAAGCCGTACTAAAAATGTACAACGCACAGGAAGTCACACCTGATAACGGCCAATTCCGTAATTTCTACAATATGGTAAAAGAGTTGGCGGAAAACGCGCAATTGCCAATGCCTAAGGTCTATATTATTGACGAGGCACAGCCCAATGCCTTTGCTACTGGCCGTAACCCTGAGCATGCAGCCGTTGCAGCTACTACCGGTATCATGCGGATTTTGAGCGAACGTGAATTACGTGGCGTAATGGCACATGAATTAGCGCATGTGAAGCATCGCGACACCTTGACTTCTACCATTTCCGCTACGCTTGCCGGTGCGATTTCGTCCTTAGGCAGCTTCGGTATGTTGTTCGCAGGCCATAACAGTAGTGGAGAGCGCAATGTGCATCCTGCTGTCGCATTATTAATTGTGATTCTGGCGCCAATAGCTGCGATGCTTATTCAAATGGCGATATCACGCGCTCGCGAGTTTGAAGCTGACCGAGAGGGCGCCGCTATCAGTCGTGATCCTAAAGCATTAGCCAGTGCGCTAGAGAAAATCCATAATTATGCGCACCAGATCACTAATGAAACAGCTGAAGCGCATCCGGAAACAGGGCAAATGATGATTATCAATCCTTTATCCGGTGGCGGTGTGAGCGGTTTATTCAGTACTCATCCGCAAACTGAAGAACGCGTAGCCAGGTTAATGGCCATGGCAAACTCTTACTAAGCCATAATCTAGCTCTCGTATAAGCTTTATATTTGATAAGTCCCTGAACCGGGACTTATCAAGTAAAATTCAGTCACTATAAGACATCAAGACTGAAAGTTTTTTTTGTATATCTCCCAACTCATCGCTGCTGACGCAGTTCATCAAGTATTCGCAGGGCGTAACCTAACTCTAGCTTTACCTGCAGCACAATCTTTATTTCCAAACGCAACCCCGCAACAGCGCGGCGCAGCAGCCGATATAAGTTATGGAACCTTGCGTTTTTACGGCGAGCTAGATGCCTATTTAACGCAGCTATTAGAAAAGCCCCTTACTGATGAACGCTTACATGCTTTGTTGCTAGTGGCAATTTACCAATTGTTGCATGATAAGGCTGATGCGTTTACGGTCGTCAACCAGGCTGTGCATGCCGTGAGCCAATTAAAAAGACCTGCAGCAAAAAGCTGGGCCAAAGGCTTGGTAAACGCCATTCTTCGTAATTTCTTACGTCAAAAAGGTCAGCTCGCTGCAAAGTTAGATTCCAATGAAGTCGCGGCTTTTTCTTATCCTCAATGGTGGATCGATAAGCTCAAAATCCAGTATCCGGAAAAATGGCAGAATATTCTCGAAACCGGTAATCAGCATCCGCCTATGACGCTGCGTGTGAACCTTCTAAAAATCACTGTAGACGAATATCTTCAGCTGCTTGCACGTCAGGATATAGGCGCCAGCAGTTTAGGCAATGAAGCGATACTTTTAGCTAAACCGGTTTCGGTTGAAAAAATCCCCGGCTTTAGCGATGGCGTGGTTTCTGTACAAGATTACGGTGCCCAGCTAGCCGCACATTTGCTGGATATTAAAGCGGACCATCGCGTGCTTGATGCCTGTTGTGCCCCCGGTGGTAAGACCGGCCATATACTTGAGTTTGCTAATGTCAATATGACCGCTTTGGATAACGATGCAACGCGTTTACAACGGGTGCAAAGTAATCTTAGCCGTTTAGGCCTCGAGGCTGAACTACTGGAAGGTGATGCGAGCTCAACTGGTTGGTATAACGGCAAGCCGTTCGACAGGATTTTGGCTGATGTGCCATGTAGTGCTTCAGGTATCGTGCGACGTCATGTTGATATTAAGTGGCTGCGCCGCGAAGCCGATATCGCTTCTTTCAATAGGCAGCAGGCTAAAATCCTGCCTAGTTTGTGGCAGATGTTGGCAAAGGGTGGTAAATTACTTTATGTGACATGTTCAGTTTTTTACGAAGAAAATCAAGGACAAGTGGATAATTTTTTAAAAAACCATACGGATGCAAAACAAATTCCATTTAACGCATTGCCTGCGCTTTTTTCGCCGAATATTACCCATACCCAAGGTCAGCTCATTCCTTCTATCGCTCACGATGGTTTTTTCTATGCGCTATTACAAAAAAACTAAAAATATACTATTAGCCGGATTGAGGCCATTCCTTATCGGCATGATGTTTTTTATCGGTAATGCTAGCGCGGCCAATACACTGAACAGTATGAATAGCATCACTATCAAAAGTGCTGAGATAGTCCAGATCGAAGATAATTATGTCTTAAACGCAGATGCCGACATCAAATTCAATGATGATATGGAAGAAGCCATTCTCAAAGGTTTTGAACTCAATTTCCTGATTGAATTCCAGCTTGTAACGCCTCGTAAATACTGGTTTGATGACGAGATCGTCACCGTCACGCATCGTGTGACACTAGGTTACCATGCGCTTTCCCGGCAGTTCTTGGTCATACGCGGGGAACAGCAGAAAACCTTTGCTACGCTTGAGGACGCAATCGCCGACTTGGATAACATCCATGATTTAAAGGTATTTAGCAAATCTGAAGTTGAAAAAGGTTTTGTATATAAAGCTGCACTCCTCATGCGCTTGGACCATAATAAATTGCCGAAAGCCTTACAGGTAGATGCCATCAGTTCCGATGAATGGAAAATGTTGTCACAGCGTTACGAGTGGTTCCCTAATTTATTCAAATGAAATATATCGTATTTACTAGTGCGGCATTAGGGGCTTTCCTGCTTTACCTGTTGTCCAATGCCAGCGCCAATACAGCAGCCTCCGGCCAATATTACACCTTGCTGGTCACGCTCAATATTACCCTAGCTACATTCCTAGTTGTCCTCATCGGTATTCAACTTGTTGGTCTGTATAGGAAAATCCGCGCACGCGTCATGGGCAGCCGTTTTACGTTGCGCTTGCTTGCCACATTCGCGTTAATGGCGATTATCCCGGGCCTGATCGTTTACCTGGTTTCAGTGAATTTTTTGACGCGTTCCATCGAATCCTGGTTTAACGTTAAAGTCGAATCTGCGCTTGAGGGCGGCCTGAATCTTGGACGTACGGCACTAGATATTATGCTGATCGACCTGAAAGAAAAAGGTGAAAGCATGGCAACCAGCCTGGCTTTTCAGCCTATCAATACCCACTTTACAATGCTCAATGATTTACGGGAGAAGAGCGGTATACAGGATGCTACCTTGCTGACCTTACAGGGCCGTATCCTGGCAGTTTCGAATGGCGATTCCAGTAGCTTCCTGCCCGAGCTTCCTACAGTCGCTCAACTGCGCCAAGCGCGGCAGCGAATCTACGGCAGTATCGAACCGATTGAGAATAAAGGCTTATATCTACGCGTCCTGGTACCGGTAAATGTACAGGATCTGACGGGCGAAACGCGCATATTGCAGTTGCTACAGCCTGTGCCTAAACCACTGGCTACCACCGCCGAAGCAGTCCAGGATGTATACCAGGATTACCAGCAGCTTTCCTATAGCCGCAATTCCTTAAAAGAAGTATTCGCATTAACGCTGACTTTAGTCATGATGTTGGCCATGCTCAGTGCTGTGGCCATTGCGTTCGTATTGAGCCGCAGGCTTTCTGCGCCATTAACTGTATTGGCAGAGGGCACCAAGGCCATTGCGAGCGGTGATTACAGCACAATGTTACCCGCCCATGGCAAGGATGAATTGGGCATACTGGTCCAATCGTTCAACAGCATGACGCAGCAATTAGGCGATGCGACTAAGGCCGCAGACAGGAACCGAGCACGCGTTGAAGCAGCGCGTGGTTACTTGGAAACGATCCTGGCGCATTTGTCATCGGGCGTGCTAGCGCTGAATGAGCGCGGTGAATTGCGTACTTTCAATCAGGCTGCATCCAATATTTTAGATGTGCGGTTGGAGACATACGTGGGCATGACCCTTGATAAGATCATGGTCAAACAGATCAGGTTAGAAAGTTTCCTGCAAACCATTGCGGTAAAAGCGCAGCAGGATAATTTAACAAAAGAAAACCAGAAAGATGATGCGCAAACACAAATCGAATTAGCTAGTCCTCAAGGCAAGCAAATACTGACATTGCGCGGTACTCGTTTACCCGATGGCGGTTATGTAGCCGTATTCGACGATGCCACTACCATGATACAGGTACAGCGTGATGCGGCCTGGGGTGAAGTAGCCAGGCGCTTGGCTCATGAGATTAAAAATCCGCTCACGCCAATTCAGCTATCTGCGGAACGACTAGCGCATAAACTTCTCGATAAATTGGATACCAAAGATGCTGCAATCTTAAAGCGCTCTACGGAAACGATTGTCAATCAGGTAGATGCCATGAAAACCATGGTTAACGAATTCAGCGAATATGCCCGGTCTCCCGCACCGCAACTTGAGCGGCTAGATTTGAATAAATTGATATTGGATGTGATGTCTTTGTATGACCTGCCAGGCATCAAGATCAAAATGGATCTCGAAACCAAGCCTTACTATATCAAGGGTGACAGCACCATGTTACGGCAGGTATTGCATAATCTATTGCAAAATGCCCAAGATGCTTTGGTAGCTCAGGCGTCACCTATGATCAGTGTTAAGACCAGCATCGCAAACGATAGCTTAGTATTAACCGTACAAGACAACGGCGCTGGGTTCCCTGCGGGCATGATGCCGCATGCTTTTGAGCCTTATATGACTACAAAATCCCACGGTACAGGTTTAGGATTAGCGATCGTTAAAAAAATCATTGAAGAACACAAAGGCAGTATTAAAATTGAAAATGTGATGGCCAGTGCTGCCAGGAAAAAAATTCAACCTGAAGCTGGGGCTGTGGTGACTATTCAGTTTCCCCTATTGATTGAAAAACCTGAAACAAGTATTCACTGAAAGACCGAAAGAATATGGCTTCAAAACGTATATTAGTTGTGGATGATGAAATCGGCATACGCGAGCTATTGCGCGATATTTTGCAGGATGAAGGTTATCAGGTGCAGCTTGCAGAAAATGCGGCTGCAGCGCGTACTATCCGCCTACACGAGCGACCAGATATCGTATTGCTGGATATCTGGATGCCGGATTGTGATGGTATCAGCTTGTTGAAAGAATGGAGCAATGGCGGGCTATTAACCATGCCAGTCATCATGATGTCTGGCCACGGCACGATTGATACCGCTGTAGAAGCGACCCGTATCGGCGCTTTTGATTTCCTGGAAAAACCGATTGCGCTACAAAAGCTGCTTAAAACGGTAGCCACTGCTTTGAAACATAGCGAGCAATTACCTAAATCCGAGATGAGCTTGGTCAATCTGGGTAAAAGCCCCATCGTAATTGCACTTAAGGATAGGCTGGAAAAAATCGCCTTAAATGGAAACGAAAGCCCTAGCCCAGTGCTATTGATTGGCCCTAAGGGCTGTGGTGCGGAACTTTGCGCACGCTTCCTGCAAAGAGAAGGCGCACCTTGGCTGCATTTGACTGAATACCATCAATTGGTCACAGCGCCAATGGAAATCCTTGAATCGATTCGTGATGGCGTACTTTATATTCCTGAAGTCGCTACATTGAATAAGACTGAGCAAAAAGGCTTATTGCTGCTTGTTACCAAGTCCGATAAATACAATGTCCGCGTGGTATGCAGCACCAGCGAGAACCTGCCGAAACTTCAGGCGGAAGGTGCGTTTGACCACGACCTGCTGCAAATCCTCTCAGCCGTATCTTTGAAGGTCCCGGGTTTAGACGAACACAAAGAGGATATCCCGGACCTTGCTGTTGCGATTGCTAACTTGCAGTTCGAGCAGGCAGATATTCAATATCGCGAATTCGATATCGCGGCTCTGAATAGCCTACGCAATGCGGATTGGCCAGGCAATTTGGCGCAACTGGATGCGGTAGTACGCAACCTGATTCAAACCAGCCTGGAAGAAAAAATCACTTTGGATGATGTGAGCCGAGTGCTACATCAGTTTGATGATACGCAAACAGAAGATGTTCCGGATTCATTGCCAAAAGCCAATACGCATCATGCTAGTGGTAAATCTTTACTGGCTAATTTAGACCAGCCTTTGCGAGAAGCCAGAGATGATTTCGAACGCCTATATTTTGCGCATCATTTAAAGGAAGCCGGAAGTAACATGAGTAAGTTGGCTGATATCGCCGGTTTGGAGCGTACTCATCTTTATCGCAAGCTCAAGCAGCTAGGCATCAAAATCAAATAGTAATACCTAATTAAGTTCCAGAAATTAATTAAGTTCCAGGATGACCGGTGTATGGTCGGAAGGACGCTCCAAACGGCGCGGATTCTTGTCAATATAAGCTGCTTTGCAAGAAGCTTTTAAAGCATCGCTGACCAAAATATGGTCAATGCGTAAACCAAAATTACGCCGAAACCCTAACATCCGGTAATCCCACCAGCTATAGCTCTTTTCAGGTTGTTCAAATAACCTGAAGCTATCATGCAGGCCTAAATTTACTAGCTCCTTAAAAGCTTGGCGTTCAGCTGGGCTTACCAAAACTTGCCCGATCCAAGCCGATGGATCATGACAGTCTTGATCTTCCGGCGCGATATTGTAATCACCTAATAACAACAGTTTCGGATGTTCGGCTAATTGTGTTTTGAGCCAGGCTGTCAAAGCCTGCACCCAGCGTAATTTGTAATGATACTTATCGGAATCTACAGCTTGGCCATTGGGAAAGTAAGCACACACTACACGTATATCACCAATATCCGCTGCGATGACGCGTTGCTGCTCATCGTCAAATCCTGGAATATTGCGTTGCAGATTGGTAATAGGATGACGGCTTAAAATTGCGACGCCGTTATAAGTTTTCTGGCCAATATGTACGGCCTCATAACCAGCTTCTTTTAGGGCATCATAAGGAAACTTACTGTCTTCCTGTTTGGTTTCCTGCAGGCACACCACATCAGGCTGGTTATCACGTAACCAATTGAGTAAATGATCCAGCCTGACATTTAAGGAATTGACATTCCAGGTTGCAAATTTCAATGGTTATCTTTCTTATTCTATTTTTTTCAATTTAAAGCGTTCATGCCATTGTGGCGCAGCAACGCATCAATGCTAGGTGCGCGGCCTCTAAACGCCGTGAATGATTCCAATGCCGGACGTGAGCCGCCTTGCGACAGAATCTCCTGCCAGTACCGTTGCCCTGTTTCACGTGATAATACGCCATCTTCCTCGAACATACTGTAAGCATCGGCTGATAATACTTCTGCCCATTTGTAGCTGTAATAACCGGCCGCGTAACCGCCTGAGAAAATGTGCGTAAAATTATTCGGGAAACGGTTCCATTGTGGCGGGCGAACTACCGCAACTTCATCGCGTACCTCTTCAATCAGATCTAATGCAGTTTTGCTGCCATATGGGTCTAGTTCACTATGCAAGCGAATATCGAATAATGAGAACTCTATCTGGCGTACAGTCTGCATGCCTGCCTGGAAGTTTTTAGCGGCGACCATCTTATCGAATAGTGCACGCGGTAATTGTTCACCGGTATCCACATGAGCTGTCATATGACGCAAGACGTCCCATTCCCAGCAGAAGTTTTCCATAAACTGGCTAGGCAGTTCCACAGCATCCCATTCCACGCCTTTGATGCCGGATACGCCATAATCATCCACCTGGGTCAACATATGATGTAAGCCATGGCCGAATTCATGGAACATCGTCAGTACTTCGTCATGCGTAAATAATGCCGGTTTTCCAGCAACCGGAGCTGAAAAATTGCAGGTTAAAAATGCTACTGGCGTAGTAAGTTTCCCGTCTACTTTTCGGCGGGTAATGGCTTCATCCATCCAAGCGCCACCACGCTTGTTATTGCGTGCATAAAGGTCTAAGTAAAACTGACCGATTAAATTGCCAGCATGGTCTTTAATGTCATAAAAGCTTGCATCATCATGCCACACAGGAGCTTGCGATTTATTTACATGAACGCCGAATATGGTTTCTACGACCTTGAACAAACCTGCCAATACTTTGTTTTCGGGGAAATACTGTTTCACTTCCAAATCAGAGAACGCGTATTTTTCTTCGCGCAGTTTTTCAGATACGTAGGCTACATCCCAAGCCTGCATATCGGTAATGCCTAGCTTGACTGCATAATCTTCAAGTTCGGCTTTGTCTTTGAGCGCATAAGGCTTGGCTTTTTCAGCTAAGTCATTCAGAAAGGTGTTCACTTCGCTGGCAGATTGGGCCATTTTGGTTTCAACGGAAAGCTCTGCGTAATTAGCAAAGCCTAATAACTGTGCGGATTCCAGGCGTAGTTTCAATATTTGTGAAATGAGCGGTGTATTATCCCATTCTGGTTTGCCCAACTCAGAAGCGCGGGTGGCATAAGCGCGGTAAAGCGTTTCGCGCAGCTCACGGTTTTCGGCATATTGCAGAACCGGCAAATAGGATGGGAAATGTAGGGTGAATTTCAATCCGGTTTTGCCATCTTCCTTAGCCGCTTCCGCTGCAGCTTGTAATACATCTTCCGGAATGCCTTTTAATGTCGTTTGATCTTCGAGATACAATGCATAATCGTTGGTATTATCGAGGACATTCTCTTCAAATTTGGAAGACAATTTTGATTGCTCTTCCTGAATTTCCTTGAAGCGTGCTTTTTTGTCGACAGGTAATTCTGCACCGCCAAGCCTGAAATCGCGCAGCTCATTTTCCACGATTTTTTTCTGTGATAGTGTTAATGTCTCAAATTCTTTGCTGTTCCGTAATGTACGAAACTTGGCGTATAAGCGCTCATCCTGGCCTAGGTCTGCATAGAAATCAGTAAGTTTAGAAAGATTGTCGTTATAAGCTTCACGCAATTCTGAGCTATTCACCACTGCATTCATATGGCCAACCTGCGACCATGCACGGCCCATCTTCTCTTCCATATCTTCCAGCTTGGCGGCGAAGTTTGCCCATGTGACCGGGCTGCTATCTGCAACTAGTGCCTCTACTGTCGCTCTTGCATTTTTAAGTAAATGATCAATAGCTGGCGATACATGCTCGGCTTTAACTTCTGAGAATTTAGGCAGGCCGGAAAAGTGCAAAAGCGGGTTTTGTTGCAATACGTCAGTGGTCACAGCGATCGATCCTTATAAATAGGGTTGATTAATAGCTTGTTAACGAAGCCTAATTAATCAAACGTAGAGTAAGCGGGTAGCGATAAGTTTCGCCCTTACTGGTAGAGATGGCGGCGATAATACATAAAACAATATTGGCCAGCCAAATAATTCCCAGTAAAGCAAAGCCCACTAAAATGAGCACCAAAGCACCTGCCACACACTGTGCAATCAACACGGTGATCTGGAAATTCAAGGCTTCTTTGGCTTGTGACTCCACGTACTCATTTTCATCTTTCTTGAGTAACCATACGATTAATGCCGGTATAAACGAGAATACTGTGCCGCCAAGATGCGTGACAGTTGCCAGGTTTTTGTCATCATTACTTGGGGTAGTGATTTCGGTAGTCATGTCAGCTCCTAATTAATGGCTAGGTGGAAAGAATAGTAATCAATGTAGATTCAGTTTAGAAACCAGCAGTTCGATTTTTTCCAGATCAGTCAGCCCCAGTACTTTGCGAGCATTGCTATTTAGCTTACTCATATGGCTATGCAGCACTTGCTGTTTCACGCTGAGGATATGCGAAGGATGCATCGATAGTCGCTTGATGCCCATGCCAACCAGTAATTTGGTTAGCTTGGTATCGCCAGCCATTTCACCGCAAACCGATACAGATTTGCCTAATTTTTCGCCAGCCTTGATGGTCATGAGAATCAATTTGAGCACGGAAGGATGTAGCGGGTTATACAGGTGCGCCACAGTGTCATCGGTGCGGTCTATCGCCAGCGTATATTGAATCAAGTCATTCGTCCCGATGGACAAGAAATCCAGCTCTTTGGCAAATGCTTCGGCATTGATGGCGGCAGCTGGAATCTCAATCATGCCGCCCAGTTCGATATTCTCATTGAATGGAAGATTGTCCTTGCGCAGGCTGACTTTAGCGCGTTCCAGCAATAATTTGGTCTGGCGCAACTCCGCCAGGGTACAAAGCATAGGGATCAGGATTTTGATATTGCCGTAATGCGAAGCGCGTAATAGAGCACGGAACTGTGTATGGAATATCTGCGGTTCGGAAAGGCACAAACGAACTGCACGTAAACCTAAAGCCGGATTTGCACAGGTTACAACGCTGTCCGGATTCATTTGCTTATCTGCACCTAAATCCAATGTACGGATAGTCACCTCCGAGCCTTTCATGGCTTCGGCTACTGCTTTGTAAGCGATGAACTGTTCTTCCTCATCGGGCATTTCCCGCTTGTTCATAAACAGGAATTCGGTACGGTACAACCCAATACCGGTAGCGCCGGAAGCCTTAACCGCAGTCACGTCTTCCGGTATTTCGATATTGGCAAATAGCTCAATATCGACGCCATCCATCGTCATGGCTTTGGTAGTTTTGATGCGCTGCAGTTTTTGCTGTTCGATTTCCCATTGGTCCTGACGCAGCTTGTATTCAGTCAGGATGCTCTTATCCGGGTTAACGATGACAACACCTTGCGTACCATCAACAATGATCAACTCACCATCGTTGATCAGGTCACGTGCTCTTTGCAGCGCAACGATAGAAGGTATATTCAGGCTACGCGCAAGAATAGCGGTGTGCGAAGTCACACCGCCTACATCGGTAATGAAAGCGCCGAACTGATGTTGTTTGAACTGGATAGCATCAGCCGGCGAAATGTCATGGGCCACCAAGATGCGCTTACGCTCTTTATTGATTGCGCTGGCCTGCTGCTCAGTAGTTAGCTGGCTGGGATGGCCTAATAACACCTTAATGACACGCTCAACGACCTGGATCACATCCTGTTTGCGCTCGCGCAGGTATTCGTCTTCAATCTGCTCGAACTGTTCGACGATGTCATCCATCTGCAGCTTGATTGCCCATTCGGCATTGCAATGTTCATTACGGATAATATCTTTGGGGATTTCTGAAAGCGATTTGTCGGCAAGCATCATGAGATGCGTACCGATTAACGAGCCTAGCTCGGCTGGCGCGGTGTTACGTAAACTATTGCGGATCTGTTCTAAGTCAGTTTTAACGGTTTCTATGGCATTGCTGAAACGTGCAACCTCGTCCTCAATCAAGTTTGCAGGTAATTGGTAATGCGCGACTTCCAGTAAAGCGTTTGAGATTAAATGCGCATAACCAATGGCAATGCCGCTGGAAACACCTACACCATGGATGCTGAAGCTGGTAGTCATTCACCCTCACCAAAATAATCGTCAATGAGCGCGGTCAAAGCATCCAGCGCAGCTGTTTCATCATTGCCATTCGCTTCAATTTTAATCATCGAGCCTTTGCCGGCAGCCAGCATCATCACGCCCATGATGCTTTTAGCGTTTACGCGCCGACCATTGCGTTCAATCCACACATCGCTGGCAAACTGACTGGCCGTCTGAGTGAGTTTGGTGGAAGCACGTGCATGCAAGCCCAATTTATTGATGATTTCGATTTCTTTATTGATCATGATTATTCTAATTTTTAGGTTATTGATTGCCTGCGTTATAGCGGTCGCAGCCTTCGCGGCTGAAATGAACTACACCTTCGCGGCCACCGCTCACAGCTTTCTCTACCAATGTTAAAAGCGGTTCATGGCGATAAGTCATAGTGCGCACTAGCATGGGTAGATTAACGCCGGCGACCCCTTCTACGATACCAGGCTGTAATAACTTACCAACCGTATTACATGGGGTTGCGCCGTACATATCGGATAACACCAATACACCGTCGCCGCTATTAAGCTCTTTCACCATTGATTGTGCCTGTGGTAAAACGCTGCCTAAATCATCATCGTTATTGACTGCCAAATAGGCCATTTGCATGGGCTCTTTGCCCATCACGTGTTTTGCACACTCCATCAGGCTACCGCCCAAACTATCATGCGCGATGATTAAAATTCCGATCATGATCTTCCCAACTTTTTATATGCCATCTTTAAATAATCCAAATAATCAAAACTTAAATCTTTAATTCCCGGTGGCGGGTGAGTGCTTTTTGCTGCTTATCGTTGAAATACTGGCTTAGCTTTTCCACAAAGTATACCGAGCGGTGCTGTCCGCCGGTACAGCCAATCGCTACCGTTAAATAGCTACGGTTATCTATGACAAAACAAGGTAGCCATTTTTCTATGTAATCGCGTATATCTTTAAACATATCATGTACCGGTTTCTGGTCTTCCAGGAATGCTTTTACATTGGCATCTTTGCCGGTAAAGTCTCGCAGTTGTGGGTCATAATGGGGGTTAGGCAGGCAGCGTACATCAAACACAAAATCCGCGTCTAGCGGGATACCGTGTTTAAAACCAAACGAGGTAAATAACAGGGTTAGATCGGCATGCTTGTTCGAAACAATCTCTTTGACCCAGCCCCGTAGGGTATTAGCACTCAAGTTGCTAGTATCAATCACATGCCCAAGATTCCCCAGCTCCAACAATAGCTCACGTTCCAGCGCAATGCTCTCGGCCAAAGTCGAGCTGTCTTTACTTAATGGATGTTTACGACGTGTTTCGCTGAATCTTTTTACCAGCGTTTCGATATTGGATTCCAGGAAAAGTACCTGGGTATTGATATTCTTTGATTTTAGCGTTTCGATATGCGCAGGCAGTGTTTCAATGGCGGCACTGCGGCTATCGATACTTACAGCGACATGGTCGTGATGCGTCGCATAGAGATGTTCCGGAATATTTGGCAGCATGGTAGCCGGCAAATTATCGATACAGTAATACCCGCTATCTTCCAAAGCCCGTAGCGCAATACTTTTACCTGAGCCTGATAGGCCGGTGACTATAATCAGTTGTTTCATCACTAAATGCTATTTAGATTTTTTTATCTCACGTTGCTGGCGTTGCGTAAATTGCTTGGTGGCATTAACGCCCCGTAATAGTAGCATGTGATTGCGAATTGCCACTTCTACCAATACCGCAATATTACGCCCAGCCGCAATCGGGATTTTGAATTTGGGAATTTTAACGCCTAACACTTCTTCATGCTGGCGCTTTACACTTAGCCTATCCAATAATTGTGGTGCCTGCTTGTCTGCCATTTCCAGTTTGATGATGAGGTCTAAAGGCTTGGTGGGTTTTACCGAATTGTCGCCGAATAAGGCACGGATATTTAATATTCCTAAACCGCGTACTTCCAGAAAATCCTGCAGTAAGGGTGGACAGCGGCCTTCCACACGCTCCGGCGAGATGCGGTAAAAATCGACAATGTCATCGGCAATCAGGCGATGCCCGCGGGAAATGAGTTCCAGTGCTAGTTCGCTTTTGCCGATAGCAGCATCACCAGTAATAAGTGCGCCGAATCCTTGCACCTCCATGAACACACCATGCAAGCTGGCAGAATCTGCCACAGCCTGTGCGAGGAAATGGCTTAAGATATCCATAAGCTCAGGGCTGCGTAATGGAGAAGTGAACAGCGGAGTGTTCTGCTGATTTGCCGCAGCAATCAGTGAGTCCGGTACTTTTTCGCCATTAGCTACAATCACTGCAGCCAGATCAGTAGAAAATAAGTTGGCAATACCGCGTTCCGCTTCAGCTGTTTGCAAACTGCGGAGGTAATCCATTTCAGCACAGCCCATAACCTGTACCCGGTTTGGGTGTACAAAATTCAGGTGCCCAATAAGTGCTAATGAGGGTTTGGTAACCGCTTGGCTATTGAGGGTTTTAATCCCGCCGTCTAGCCCGGCAATCCATTTGAGTTTGAGCTTACGGCGGGTTTGTTTGAATAGCTCAGTAACGTTTATTTGAGCCATATTTGAAGAAAATTATTCAACGTTTTGATGTTTAACTGCGCCATTTGTTTTGTGATGATCGCCGTTTTTCTCTTTGTGTTTGACTACTTGTCGGTCAAGCTTATCGGTAAGCATATCAATCGCACTATACATATTACCGTCCGCGCATTCGGCGTGGAGGTCATTGCCGGGAACATGTAAAGTTGCTTCGACTCTTTGTACTAGCTTTTCAACACTCATGGTCACCTTAACATCAATGACATGATCAAAGTGATTGCTAATCCGGGTAAATTTGCTTTGAAGGTAATCGCGTAGTGCGGGCGTAATTTCTAAATGCAGACCAGTTAATTGTAAATTCATGACTTACTCCTTTTGAAATATTCTTACAGTTTTGCAGGACTTAAATTTGCTTAAAAACTGGTAGAAGGGTCATTTCAAAAAATCTGTAACGTATGAAAATTCCCAGCTATTTCAAATTCCAGGCACTTCAAAACTTTCAGAACAATTTCAGTTTACTACTTTCACAACTGTCTTTACAGCCTATTTTAAGAATTCTACAAGAAATTTCAGAAGACATTTTTTGCTATTAAATTAGTGCTATAGTAATGAAATCGACCTGAGGCAGCTATAGCGTTTTCCTCAAGCTTGCCGGGGCGATATTCAAAGATTCCCGATATTTAGCGATAGTCCGGCGCGCCACCACGATTCCCTGTTTCGCCAATAATTCAGTGATCTGGTTGTCCGAATAAGGCTTTTTCGGATTTTCCTGGTCGACCAATTGCTTAATCAATGCGCGAATCGCTGTTGCTGAACAAGTGCCGCCACTATCCGTAGAAACCGAACTGCCAAAGAAATATTTAAGCTCAAAGATGCCACGCGGTGTGAGCATATATTTATTCGTGGTCACGCGCGAAATCGTCGATTCATGCAATTCCAGCTCATCAGCAATCTCACGTAGCACTAGAGGGCGCATAGCCACTTCGCCGTATTCCAGGAAGTTACGCTGACGGTCGACGATAGCCTGTGAAACGCGCAAGATAGTTGAGAAACGCTGCTGGATATTCTTGATCATCCATTTGGCTTCCTGCATCTGGCTTTGCAGATACTGGCTGGAGCTATCGCGGTTGCGTTTCAGGATGCCTGCATACAATTGATTGATCTTGAGTTTAGGAATCACGCCATCATTTAGGCTGGCGATCCAGATGCCTTTGACTTTTTTGACGATCACTTCATGCTGGATGTAATGCTCAGAGCCGATCAGGCTGAACGAACTGCCAGGCCGGGGATTCAGGCTGGTAATGAGTTGCTGCACTTGTTTCAAAGTCGCCTCATCGCACCCCAGCTCTTTACGCAACTTGGTAAAGTCTCGTGCGCCTAAAGCTGGCAAGTGTTGTTTAGCCGTAGTGATAGCCAAGCTTATATGCGGTGTGTTTTGTGGCATGATTTCCAGCTGCAGTAACAGGCATTCGCTTAAATTGCGGGCTCCTACACCAGGCGGATCCAAGTTCTGCACCAGGCGCAAAGCCGTTTGCAGTTCCAGTTCGTCAATTTCCAATTCCAGCGGCATCTGCTCGGCGATATCTTCCAGAGATTCTTCGAGATAGCCATCTTCATTGATGCTATCAACCAATAGCATGGTCAAAGATTGGTCACGGCTGGATAAAGGCATGAGCTTTAATTGGGATAGCAAGTGATCACGCAGGCTGATCTGCAGGGTTTCCTGCTGCTTAAAATCGCTATCGTCATCGGCAGGCGTGCTGTTCTCATCCCAGCGACTACCGTTAGAGAATTCATCGAATTCATCATCGAACTCAGGCTGGTAGTCAGAAGCGCCCATCTCAAATTCAAGAGATTCTGTTTCTGGAACCTCTGAGGGCTGACTGATCTCAATAGGCTGGTCTGCAAAATCGAAACTATCGGTTTCTGTACCATTTGCAGTTTCTGTTGCCTGCTGAGTTTCAGGTACGCCTTCCGGGCTGGTTGATGCTTCGCCATTGCTTGGGGGCACCGCATCCTCAGGATGATAATCATCTTCGCTAGACTCATCACGCTCAAGCAGCGGATTGGTTTGCATGAGTGCATCAATCTCTTGGTTGAGCTCAAGTGTCGACAGCTGCAGTAATCTAATCGCCTGCTGTAATTGCGGCGTAAGCGAAAGGTTCTGTGAAAAACGGAGTTGTAAACCTTGCTTCATAGACGGAAATTCTTACCTAAATAGACTTCGCGCACACTCTGGTTCTCAACGATCTCGTCCGGTATGCCGGAAGCAAACACATGGCCTTGGTTCACGATATAGGCGCGATCACAGATGCCCAAGGTTTCACGTACATTATGGTCGGTAATGAGCACCCCAATATTACGTGCAGTCAAAAAGCGGATAATTTTCTGGATATCAATCACTGCAATCGGGTCGATACCGGCAAACGGTTCATCGAGCAGAATAAAACTTGGGTTTGAAGCCAGGCAACGCGCGATTTCTACGCGACGGCGCTCACCGCCGGATAGGCTCACAGCAGGATTATCGCGGATATGCGTAATGTGTAATTCCTCAAGCAGCGATTCCAGCTGAGCATCGATCTCTTCTTCGGTCAATTCCTGTAGCTGCAATACCGCCAGGATGTTTTCAGAAACAGTCAATTTGCGGAAAATGGAAGGCTCTTGCGGCAAATAAGATAAACCCATTCTAGCGCGCATATGAATAGGCATGCGGCTAAGGTCTTTACCATCCAGCAAGATCCTGCCGTCATCCAGCGGCACCAGGCCTACCATCATGTAAAAGCTGGTCGTTTTACCCGCGCCATTCGGCCCGAGCAAACCTACTACCTCGCCACTTTTAATGGTAAGGGAAATATCCTGCACGACCTTTCTGGCCTTGTAGGATTTCTTCAGGTTTTCTACGATCAGTTCGCTCATATCAGTTTGGATTATCCGTTTGTTTTAACACTAACGCTTATTTAGGGTCGCTACCGACTTCCAGGCTTCGGCTAAAACGCATATTTTTAACGGGTACCGCATTGCTTACGGTAGTGCTTGGCTGTACTACAGAGTTAGGGTCCGGCGCAGTCATGCTTGATTTATCAGACGGTTTAGCGGGGGTTGCATCCGGTGCGGCTTTTTTGTTTTTGGGCTGGATCACTGCACGCACACGTCCACTGCTATTGCCTGGTGCCGGATTACCGCCGCCAATCACTTCGGCATACTCGGCATTAGCGTCATACATGATGTAGTCGCCATGCACGATATCTTCACCGCGCTTAACCCATGCTTTGGTATAAAGCTGCACTTTATCCATGCGGCCATCGTATTCGATACGCTGCGCACTGCCTTCCATATATTCGTTTTTACCTTCGCGTTTTTGCTTGAAGGTTGTCGGATTGCCCAAAGAAGTACTATGTTGGAAGCCTTCTTTATCTTCACGCACCACCAATTTATCCGCATGAATAATCAATGTGCCTTGCGTCAGGATGACATTGCCGGAATAGGTGCTGATCTGCTTGGCATCATCTACTTTTACTGTGTCTGCTTCCAGGTCGATAGGTTTATCACGGTCAGCCGCTTCAGCAAAAGCATTTCCGGAGAAACCTAATGATAGGAGAAGGATACCCATTAACTTGGGTAATGCGATGTTTAAATACTTACTCATAGCGTCTCCGAATGCGCGCATTTTGGGGGCTGGATTGGATGGGTTGATTGACTGATGGCTCATTTGAGCTGGCATTAGTATTGTTAGTTTTAGAAGTATTTTCTTTAACAGCCGATTTGGTTTTCAGCGGTTTCTCAACTGCTGGTGAGCTACTTTTCTTAGATGAAACCGCAGGTTTTTCATAATGAGCTTTGACTTTATTCAGCAATGTGACCGTACGGGTTTTCTTGTCATAATGCATGCCGGTAGCGTAAATCACCGTTTTAGGCGCCTGGCGGATGATTACCGGGCTAGGGGTTTGCACGACTTCTTCGTTAGGAAATATCTTCAGATAATCGGTATCTACTGTCATCTCGCCTTTTTCTTCAAAAGCCTGGCGGGTCACGCGCACGTTATCGATCACTTCTACCTGTTCACCGTTACTCGAGACATTACCGCGTAAACCTTCTACTTGCGTGTAAGGTTTATCCACGGCGAACTGCGTATAGCGCGGCCGTTGCAGGACAGTACTGTCATCATCAGGAAAGTGCTTCATCTCTACTGCGGCTAATTTATAGCGTAAATCTCCGTTAATATCCGTTTGTGTCGTCACAAAATTATTCACGATGTAATCCGGGTCATGGCGGCTGCTACCGTCCAATTTAGCAGTTGTAGGCTGCACCGAACGACTGATCCAAAAGGTGAGCAATGCCATCAGCGATAGCAGCACCAGCGGGAATATATATGCAGAACGTGCATGGATGCTCATGCCTTTTTACCCGTTAAATATTGACTACATTTCATACAGCTTAAATTTCATACCGCTTAATTGGAAATATTCGCTTGGGTTAAAAATTGCGCCATTTGACCTTCAAACGTACCTTGCGCCTTCATGATCATCTCGCATACTTCCCTAACAGCTCCGCGGCCGCCACTTTTCTTTGTTACATAATGCGCATGCTGCAGCAATAAGTCAGGCGAATCTGGTACGGCAACCGCCAGTCCGCTCCTTAACATCGGCGGTAGGTCCACCACATCGTCACCCATGAATCCGCACTGTTCCGCCTTTAGATTCGATTTCTCTAGCAGGTCATTGAATGCCGCAAGCTTATCGTCAGCGCCTTGGTAAAAATGCGCAACACCTGTGCTTTCGGCACGCTGTTTCACCACATTGGAAGTACGTCCGGTGATGATGGCTATATTGACGCCCGTTGCTTTTAATAATTTCATTCCCAGCCCGTCATGAGAGTGGAAAGTCTTGTATTCCTGCCCGTCGTCGCCAATCGTCAGGCCGCCATCCGTCATCACGCCGTCTACGTCCAATACCAATAATTTGATCTTTTCCAGACGCTGCTGCAGTTCTTTACTTATCGCCATTACACAACCTTTGCCAGTAAAAGATCATGCATATTCAGGGCGCCGACCAAAAGGCCCGAGGCGTCGGTTACCAATAATGCATTGATCTTGCGTTGTTCCATGATTTCTACCGCTTCTATCGCCAGTTCTTCCGGATTGATTGTCAACGGCGCTTTGTGCATCACATCTGCCATAGTGGCAGTTGCAACATTCACCTGCTGTTCAAAAGCACGGCGCAGGTCGCCATCGGTAAAAATGCCAACGGGTTTATCAGCGTTATCTACAATCGCAGTCAGACCCAAACCTTTGCGTGACATTTCCAGCAGGCCTTCAGTTAAGGGCGTAGTTGCTAAAACCTTAGGGATCGCGGTGCCGGTACGCATCAAATCACTGACATGTACCAATAAACGACGGCCCAGGCTACCGCCCGGGTGTGAACGTGCAAAATCTTCAGCGGTAAATTCACGCCTATCAAGGACACACAATGCCAACGCATCTCCAAGTGCCAGCGCTACCGTGGTGCTTGAGGTAGGCGCTAAACCCAATGGGCACGCCTCCTTGCTTACACTTGCACTTAAATGAATGTCTGCAGCTTTAGCCAGGGTAGAAGAATCTTTACCAGTGATCGCAATAATCTTTGCCCCCAGGCGTTTAAGCGGCGATACGATAGCTAATATTTCGTCGCTCTCACCCGAGTTAGAAAGCGCAATCACAATATCGCCAGCGGTAATCATGCCCAAGTCACCATGACTGGCTTCAGCGGGGTGCATAAAGAAAGCGGGGGTGCCGGTACTGGCTAAAGTGGAAGCGATTTTGCCGCCGATATGACCGGATTTGCCCATGCCACTGACTACGACACGTCCCTGGCATTGCAAAATGAGTGCTACCGCTTCTTCAAAATTTCCATCCAGGCGTTTCGATAGCGCTTGTATTTCGCTGGCTTCCAGCAATAACACATCCCGCGCTAACGCCAAGGTCGGCTGGTGCTCAATTTGAGCGGCGGTTTTCTTAGTCAATTGTGATTGCATCGCGCCTAGGATTAATTAAAGATTAAATTTATTGAAATACTGTAGAGCTAGTATAAAAGGGAATGGCTGAGTTATAAAGCCTAAACCATCATTTTTAAGGACTTTTCCGCTAAAATTGGTAAAAAAATCGTAAGCTAGGCATAAATATTGCTATGCCGCTTATTTGTTTGCGGTGGTTTTCGGCTATTTTCCTTTAGGCAGGTTGCTATACATGCACATATAATGCATTCATTATCTGAAAAAAATAAATTAAAAACGCGCTAATAAGAAAGCATTCCAGATCATATGTTTGAAACATTACCTTTAATATTGATACTGCTGATTAGTTCAGTACTAGGCGTGGCGCTGTTCCGCGCTTTCCGCTTGCCTGCCATGCTTGCTTACTTTTTGGTGGGTATCGCACTAGGTCCACACACATTTGGGCTGCTGCCGGATAGCGAAGCAAATCGTGAATTTGCAGAGTTCGGCATCGTCTTCCTGATGTTTAGTATTGGCCTGGAATTCAGCTTGTCGCAGCTATATGCCATGCGCAGCAAAGTACTTGGCCTGGGTGGCGCACAGGTGGTGATTACCTTGGTAGTCATCATGTTTGTTGCCAAGTTCGCTGGCTTGGATTGGTCTGCAGCATTTGTAGTGGGCGCGGCTTTAGCGATGTCGTCAACTGCCATTGTTTCCAAAATGCTGGCAGAACGCGTAGACCTGAATTCTAGGCATGGTCGCTTGAGTATAGGCGTGCTGCTGTTCCAAGATATTGCCGTTGTGCCTATCTTGGTCATTATCCCGGCCTTAGGTATCTCCGGCGCTAATCTCATGGATGTGTTGGGCATGGCCTTGCTCAAAGCAGCCGGCATGCTGTTATTCCTGTTTACTTTGGGTAAATGGCTGATCAATCCGTGGTTCAACTTGGTGGCAAGCCAGCGCTCACGCGAATTGTTTGTGATGAACGTGTTAATGATTACCTTGCTGCTGGCTTATGCCACAAAGCTCGCGGGTTTATCCTATGCGCTGGGTGCTTTTATTGCCGGTATGTTGATTTCCGAAACGCGCTACCGCTACCAGGTGGAATCGGACATTTCACCCTTCCGCGATATTCTTTTGGGCCTGTTTTTTATCAGTATGGGCATGCTGCTGGATTACCGCCAGCTATTGGATAATTTCCCATTGGTGCTATTGATATTGGCGGGCTTTGTACTTTTCAAAGCCGCAGTAGTGGCGCTGGTCGTCAGGCTGGTGAAATATGAAACTGGCGTGGCTATCCGTACCGGGGTGATTTTGGCACAGGCGGGCGAATTCAGTTTCGTAATCTTGGCACTGGGGCTAGAACAAAAAATTATCAGCGGACAGGCCTTGCAGGTGGTATTGGCCGCCGCATTACTGTCCATGGTAATTGCGCCGTTCCTGATTCAATACAATGGCCGTATTGCCAGGCGTTTGGTCAGTAGCTATACACGTAATAGCGACCAAGTGGTGCAGGAGATCGATGAGGTCGGTAAAAACTTGCGTGATCATGTAATCATTTGCGGTTACGGCCGTAGCGGCCAATATTTAGGCCGCTTTCTAAAAGAGGAGAATATCCCGTTTATCGCGCTGGATATCGACCCGGCTAGGGTGCTTGAAGCTGCTGCCGCTGGTGAGAATGTGATGTTCGGTGATGCCGGTCGTCGCGTAGTGCTGGAAGCCGCTGGTGGCGCTCGCGCCAAGGCATTGGTGATCAGCTATGCGGATAATCCTGCTGCAATGAAGATTCTGCATGTGGTACAGGAAACTTACCCGCAATTGCCGGTAATTGTGCGTACTGTGGATGATTCCAATATGGAAACATTGCGCGAGGCAGGTGCTGCCGAAGTGGTGCCGGAAATATTGGAAGGCAGCTTGATGTTGGCTTCTCATGCACTAATGCTGCTTGGCGTGCCGTTACATCGGGTCGTTAAACGTATCCGTATATTCCGTGAAGAGCGCTATAAATTGTTTAAAGGTTATTTCCACGGGATTTCCGATGCTGAAAATCTGGATCTGGAAAAGCAGCAAGTGCGTTTGCATTCGGTCATTATCTCTGCCGGTGCATTTGCTGTGGGCCGGCGCTTGGCAGAAATGCAGCTTGAGAGTTTTGCCGTAGAGGTCAAATCCATTCGCCGGCCTAATTCTTCGGGTTCTGAACCGAATGACCAGACCCCATTGGCAGAAGGCGACGTGATCGTCTTGTTAGGTCAGCCTACCGGGTTAATCAATGCGCAGAATGCTATCCTCATAGGCCGCATCGCCAATAAATAAGCCGTTGCACAAAGCTCATATGAAACAAAAAGTATTGATAGTAGGCGGGGGCATCGTAGGCTGCATGACGGCGATGCAACTGGTGAAGTATGGCTATGAAGTTACCATCGTAGAGCGTAATCAAATTGCAAGCCAGACTTCAGGTGAATCATCTTGGGCTGGCGCTGGTATTCTGTTCCCATTGTTACCATGGATGTATCTGAATGAAGTAAACCAGCTCACGATGCGTGGTGCGAAACTTTATGAAGAAACTTGCGCCACCTTGCTTAACGAAACCGGTTTAGATGCGGAGTTAATCCAATCTGGTATGCTGCTTTTACCGCCGTTTGATGAAATAGCAGCGCAAAATTGGTGTGAACAAAACCAATTACCATTCCAGCATGTGAAGTCAGGCTTTGAGCCTAAGTTGGCGACCCATGAAGGTAATGCACTGTGGCTGCCTACTGTCAGCCAAGTGCGGCCACCCAAGCTGATGCAAGCTTTGCGCGCGTGGCTGGAAAAAAACAACGTCATTTTGTTAGAACGTACTGAACTCAAACCGCTGAAAGAAACGAAAAACCTGGAAAGTTGGCAAACGTTAAACGGCGAAAATCTGCAGGCCGATATTTTTATCGTGACTTCCGGTGCCTGGAGTTTTGAACTGCTTAAGGAAACAGCAAGCCAGCTCAATATCAAACCGATGCGCGGTCAGATACTGTTATACAAACCAGAGAAAAATCTAGATCACATGGTTTATAAAGATGGCTTTTACATGGTGCCGCGGAAAGATGGCTATTTATTAGCCGGTAGCACCCTGGAAGATGTAGGTTTTGACCCCAAAACCACAGAAGCCATACGCGATGAGTTGGCAGCTAAAGCAGAGGCTATTATGCCGTCTTTAAAAGGCCTGCCTATCATCAAGCACTGGAGCGGCTTGCGGCCGGGTACGCCGGATAACCTACCCACCATTGGTAAGCACCCACATATTAAAAATCTATACTTGAATACCGGCCATTTCCGTTATGGCTTGACCATGGCGCCGGCCAGTGCGGAATTATTAGTTAAGCAGATAGTTAGTTAAGATTCTATGTAATCAAAAAGCGCTTTTTAACGTCCCACCATCTACCCGTAAGGATGCGCCTGTGGTAGCCGAGGCCAATGGACTGGCGATATAAGCGACTAAAGAAGCCACTTCTTCCGGTGTAGCAAAACGCTTGATCAATGAAGTAGGGCGTACTTTCTCGAAGAATTCTTTTTCAAACGCTTCAAACGATTTTCCTTCTGCTTTTGCCAGCGCATCGACAAAATCCTCTACACCGCGCGATTTTGTTGGGCCAGGTAATATGCTATTCACTGTGATGCCGGTACCTGCTACGGATTCTGCCAGACCGCGTGATACCGCTAACTGTGCAGTCTTGGTCATGCCGTAATGAATCATTTCAGCAGGAATTTGTACCGCGCTTTCGCTGGAGATAAAGATGATGCGGCCCCAGTTTGCACGTTTCATCGCAGGCAAATAAAAACGTGCCAGGCGAATGCCGCTTAATACGTTGACATCAAAAAAACGTAACCAGTCAGCGTCAGGAATATCTTCAAATGCTTTGGGTTCAAAGATGCCGAGATTATTGACCAAGATTTCTACATTCGGGTGCTTTTGAGCAAGCTCTTCTGCTACTGACGCCACACTTAAATCGCCCGCAAATCCTATAACGTTGCCAGC
Source organism: Methylotenera sp. (assembly GCA_035460225.1). Taxonomy (GTDB): domain Bacteria; phylum Pseudomonadota; class Gammaproteobacteria; order Burkholderiales; family Methylophilaceae; genus Methylotenera. Next base: position 90,798 of record DATHWX010000008.1, read on the forward strand.
GGTCTCTACTTGCATTTTAGCTACTGCTGCATCTACCGAGTTTTGTGCGCGGCCATTAACAATTACTTGGGCACCTTCTTTGGCTAATGCAGATGCGATCGCATAGCCAATACCAGCGGTGCTGCCGCTCACCAATGCAAGTTTGCCTTTTAAATTTAAGTCCATTTTATTTTCCCATTCGTATACTTATCGTTTATTTGTTAACTGACCAGTCGCCTGATTTTCCGCCATGCTTTTCAAGCATTTTGATATCACCGATGACCATGCCTCGATCAGCGGCTTTGCACATATCATAAATAGTAAGCAGCCCAATATTCACGGCAGTAAGCGCTTCCATTTCCACACCAGTTTTGCCATAAACTTCTGTGGTGACGATGCAGCTGATTTTGCTGGCACTTTCATCGACTTCGAAGTCTACTGCTACACGAGTCAGGGCTAAAGGATGACATAAGGGAATTAGGTCAGAGGTTTTTTTGCTTGCCTGAATCGCTGCGATGCGCGCTATACCTAGTACGTCGCCTTTTTTTGCATTGCCTTGCAGAATAAGGTTTAAAGTAGCTGGCATCATGCTGATGTTACCGCTGGCAATGGCGATACGATGCGTTTCATTTTTACTGCCTACATCCACCATGTGCGCTTGGCCGCTAGCATCGAAATGTGTGAGGGTATGGTTAGTTTGCGTCATATTGAGTGTGGTTTCTGGCAATATATTCTATGAACCGATTAGCGGTAACCGTTATCATAGCAACTATGAACTATAAATCATTAATAATTATTACAGTTCTGGCTTCAGTATTCACTCTTTCCCCTGTGTTGGCCAATGAACTGCCGGAGTTGGGGGACAATTCCGCAACCGTTCTTTCTGCTCAGCAGGAACAGGCCATTGCCGAGCAAATCCTACGTGATGTAGCGATCAGTGATGACGTTTTGCAAGACATCGAGGTGAAAGATTATTTGCAGGCCTTAGGCGCAAGGCTAGTTGAGAATGGTCCGGAAAAACGCCAGAAATTCAATTTTTTTGTAGTGCAGGACAATACAATCAACGCCTTTGCCATGCCAGGGGGTGTGATTGGCGTACATACCGGTCTGATACTTGCGGCGAATAGTGAATCTGAACTGGCGAGTGTACTAGGCCATGAAATTGGCCACGTGACCCAGCATCACTTGGCGCGTATGCTAGCCTCGCAAAAGTACGATACTTTCAAGAATATTGCTGGCATCGCTCTGGCCCTGCTGGTTTCCCGTGCAAATCCAGATTTAGCCAGCGGGGCACTTACCACTTCTGCTGCGCTAGGCGTGCAAAAGCAGTTGGATTTTACGCGCGAGCATGAACGTGAAGCTGACCGGGTAGGTTTACAGATTTTAGAAAGTGGCGGGTTTGATGTGCGTGCCATGCCAGCGTTCTTTAATACCTTGCAGCGCGGTACCAGATTTGCGGAGGGCAGTGCGCCAGGCTTTTTGCGTACCCACCCATTGACTACCGAACGTATTGCCGATGTGACCAACCGTGTCGAGCAAATGACCTATAAGCAGGTGCCAGATAGCCTTGAATTCCAATATGTAAAAGCGAAATTGCGCGCCAGTACTGGTACTGCGCAATCTGCTATTGATATATTTCAACAGAACATTCGCGAACACCGCTACGTTAATGAAGCGGCCGAACACTACGGTCTAGCCGTAGCGTTATTACGCAAAAATGATTTGGCGAATGCAGAGAAAGAAACCTTATGGCTCAAGAAGAATGCACCTATGCATCCTATGATAGAGAATCTTGCCGCGCATATTGATGTGGCAAAGAATAATCCGCAACAAGCAGAGAAAAAATATGCCGCAGCTCTGAATGTGTTTCCCGATAATCGTGGCTTGATCTATGGTTATGCAGAGCATCTGCTGGCGATCAAACAGCCTGATAATGTCATAAAGCTCATACATAATAAGCAGGATTTATATGCAGATGATGCTTATTTTTATGACCTGCTGGCAAAAGCGTATAGTTTGAAAAATAAAGAGCTTTTGAGTCATCAGGCTTTAGGCGAGGCGTATTATCGTAAATATGATCTACCACACGCAGTCGAGCAGATGGATTTAGCGGTAAAAGCGAAAGACGGTGACTTTTATCAGAATTCCATTGTCGAAGCACGATTGAAGCAATTGCAATCTTTGCTGGCTGACGAAAAGAAAGCCAAACTTTAATACTTTTTGACAGAAGCTTATTGATGTAAAAACGTAAGGAAATTGATGCAACGTAGAAATTTTCTGCTGGGTTTAATGAGTGCCGCACTAGTATTGCCTTTGCAGGCATTCGCTGACATCTGGAATAAACGCGCTTTTGAAGCCGTTAAACTGAATGATGCTGAACAAGGTTTGGAAATAAACGGCGAGATTACTAGCCAGGATATCTTGGTTTCAGCACCGGACATGGCCGAAAATGGCGCAATTGTTCAGGTAGAGATTCGCAGCAATATCCCAAATACCGAAAGCCTGATGATACTGGTGGAGAAAAATCCTACGCCACTCATTGCTCACTATAAATTCAGTAATGGCGCCGAGCCTTTTATCGTTACCCGGATCAAAATGGCCGAAACTTCCGATATCAAGGTAGTAGCAAAAGTTGGTAACCAATACTTTACCAATGCCAAAAATGTAGTCGTCCTAGAAAACGGGTGCGGTTGATGGCTGTTGATAACATGAAAATGCGCGCCCAATTAAAAGGCGACTATGTGGAAGTCAAAGTGTTAATCAGTCATCCCATGGATACTGGTCGTAAGAAAGGTGATGACGGGGAATTGATTCCGGCACATTTTGTTCAGTTAATCACGGCCACCCTTAACGGACTTCCGGTATTGGAAGCGCAATGGGGAACCGGAATTTCGAAGAATCCCTACCTTACCTTCAGGTTAAGGAATGCGAAGGTTGGAGATGTCGTCGCAGTGACTTGGCTTGATAACTTTGGGGCTAGCGCAACGCAGAATATTGCCGTTACCAAAGGTTAAAATTACAGTTACATAAGTTTAAATTATCATAACCATTAGTATGATATATTGGATTTATTGAATTACTCTCTCTATAATGCATCAATAGTTTATTTAACACGTAATATTCATCAACATTTAAGGAAAAAATCATGTCTTTAGTGAATACCGAAATCAAACCTTTTAAAGCAACTGCTTACCATAACGGTAAATTTGTCGATGTGACTGAGGCTGATTTAAAAGGCAAATGGTCTGCATTTGTATTTTATCCAGCTGATTTCACTTTTGTTTGCCCTACAGAATTGGGCGACCTAGCTGATAACTATGCAACATTCCAAAAAATGGGCGTAGAGATTTACTCTGTATCGACTGATACACACTTTACGCACAAAGCTTGGCACGATGCTTCTGATACGATCAAAAAAATTCAGTACCCAATGATCGGTGACCCAACAGGCACGATCACACGTAACTTTGGCGTGATGATCGAAGAAGAAGGTTTGGCACTACGCGGCACGTTCTTAATCAATCCAGAAGGCGTGATTAAAGCTGCAGAAGTGAACGACTTAGGTATCGGCCGTTCTGCACAAGACCTGATCCGTAAAGCACAAGCTGCACAATATGTGGCATCACATCCAGGTGAAGTGTGCCCAGCTTCTTGGACACCGGGTGCGGAGACGTTGGCACCTTCATTAGATTTAGTTGGCAAAATCTAAAGTTTAATTAGCTGTGCGGGCAAACTGCGGCGTTATGCAGTGCTCACAAACTCGCTGTACTCAAAGTACTATCTCGTTTGTTGTGCGCTGTATGCCTTGCATTTTATCCCGCTCGCTAAATTAAGCATTTAGCCCTAATCAATAGGCTAAGAAACTTACCCCAGGCCAAAAGTTTGGGGTTTTTTTACCAGTATCAATATCCAAAAGATCAAATACGAGAACATATCATGGCATTAGACAGCAATATTAAAACCCAATTAGTGACCTATTTGGCGATGTTGAAGGAGCCTATCGAAATATCGGCTTCTATTGATGATAGCGACAAATCCCGCGAAATGCTGGATTTGCTGCAGGAGCTCGCCAGTATTTCTGACAAGATTACCTTAACGGAAAAGCGTAATAGCGATAAACGCACGCCGTCTTTTTCTATCGGTAAAGCCGGTCAGCAGGCAGGTATCCGCTTTGCGGGGATCCCTATGGGTCATGAGTTCACGTCTTTGGTTTTGGCATTGTTGCAAACAGGCGGTCATCCATTAAAGCTGGAAGCAGAAAAGATCGCGCAGATCGCAGCTTTAGACGGCCAATACCATTTTGAGACTTTCGTTTCATTGAGTTGCCATAATTGCCCGGAAGTCGTGCAATCACTGAATCTGATGTCTGTGATTAACCCGAACATTACCCATGTGATGATTGATGGCGGTGTATTCCAGGATGAAGTGAATGAGCGCAAAGTGATGGCAGTGCCTACGATTTACCTGAACGGTGAAGAGTTCGGTGCCGGGCGTATGGGCGTGGATGAAATATTGCCAAAATTGGATAAAGGTGTAATCGCTAGCGAAGCCAAAAAACTGGACGCGAAAGCGCCTTACGATATGTTGATCGTCGGTGGCGGCCCAGCTGGTGCATCCGCTGCGATATACGCTGCACGTAAAGGTATCCGTACCGGCATCGTGGCGGATCGTTTCGGCGGCCAGGTGATGGATACGCTTGGTATCGAGAACTTCATTTCAGTGAAAGAAACCGAAGGCCCGCAATTGGTCGCGGCATTGGAAGAGCACGTGAAGACTTATGATATCGACATCATGAATTTGCAGCGTGCCGAAGCTTTGCATCATGTCAATGGCAACGGTAACGGCATGATGGAAATCAAGCTGGAAAGCGGTGCTACGCTCAAAACCAAGTCAGTGGTCATTGCTACCGGTGCGCGCTGGAGAGAGATGAATGTACCCGGTGAAAAAGACTATCGCGGCAAAGGTGTGGCTTATTGCCCGCACTGCGATGGCCCATTATTCAAAGGCAAACATGTGGCTGTGATCGGCGGCGGTAACTCAGGTGTCGAAGCGGCAATCGATTTGGCGAATATCGTGAAACACGTGACTTTGATTGAGTACGATACCAAGTTACGTGCAGATGCGATCTTGCAGAAAAAGCTCGCGACATTGCCTAACGTAACGATTATCGTGAATGCCCAAACGACTGAAATTACGGGGCAAGACCAAAAAGTAAATGGCTTGATCTATAAAGACCGCACCACTGGCGAAGTGCATACCATCGCACTGGAAGGCGTGTTTGTACAGATCGGTTTGTTGCCAAATACGGATTGGTTGAAAACGAGTGGTATTGATCTCAGTAAATTCGGTGAGATCAATGTGGATGCCCATGGTCATACTTCTTTACCAGGCGTTTTCGCTGCGGGCGATGTGACTACTGTGCCATACAAACAGATCATCATTGCCATGGGTGAAGGCTCAAAAGCAGCACTTGGAGCTTTTGATTACTTAATCAGGCAATAGAGTTGTTGTAGTAATAAAAAGCCGGATGAAAATCCGGCTTTTTATTTATCTGACCGCTTTAAGGGATTACTGTAGTAAATAGATACACGGCAAAAATCACCAATAAAATCACGCCTTGCAAAACATTGGTACGGCCTGTGGCCAGTGACAAAGAACTGACAAATAGCGCAAGTAATAACAGCAGTGTAGATTTCATATCGATGCCTAAGATCAGCGTCCAGCCTGTGAGTAGCGACAGAATAGCGACTGCAGGAATGGTTAAACCGATACTGGCTAGTGCCGAACCCAATGCAAGATTCAAGCTGGTTTGGAACATGTTTTTTCGGGCTGCACGAATAGCGGCTAAGCCTTCAGGCAGCAAAACAATACTCGCAATGATGACGCCGACCAGCTGATGTGGCGCGCCCATAGCAATAACAGCTGATTCAATATCCGGGGCAAGGGATTTTGCCAACAATACGACCGCAACCAGGCAGACCAGCAAAAGAACGGTACTCATCATTGCGACCTTGCTGCTCGTGCTAGCAGAGTGCAAAACGAGGCCGCTATTGTCAGCCGCATCTAGAAAATAATTACGATGGCGAATTACCTGTACAAAAACAAAGGTGCCATAAAGTACCAGCGAAACGATCGCAATAAAAGCGAGCTGGCTAGCGCTGTAGAGCGGCCCGGCTTTTGTGAGCGTGTAATTGGGCAGTATCAAAGTCAGCACAACAATCGCTGCCAATGTAGTAAGTGCAGCGTTTGCGCCATGCAGCCTGAAAACCTGTTCTTTGTAGAGCAGGCCGCCGATTAACAGGCATAAACCAACGATACCGGAAACGATAATCATGACTGCGGCGAATACAGTATCTCGCGCTAGCGCTGCAGTTTCCGGACCACCGGTCAGCATCAGTGAAATAATAAGACCAACTTCAATGACCGTTATCGCGACCGCAAGCAATAAAGTACCGTAAGGCTCGCCAAGCTTATGCGCTACGACTTCAGCATGGTGCACTGCGGATAGTACTGCGCCGATGAGCGCAGCGGCGACTAGTAATGAATAATATGCGCCCAGGTTTAATTGCGTGCCTGCCAATATAATGCAGGCTGCTATTGGCACAGCGACAGAAAAGATCGAAACCTGGCCGAAAACATTCCTGAATTTAACTAATAAACCGTTCATTGATTATCTTTTTAACTACCGTTAGCGATACTAAGCGCAACGGCTTCGGCCACGCGGATACCATCCACCCCTGCGGACAATATGCCGCCGGCATAGCCAGCGCCTTCTCCTGTTGGGTACAACCCTTTGGTGTTGATGCTTTGCAGGTCATCATCATTGCGCTTGATACGGATCGGTGATGAGGTGCGGGTTTCAACGCCGGTCAAAATACCATCTGCCAAATCAAAACCTTTGATCTGCTTAGCGAATTGCGGAATCGCTTCGCGTATCGCACTAATGGCAAATTCCGGGAGCGCTGTATCCAAGTTGGTCAAATGCACTCCTGGCGTATACGAAGGCGTCACTTCGCCGAATTTTATTGAAGGTTTATTCTCCAAAAAATCTCCTATAAGCTGGCCAGGCGCCTGGTAATTACTACCGCCCAATACATAAGCATGACTTTCCAATTTGCGCTGTAGTTCCATACCCGCCAACGGATGGCCCGGATAGTCAATCTCCGGCGTGATCCCGACTACGATGCCAGCATTGGCATTGCGCTCATTACGTGAATACTGGCTCATGCCATTGGTCACAACGCGATGCGGCTCCGAGGCGGCTGCAACCACCGTGCCGCCCGGACACATGCAGAAGCTATAGACTGAACGCCCATTGCTGGCATGGTGTACTAATTTATAATCGGCCGCGCCTAAAATAGGATGCTGCGCATTGGGCCCATGCCGCGCCTGGTCTATGAGCGATTGCGGATGTTCAATGCGGAAACCGACAGAAAAGGGCTTGGCTTCTACATAAATGCCTTGGCGATGAATCATCTCAAAAGTGTCGCGTGCGCTATGGCCAATGGCGAGTACCAAATGATTGGTTGCTATACGCTCACCATTGGCTAGTACGACAGCTTGAACCTGGTGCTTATCAATCTCGATTTCTTCAACCTTGCTTTGAAAACGAATCTCACCGCCTAATGCGGTGATGGTATTACGCATCTCTTCCACCATGCCTACCAGCCGGAAAGTACCAATGTGCGGATGGCTTACATATAAAATCTCTTCAGGAGCGCCGGCTTTAACAAACTCATACAACACCTTGCGCCCGTAATGTTTAGGGTCTTTGATTTGGCTATATAACTTGCCGTCCGAGAACGTGCCCGCGCCGCCTTCGCCAAACTGGACGTTAGACTCAGGGTTTAATTCACTTTTACGCCATAAACCCCATGTGTCTTTGGTACGCTCACGCACAGCTTTACCGCGTTCCAGCACTATCGGCTTGAATCCGGATTGTGCCAATATCAAGGCGGCAAAAATACCGGCGGGACCAAAGCCAACGACGACAGGTCGATGCTTTAAAGTTTTAGGTGCCTGCGCAACGAATTTATAGGAAGTATCCGGCGCTGGCTTGATATGAGGGTCTTTAGCATGTTTTGCCAATACTTTCGCTTCGCCTTGAACGGTGACGTCCAATGAATAAACCAGCAGTATCGCATTGGCTTTACGGGCATCTACGCCGCGTTTAAAAATGGTGTAGTCAAGGATATCAGCAGCATTGATCGCGAGCTTTTTTACCAGCGCAGCTTTGATCTCTTCAGGCGCATGAGTAAGGGGAAGTTTGATTTCGGTAACACGTAACATAATGACTTTTCGGTAGTGCTTATTGGTTGAGAGGTAACTGTAATAACTGACGCAGCATAGGTACAGTCACGGGTTTTTTGGTGGTGAGTGACCATTCGTCTAGCGCATTAATAGTAGAAATAAGCGTCGGTAAATCACGCTGTAAATAACGTAGACAGTAAGTGATCACTTCGGTGGGTAAGCGCATACCACGTGTATCAGCATGGCTCATCAGTGCTAGCGCTTTTTCCTCATCACTCAATGGATGCAGCTGATAGGTCAAACCCCACGCCAGCCGCGTAGCCAAATCATCACGCAGATTCATTTGCGTAGGGGCAGCGTTACCGGTCACCATTAAAGTTTTGCCCGGCTCAGGATTATTACGGATATCGTTGTAAGTATTGAATAAGTTGATTTGGGCCGCATCATCCAGCAACTGCACGTCATCCACTACAACTGCATGCGTGTTTATGTGTTGGTAGGTTTTTGCTAGATGTGATTTTCCGCTGCCAGATTCTCCCCACAAATAAATAAAACGCGCGGACTCATGACCGCTTAAAGCTAAATCCAGGCTATGTAAAGCTTCAGCATTCCGACCAACTACAAAATTGTCGAACGAGGGTAATGCCGGCGGTTGAATATCTAATAATAATTGCTTCATAAAACCAACGTCATTTATACAAGTCGCTGCCTATATAGCTATTGCGAACATGACGTAAAGCTACAGCTAAAGCACCGGAAGCGGGTAATGCCAGCAGCACGCCTGTAAAGCCAAATAACTGGCCACCGGCTAATAAAGCAAATATCACTACAGCAGGGTGCAGGCCAATACGGTCACCCACCAAATTAGGCGTTAGCCACATATTTTCGAGTAACTGCCCAATACTGAAAACAACGAATATCGGGATTAACTGCCCGATGCTATTAAATTCCAGCAAGCCGGAGAGCGTGGCTAATACTACGCCGGTAGTAATGCCAAGATAAGGTACAAAGCCTAGTAGGCCAGATAAAATGCCGATAGGCAGCGCTAAATCGAGACCAGCGAGCGATAAACCTCCCGCATAGAAAACACTCATAATGAGCATGACCGTAAGCTGCCCGCGTAAGAATTGCGCTAATACCGCATCCATTTCGCGGGCCATTTGTTTAGTTTTGCTTAAAAAACGACGCGGTATCAACGAACTGATAGAGGCAAGCATTTCATGCCAATCCCTAAGCATGTAAAACAAGACCATAGGTACCAGCAATAAATTGACCATCCAGCCTAAAATTGCAGCGCCATGGGTGCTGATAGTTACCATCAAATTACCGACAAACCCACCTGCTGTCTGCCAATTATTAGCCAGTAATTTCTGTAACCTTGAAATATCAAAATCTAGTGTAAGCCCAAAATTTTGCATTAGCCAGGGCTCGACATTTTTTCTCAAGTTAGCGGCGTATTCCGGCAGGCGTTCAATCACCAGTAACAGTTCTTTTTGTAATAATGGAATAACGATCAGCAGCAATAGCAAAATTGCGGCTAACAGGAGAAGCATCACGCTGAATGTTGCCGCAGTACGGTTAGGTGTGAGCTTCCCAAGTTTTAAAGCACAGATTCTCTCTACGATAGGGTTGCAAATATAAGCCAAGATCGCTGCGGCGATAAAGGGCGCCAATATTGGACTTAGCAAATAAATGAATAAAATCAGTGTGGCACCGATCAGCCACCATCTAAATTTGCTCGCAAGATTTTCTTGTTTTGTTGCCATTTAAGTTAAAATCTCATATTAGTTAAGTAAATTATATTGTAGAAAGCGAGTACGCATCTTGAATTCTGAAAATTCAGACAAAAAATCCTCACCTGTGAGCACTGAAAACTCCATGAGTTATCGCGATGCAGGGGTTGATATTGAAGCTGGCGATGCGTTAGTAGAACAGATTAAGCCATTTGCCAAGCGTACCATGCGCCCTGAAGTATTGGGCGGTATTGGCGGCTTTGGTTCCTTGTTCGAAATGCCGAAAAAATTCAAGAATCCTGTGCTGGTATCCGGCACGGATGGCGTGGGTACTAAACTGAAACTTGCTTTTGAACTTAATAAGCATGACACCGTAGGTATTGATTTGGTGGCGATGAGCGTCAACGATATCTTGGTACAAGGTGCAGAACCTCTATTCTTCCTGGATTATTTTGCCTGCGGTAAATTAGAAGTTGGTACGGCAGCACAAGTCATTAAAGGTATCGCAGAAGGCTGTGAACAATCCGGTTGTGCATTGGTAGGTGGAGAAACTGCCGAAATGCCAGGCATGTACCCGGCTGGTGAATATGATTTGGCTGGTTTTGCGGTAGGCTGTGTGGATAAAGAAAGCATCATTAACGGTACTACTATTGCGAGTGGCGATGTTGTCCTAGGCTTAGCTTCTAGCGGAGCCCATTCAAATGGCTATTCTTTGATCCGTAAACTGATTGCAAAATCGGGTATCGATTTCGAATCGGATTTCCACGGCAAGAAATTCAAAGATGTAGTGATGGCGCCCACACGGATTTATGTGAAACCATTGCTGCAGTTAATCGCTAGCTTACCAGTAAAAGGCATGGCACATATTACCGGTGGTGGCATTACCGAAAACATACCACGTATATTGCCGGCAGGATTAACGGCAGAGATTAAGGCTGGCAGTTGGACGATGCCGCCACTATTCACATGGCTGCAGGCACAAGGGAATGTTGCAGATTTAGAAATGTACAAAACCTTTAACTGCGGTATCGGCATGGTGGTTATTGTCGCCAAAGAACACGCTGAAGCGGCACAGAAACTTTTACAAGATGCAGGTGAAACGGTATTCCAGATTGGTACGATCCGTGCTCAAAAGGAAAATGAAGCGCCTACCGTAGTACTTTAAATTTTAAAATCAAAGCTTAATTATCTGTTCCTGTATCTAAAAGCGAACTTCATGCGTTAAACATTGGTCATTTTAAAATTGAGGAGTTGTTGTGTTTCGTTCCATTCGATTGATCAGTTTAACGCTTGTTTCGCTTTCCCTGTTTGTTTCCAATTATGCTTTGTCAGCCAACGAAAAGTTGACTGTACCAAAACTCATTCAAGCCAATTATGAAGTGACCAAGAACGGCCAGCCTTTCGCCAAGATGAAAGAGCAATTTACGGTGACAGGGAACACTTACAAGATTGAAAGTATTAGTAAAGGTGTAGGGGTCTACGCTTTATTTGGTGAGCGCAAATTAACCAGTACCGGGGAAATAACGGCAGACGGCTTAAAACCCATGCACTTTGAATTGCACCAAGGCGACAACGCTAAGAAGTCCCTATTCACGGATTTTGATTGGCCCAATAAAACCTTGCAGATGAAGGTAAAGAACAATATTAAAGAGGCTGGATTAGTGCCAGGCGTGCAAGATCTGGCTAGTTATCCTTATCAATTCATGTTTATGCCAAACGCTTTAAAAGACGCGGTTACAGTGACATTGACTACCGGCAAGAAGTTGAATCAATACCCTTACAAAATCAGTAACGGGCAGGAAACCATTGAAAGTGCCGGTGTGCAATATAAAACCTTGCACCTGGTACCAGCCGAATCCCAGACGGAAACCAAGGAATTATGGCTAGGAATTGAACAGCATTTTCTGCCGGTACGTATTATGCTGGTAGATGAAAACGGAGAAAAGTTAGAGCAAACCTTGACTGAATTGCATGTGGAGTAGCATTTGACGCGCGACTGGAAATCTTTATTACGAGAATCTAAAGGTCTTTTAGTCGCAATTTGCTTATCGCTTTTTTTGCATCTATTTTTACTCGGTCAAGCCTATTTGGTCCTTCCCGAATTTGGTGAGGATCATTACCAAATATCAGCAAGGTTGATGGTACCGGAACCTAAAAAAATAATTACTGAAACAAAAAAAGAAATAATTCAAAAGCAAGAGCCAAAACAAATATCTGAACCAGACCCCGAGCCAGCTCAGCCTGCATCTGAGGGACCTGCAGAACCAAACCAAAGGCCAGCTGAAGCCGAATCAATACCGGTTACAGAACCTCCAACACCAGCTGAACCTACTACTGAACAGGCACCGCCCGTTCCGGAGATAAAGCCGGACGATGCTGGTTTGATCGATAAACCAAATCCCTATAAATACGTAGAGACGGATTTTGATGTACGGACTGATATCAATGCAAAAGTGAATGACCGGCCGACAGGTAAGGCGAAAATTGTATATAACTTGATAAGAAGTGGCGAAGGCTATGAGATAAGTAGCTTGATTCAAGCGCAGGGCTTGGTGGCATTGGTTATTCCTGATTTGTTGCAAACGAGTAAAGGTTATTTGACCGACACGGGATTAAGGCCAATCGATTATTTATATCAATTTGGTGACAAAAAAGACAAAACCTATACCGCCAAATTCGATTGGGAAACCAATAAACTAAATATGCATAGCACCAAAGGCGATAAACAAGCGCCACTGGTAGAAGGTGCACAAGATTTGTTGAGTTTTATGTACCAGTTTATGTTTGTACCCCCGCTAGAAAATATGCAGTTGGCCATTACCAATGGAAAAAAACTGGATACTTATGATTACAGCTTTGAAGGCGAAGAAGTCATTCAAACCAAGATGGGCGATGTTAAAACCGTCCATCTTTTACGTTCTTCTAAAGACGATGAAAAGGATGAATTATGGCTTGCTTTAGATTATCAGTACGTACCTGTTAAAATACGCAAAACCGAGAAAGAAAACAAAGTTTATGAATTGCTGGCCATTAGTATAAAGACTGAGAAGCCGCCGATTTAATCAATAAGCACCAAAATACAATTTAAAGAGAATGTAATGACGCCTAATTTAATACGGCAAGCAGCAGTAGTACTATCGAATTTACTGGATTTTAATAGCCCGGCAGACGCCAAACTAGGTGATTTTTTCCGCAATAACCGTGACTTAGGTACCAAAGACCGCGCTTTCGTCGCTGAGAGTGTCTATGGGGTTCTGCGCCGTTTACGTTTTTTAAGCACTGTAACGGCCAATGATGAGAATGATCCGGATGATGCTCGTAAGCTTATCCTGGCTTGGTTGTTACGTGTGCAGGGCATGAGCATACGTGAGTTGGACTCCGTATTGAATGAGCAGCAAAAAGAATGGGCCCATGCAATTAAGGCCAAATCTACCGATGATTTGCCGCTGGCTACACAAGCAGATGTGCGTGATTGGCTATGGGAAAAACTGGTTGCGCAATATGGGGAAGCAGAAGCGCTCACCATCGCCCGCAGCATGCATGAACAAGCTACGCTTGATTTGCGTGTCAATACCATCAAAGGCGAACGCGACGAGGTGATGGCGAAATTCATCGCCGAGAACACTTCAGGCGAGATGAATATTACCAAAACTCCTTACTCTCCCATCGGTATTCGCATGCCGCTGCGCTTGAATATTAGCCGTCATGTGCTGTTTACTGAGGGCAAAATCGAAGTCCAGGATGAAGGCAGTCAATTATTAGCACATCTGGTAGCGCCTAAACGCGGCATGATGGTTGCCGATTTCTGTGCCGGCGCAGGTGGCAAAAGTTTGGCGATTGGCGCGCTGATGCGCAATACCGGCCGTTTATACGCGTTTGATGTATCCGAAAAGCGTCTACATAATTTGGGGCAACGTTTGAAACGCTCTGGTTTATCAAACCTGAATGCGCAAGTCATCAGCAGTGAAAATGATCAGAAACTCAAACGCTTGAATGGAAAATTTGACCGTGTGCTAGTAGATGCGCCATGTAGCGGCTTGGGTACAATGCGCCGCAATCCTGATCTCAAATGGCGCCAGACGCCACAGGATGTAATGGAGCTGACACAAAAGCAAACCTCCATTTTAGCTCGGGCAGCCAAGCTCACTAAAAATGGTGGCCGCTTGATTTACGCAACCTGTAGTTTGCTTAGCGATGAAAATGAACAAATAGCAGAAAACTTTTTAGCTACCCATCCGGATTTTAAGCTGTTGAACGCAGCTGAAATATTAAAGCAGCAACAAATTAATTTAGATACTGGCAACTACCTGAAATTATTACCGCATTTACACAATACTGATGGTTTCTTCGCAGCTGTATTTGAAAAGTTTTCACCGGAAGTTACGGATAAAAGCAAAGATGCAGCCCAAAATAAAGCTCAGGAAGTAGCAATCTCCGAACCTTCACCAGAGCAATCTGTTGCAGGAGAGCCTGCAACAAAACAAAAGGTTAATAGGCCTAAAGTCGAAAAAGCAAAACCTTTAAAAGAGACCGCAACTAAGGCTGCCAAACCAAAGGTTACAAAAGCCAAGGTAGCAAAAGCCAAATAATATGAAATGGCCCAGCTTAAATAGCCAAATCCTGATTGGTGCTATTTTTGGTATTTTGGCTGGTTTATATTTTCATCGCCTAGGTATAAATCATTCGGCAGTACAAACAGGGCTATATTTTTCAGGCCTAGTCTCGACACTTTTTGTCGACTTGCTCAAAATGATCCTGATCCCGCTAGTGTTCTGCAGTATCTCGGTAGGTATCGCTAACCTGCGTCAACATCAGCAAATACATCGTGTATGGACAACAACACTGGTATTTTTTGTGGCAAGTATGTCTATCGCCATTATATTAGCGCTGGTTGCCACTAATTATTTTGAACCTGGTAAAGGCATGCATTTAGCGATGTTTGACCACGCTATGCAGAACTTCCAGGCGAAGCAATTACCGTTACCGGAATTTTTTGCACAATTCCTGCATGGTTTATTCATGAATCCTTTTGCTGCACTGGCACAGGGCAACATATTAGCAGTAGTGACCTTTGCGATGGTTTTGGGCGTTGCCCTCGTCATAGGCGGCGAGCGCTACAAAAATATCCTGCATTTGCTACAGGAAACATTGGAATTGACGATGCGTATCGTCAGCTGGGTCATGGTACTGGCGCCTTTCGGAATCGCAGCCTTGTTAATCAAGCTGGTAGCCACCCAGGATCTGGTTATATTGGATAGCTTGGCAAAGTTCATCGCTTTGGTGATCGGTACGACTTTATTACACGGAATAGTCATATTGCCGCTGATACTATATTTGGTAACCGGCAAAACACCGCTGTGGTTCTGGCGCGGTGCCAGAGAGGCATTGATTACAGCGTTTGCTACCAGTTCAAGTTCGGCCACGCTACCGGTCAGCATGCGATGTGTTACTCAGCATCTCCATGTAAGACCTGAAATCGCAGGGTTTGTATTGCCATTAGGGACTACCGTGAATATGGATGGCACCGCTTTATATGAAGCGGCCGCAGCGTTGTTTATTGCTAATCTTGCAGGTATCGAATTGAATTTGGTACAGCAGTTGATAGTATTCTTTACTGCGATGATCGGTGCCATGGGCGCCCCCGGTATTCCAAGTGCCGGTATGGTAACGATGGTGATGGTATTGCAGTCAGTCGGTTTGCCAGCAGAGGCAATTGCCATACTATTGCCGATAGACAGGCTGCTGGATACTGTCCGAACTGCTGTCAATGTTGAGGGTGACATGGTAGGAAGTTTGGTAGTACAGAAATGGGTAGAAAAAGCATAACTATCAGTTTATGACCTTTAGGCATTACTGATAAAAAACTCCACCTATTATTATCAAGTCATATGCTTCGTTCCATTTTATTCTCGCCCATCGGGCTTAAAACTTACATATATAGAAATATTTAAATGCTCCATTTTCATAAAGCCGAACTGAGCGATGCGCAAGAGATCGCCGAACTTATCAACTCCGCTTATCGCGGTGAAAGCAGTCGCGCGGGTTGGACTACCGAGGCAGATTTGCTGGATGGTTTGCGTACCACTACACAAGAAGTCGCCAGTATCATCCAGCGTGAAGATGCATTTATTTTGGTAGGCGTGCTGCGTGACCAGATTGTCGCTACCGTCTGCTGCGAACGCCAAGATGCCTACGGCAAGAACATCGCCCACCTAGGCATGATCGCAGTTAAACCGAGTATGCAGAATAAAGGCCATGGCGCCACTATGATACAAGCGGCTGAAGCGATGACTTTAAGGGAATGGCGAGTAGTGGGTTTCCATATGGCAGTCATTACCGTACGTACCGAACTCATCGAATTTTACGAGCGATTAGGTTATTCCCGCTCTGGAGAATTCAAGGATTTCCCTAAAAATTCATCACTATGGCAGCCTAAAGTTGAAGGCCTTACATTGGAATATCTCGTGAAAATCATCCAACGTAAAGCTCAGATAGCATGATCACTGCGCTTGACTACGTAATCACAAATCCGTACAGTTCACATCCTTATGATAATTAATCAACACATCGCTGCTCCATCCACGGCAGCAGTCGCCCGCAACGCGCTATGGCTATCAGCCATATCCTGCTGCGGTTGTTGCTTGTCGTAAATTTTTTGCAACCGCGGGCTCCCGCGGTTGTTCCTAGTTCTTACCCCGTTGAGCCCGTTTTAAAAGGGTAAAACATGCAATCCCAAACTCAACACCAGCCCAATAATGCCTTAATCGGTTCATTGATGGTATTAGCTGCTGCGGTCACTGTATCGTCTAAGGCGATTATTGTGAAGCTTGCGTATGCCTATCCGGTCGACGCTGCAACCCTTATTGCGTTGCGCATGGCTTTTTCTGCGCCATTCTTCATCGCATTAGCTATATGGGCAAGCGTTTCATCTAATACGCCGACTATCAACAAAAAAGATGCCTGGAAAATTTTCGGGTTGGGTGTAGTCGGCGGCTATGGTCCTATGTGGCTAGACTTTGCAGGCTTAGCCTATGTCACTGCTGGCTTGGAACGGATCATCCTATTTTTATACCCGACCATCGTAGTGATATTAAGCGCGATATTATATAAACACAAAATCGGTAAGCGTGAGATATTCGCGTTGGTAGCGAGCTATGCTGGTGTGAGTTTGGTGGTGGGTCACGATGTGTCATTAGCAAAATCAGGTGCCTCAGGGACTATGCTCGGAGCGGCTTTGGTGACCGCCAGCGCGATTGTATACGCTGCTTATTTAGTGTTTAGCGGCAGGGTTATACCCCGTGTGGGATCCACTTCATTCACCGCCTACACCATGCTCGCCGCAACCTTGGCCAGTGGATTGCACTTCGTTAGTACAGCACATCAGGTATCGGTATTGCATTTGCCTGCCCAGGTTTACTGGTTATGTTTACTGATGGCGGTGGTAGCGACTGTATTGCCGGCGGTGCTTTTGAATGCTGGTATTCACCGCTTGGGCAGCAACAAAGCTTCGTTGGTGAGCTCTATTGGACCGGTATCGACCATCTTTCTTGCTTATATCTTTTTGGGTGAAGATATTACCTGGTTGCAATTAGCTGGTACCGGATTAGTATTGATGGGTGTATTAGTCATCAGTATGAAGAAGTAATCGAGCTTAAAGTTATAGCTTATAGCCCTCTAACTTCTTCATCACCAATGAATAAGCCGCTGGTACAACTAATAAAGTCAGCAAGGTAGAGGAGATCATACCGCCGATAATCGCGACTGAAAGCGGTTTGTTCGTTTCGCTACCAGCACCCAGGCCCAATGCGGCTGGTAGTAAGGCGAGGATAATGGTGAGTGAAGTCATGACAACCGGGCGCAATCTGATCGGGCAGGCTTCCCGCAAAGCGTCGTCAATATTTGCTCCGCCTGCACGTAATTGATTTGTGAGATCAACCAGCAGAATCGAGTTTTTAGCGACTAAACCAATCAGCAATACCAAGCCGATCATGGAATACATATTCAGCGTATCGCCTGAAAGCAGTAACGCAATTAAGCCGCCAATTATCGCGAGTGGCTGCGCCAACATGATAATAAATGGCTGGATGAATGAATTGAACTGGCTGGCAAGCACCATATACAGCAGGATAAATGCGAGTAAAAAGACAAATCCGATGTTCTTGATAGTTTTGCCAAACTCTTCCGCCTGGCCAGTCATCTTGATCGTATAATTAGGCGGTACCAGTTTTGCCGCAGTATCGTTAACGATATTCACGGCTTCGCCAAGCGGCATATTTGGATTGGCATAGAAATTAGCTGCATATTGCAGGTCGTAACGGCCAATCACAGCAGCACCAAGCTCTTGTTTGAAGCTCGCGATCGCATCTAGGCGTACCAATTCTCCGCTGGTGCTCCTGAGGTAGATTTTGCTCAAGTCAGCGACGTTTTTCAAATCGCCTTCTGTAGTTTTTAGGCGGATATCATAGCGCTGGCCATCGCCCACTTCATCATTAAACTTTGCAACATCGATACCCCCTGCATATAAGCTTACTGCGGTTGCAACATCATTCGCATTGATACCTAAATTCGCCGCACGTACCCGGTCGATTTTCATATCCAGCTGAGGTAAATCTAATTGAACATCTAAATCGATCTTGCCCATATCGGGAATGCTACCCAACGCTTGTTGCATGAGTTTGGAAACACGACCGATTTCCTGCAGATTGCTGCCGGTAAGATTGAACTGCAGTTTTTCTGAGCGTTGGCCACGCGCGATGGAAGAAGGCGAAGGTAATGCACGTACGCCCGGAATCTGGTCAAACTCTTGTTTAAGCTCCTTGATCAGATTCTGCTGGCTTTTCTTACGCTCAGTTTTTGGTTTTAAACGCACACTGATGTTACCCTGGTTGACCTGTCCGCGTGAGCCTGCACCAATGGTAGAAAAATAACTCGCAACTTCTTCTTTGTGGGTCGCTAATGCTGCCTCTACCAGCTTCATGCGTGAATCCGTATAAGCCAGACTGGAACCAAGCGGAGTTTTGACCGTGATGGTGAAACTGCCTTCGTCTGCTTCAGGGATAAAATCTTTTTCGACATATTTAAGCGTGAGGAAGCCGCTAATAGCCACAAAAATCACCGTGATGATTAGCACGATGACTTGGTGATGTAATGCATGTGCCAGCAATTTCCTGTATTGATTATCGAATTTGTCCAAACCCCTGCTGATCGCGCTGTAGAACCTGTTCTCTTTTGCGCTGACATTCAGGAAGCGTGAGCACAGCATAGGTGTCAACGTTAGCGAAACAAATAAAGAAGCCAACACGCCGAATGTGACGACTACGCCAAACGACTTGAATAACTTGCCGACGATCCCGTCCATAAAAATCACCGGAGCGAAAATACACACTAATGCCAATGAAGCTGCAATCACTGCAAAAGCCACTTCCTTGGAACCGTTAATGGCCGCACTCATTGGATTTTTATCGAGGTGCTCCCGATGCCTATGAATGTTCTCTAATACGACGATTGCATCATCCACCACCACGCCGATCAGCAGCAGTAGCGCTAGTAGAGTCATAGAGTTAAAGGTAAACCCCGCGAAATACATGACTGCGATAGCGGCCAATAGTGATACAGGGATAGCAGTCGCAATGATTAGGGTAGAACGAATAGACCGCAGGAAAATAAACACGATGAAAGCTGCAAGCAAAGTGCCTTCAACCAGGTGCTCTTTAAGGGAAGCGACCAGCTGATTAATGAAGATGGAATCATTAGTCGATATTTCCAGAGTCATGCCTGGCGGTAAATTGGGGCGAATATCTGCATCCAGCCTGCGCTCGACTTCTTCGATAATCGCCACTGTATTGGCATTAGCCACCTTGACTACGCCTAAACCAACCGTGGTTTTGCCGTTATAGCGAGCTACCTGGCGGTTATCGGTAATGCTGTCTTCGATATTTGCTACGTCTTTAAGACGTATAGGCGCGCCGGCTTTGGCGACAATGACTAGCTCACCCAAGTCTTTGACATTATGAAATTCCAGATCAAGTTTCAATAACTTTTCAGATTGATTGCTGACCAGAAATCCACCAGGCAACTGCACATGCTCACGGCTAAAAGCGGCAATCAGATCATTGGCGGTCAGCTTGTAGGAAGCCATACGTTCGGGCGAGATATTGACACGGATCACGCGGTCACGGCGCCCGCCTAATGTAACTTCGCCTACGCCATCGATGGTCTCGAATTTTTTCTTTAAGATATTGCTCGCGTATAGATTGAGCTGCTGAATCGTACGGTCACCGCTTAATGCCAGCCATATTACAGCAGCAGCGTTAGTGTCGACCTTCTGCACGATAGGCGGATCGGTGTCATCTGGCAGGCGGCGCAATACTTGGCTGACTTTAGCCTGCACTTCGTTATAGGCAACATCAATATTCTTATCCAGCGAAAAGGTAATGTTGATACTGGAAACACCGGGCGATGATGAGGATTGGATATGCTCAATGCCTGGGGTGGTATTGATAGACGACTCGATCACGCTGGTGATGCTGGCATCCACCACATCCGGGTTCGCACCTTTTAACGTGGTGGTCACCAGAATCACAGGGAAATCGATAGAGGGAATACGGTCTACGCCGATGCGTTCATACGAAATGATGCCGAACAGCACAATAACGCCTGATAGCATCCATGCCAAGACGTGGCGTTTGATCGATAATTCAGGCAAGGTCATTTAAAAAATCCAAAGTTCGTTATTATTTGTTTGTGTTTTCTTGCACTTTGACGGAAGTGTTGTCGGTCAGGAAGCCAGCGCCATCTACTACAATCGTGTCATTGGGTTTGACACCTTCAAGCAGTTCTATCATATTGTCTTTACGCAGACCGGTTTTGACGATGGATTGATAAGCCTTGCCATCCCGCACGATATAAACCACGTCACCGGCAGGGCGTATGACCACACTTTGCTCCGGCACCATCATGGCAGCTGGCTGTTCACCTAAGATCACCGTACCAGACACACTGGCACCCGGCTGCCAGCCCGCTTCATCAACCACATCAGCAATCACGTCTACAGAGCGGTTATCCGCCGTAATCAAGGGCTTTAATTCATTGATAGTGGTCTCATAAACTTTGTTAGAAGTTGGTGTTTTCAACCGTACTTTAAGCCCCGGCTTAAGCTGAGCGGCGATATACTCTGGGAAAGGCAAATGTGCGTGTAAGCGTTGTTTTGATATGATCTGCACGATAGGGTCGCCAATATGTACATAATCACCGGTATCTACCAGTTTTTTCTCAATCACACCGCTGACGGGCGCTACTACGCGAGCTTTGTTGCTACTATGGTTAATGCTGCCAACGCGCGCTTTCGCCGCTTCTAATTGCTGTTTTAATGCCGCTCTTTGGGCAATATCATTATCAACAGCGTTTTGGGAGATGAATTTTTTATCGACTAGCGCCTGGCTTCGGGCTACCGTTTTAGACTGGTTCTCTAATAGCGCTTCAATTCGCGCAACCTCAGCCTGCGCTTCGTTACGCTGCATGCTGAAATCAGTTGCGTCCAAGGTCGCGATCAGTTGTCCTTGCTTGACAGTCTGTCCAGGATTCACATGGACCTTGATCACGCGAGCCGCTACTTCGGCAGCAATAGTAGGGTCGATAAGGCCTTCTAACGTGCCGATAGCTTCTTCGGTAACCTCCAAGCCTTGGTTTTTAACCTGCGTTACCGTGACGAGCGTAGGTTTCGGGCCTTTTTTATCTGTGTCTTTGCCATCACTTTTATTACCACAAGCCGCAAGCAAAATCGAAAGCAAAAAAATAAGGAATAACGAAAGTTTATTGTGCATAAATGGCTTATTTAGAATTATTGAATTGCATGGATGTTAGAAACTTTGTCCCACTCGAAATAAGGACCCGGATCGGTTTTACGTCCTGGGGCGATATCCGAATGTCCAACTATGTCCTTGATGGTGTAACGTTCTTTGAGGCCAGCGATTAAATTTACCAGGGTCTGATATTGGAATGGCTCAAATGCATCGAAGTCAGAACCTTCGAGCTCTATTCCGACTGAAAAATCATTACAGCGTTCCCGCCCTCGCCAATTAGAAACGCCGGCATGCCAGGCGCGATCCAGGCACGAAACAAATTGAATCAGTTCCCCATCGCGGCGGATCAAGAAGTGTGAAGAAACCTTGCGTGTATAAACTTCAGCGTAATAAGGATGCTCTTCAGGATTGAGTCGATTGGTGAAAAGCTCAATAATGCCATTGCCGCCATATTGGCTAGGCGGCAAACTGATGTTGTGGATGACGATAAGGTCAATTTCCGGTAAGCCGCTCTCTTGCACAGGACGTACGTCAAAATTTGGTGACGCAATCAGATTGGCATCCGCGGCAAAACCTGTATCATCTATAGCAATCGATTTCATAGCAGCTAATTTTATGCGAATTCCCAATTAAAAATAGTGGCAAACCTAGTAAAATCACGACATTAACAAATATTTACACCACTAACATACACCATATTCAAGTGAAGGAAGAGCCACATGGTATTTTTAACATTGTTTCTTATGCTGATCGTTATCTTGGTCGCTGCAGAGATATTTACCAACGCCCTGGAACATTTAGGCGAAAGGATGGGTATTTCAGAGGGGGTCACCGGATCACTTTTCGCCGCTGTGGGTACAGCTTTACCAGAAACTTCCGTGCCGCTTTTGGCGATTTTTGCCGGTACGGCAAATGCACATACCAATCACGAAATTGGCGTAGGCGCTATTTTAGGCGCGCCACTGATGTTAGCGACTTTATCGATATTTCTAATGGCATTATCTGTGTATAAAAGCCGTGGACTTAAAGGACATTTAAGACCGGAACGTACGGGTTTAAAACGTGACCTAAACTATTTCATTGTTGCTTTCTTGCTGGCTGCAGGCGCTTTATACGTGCCGCATGACAGTAATGTAATCCGTATTTCCTTAGGCCTGGGCATGATATTGATCTACGTGGTATATGTCGCACAAACTTTGCGTTCTTCTAAGGGTTTAGTCGCTGAAGGCCATGCGACTGAAGCGGATGAGCCGATGTTTCTTAACAAGGTTGGTTTACCTACCAATGGTTACACGATCTTCCTGCAAATCATTATTGGCTTGGCTTTATTGATTGCCGGCGCTAAAGGGTTTATTGGCGGTGTTGAAGAAGCTGCAAGTATCTTAGGAATTTCAGCTTTATTGCTATCACTGTTGATTATTCCGATCGCAACTGAGTTGCCGGAAAAAGTGAACAGTATTTTATGGATACGTAAGGGTAAGGACACACTGGCTTTCGGTAATATTACCGGCGCTATGGTGTTTCAGGGTACGTTGCTACCGGCTATTGGCATTATGCTTACGCCCTGGCAGCCGCAAAGCGAAGTGGTGATTGGCTTTGTTATTACCTTGATTGCTGCAGTTTGGTTACGCGTGATGGCGCAAAAAGGGCAATTGCAAGTTTGGCATATTGCGTTGAATGGTCTGCTTTATATCAGTTATTTGGTATTAGTGCTAAGCAAATAAATTAGAAACGATGTATAGCTTTAAGGCTGTACATCGTTTTCACCTTCATCTTCTAAATCTGACTCTTCTTCTTTAGATAGACCCAGTTTGGCTAACCTGTAACGCAAAGTCCGGAAGCTAACGCCTAATAATTTGGCAGCAGCAGTTTTATTATTATTGGCTTTGTTGAGTGCTTTGATAATGGCGCGTTTCTCGATATCTTCCAGGTAATCGGAAAGGCTGAGTTCCAAGGTCTGATCGGGATCGAACGAAGGTTTTTTATGGCTATTCAGCCTGAATTCATTATCATCATTCATCAAATCATCAATGGTGATGGTATTGCCATCGCACAGCGCTAAAGCGCGTTCCAGCATGTTTTCAAGTTCCCGTACGTTGCCTGGAAACGACAACTTTTTCATATATAACAATGCCGCGTCATCGATTTTGGGCATAGGTATTTTCAATGTTGCACATTGCCTGCTAAGCAATAAAGTGGCTAACATCGGAATGTCGCTGGGACGATCACGCAATGACGGCATTTTTAGCTGAATCACATTCAACCGATAGTAAAGATCTTGCCGGAATTGCCCGGCATCCATCATTTCGCTTAAATTTTTATGCGTGGCACTGATGATACGCACATCCACGGCTTCTTCATTAGTACCGCCGACCATGCGTACTTTCTTCTCTTGGATAGCACGCAATAGTTTCACTTGCATGGGTAAAGGTAAGTCTGCAACCTCGTCTAAAAATAGGGTGCCACCGTTAGCAGCTTGAAACATACCTTCTTTATCCTGATTAGCGCCGGTAAAGGAACCTTTTTTGTAACCGAAAAATTCACTTTCCATTAGATTTTCCGGAATTGCTCCGCAGTTCACCGCGATAAAAGCGCCGTCACGCCGTGAGCTATTTAAATGGATAAGTTTGGCGGCAAGCTCCTTGCCGCTACCTGATTCACCGCTGACATAAACCGGAGCTTGGGAACGAGCCAATTTGGCGATCATGTTACGCACGTATTGGATAGGTTCAGACTCTCCTATCATATCCAACGTATCAGTGCGATTAGATTGAGGTTGTGTGGAAAGCTTTACAGCAAACTCAATCAATGGTCTTAGCTGTTTAAGTGAAATAGGTTTTGTCAGGTAATCGAAAGCGCCTAATTTAAGCGCGGAAACAGCATTTTCGGCACTTGCGTGGGCGGTAATCACAGCGACTGGTAATCCATTGTGGAATTCAGCGATATGTTTTACCAGGTCCAGCCCAGTGCCGTCCGGCATTTGCATATCCGTTAAACAAAGTGCGTAACTACGTTGTTTAAGTAAGCTTTTAGCGTCTTCAATACCGCTCGCACTATAAGTTTCAATGCCCATGCGGTCTAGCGTCATGGCTAATAGTTCGCGTATATCGGTCTCATCATCGACAATCAGGCATTTTAATTTTTCCATTACGTTATTATGCCTTTTTTAGCTGAAGAGTGAATATACTGCCAGTATTGGCTTTAAGGTTGTAATTTAACTTTGCACCATTAGCCGCA
Source organism: Methylotenera sp. (assembly GCA_035460225.1). GTDB lineage: Bacteria > Pseudomonadota > Gammaproteobacteria > Burkholderiales > Methylophilaceae > Methylotenera. The sequence continues at coordinate 115,798 of DATHWX010000008.1, forward strand.
GCCAGTTCGCGGGAAATATACAAACCTAAACCATTGCCGGTATTTTTTGTGGTAAAAAATGGTTCAAATAGTCTAGTACGGTCTTCATCTGATACGCCATTTCCATCGTCATGAATATGGATGTTCAAGGCCATATTAGCTTCCTCGCACTGAATCATGAGACTTCCAGATTTTTTCAGGCTATGCTCCCATCCGTTTTTGCAAAGATTCCATAAGATCTGATTGAGATGTCGGCTATCAAAATTGATGTGTATCGATTTTTTTTCCGGTATATTCAATCCAATATACTCGACTGGTATTTTTTCTATAGCGCAAAACTGCGTTTTGAAATCTTCCAGATATTGCCGTAATTCGATTTTTTCCTGATGGGTGCGGTCGCGCCGATTGAGTTCCAGCACGTCTTTGATGATTTGGTCGATACGCTGAATATTATCCGCGATGATCTGCAGGATACGTGTCGTAGAAGTCGATATATTTTCTTCTTCCTGTAATAGCTGATTTGCGTGGCTAATAGCGCTTAACGGGTTGCGGATCTCGTGAGCGATGTTGGCAGTTAATCTGCCCAGCGCGACCAATTTTGCCTGCTGTGCCATGGTTTGTAATTGGCTCCAGTCTTGGATGAAAATCACCGCTCTGACACCACGCAATTCATTGATCGGCATAAACCGTAGCTTTAACTCCCGATTATTAGCTGAGATCAATACGTTATTATGAGTGTCCGGGTTTAAGATCCATTTGCTAAATACGTCGGCGATTTCTGGCGCCAAAGTCCGCAAAGTAAGACCATCGGATGGTTCTTTTGATAAGGTCAGGAGGGATTCTGCTTGTAAGTTGTAATGGCGTATATTCAAATCCTGGTCAACTACTAATACGCCATCTTGCATTTCCTGGGTGATCAATTCATTGACTTGCGCCATATTTTCTAAATCTACACTTCTTGCCGATGCAAGCTCTTCGCTGTATTGCATGCGTTTTGCTAGGCTAAATGCTAACCACGCCGTAGCGAAACAGCTCAGGCTAAGCATCACGGATTGCGTATATGAGGCAGTAGCGAGGTCCCATTTGAAATTCTGATAGCTCTGTTCTAATAACAGGCAAATACTAGCGATGGCTGCATAAAATAGAGCGAGTCTGCCATTGCTGACCAAACTGGCGGTCACAATGGTAATGATGAGCAACAGACCTAAACCACTTTGTACTCCTCCAGCGGCATACATCAGCAGTGTAATAAAGATGATGTCCGCAACAATCTGTGCGGGGAATAATAAGTGGGAAATGGAATTTGCTAAGTTTGGTAATCTAAGCGGGTAGATAGCAAAAATGATAATGCTGAAGGTCAAATATGAAAGTGCGATGTGGAAAAAAAACTGGGCATTATCCTGATTCCACCAATTTTCAGTGCCGATATACCATGAGCTTAATGCGAACACGATACTTAGCACTAAGCGAATCAGATTAATCAGGTTGTAAGCGCGCTTTTGCAGATCAGCATCACCGGTTGCAATGAAATAGCGGTTCCAGTTCCGATTAAGTTTGAATAAATTCATTTTTGCTTGATATGCTCTTGGGAACAATAAAATTCACCGCTAGACATATATGCTTCTGATCGCGGAAGGTGAACTGAGCATTTAGCGCACTTCACCATATCCTCGATGTTTTTATTGTTCTCTGAGATATGATCAGGATTTTGTTTAGCTTGAATTTGACGTTTGAATAAATAAACAATCAAACCAATAACTAAACTTAGGAAAATTAAGCGCCACATGTTTGTCTACAGTCTTTTGAATAATTGACATGATTGTAACTAAACCCCGGGTTAGCTCCAAATGCAAAGGCTCGGTACGAAATATAAACCTGATATACTTCGTAACAATAGAAACTTGCTAAAAATCATTCGCTTTATATTGCATTATGGCAACACCCTTAGAACTTTCCAATTTCCTCGAATCCATTGAGCGGCGCGCTTTTAAACAAACCGCTTATGCAGTTCGTGATGACCATGCCGCATTGGATATTGTGCAAGATGCGATGATGAAGCTCGCAGAAAAATATGGCAATAATCCTGCCACAGAATTCCCAATGCTGTTCCAGCGCATATTACAAAACACCATGCGCGACTATTGGCGCCGGCAAAAAGTACGTAACTTGTGGACGACATTGTTATCATCTTTTGGTGGGAATGAGGAAGATGAAGACCGTGATCCTTTAGAAACTATTGATGTTGAGGATGACAGCGATGAACCATCTGTGCAGCTCGAACGTAGCCAGACGATAAAATCGATAGAACGTGCGTTGGAAAAGTTACCAGCACGTCAACGCGAAGCCTTTGTGCTGCGTTACTGGGAAGAGATGGATGTGGCTGAAACAGCAAAAGCCATGGGATGTTCGGAAGGCAGCGTCAAAACGCATTGCTCCCGGGCGGTTCATGCCATGGCGGCAGAACTCAAGAAACATGGTTTTAACAATGGTTTAGGCAGGATGGAAAAGCCTAATTTTGATAACGGCTCGGATAAATAGGAGGCGGGCAATGGACAGCAGTCAAATTAACAATACTGAAGAGCAAATGGCCCGCGAAATGAGTGGCTTATTGGATGAACATGCACAACATCTGCATGCCGATACCATTCAACGATTATCCAATGCACGCAAGCTAGCAGTAGAGCGCTTATCTGCCCAGCAAAACCAGACAGTCCAGCAAAATGGTAACCTATTAGCATGGTTTGGTAGTGGGATAGGGCAGTATTTCGGACATCACCGTGCTATGTCTGCAGCCATGCTTGCAGGTGTCATGATGCTAACTTTTTTTGCTACCCAGCAGTTTAGTAATAATAATTTAGAAAATAGTGATGCTTTTTTGCTAGCATCCGAATTACCGCCTGAAGCATTTGCAGATAAAGGGTTTGATACATGGTTAGAGTCCAAGGTAGATTAGCTTATCCAATATTGGTATTTTTGTGTTTGTTTGTTAGTAATATAGCTTTGGCCGAAGATGCGAATGTCTCATGGGCGCAACTCAACGAAAATCAACGTAAAGTATTAAATCCGCTCGCTTCGGAATGGGATACCTTACGGCCCTGGCAGCGCGAGAAGATGTTAGATATCGCGCGCGATTATCCCAAAATGAATCCTGCCAAACAGGAGTTAGTTAAGAAGCGCCTGACTAACTGGAGTCGTATGACACCGTATGAACGCGAAAACGCCAGGAAAAAGCATCAGCAATTCCAGTCGCTGTCACCTGAAAGAAAAGCTGAGTTACGCAAAAAATGGCTGGAATATCAAAGTTTGCCAGAGACTGAAAGGGCAAGGCTGCGTGCTGAATCACCTGAAACTTACACGGATGCCGATTTAGAGTAGTAAATATAAATGACAAATAAAGAATTAAGTAATGGCCGAGCCCCAAGCCTGCTAAAGCTTGGGGCTTGTTTTATTTACGATGCACTTATCGTAATTGCTTTAAGTTTTGCCTTTGCAGGCTTATTTTTATTCATTGCGGGCGACGCGACGCATGGTTTAAAACGCTATTTATTGCAGTTCACACTATGGTTTTTTATAGGAATTTATTTTGTATGGTGCTGGACCAAAAGTGGACAGACCTTAGCTATGAAAACCTGGAAATTAAAACTGGTGGATATGGATGGAGCTTTATTAGAACTGAAAATGGCCACGCTGCGCTATGTGGCTGCTACTTTCAGCTTAATGCTTTTTGGTATAGGATTTTTATGGGCAATCGTAGATCCTGACCGGCTATATCTACATGATCGACTGCTAAAAAATAGGATTACCGCTGTTCCACGTAATACAACATCGTAATTCCAGCTAACAAGAACATGATTGTTGGCATAACCGCGCTGAATAATGGAGACCAGTCATTAAGCAAGCCCAGATGAACGAACAGCCTGTTCAATATCTGGTACAGCACACCTAGCATAATGCCAATAAAAATTTTGGTGCTGGCACCACCAGAGCGTTGCTGGATAAAGCCGAATGGCAAGGCTAATATCACCATTACCAGACAAGCCAGCGGATAGATCAATTTTGACCAAATGGCGACATCATAACGTGTGGTCTTTTGCTTATTAAGTTTCAAATGGTTGATATAGGAATACAAATTCCAGGCAGACATTTTTTCCGGCAAGACCAATAATACATTCAATAGCTCTGGCCGTATCAATGAGCGCCAATTTGCTTCAGTAAAGTGGCTGGAACGTATCGTATCCTTATCAAAAAATGTCTGGGTCACATCTTTCAGATTCCAGGCTTCATTCTCGAATTGGCCACGTTTTGCGGTGCTTATCGTGCGCAATTTGAAAGTTTTATCAAATTCGTAGATATGAATGTTAAGCAAGGCAGCATCAGGCAGAACTTCTTCCACATTGACGAAGCTATTGCCATCTTTTACCCATAAACCAGATCGGAAGTCTTGCGCAACGACAGATTCAGTGGCTTTGATACGCAGGCGTTGCGCCATTTTTTCACTGAACGGTGTGATTAATTCACCCACAATAAAAGTAATCAGCGTAAAAACAAATCCTATTTTTAATAGCAATAAAGCGATATTAGCTAGCGATATGCCGCTAACCCTTAATACTACTAACTCGGAATGCCTTGCCAATTGGCCAATGCTGTACATGCAGCCAACTAATACCGCTACCGGCATTACTTCATAAATATGTCCAGGAGCGCTTAGTAATACGAATATCAGTATTTTGGATATGCCATAAGTGCCTTTGCCTAAGCTTTCGAGTTCTTGAATCAGGTCAAAAAATGAAAACATAGCGAGCAGCGCAAGCATCACAAATATTACATTTAGTGTGATTTCTTTAAGCAGGTATTTGGTAATGATATTCATAGTGCTATTTGCGCAATGAGTGAACTTTTAACCATGCGCTGGAAAAGAAATCGGGCAACATAGGCAATTGATTGCCTCGCCTATAAAACATATAGATCGTAATCATCAGGAACAGCAGGTGTACTGGCCATAATCCTATAGACGCATTGAGCTTACCTTGTGTCACCCATGCCTGCACTATGATTAAAAGATTGTTATAAATCATATAGATAACAAGTGCCATCACAAAGTTTACCGAACGGCCGGCACGGGGATCAACGGAGCTAAGCGGTATGGCCAGAAGTGCCAGTAATAATGCAGAAATCGGTATTGCAAGTCGCCATTGGAGTTCCGCACTATTGGCGCTATCGTTGTTTTGTATCAGTTCTTGACTAGATTTTGATTGTGTCTTCGGCGGTTCCTGTTTTACTTCGGCAGTTTCGATACGCAGTGCGTAACTTTCAAACTGAGTGGTGGAAAATTCCTTGCTATTCCTTTCACCCTGGTAGCGTCTGCCGTTATGCATCACCAAGAAGTTGTCGCCATTTTTTTGCGATAAACGGCTGCCTTCAGCCGCTACGATGATACCGAGTTTCTGGTGTTGCAATGATTGGACAAATACGTTTTTAACGATATTACCCAGTTCATCAAAGCTCTCAATAAAGAACACACGTTCCGCATTGCTGGATTCCTTGAAAACTCCAGGGCTAATAGAAGCCAATTCATCACGGCTCTTAAGTTGCGTAGTGTAATCTTCGCCTTTATTGGTCGCCCAAGGCATGATAAACAAACTTAATGCCGAAATGACCACTATGACCGGTACGGTGAAGTAAAGCACAGGTTTGATCCAGCTCTTAATGCTTAAGCCGGCACTCAGCCAAACAACCATCTCAGAATCGCGGTACCAACGAGATAGCGTCATGAGTACCGCCAAAAATAAAGTCAGCGATAACAGCATGGGCAGGAACTTAATCATGTTAAAACCTAACATAGTGCTGATAGCATCGTTAGGTAAAATGCCTTTAGCAGCTAAACGAATAAGGTACCCAGCACGCTGCGCAATGACAATGCCCACCAAAATGAGGAATGCACCAGCGGCTGTTGAAATAAGTTCTTGTATGAGAGAGCGCTTAAAAAGCATAGGATAATGGCTATATATTTACGGCTATGAATTACGTGCAAAACACGGGATAATTTAAAAAATAATACATAAAGGATGTGACCAAATGGAATTTAGCATAAAAACAGGCAATCTGGAAAAACAGCGTAGTGATTGTTTGATTATTGGCGTTTACGAAGGTGCGAAATTATCTGAGGCCGCTGTTAGTTTAGACCAAGTTTCAGAAGGTTATATCAATAAAATCGTTAAACGTGGCGATATAGACGGAAAATTAGCTAGCAGCCTTATTTTGCATAGTGTTCCTGGCATTGCAGCCGAGCGTGTTTTATTGGTCGGCCTAGGTAAATCAGCAGAATTTACCGAAAAACAATATTGCCAGGCGGTGCGCGCTTCCATCAAAGCCTTGGCTAATACCAAAGCAAATGATGTCATTACTTATTTAGCTGACTTGCCAGTGAAAAAATTTACCACACGCTGGAAAACGGCTCATCTGGCCGAAGTAGCTTTAGATACCAGTTACAAGTTCGACGCCATTAAAAGTAAAAAAGATACTAAAGATACTGCAAAAAAAGGCATTACCAAACTTACTATTTATGTTGCCGAACGTGGTGATGTAAAAGAAGCCGAAAAAGGCGTTGCTGATGGCGAAGCGCTAGCAAAAGGCGTGAGTCTAACCAAGGATTTGGGCAATTTACCACCGAATGTCTGTACCCCTACCTATTTGGCAGAAGAAGCCGTTGCCATGGGTAAAAAGTATGATTTCAAAGTGAAGGTATTAGAAAAAGATGAACTGAAAAAATTAGGCATGGGTTCATTCTTAGGTGTCACGCAAGGCAGTGAAGAGCCGCCTAAATTCATCATCATGCAGCACCTCAAAGGTAAAAAAGAAGAGAAGCCAGTTGTATTAGTAGGTAAAGGTATTACATTTGATACTGGAGGCATTTCACTCAAACCGGGTGGCGAAATGGATGAAATGAAATACGATATGTGTGGTGCAGCCAGCGTATTGGGTACATTCAAGGCCATCGCTGAAATGGACTTGCCACTTAACGTTATAGGTATCATTCCGACTTGTGAAAACATGCCTGATGGCCGCGCTACCCGTCCCGGGGACGTATTGATCAGCATGTCTGGCCTAACGATAGAAGTACTAAATACCGACGCAGAAGGCCGCTTGATTTTATGTGACGCCTTAACTTATGCGGAACGTTTCGAGCCAGCAGCCGTCATCGATATCGCTACTTTGACTGGCGCTTGCGTCATAGCGCTTGGCCATCATGCCAGCGGTTTATTCAGCAATAATGACAATCTTGCAAAAGAGCTTTTACAGGCCGGTGAGGCTTCGTTGGACCGTGCATGGCATATGCCTATGTGGGATGATTATCAGCCACAGTTAGATAGCAATTTCGCAGACATGGCCAATATTGGTGGACGTGCTGCTGGCAGTATTACTGCAGCTTGTTTCCTATCGCGTTTCGCCAAGAAATATGACTGGGCGCATTTGGATATCGCCGGTACTGCGTGGAAATCAGGTAAGGAAAAAGGTGGTACAGGCCGACCAGTGCCGCTATTAACGCAATTCCTGGTTAACCGTGCTAACAAAGCCAAGTAATACAGAATGACGCGGGTCGAATTCTTTTTTAATGTTCCGGATAAGCTAGCCAAAGCTGCAGAGCTATGTGAAAAAGCTGTCGCTAAAGGTAGGCAGCTGACTATTTTTACGGCAGACGAAGCCATGAGTCAATCGATGCAGCAACAGTTATGGCAGCATACTGCATTAAGTTTTCTGCCTAGCAGTACGCCAGAAGAGCCAACCAGTGAATTTGCAGCGATAATCGTTGATTCAAAAGGTGAGAAGTTGCTGCAGGATGATGTGCTGATCAATCTGCAGCAGCAATATCCGCCATTCTTCAGCCGTTTCAGGTACTTGGTTGAATTGGTCGGAACAGAAGAAGCTGATAAAGTAGAAGCTAGGGCTAGATTTAGGTTTTATAAAGACCGGGGCTATGATATTAAATCCACCGATGTTGCTGTTTAACGCTTTAAACGTTGCGGCAATCAAGCTAGAAAGGGGTTAGGAATGCAGGAAGAGGATATTCCGGTACTTACGGAAGTACGCACTTCCGGGCAATCCGTTGTTAAGCCCATTGTGACCAGTGATTTGATTGCAGAAATCGTCAATCAAATCAGGCCGCAATTAAAAGCACAGCTTCAAGAAGAAATTGAGGCTGAGATTGAGCAAGCACTTATCAAAAAACTTAAGAAAGAGCTGCAAGAGGAAATTTTTGCAGAATTGTCAAAAGAGTCCTCCGATATTCAGCAAGCTAATCAAGCTAGTCTTTTGGATACACTGAATCAAAAACTAGAAGAACAGTTAGCAAATAAATCACAACAAATACATCAAGAAATCGAACAGAATTTAAAAGCGCATCTCACGCAGGAATTAGATGATGGCCACCAGACTAGCCATACTGCTTTGATGGATGCGCTAAAACAAAATGTGGCCGAACAAATCGATGCTGCTCAAGAGGTTTCCGCCAGCCAAATAAAAGATTTGCTAGCTCAGGAAGTCAACGAGGCCCAGCAACTATTGATCGATAGGACCAAGGCTGATCTGACAACCGAACTGCCAAAGATGCTGCATGTGAATGCTGAAATCATTAAAGCAGATTTGGTTAACCAGCTAAATCAAGTTCAGGTGCAAAGTGTCGCAGACGTGCAAGCCAAACTCATACTTGCGCTACCGGTGATGCAGGATTCCTTGACCAGCCAGCTGCAAAGTACATTGGCTAACTTAGAAGCCACGACCATAGAAAAAGCGACCGAAGCACTTAAAACCAAAATGTCACAGTTTCATGACGATATTTTATTGGAACATCGCTCAAATCTTACTGATGAATTGTCAGCCATTTACCAAACCATGACACAGCAGTCGCAAGCTGAATTAAATGTATTCCTGGATGCATTACAGGTGCAATCACAGCGCCAGTTGGAACAAAAACTGGCTGATACCTTCCCGGCCTTGTATCAAGGCTTGGCTGATGAGTTAGGCGGACGTCTTAAGCGCGATTTTATTGGTTTGGCCGATACCTCTATGGCAAATTTCAAAGAGGCTTTAAACCTAGAGTTACCTGCAGTAGCGCAGACTATGGAAACCAAGATCAATGAGATATTGAACGTAGAGGTGCCGCGTATTGAGCAGAAGATAAGCGAAGCAACAAGAGAAGAAGTAGTGAAGCTCGTTGAGTCGGTTCGCTTGATATTTCCCAAATGAGCTTATAGATTTAAATTTAGAATAAAAATTAAAGCTCACTGATAAGGGCTTTATATGCCTCTGCACTCAATAATTTTTGTTGTAAGTCTTCACCGGTTTTGAATTTAAAGATCCAGGCATCATAAGGTTTATCGTTGATGAGCTCTGGCATATTCAGCAATTCATCGTTGACCTCCACTACTTCACCGTCTACCAGCGCATGTAGATCCGAACCCGTCTTGACTGATTCCACTAAGCCGCAAGGTTGGCCCGCTACCAGCAAACTTGCCATTTTTGGCGGTTCAATAAAAACGATATCGCCCAGCAAATTTTGTGCGTAATCTGTAATACCTGCTTCCCAGATTCCTTCGCCAGCGGATTTTGCCCATAGATGTTCGGAACTGTAAAATATAGATTCAGGAATACGCATGTAAATTACTCGTTAATTAAGGATTTTATTCTCTCATAACTGTCCAACAAGTGAATAGAAAAATGAATACTCAAAAAAGTTAAATTTATTAATGACAAAGCTAAAGTTTTTATATAGTATTCCCATGTAACTGTATGAGATACAACAAACAAATGCCTTCGACTATGCGTAAAATCTTCTTGTTTTATATTGCACTTATGATAAGCGCTTCACCTGCGGTTAGCCAAGCTGCAGGCAAAAAGTCTCAATACAAGCTCAATTCCAGTAGCAAATACACGCTGATTAATAAAAATAGTAACCGCCGTGTGCATACTCGTTTAAATAGAACCAATGTCAATTATGTTTATGATGGCAGTGGTCCACTTCGTTTAGCTTCCAGCAAAGCGCTGGTCATTAATCAATTAACCGGTGAAACGGTTTTTGCAAAAAACACTAATCAGCCCACGCCTATCGCTTCAGTAACTAAGCTCATGACAGCAATGGTAATGCTGGATGCGCATCTGCCTATGGATGACATTCTGTATATCGAAGACCAGGATGTTGATTATCTTAAAAATACCCATTCCCGTTTAGCTGTCGGCACCTCGCTCACCCGCGGTGAACTATTACAGCTGGCATTGATGGCTTCAGAAAATCGCGCCGCAGCTGCATTAGGCCGCAATTATCCTGGTGGTATCAGTGCATTTATTAATGCAATGAATTACAAGGCACAAAGTTTAGGTATGGCTTCTACGCATTTTGTGGATTCGACCGGTTTGGATAGCAATAATATGTCTACAGCGGAAGATCTGGCCAAAATGGTTAATGCGGCTTATTACTACCCAGAGATTCGTCAGGTAACAACTACAGCTTCGCAAGACATTACCTTCTTTGGCAGAGCCCGTCCTACCAGCTTTGTAAATACTAACTCCTTAGTGCGTGGTAGTGACTGGGTGATCGGACTTTCAAAAACCGGTTTTATCAATGAGGCCGGACGCTGCTTAGTCATGCAGGCCGAAATATCTGGGCAACCTATGATTATCGTGTTGCTGGATTCAGCTGGTAAACAAACACGTATTGGCGATGCAAATCGCATCCGCAAATGGATAGAACATAATGATGCTAAATCTTTAGGTGAGAATGTAAGCGGCTAGGAGCTTAAGCATTACAAATAAAAAAAGCGGCCTTGGCCGCTTTTTTTATTATCGCTAGTCTAATAAATGTTTTGACTTTCTTATATGTTGAAGATTAGGCAGCAGCTTTTTTAGTCGTAGCCTTTTCTGTAGCCGATTTTTTTGCAGCCGGCTTTTTAACACTCGATTTTTTAGTAGTGGATTTCTTAATCGTTTTCTTAACAATAGCTTTTTCGGCAGGTGCTTTCTTTGCAGCTGCAGATTTAGCTGTACTTTTCTTCGCCGTAGTCTTTTTAGCGGGTGCTTCTTTTGCTGCCTTAGCAGATAGCAATTCTAATGCTTCTTCCAAAGTAAGCGCTTCCGGCTCTACGCTTTTTGGCAACGTCGCACGAATTTTGCCATGTTGTACATAAGGCCCATAACGGCCAGCGTAGATTTCAATCTGGCCATCTTCGGTAGGATGTGGCCCCAGTGAAGCGATAGGTGCCGGACCGGTGTTAGCTTGCGCGAGCAATGCTACAGCGCCTTCCAGATCGATCTCAAATACACTTTCGCTTTTGGGAATAGACTTGAATTTTCCATCATGGTTAACGTAAGGGCCGAATCGTCCGATATTCGCAATGATCTTTTTATTCGTTACAGGATGCAAACCTAAGTCCCTTGGCAAAGAAAGCAGCATATTAGCCACGTCTAAATCGAGCGTAGCGATTGATATTTCTTTTGGCACGCTCACACGTTTTGGTTTCTTTTTCTCGCCTTCTACCGGCATACCAAGCTGTAAATATGGACCATACGGACCATTCATAAGCAGGATGTCTTTGCCGCTTTCTTTATCATTACCAATAACAGTAGGTTCGGCAGCTGTATTTGCTGTGCCATCCATGCTGCGTTTATAGTCGCATTTCGGTTCGCTGTTATAACCCGTGCAACCAATAAAACTGCCATAACGGCTTAATTGTTTTTGCAGAGGTTTTCCGCATTTAGGGCAAGCTTCATTGATCAGTTCATTACCTGGACGGTCAACGTCTGCTTTGTTTATAAGCTGGCGATTGAAGCCCTGCCAGAATTCATCCATAAGGGGAACCCACTCACGCTCGCCCTCAGCCACGCTATCTAGTGCGTTTTCCAGATTGGCGGTAAAGTCATAATCGACATATTGGGTGAAATGCTCAGTCAGGAATTTATTGACTACACGGCCTACATCGGTGGGCGTGAAACGTTTTTTATCCAGCAGCACATATTCACGGTCTTGCAGCGTACTGATAATACTGGCGTATGTAGAAGGGCGGCCAATGCCGTATTCTTCCAATATTTTTACCAGGCTAGCCTCACCGTATCTAGGTGGTGGCTCAGTGAAGTGCTGTTCGCCGTAGATTTTTTCTACAGTAAGGACTTCGCCGGTTTCAAGGTGCGGCAGTTTGCTTTCGCCTTCTTCTTCCTCATCATCCGTACCTTCCATATAGACGGCGATAAAGCCAGGAAACACTAAAGTCTGGCCGGAAGCACGGAATAAATTAGCATCGCTTCCTACACTCAAATCTACACTGACCGCATCGAACTTTGCTGGTGACATCTGGCAAGCCAGAGCGCGTTTCCAGATCATTTCATAAAGCTTGATTTGCTCGTCTGTTAAGAACTGGCGAACTTTAGCTGGCGTACGGTTAATATCGGTTGGACGTATCGCCTCATGTGCTTCCTGTGCGCTTTTCGACTTGGTCTTATACATAATCGGCGATTTCGGCAGGTAATCTGCCTCGAAATTCTTTTTCACGTAATCGCGAATTTGCATCACGGCTTCGGTAGCAATGCTGAAAGAGTCAGTACGCATGTAGGTAATCAAACCAACAGTACCGCTCCCTACATCCACACCTTCGTAAAGCTGTTGAGCGATACGCATTGCACGGGAGGTAGTAAAACCAAGCTTACGCACTGCTTCCTGTTGCAGGGTAGAAGTCGTGAAAGGTGCAGCTGGACTGCGGCTGCGCTGCTTCTTTTCTACACGTGAGACTGTGGTTTTGCCTGCGCTGGCAAGCAGTAATTTACCTACGATGTCTGCCTGCTGGTCATGATTGATAACGGTAAATTGTTCAACCTTTTGATTGTTAAGCTGGACCAGTTTTGCATTGAAACCGTGGCTATGCTTGAGCGCATCCAAATGGATAGACCAGTATTCCTGCGATTTGAATGCTTCAATTTCCAGCTCACGTTCTACAATCAAGCGCAATGCCGGGCTTTGCACACGGCCAGCGGAAAGGCCGCGGCGGATTTTCTTCCAAAGCAAAGGAGATAAATTGAAACCCACCAAGTAATCCAATGCACGGCGGGCTTGCTGCGCATTGACCATATCCATGGAAATGTCACGCGGTTCGGCAATTGCGTGCTCTACCGCGCTTTTGGTGATTTCATGAAACACAACACGCTTCATGAGTTTATTTTTCAGTAAATTCTTAGACTTCAGAATCTCGGCAATATGCCAAGAGATCGCTTCACCTTCGCGGTCCGGGTCGGTTGCCAGGTAAATGCTATCAGCATTTTTTACGGCCTTGGCAATCGCATCCACATGCTTACTATTGCGTTCGATGATGTCGTATTTCATCGCGAAATTATCGTTAGGATCGACCGCGCCATTTTTAGGGATCAAGTCACGTACATGTCCGTAAGAAGCGAGCACCTCGAAATCATTGCCGAGGTATTTTTTCAGTGTTTTTGCTTTTGATGGTGATTCAACGATTAAGAGTTTGGACATGAATGCCTAAATTAAAGGGCTGGTTTATAAATATGATTTAAATAATAACAAGGTATTCCGCAACTAGACAATAAGCCTAATCACAAAGAGCGCTAATTTACTACATTTATGTTTATATTGAGTAATTTACTTAGTATTAGCGTGATTATTTCTTGAGAACTCGATGCGCGTACCATCGGAACCGGATAATGTGAGCGCTGCGCCTTCGTTAGCAATGTCTCCAAACAGCGGATCTTCATCTTCCGGTTTGGCTTGGCTCAGGTTTTTAAAATCATATAAATTGAAGTCTGCCAGATGTGAAGGTTCCACATTGGTAATCGCTCGGAAGATGTTATTTACACGGCCGGGCTGTTCGCGTTCCCAAGCGTTCAACATATCTTTTACCTTTTGCCGTTGCAGGTTTTCCTGCGAGCCGCATAAATCGCACGGAATGATAGGGAACTCCATTTGACGCGCATAACTGGCGATATCTTTTTCGCTGCAATACGCCAAGGGCCGGATCACGATATTCTGTTTGTCATTGGTAGCCAGTTTCGGCGGCATCGATTTCATTTTGGCGCCGAAGAACATATTAAGAAACAGGGTTTCTACAATGTCATCCCTGTGATGGCCAAGCGCGATTTTATTGGCGCCTAGCTCTTTAGCGGTGGTATAGATAATGCCGCGACGTAGACGTGAACATAGTGAACAGGTAGTTTTACCTTCAGGAATCTTCTCTTTAACGATTGAGTAAGTGTCAGCTTCAACAATGCGGTAATCAATGCCTAGCTTCTCAAAGTAAGTCGGTAAAATATCTGCCGGAAAACCAGGTTGTTTCTGGTCCAGGTTCATTGCAATCAGCTTGAAATTGATCGGCGCACGTTCTTGCAATGCTAGCAATATCATCAACATGGCATGCGAGTCTTTACCGCCGCTCATACAGACAAGCACGGTATCGCCTTCTTCAATCATGTTGTAATCGCCAATGGCTTTGCCAGTCGCGCTGATCAAGCTGTTGCGTAACTTGATGAAGTTGTTTGAATGGTTTTCTGGTAAGTGCTTGATCATAGATTGAGTGACCTGCCGCCATCTACTGCAAGTACATGACCGGTAATAAAGGGTGCATCGGTAATTAAAAATTTCACGGCTTTTGCGACATCTTCAGCTTCACCTACCCGTTTAAGTAAGGTTTGGTTGATGACACGCTGGCGATATACTTCATCGAATTGCGGGTTACTTTCCGGCCATTGCACCGGGCCTGGCGCTACAGCATTGACGCGCACTTCAGGGCTAAGTTCATGAGCCAGCGATTTAGTCAGGGTGACTAAACCTGCTTTCGCTACGCTGTATACGATGTAGCCTTTTTTAGGGCGTTCCACATGCATATCGGTAATATTGACTATGCAGCCATGATGTTTACGCAGTTCCGGCGCAGCGGCTTGTGATAGAAACAGCGGTGCTTTGAGATTGCTTCCCATCAAGTCATGCCATTTGTTTTCATCGATATCGCCGACTTCACTGGCGTAATAAGTGGAGGCATTATTGATCAGCACATCTAAGCGTCCAAAATGAGCGACTGTTTCGGTAACCAATTTAGGTAAACCGGAAATATTCAACAAATCACCCTGGATAATCGCTACAGAATTTGGACGTTTCAGGTTCAGTTCTGCTTGCAGCGCCCTTGCTTCTGTCAAAGAGCTCTTGTAATGGATCATGAGGTTGAAGCCCTGTGCATGCAAGCTTCGGCAAATCGCAGCGCCCACGCGTTTGGCGCCGCCGGTAATCAGCACGACTTTATTTGTATTGTCAGAATCCACAACATTATCCAATATTTAACTGCAACTATTATAATCTAACTCTATGACTCCATTACCCATCCCGTCGCCAGAAGCCCAAAAACATAGTCAACAACTGTCTGAACTGATTCAACAAAAAATCATTGATGGGAATGGCTGGATAGATTTTGCAGAATTTATGCACATGGCTTTATATGCACCGCGCTTGGGTTATTACAGCGCCGGCAATCAAAAATTTGGTAAAGGTGGCGATTTTGTCACCGCACCGGAAATTTCATCGCTGTTTGGCCAAACGCTTGCAAACCAGGTCGCAAAAGTCTTACAAATCACCCACGGGGATATTCTTGAGCTAGGTGCTGGTACCGGTAAGCTAGCAGCCGATATATTGCTGACGCTAGCTAAACTAGACTGTCTGCCAGCTCGCTATTATATTCTTGAAGTAAGTGACCACTTGCGCCAGGTACAGCTTGAGTATTTGAAAAAACATTTATCAGATGATTTATCGCAACTTGTAGTCTGGCTCAATGAGTTACCTGAAAAATTTACTGGAATCGTAATTGGCAATGAAGTACTGGATGCCATCCCGGTTCATGTGATTCATACCAATGATCAAAAAATTTATAGGCGTGGTGTTACTGTAACTCAACAAGGTTTTGCTTGGCTGGATAAATCACTTATACAGCCTGCTTTGCTCAACAGGGTAATCAAACTTGATTTACCTGACGGTTATCTCACCGAAATATGCCCGGCTGCATACGGTTTGATTCATAGTCTTGCGGATATGCTGGAGTCGGGCGCCATTGTAATGATTGATTATGGATTTTCGGCCCATGAGTATTACCATCCACAGCGTAACCAAGGCACGTTGATGTGCCATTACCAACAGCTCGCACATACAGACCCGCTGGTTTATGTGGGCTTGCAGGACATTACAGCACACGTAGATTTCACGGCGATTGCGGAATCTGGAATCAATAAGGGACTGCAATTGGCAGGCTTTTGTACCCAAGCGCAGTTCTTAATGAATTGCGGTATTTTAGATAGCATGTCACAAATATCGCCCAACGATATAGCTAACTACGCGCCGCTTGCTGCTGCAGCGCAAAAACTATTATCGCCAGCTGAGATGGGTGACTTATTTAAAGTCATCGGATTTAGTAAAAACATTGAGAAACCATTGTTAGGTTTTACCAATGGAGATAAATCCCATACGCTGTAATAACGGCGCTCAAGTATAATGCCCGCCATGACAAAATCAGATAAAACAGAAGATACTTCAGCTCAAGTTTTAAGATCAACTGAAGATTTGAAACAAAGGCGCATCCGCAGTTTCGTGTTGCGTCAAGGTCGTTTGACCAAAGGGCAAGAACGCGCGCTTGAAACAGGGTTACCGAAATTTGGTATTCCATATAGCCCTGTACTTATTGATTTAAACAAACAATTTAAACGAACCGATAGCAAAAAGATATTAGAAATCGGTTTTGGCATGGGCGAAACTACCGCCAAAATTGCTCAGACATTACCGGATTGTGACTTTCTGGCGGTCGAGGTGCACACCCCAGGAGTAGGTGGATTACTTAAGCTGATAGAAGAGCAATCACTCAATAACATCAGGATTATTCAGCATGATGTGGTTGAAGTGTTACAGCACATGCTGCCTGATGCTAGCTTGGATGGCGTGCATATATTCTTTCCCGACCCATGGCATAAGAAACGCCATCATAAACGCAGGTTAATCCAGGCTGAATTTGTGAGATTGCTATGTACCAAATTAAAAATCGGCGGCTACCTGCATGTGGCGACCGATTGGCAAGAATACGCTGAATGGGTGCTGGAAGTATTGAACGCAGAACTGCAATTACAAAATACGGCCAAGGATTATGCAGAAAAACCGAGTTATAGGCCGTTAACCAAATTCGAGAATCGCGGCATCAAGCTTGGGCATGGCGTTTGGGATATGGTATTTGCACGTAAGAGTTGAATTTACGACATAGCTAATGCTCTCGACCGTTGTGATGTTTTACGGTGAGGGTCGATAAGTCTACATCTTCAAGGCAGCGTGCATTAATAGCTACCATCTCTTGACCGGTTGGGGAGGTAGCTTCAGCAAACGGATGAATTCCACAAATGCTGCAAAAGCGATGCTTGATAGCATGTTTGTTAAATGTATACGTACTCATTTTTTCAGGGGATGTGAGTAATTTCATGGACTGCTGTGGAACGAACCACATCAAAGTGCCTTTGCGCTGGCAAATTGAGCAATTACACGACATAACCTCAGAAAGTTCGCCTTCGACTTCGAAAGCAATTTGACCGCAATGACAGCTTCCTTGGTATTTCATAGCTAACTCCAATCTAATCTTATGCCGCTAATCTCCGCTTTCATCAGCAAATAACCATTTGCCGATGACTTTTTCAGCTTCTTCCACGCCTTGTTTTTTCAGGCTGGAGAATAACTGAATAGTACATTCGCTGTTGTAATGGTTACCCCATGTTTCGATAAGTTCTTTACGTACTTTGTTCAATGTTAGGCTAGCTTCGCCGCGTGAAAGCTTATCTGATTTGGTCAATAGCACGTGTACTGGCTTGCCGCTTGGGCAGAACCAATCCAGCATCTGCCTGTCTAGCGGCGTAAGTGGGTGCCTGCTGTCCATTACCAATACCAGGCCTCCCAAGCTTGTGCGCTCACTCAAATATCTTGCTAATACATTTTGCCAATGGGCGCGCATGGCTTCCGGTACTTTTGCGTAGCCATAACCTGGCAAGTCCACCAAATGCCTATCGTTACCGAGCGTGAAAAAATTAATGAGCTGTGTACGTCCCGGCTGTTTACTTACAAAAGCTAGGCGGTTGTGATTAGCTAAGGTATTTAAAGCGCTCGATTTGCCTGCATTGGAACGGCCGGCAAATGCGACTTCAATACCGCTGGATGGCGGCAGATCACGCAAATGATGGGCAGAAATGAAAAAAGTGGCGTTTTGAAACAGAGGCATTTGAATCCAGTTCGTGTGATTATTTTATTTAGTTGGCTTCATATTAGATTTACATGCTTTAGCAAAGGGTTTTGCTAGATATAAATAGGCACAACTGAAATATATTACTGACAGTGAAAAATGCTATCACGAATAGACGATTTTCGCTAAAATACCGGGTTGAATGTAAGCTTAATTGATTGAATAATTTAGATTTAGCATAAACTTGTTCTTGCAATTTGCAGTAGGCAACGAACAGGATGAATAAATATTTAGGAGTGGTATGCAATTTCGTCAGGCAATGAAGAGCGCAGCAAAATTAAGTGCTGTTTGTGTGATCTTAGGTACGATGTTTAGTTTATCTGCACAAGCTGCAACTGTGGATTCTACAAAAAAGCCTTCAGCTAAAGAGGTTGCAAAACCACAAGTAGCCGAAAAGAAAACTGCAGAGCAGATCGTAAATACGGTCTGTGCCGCATGTCATACGGCTACAGGCAACAGTGTAATCACGCTCAATCCTAAGCTGGCAGCCCAGCATCCGGAATATTTGGAAAAGCAATTGACAGAGTTCAAATCAGGCAAGCGCAATAATGCCGTGATGACAGGTATCGCTTCTGCATTGAGCGAAGATGATATGAAGAATTTGGCAGCCTATTTCTCAAGTCAACAGCTGACTTTAGGTCAAGCTAAATCCAACGGTAAAGATTCGCTAGGAGAGAAAATCTATCGCGGCGGTATCGCCGGTACGAATGTGCCGGCTTGTGCGGCATGCCATGGTGCAACCGGTGCCGGGCTGCCTAAACAGTTCCCACGCTTAAGTGGTCAACATGCTGATTACACTTTGGCGCAGCTTCGCACATTCCGCACCGGTGAACGTGCCAATGCGCCAATGATGATGACGATCGCCGCGAAAATGACAGATGCTGAGATGGCTGCTGTAGCCGATTATATTCAAGGCTTGCGTTAATAGTCAGCGAAATAAGGCAGCAATTGCTGCCTTATTTTTTAAGCAACTATTAAGCTGATTACCCAGTCATAACCCACAATTCATGCATCAGCATGTAAAACTAATTGACCCATTTTGAACCCTTATTCTTCATTCTCAAAAAAAATCCTCGATCTATTAAGCTCCATGCGCTTTGCCGTGAGCTTGTTAAGCGTGCTTGGTATCGCATCAATCATCGGCACAGTGCTTAAGCAGAATGAGCCTTACGAAAACTATATTATTAAGTTCGGCCAATTCTGGTTCAGTTTTTTTGAAGGTTTAGGCCTTTACGATGTTTACCATAGCGCTTGGTTTTTAGTCATCCTGCTATTTTTGGTAATTTCTACCAGCCTCTGTATCTACCGAAATAGCCCATTGATGGTCAAAGAGTGGCGTACTTTCAAAGAGCAGGCTACCGAGAAATCGCTCAACGCTTTCAGCCATCAGGAAACTTATCCAAGTGCTAATTTAGAAAACTCCAAGCAAAACCTGCTGCAGTTTTTGCAAGTTAAAGGTTTTAAATACAAAATCCGCACGCACAAGGATGGCAGCGAGCTGATCGCCGCTAAGGCTGGTACGCATCAGCGGCTCGGCTATATCTTTACGCATACGGCGATTGTCATTATCTGTTTCGGTGGTCTGTTGGATGGCAACTTGCCCTTAAAAGTGCAGGAATTACTTGGACAGAAACGTATCGAGACTTTAGATATTCCGGAGTCCCAAGTGCCACCGATCAGCCGCTTGGGTATTCACAATCCATCATTCCGCGCCAATATGACATTGCCGGAAGGTACTAGCGATAACGTAGCTTTTGTTCGCGTGCGTGACGGGTATCTGGTGCAGGACTTGCCATTCCGTGTCGCGCTTAAAGATTTTCGCATAGAACATTACGCAACCGGTCAGCCTAAATCGTTTGAGAGCGATATCGTTATCAGCGATCCGGATTTAAAAGAACCGCTGACTAAAACAATTAGCGTGAATCATCCGCTTATTTACAAAGGCGTGGCGATCTACCAATCGGACTTCCAGGATGGTGGTACTAAGCTTAATTTCAAAGTATGGAACCTCTTTACTAAAGATACGGTTCCGCAAGATTTGAACGGTGCAATTTTCCAAAAAGGAGTGATCGGCTCAGGTCCGGAAGCCCTCAAGGTTGAATATAACGACTTCCGTAAATTCAACATCATTAACCTTTCGCCGGATGGTAAAGGCAAGCCGCATAACGTTGGTCCTAACATTACCTATAAACTCCGTGATACCCAAGGCCAGGCGAAAGAGTATGTAACTTACATGCAGCCTATGCAAATTGACGGTAAGTATTATTTTATTTCCGGCATGCGTGAAACGGTGCAAGATGAATTCCATTACTTACGTATCCCTGTGGATACTGATCTTAGCTTGAATGGTTTTATGAACCTGAGAGCTACATTGATGGACGAAGCTAAATACCCTGAGATTGCGCATAGACTGTCTACAGACGCAGTTGAGCGTAATGAAAAAGCGAACGGTAAGGAGCTTGCATTACGTAAACAGTTCGAGGACAGTGTGGTTCAATTGCTAAAAACTTTTGCCCGTGGCGGTTATAACCAGGTGGCAGAAGTGATAGAAAAGAATGTGCCGGAAAAAGAACGTGAAATGGCAGCCAAGACTTATATCAAAATGATTAATGTGGCTGCTCTTGAAGCATATAACATGGCACTGGCGGAAAATAAAAAACCGCCACTGGTCAACAATGCTGATACTCAAGCGTTGATTGGTGATAGTTTGAACGCTTTTAGTGATATGTTCTTTTATGGAACGCCTTATTACTTGCAGTTGGCTCAGTTTGAACATAAAGAGGCGAGTGGTTTGCAGCTTACCAAATCGCCAGGCCAAAAATGGGTTTACCTAGGTTCTGTGTTATTGGTGATCGGCATATTTGCCATGATGTATATTCGTGAACGCCGTATCTGGTTATTACTCAAATCAACAAGCAACCAGGTACATTTTGCCATGTCTTCAAATCGCAAAAATTTAGATTTTGAACAAGAGTTTAATTTGTACCGTGAACAACTTAAGAATTTACTCGCGTAGTTAGTTTCCATAAGGATTCAATGATGAATACCAATGACTTAAACATGAACATGAATGACTACCAGCCTAAGTCATTATTGCAACGCTTAGATTGGAAAGATTGGACCTATGCAGCTATTCTGATGGCGGGGTCGATCTTCGCATTCAGCAAATATGCGCAGTATATGGATGCTTATGAAACAGGCTTTTTATTTGTGTTTGCGGCAGTTTTCAGCTTTTTAGGATGGCAGTGGAAATCATTCGGTAAGCTAGTTATAGGCGTAGGCATCATCAGTTTGCTTTCCATTAGCATGTACCATGGAGATCAAGCACGTGCCACACAGGCATTTTTCCTGAAGTTCCTGATTTCAAGCCAGTCCGCGATCATGTGGATGAACGTGTTATTCGTCATGGCCATGGTGACTTATTGGTTTGCCATGTTCAAGCGTTCAGAATTTACCGGTAAAGTCGCTTCTGCATTGACTTGGAGCGCCGTATTGATGGGCTTTGTAGGCTTAATGGTGCGCTGGTATGAGTCATATCTGATTGCGCCGGATGTAGGTCATATTCCTATCAGTAATCTATATGAAGTATTTATTCTGTTCTGCCTGATTACTTCTCTACTGTATTTGCATTACGAACAACGTTTTAATACCAAGCAATTAGGTGGTTTTGTATTGCTAGTGGTAAATGCGGCTGTAGGATTTATTCTTTGGTACACATTTGATCGCCAAGCTAATAACATTCAACCGTTAGTACCAGCTCTGCAATCCTACTGGATGAAAATTCATGTGCCAGCAAACTTTATCGGGTATGGCTCGTTCTCATTGTCAGCCATGGTGGCAAGTGCCTATTTATTATCAAGCAAAGGCTATCTCACATCACGTCTGCCAACCTTGGATGTCCTGGATGATTTGATGTATAAATCAATCGCCGTAGGATTCGCATTCTTTACTATTGCGACGATTCTAGGTGCAATGTGGGCTGCTGAAGCATGGGGCGGTTACTGGAGCTGGGACCCGAAAGAAACTTGGGCGCTTATTGTTTGGCTGAATTACGCTGCGTGGTTGCATCTGCGTATGGTTAAAGGTTTACGCGGTCCAGTATTAGCCTGGTGGGCATTGATCGGTTTGCTAGTTACCACCTTTGCTTTCTTGGGCGTGAACATGTTCTTGAGTGGCTTGCATTCTTACGGCGAACTTTAATATAACGAATTAAAAAAACTCATACTCAACTTTAGCCATATCAACTAACCAAGTTGATATGGCTATTAAGTTTAAGCCACTACATCAATCATTCGTTCTAACTTAAATTTTACTGCTCCATCGCGATTGTCCTCTAGGCTAAGGGTATAGCCTGCTTGTTCAGCTTGGTGTGCGGCATGGTAAAGGCCTACTCCTAAGCCATTTTTCGAACTTACATGTGCCTTAAATAACTGTTCGGCAATTTCTTTTGGCATAGCCGCCCCGGTATCGCTAACTTCCAGACAAAAAGGCTCTGCTGGTAATAACGAAATCGTAATTAGAATATTTGGATCTAATTTGGCTTTTTCCAAAGCGTTTTGTAGCAGGTTATCAACCACACTTTCCAAAACTTCGGGGTCGATATCTACCTTAGGTATGACATTGGGTGTATCAAACTGTACTTTGTAATTGCTGTTAAGGTGAGTATTTAGTTTAATGAAATTCCGCCACCAAGTGCTGACTTTGGCTTGACGTTTTTTCTCGGTACTGGGCCGTTCAAGTTTAGTTAAAGTGGCAGCAAGTCGCTGGTTTAACCTCGGTAATTGCTTTCTAATCAATTCTACTAATCTAGCATCGTCCTCTTTATTGTCTTCATTCTGTTCTGCTGCTGTGCAAAGCGTACCTAAAGATTGAAGAATGTTTTTAATATCATGCGTCAATCGAGAACCGGTCTCATAGAAGGTTTGCATGTAGATATTCTGGCTAATGGTTTCTTCACGCAATTTAGCCTCATAGAATTCGCCTAAAATTTGTGTCAGTAATTGCACATGCAGATACATCGCCGGTGTAAGTTGCCAGCTAGAATATAAAGTCACATTTAATTGCTGGAACTTAAATGTAGAAATAAAATTGGTCTTTTGGCCTAATTTATAATGTGTGTCATCAACTTTCCAATCTAAACCGCTGACCCAGCTCAATTGAGAAAGCTCCTGCATAGCTGCTTTTAAGAATTTATTTGCGGTAGGTTCAAAATCCGCGTGCGCTGCGATCTTCCTGATCCATTGTTCGAAAGGTAATCCTAAGCTTAAGAGGTATCTCGACATCAATAGCTCTAAACCGGAAAAACTTGAACTTGGATTCCACAGCCAGCTTAACGCTATAAGCGTTGTTGCAAGACCCATGACGGCAACAATGAGCAATTTTATATAGTGGATCTTCCATATCACACCAATAGCAAAACTGCCTAAGATGATAATTAAAGTAAGTAGAAAAAGCAGTAAGGTATAGAAAAAGTCTATATTAGGAGGCTGGATACCAGGACGATTTTTGGCCGTGAGAAAAAGAATGGTAAGCGGTAGGATAGGCAAAAAGTAAACAAGTAAAAACTCAGCTGCTGCAAGATCATCTGTAGCGCTTAGTAATTTAGGAACTACCCATAACAACAAAATAGCCAGTAAGTATGTCGCTGATAAAATATTAGGTAATGTGGAGTGTTGTGAATCGCTTGAAAAAACACGCCCGCCTATCAAGGCGAATAAACCTGCTAGCCAAAAAGCGATAGCCCACCAATTGCTGAAAGTCATGGTTAAAACGGCGCCAATAACTATGGCAATTATCGCTTGCCAAGATAATTTATTACTTTGCCCGACGATTGGTTGCCATATTAAAAATAAGCCGTAATGGCATAAAAACAATGCGCTATGTAAGTTTCCTAAATTTCCCCATATCAAAAGAGCATGAAGAGATAGAATCATCAATGCCATTACGCGATCGGAATCTTTGAAGAAATCTTGGTAAAAATTCGATAATTTAGGCATATATTCTGATTTTAAAATTAGTGAAACACGTTTAATATACAAAGTATTACAACGTCATAACAAGCAATGTTAATGTTAATTATGTTGGGATTTGAACACAGACGTTAGATAATTGACAATAAATAAGCATTTTTTTTTAAATTCTTATAAAATAGTTGAGTAATAATAATAATTTACTCTAATAATACTGCTGGTACACAATTTGCATAATAAGCAATAAGATTATTGTTATGTACACAGTTTCCGGGGAACTAGATGAAAAAACAACAAACAGGCTTTACTTTAATTGAGCTAGCAATTGTGCTGGTCATTATTGGTTTGCTATTGGGTGGCGTATTAAAAGGCCAAGAATTGATTAATAGCGCTAAAGTAAAAAATATGGCGAGCGACTTTAAAAATACTCAAGTTTTTATTTATGGATATCAAGATCGCTTTAAAGCTTTGCCCGGTGATGATGCTAGTGCAGCTGCTCATGTTAGCGGTGCTACAACTGCTACAACTCCGGCAGGTTTAATTGGTAATGGTCAAATTAATGGTGAGTGGGATTCGGTAACAACTACTGATGAATCATTTTTATTTTGGCAACATGTTAGATTGGCTGGATTAGCTGCGGGACCTACTACTTTTGCTACAGCCGCAGATTTAGCTTTATATCAACCTAGAAACGCAGATGGAGGTCGGATCGGTGTACAAAGCGTTTCAACTATGACTGAGATTACTGGTATGACAGGTGCTTTTGCAATTTGCTCGGGTGGTATTTTAGGTAGATTCGCTAGACAATTAGATACAACTTTAGATGACGGTGAAACCTCTACAGGATCAGTGCGAGCAGTAGTCCAAGGTACACCAGGTGCTGGAGTTACATCTGCCACAATTGTTGGTGCACAAGAATCAGTTCCGTATGTGGTATGTATGGCATTTTAAGAATCTAGTTTTTTCAGCCTAAGAGCTGATTAAGCTGAAAAACTCACTTCGGTGGGTTTTTTTTATTGTCTGAAATCTGTATTTACATACGGTACAAACAATTTTACAGCTTGCGTAGAAGCTAAATTGTTTTAGAATGATGAATCTAGAAAAATTCAAACAAAACTGGCAAATCAGCACGTTACACATGACTCCCAATATCGTTGAAATTGACAATCTTTCCTTTGGTTACAAAGGTCGTTTGCTGCATAAAGGCATCAATATGGTGTTCCCACGCGGCAAAGTGGTTGCGATCATGGGCGGTAGCGGCAGTGGTAAAACTACCTTACTACGTTTAATTGGTGGTCAGATTAAACCTAGCAAAGGTGAAGTGCGCGTGGACGGCGAAGTAGTGCACAAGCAAGATCGCGATGGTATTTACAAACTACGCCGTAAAATGGGCATGTTATTTCAGCATGGTGCATTGTTCACGGATTTGTCTGTTTATGAAAATGTAGCGTTTCCCATGCGTGAACATACTGATTTACCAGAGTCTATGATTAAAGACTTAGTGCTAATGAAACTTAACGCTGTAGGCCTGCGAGGCGCTTATTCATTGATGCCTACAGAACTTTCAGGTGGTATGGCAAGGCGCGTTGCGCTAGCACGTGCTATTGCATTAGATCCCGATATCATTATGTATGATGAACCGTTTGCGGGTTTGGATCCTATTTCCATGGGCGTAATTTGCGACCTGATCCGTAGCCTGAATGACGCACTTGGAGCTACTTCAATCATCGTAACGCATGATGTGGAAGAGACCTTTTCTTTTGCGGATTATGTTTATTTCGTAGCTAATGGTGAAGTGGCTGCGGAAGGCACGCCGCATGATCTGATGCAGTCAACTTTACCTTTTGTGCATCAATTTGTTCACGGTGAAAAAGACGGTCCTGTTCCGTTCCATTATCCTGCTGGCGATTATCAATCTGAATTGATGCCTTTGCGTGATTAATCACATGATCAAATCCACTTTTTTCGTTAGTATAGTCCGTACTTTGCGCGGAATCGGCCACCGCCTTATTGACCGTATTTGGCGCTTAGGTGCTGGTGCCCGTTTATTCTTTTTGACGATCGTCTATTCCCATGAAAGCTTTCGCCGTTTTCATTTAACAATCCGTGAGATTTATTTCACTGGCGTAATGTCTTTAATTATTATCGTAGTGTCCGCATTCTTTGTAGGCATGGTGCTAGCCTTGCAGGGCTATTATACTTTGCAAAAATACGGTTCTTCTGAGGCAATTGGTGTGTTGGTCGCATTGGCATTGCTGCGTGAATTAGGCCCCGTTGTAACCGCGTTACTATTTGCAGGCCGCGCTGGTACGGCAATCACTGCAGAAATCGGCTTGATGAAAGCAACAGAGCAACTTTCTGCCATGGAAATGATGGCGGTGAGTCCTATTGCCCGTGTTGTGGCGCCGCGCTTTTGGGCGGGCGTGATATCCATGCCGATATTGGCATCACTATTTTCAATGGTAGGTATCTTAGGTGGTTATTTGGTGGCCGTGCCTTTGATAGGCGTGGATGATGGTGCATTTTGGTCACAAATGCAGGCTAATGTAGATGTGCGTGCGGATATCGTGAATGGTCTTATCAAAAGCGTAGTATTTGGTATCGCTTGTACTATGATCGCATTATTTGAAGGGTTTGATGCCCCACCTACAGCTGAAGGTGTGAGCCGAGCTACTACACGTACAGTAGTGACTTCATCCTTAGCGGTATTAGGCTTGGATTTTGTGTTAACAGCGTTTATGTTGGGCATGTAACGTAGCAGTCAACTAATACTACAGTTAGAAAGATTAAGGAGTACGAAGTGGATAGGACAACAATAGATTTATGGGTAGGGATTTTTGTGGCATTAGGCCTCGCGGCTTTGCTAGGCCTTGCCATGAAAGTAGGCAATCTAACTTCCAGCAAAATTGGCGATACCTATACGGTCACGGCGGCATTTGAAAACATCGGCAGTTTGAAGCCGCATGCACCGGTGAAAAGCGCAGGAGTAGTAGTTGGCCGTGTTGATAACATTAATTTCGATAGCAAAACATTTGAAGCGATTGTGACGATCAATATCGACAAGCGTTATGATTTTCCAAAAGATACCTTTGCCAATATCTACACAGCAGGTTTGTTAGGTGAGCAATACCTAGGTTTGGAAGCAGGCGGTGACGAAGACACTCTAAAAAATGGTGATAAAATCACGCATACCCAAGATGCGGTAGTGCTAGAGAAAATGATTAGTCAATTTCTTTACAGTAAAGCTTCTGAAACTAAAGATGCGGAGGCCCAGTCTGACTCTAAATCCGGGTCTGATTCTAAACCTGTCGGAGTTAAAGCGGAAACTAAGTCAACTGAATTGGGCGACCCTGCGTTTTAACAGGCCACGGTAAAGCGTTATCGTAAATTACAAATATATAAGGTAAATAATGAAATCATTTTTAAAATTGTTAATGAGTGTAAGTTTGTTGATGAGCTTGGGTGTGGCACAGGCAGAAGTCACGCCAGATGCTTTGGTAAAACAAACTGCCGATGATGTATTGTCAACACTTAAAACTGATAAAGATGTCCAAGCCGGTAATCAGAAAAAAATCTATGCGATTGCTGAGGAAAAAATCTTACCTAATTTTGATTTTGACCGTGTATGCCGCATGGTATTAGGTAAAAATTGGAAAGCCGCAACGCCCGAACAGCAAGCCGGCTTCCAAAAAGAATTCCGTAGTTTATTATTGCGTACCTATGCTTCCGCCTTAGGCAAATATAAGGATCAGGTCATTGAGTACAAGCCACTGCGAACAGAAGCTGGCGCGGATAACGTAAGCGTTAAAACTCAAATCGTCCAGCCTGGCGGCCAACCTATTGCAGTAGATTACAGCTTGGCTAAATCAGCTAATGGCTGGAAAGTGTATGACATCGTAATTGAAGGTGTAAGTTTGGTAACTAATTACCGTAGCCAGTTTAGCAATGAAATTCGCCAAAATGGCTTAGATAGTTTAATCAAGAAGCTGGCTGATAAAAATAGGGCTGCAGGTCTTTAAATTTAGACTTAGCACACCATATAAATAAGATCGTAATGACTGAAATCTCTCAACAAGCAAATCAATGGCAAGTTTCAGGTGACCTGCTTATGGACAACGCTTGCAAGATACTCGACCAAAGTGTAAGCCTGGAAATGGTCGATCATTTAGAAGTCGATTTTTCAGCGGTGACGGATGTAGATACTTCTGCCATTAGCTTAATGTTGGAATGGCAACGCCGGGCTAAAAAAGCCAAGCATGAAATAAGATTTACCCATCTACCCGTTAATCTGATGAAGTTGGCCGATTTATACGGGGTTAAACAGTTCATACATTACTAGTTTCTTGTGATTGTTTCTAATGCTTTACTGACGGCTTGTTTATAACGAGCCGTAATTTTTTCTAACAACAAATTTTAAGAACAACATTGATTAATTCCACATCAAAACCAGCGATTCAAATCAATCATGTGCATAAAAACTTCGGAAGTTTGCAGGCACTCAATGGAGTTGATCTGACGATTGAACAGGGAGAATTCTTTGCTTTGTTGGGCCCGAACGGTGCCGGAAAATCGACCCTTATCAGCATTCTTGCAGGTTTAATTAAGCCGAGTGCCGGTAATATTTCGGTAATGGGTTTTGATGTTGTGAACCAGTATCAGCAAGCAAGACAATTGCTCGGTGTGGTTCCTCAGGAGCTGGTATTTGATCCATTCTTTAATGTGCGGGAGATGTTACGTTTCCAGGCAGGTTATTTTGGCCGCGGTCCCGAGAACGACGCTTGGGTGGACGAGATACTTGAAGGTCTGGGCCTTGCCGATAAAGCAAAGACTAATATGCGCAAGCTTTCCGGCGGAATGAAGCGACGCGCACTCATAGCTCAAGCATTAGCGCATAAACCGCCAGTAATCGTATTGGACGAACCTACTGCTGGTGTAGACGTTGAATTACGCCAGATGCTTTGGGAGTTTATCAAAAAGCTAAACCGGGATGGTCATACGATTATCCTGACCACACATTATTTAGAAGAAGCCGAGGCTTTATGTAGCCGTGTGGGCATGATGAAGCACGGCGAAATAGTGGCCTTGGACAGCACTGCTAATTTATTGAATAAATTTGCCGGCAAGAACCTGCGTTTAACGTTGGGTGACGTTGTTTTACCAGTGAGTATTCAGTCTTTATCGCGTCATCAAGAAGCGGGAGAATTCATTTTTGCATTAAATGATATGGCTCAAATCGAATTTGTATTAGCGGCCCTTCGTGCTGAGAATATCAAGGTGATTGATATGCAGTTGAACGAAGCGGATCTTGAGGATGTGTTCCTTTCATTAGTAGGCAAAAAACTATGAATATCAGTCCGACACTCCGTGGACCATGGACCTTACTAAAAAAAGAATTGCTGCGCTTTTGGCGCGTAGCATTCCAAACGGTTGCTTCTCCAGTAATTACTGCGCTGCTTTACTTGCTGATCTTTTCACATGTGCTGGAAGGCCATGTGCAAGTTTATCCTGGCGTGCCTTATACGGCTTTCCTAATTCCCGGCCTCATTATGATGTCGGTATTGCAGAATGCTTTTGCCAATAGCTCATCGAGTCTTATCCAATCAAAAGTAATGGGTAATATCGTATTCGTATTGCTGACGCCATTAACGCATCTACAATTTTTCATGGCATTTTTACTGGCCGCCATCATCCGTGGCTTGGTTGTAGGTATCTTCATTTACCTTGGTGCGATGTGGTTTGTTGATTTAAACATGGTGCATCCGTGGTTAATATTTGCTTTTGCATTATTAGGCAGCGCATTGCTAGGTACTTTTGGCATCATTGCTGGTATATGGGCAGACCGTTTTGACCAGATGGCTGCTTTCCAGAATTTCATCATCATGCCTTTGTCATTTTTATCCGGCGTATTCTATTCGATACATTCATTGCCACCTTTTTGGCAGAAAGTATCGCAATTAAACCCGTTCTTCTACATGATCGATGGCTTTCGGTATGGCTTCTTCGGAAAAGGTGATGTATCTCCGCTCATCAGTTTAGCTATCGTAGGCGGTTCGTTTTTAGCGTTAGCATGGATTACCCTAAAAATGTTAAAATCCGGTTATAAATTAAGAGCCTAAATAAGCACTTAAGTAAAATGCAGTTTTGAAGAGGTGAGTTCGTTGTTAAGTGCACAGCAATTAGAGTCATACATTACAGAGCATTTAGCCTGTGATTATATTAAGGTCAATGGTGACGATGGTACCCATTTTGAAGCGGTGATTGTAAGTCCTGAGTTTTCTGGCAAATCCATGGTGCAACAGCATCAGTTAGTATATTCGGCACTAGGCGACAGAATGCGAGCCGAGATCCACGCATTATCCATGAGGACATTAACGCCGGAAGCCTGGCAGAAACTCAATGGCTAGAATCAATTCTAAAGAATTTATAGATATTAATTAGGAACAGTAATGGATACACAAGCAGTTATCAAAAATCAAGTAACAAGCAATCCTGTGGTGCTTTACATGAAGGGCAGCCCGAAATTCCCACAATGTGGTTTTTCAAACTTGGCCACACAAATCCTGGAAGCCTGCAATGCGCAATATGTAGCAGTAGATGTATTGGCTGACCAAAATATTCGTGAAGGCATCAAGACTTATGCTAATTGGCCTACGATTCCACAGCTATATGTGAATGGCGAATTTGTTGGCGGTTCAGACATTATGCGTGCCATGTACGAGAGCGGTGAATTGCAAACTTTATTAGCTACAGCTAAATAGTTGGATAAGCTAATCATACAAGGCGGTAATCGCCTGCACGGTGAAGTTACGATTTCCGGCGCTAAAAATGCAGCATTGCCTATATTATGCGCTTCACTATTGGCTGAAACACCGCTCAATCTGAGCAGTGTTGCCGCGTTAAAGGATATCGATACTACCATCAAGCTGCTTGATACGATGGGAGTGAAAATCAAACGTAGCGCCGACAAAGTCAGTTTGGATGCTAGCGACGTAGCTTCTTTTGAGGCTACCTATGAAATGGTAAAAACCATGCGTGCCTCGATTCTGGTCTTAGGGCCTTTATTAGCGCGCTTCGGTACGGCGCGTGTTTCGTTGCCTGGCGGCTGTGCTATTGGTTCAAGACCTGTGGATCTGCATATCAAGGGTTTGCAAGCGATGGGTGCGGCAATCCATATTACGCAAGGTTACATTCAAGCCAGTACATTGCATCTGCCGAATCGCCGCTTGCAGGGCGCACGTTATTATATGGATCTGGTCACAGTGACCGGCACGGAAAATTTAATGATGGCAGCTGCGCTAGCCCAAGGCACTACCATTCTGGAAAATGCGGCAAAAGAGCCGGAAGTAGTTGATTTGGCTGAATGCCTCATTAAGATGGGTGCAAAAATCACGGGTGCAGGCACTGATGTGATTACGATTGAAGGCGTAGAGCGCTTAAGCGGTGCTGACCATAATATCGTCTGTGACCGAATTGAAGCAGGTACTTATATGGTCGCTGCTGCCATGACGGGCGGTGAAGTAAAGTTATTGAACGTGCAAGCGCATTTGCTGGATGCAGTTATTGAGAAATTACGTGATGCGGGAGCCACAGTAACCGTAGATGCAGCAACGATTACCGTTAAAGGTGATGGAAAACTGAAAGCAGTTAATATCCGCACTGCACCACATCCCGCTTTTCCAACGGATATGCAAGCGCAGTTTATGGCATTGAATGTTGTAGCAGAAGGCGTTGCAAAAGTAACGGAGACTATCTTTGAAAACCGTTTTATGCATGTGCAGGAAATGCAGCGTTTAGGCGCTGATATCAGTATTGATGGCAATACAGCGCTGGTGAAAGGTGTGGAATTTCTGGACGGGGCAACAGTCATGGCAACTGATTTACGTGCCTCTGCTAGTTTGGTATTGGCTGGGCTGGTAGCACGTGGTGAAACGGTGATTGAACGTATTTATCATTTAGACCGTGGTTATGAGAATCTGGAAGCAAAGTTGAATGCCCTGGGCGCGAATGTGAAACGCGTAAACTAAACAATAAATTTAAAAATAAAAAATGATAACCATCGCACTCTCAAAAGGCCGTATCTTTGAAGAAACCACACCGTTATTGGCTGCGGCAGGTATTCATGCGCTTGAGGATCCTGAATCTTCACGTAAATTGATATTGGAAACTAATCGTGACGATGTGCGCTTGATTATTGTTCGCGCGACCGATGTGCCTACCTATGTGCAATATGGCGCAGCCGATTTGGGTATCGCCGGCAAAGACGTATTGGATGAGCACGGCGGTGAGGGTTTGTACCAGCCGATTGATCTGCAGATAGCGAAATGCAAAATGATGGTAGCCGTACGCGAGGATTTCGATTATTTCGGCTCGATCCGTAGCGGCGCACGTTTAAAAGTAGTGACTAAATACGTGAAAACTGCACGAGAGCACTTTGCCGCTAAAGGCATGCATGTCGATCTAATCAAACTATATGGTTCTATGGAGTTAGGCCCGTTGGTGGGGCTTGCAGATGTGATTGTCGATTTAGTCAGTACCGGTGGGACTTTACGCGCCAACAACCTAAAAGCCGTCGAAGAGGTGGGCGACATCAGTTCTCGCCTAGTTGTAAATCAAGCTTCTCTCAAGCTCAATCGTGCCAAATTACAGCCCATCATGGATGCATTTGCCTCGGCCATTCAAAAATAATTCAAGTAAAAATTAAGTAAAAGTAATCATGAAGATTAGACGTTTTTCTACTACTGAGCACGATTTTGACGATAAGCTTAAAGCTTTATTGGCATTCGAAACTACTCAAGACGATAACATCGATATAGTTGTAGCGAATATCTTAAAGGATGTTAAAACACGCGGCGATTCAGCAGTGCTGGAATATACCAATCGTTTTGATAAAACCGGCGCTACTGCGCTGAGTCAGTTGGAAATTAGCAAAGAAGAACTTACATCAGCATTAAATGGCTTACCAGCCAATCAGCGAGAGGCTTTGCAAGCGGCCGCAGACCGTGTGCGTAGCTATCATGAAAAACAAGTCATGGCTTCTTGGACTTATACTGAAGACGACGGCACATTGTTAGGTCAGCAGGTTACTTCATTGGACCGCGTAGGTTTATATGTCCCAGGCGGCAAGGCGGCTTATCCATCATCCGTGCTCATGAATGCCATTCCGGCTAAAGTAGCAGGCGTACAGGAATTAATCATGGTAGTGCCAACGCCTAATGGCGAAAAGAATGCTTTGGTGTTGGCAGCCGCAGCTATTTCCGGTGTCGACCGTGTATTCTGTATTGGCGGAGCGCAAGCAGTAGGCGCTCTTGCTTATGGAACGGAAACCGTACCGCAAGTCGATAAAATTGTTGGTCCCGGTAACGCCTATGTGGCTGCAGCTAAGCGCCGTGTATTCGGTGTGGTGGGTATTGATATGGTGGCAGGCCCTTCCGAGATATTAGTGATCTGTGATGGCAAAACCAACCCTGATTGGGTTGCGATGGATCTGTTCTCACAGGCAGAACATGACGAGTTGGCACAGGCGATCTTATTAAGTCCCGATGCTGATTTCTTGGATAAAGTCAGCGCTAGTATCCAAAAGTTAGTGGAAGAAATGCCGCGCAAAGAGATCATTACCACTTCGTTCCAAGATCGCGGTGCTTTGATTCAGGTGCGTGACCTCGATGAAGCTGCGGAAATTAGCAATTACATAGCACCTGAGCATTTGGAGCTCTCTATTGATGAGCCGCTGACTTTTAGCAAAAAAATTAAGCACGCAGGTGCAATTTTTATGGGGCGTGATACCTGCGAAGCATTAGGTGATTATTGCGCAGGCCCAAACCATGTATTGCCAACTTCCCGCACAGCGCGTTTTTCTTCACCATTAGGTGTTTATGACTTCCAGAAGCGGTCTAGCTTGATTATGGTATCGCCGGAAGGCGCGCAAAAATTGGGCAAGGTTGCATCAACGTTAGCGCATGGTGAAGGTTTGACTGCGCATGCTCGCAGTGCAGAATACCGGCTGAAATGAGTAAGTATTGGAGTGACATAGTACATAAGCTAACCCCTTATGTACCTGGTGAGCAGCCAAAGCTAGACAATCTAGTCAAGCTTAATACCAATGAGAATCCTTACGGCCCTAGCCCAAAAGTCATAGAGGCGTTGAAGCTTGAAGCGGCCGATTCACTACGTTTGTACCCTGATCCAAATTCGGATGCATTGAAGGCAGCAATAGCCACTGCCTATTCGCTTGATTCTAGCCAAGTGTTTGTTGGTAACGGCTCCGACGAAGTATTGGCGCATGTTTTCCAGGCATTGCTAAAACATGATAAGCCCTTGTTATTTCCCGATATTACTTATAGTTTCTATCCAGTCTATTGCGGCTTATATGGAATCCAATATAAAACGGTCCCATTGACCGAAACATTCGAGATCAATGTAGAAGATTA
Source organism: Methylotenera sp. (assembly GCA_035460225.1). Taxonomy (GTDB): domain Bacteria; phylum Pseudomonadota; class Gammaproteobacteria; order Burkholderiales; family Methylophilaceae; genus Methylotenera. The sequence continues at coordinate 150,472 of DATHWX010000008.1, forward strand.
TCTGCAAGCCAATGGCGGCATTATTTTCCCTAACCCCAATGCGCCCACAGGTATACCGCTTCCTTTAAGTGCAATTGAACCCTTACTGAAACGTAATATTGAATCCGTTGTTGTAGTCGATGAAGCTTATGTAGATTTCGGCACAGAATCCGCAGTCACCTTGATTAATCAATATCCAAATCTGTTAGTGACGCATACTTTATCCAAGGCTCGCTCTCTTGCGGGTTTACGCGTTGGATATGCGCTTGGTAATGTAGATTTAATCGAAGCGCTGATTCGTGTAAAAGATAGCTTTAACTCATACCCTATAGACCGTTTTGCGTCTGCTGGTGCTATTGCTGCGATACAAGATGTCGAATATTTTGAAACAACGCGTCAGCAAGTCATCGCAACACGTAATGCTTTGATTCAAGATTTGACTAACTTAGGCTTCGAAACGCTGTCATCCGGCGCTAATTTTATTTTCACCAAGCATCAAAGCAGTGACGGTGCAAATTTAACCGCAAAGCTTCGCGAGAAAAATATCATTGTTCGCCATTTCAAATCACCTAGCCGAGTCTCGCCATATATGCGCATTACGATTGGTACTAATGTTCAGTCTAAAATACTTTTAAATGCAATGGCTGAAATAGTTAAAATAATTTAAGCGCTCTTAATATGACTGACCTATTTCCGACCAAACCTTACATGCTACGCGCCATTCATGAATGGTGCGTAGACAATGGCTTGACGCCACATTTGCTAGTTGTGGTAAATAGCCAAACGCGCGTGCCGATGGCGTATGTAAAAGAAGGTGAGATCGTGTTAAACCTCAACTACGCAGCCACCAAAGATTTACACATGGATAATGATGCGGTGGTTTTTTCTGCACGTTTTGGTGGAGTCTCGCAAAATCTTTATGTGCCGATGAATGCGATCAAGGGCATCTTCGCGCGTGAGAATGGGCAAGGGATGTTTTTTGAAATCGAAGCAGAAACAATCACTTCCGTTAAAGATCAGAAAGCAGAAGAGGTCGGCGATAAAGGTGATGGCGATGCACCTAAAAAGCCGAATACTAAAAAACCTACATTAACTATCGTAAAGTAGCTTAACATTTAAGAAAATATCAGTATAATACGCAGCTTCATTAAATGCCGGATTAGCTCAGTTGGTAGAGCAGCGCACTTGTAATGCGAAGGTCGTCAGTTCGATTCCGACATCCGGCACCATAATATTCTTAGCAAATTCCCTTTTATACGTT
>DATHWX010000009.1:0-24583 GCA_035460225.1 Methylotenera sp.
ACCGCCGCCAGGAGCAGCGTTGTATTTAGTTAATTCTTTGTAACCACCAGCAGCACCAAGTGCGTCTGTGTCGTTAGTCATACCAAGGTTCATCGCAACACCAGCCCAGCCACCGATACCTGATAGCACGCCAACGTATTGTTTACCTTTGTTACCGTATGTGAATGCATTACCAATCACGCCAGAACCAACTTGGAATTTCCAAAGTTCTTTACCTGATTGTGCATCAACAGCTTTGAACCAACGATCAAGAGTACCGTAGAACACTAAGTTTGAAGCAGTTGTTAAAGCACCACCCCAAGCAGAGAATTTCTCTTTGTTGTACCAAACTTTTTTGTTGGTCATTGGATCATAAGCGCCGAAGCCACCCATTACGCCGTCAGGACCAGCAAACATAGTTAAAGTAGCACCAACCCATGGTTGACCTGCAACATATTTAGACTCAACTGGCTCGTATGTCATACACACGTGGTTCAATGGTGTGTAGATTAAGCCTGTTTTTGGTGAGTATGCAGCTGGTTGTTGGTCTTTAGTACCCAATGCAGCTGGGCAAACGCCTTTAGCATTGTAGTCTTGGTGAGTTGAAGCTGAAGCCAGTTTAGCTGGAACGCCAGTTTTCAAATCAACACCAGATGCCCAGTTAACGAATGGATGCACTTTTTCAGCAGCGATCAATGTACCGTTAGCTGCGTTCCATGTGTATGCAAAACCGTTACGGTCATGGTGCCAAGCGTATGTTTTACCACCTTTGTCGAACAAGATAACTTCGTTAATACCGTCGTAATCCCACTCATCATGTGGAGTCATTTGCATGCCCCATTTTGCAACGCCAGTGTCTAAGTCACGTGCGAATACAGTCATAGACCATTTGTTGTCGCCTGGACGTACGTCTGGGTTCCAAACTGATGGGTTACCTGTACCGTAGTAAACTAAGTTTGTGCGTGCATCATACGGCCACCAGCCCCATACAGAGCCACCGCCATGTTGCCAACCATCTTTAACTGCTTGTGGTTTCAACCATGTACGTGTACCTAATTCTTTTTCGCCAATTTTCAATTGGTCGTTAGGAATTACTTTGAATGAACCGCCTTGTTTGTTACCACCGTTAACGTCTTGGTAAACTGACAATGCATTGTATGATGGGTTAGCTGAGTTGAAATCAGCACCTAACATAACTTCAGCATCTGGGCCTGTTGAGTAAGCTTTCCATGCTAATGAACCGTCTTTTAGGTTGTACGCAGCGATGAAGCAACGAACACCGAATTCAGCACCAGAGCAACCTGTAAGAACTTTGTCTTTGATTACGTGTGGAGCGTTAGTGTTTGTAGCACCAACTTTTGGATCGTTTACTAATACTGACCATTGTTTAGCACCAGTTTTAGCGTCTAAAGCAACTAAGTTACCATCATTTTGTTGAAGGTAGATTTTGCCGTCGCCGTAGCCAAGACCACGTGAAACGTTGTCACAGCACAATACAGCTTGTACTGATGGGTCTTGTTTAGGGAAATATGACCAAACGATTTTTTGATTGTCGTTCAAATCAAGAGCGTATACGTTGTTTGGGAATGCTGTATGTACATACATCATGTTACCAACTACAACTGGTGAACCTTCGTGACCACGGTTTACACCAGTAGCGAATGTCCAAGCAGCTTTAAGGTTTTTAACGTTACCTTTGTTAACTTGTGCTAATTTGCTGTGACCTTGGTTGTCATATTGACCACGTGGACCAGCCCAGTTATTTGCGTCTTTCATTGCAGCCTCTTGGTCTGCTGCTGCTGATGCAACTAATGGCATTGCCACTGTCAAACCTGCAACTAAGCCAAGTGCTAACTTGATTTTGTTGATTTGCATTTTAATCTCCAAAGTTAAACTACTAAGGGTTATAAAAATAATATCATTTGTTTGTTAAATTCTTAGGTTGTAAGCTGTTCTGATGTTTCCCAGAATCTTAACAACTGTTTTTAGCAACTAACTGAAATTATTTTCCATCACATTTTCATGTGCGTACAGAACTATATTCCACTCAAACACGAATTGCAATACATTAGTTACAATTTATTTACAATTAGTGTGAAATTTATATGAATATATATTTTTGAGCTTAATACAAAATGTTAATATATACGAAAATATCATTAAAAATCAATTAGAAAGCTTATTTATTGCCATGCAAAATTCGACTTACAATTTGTATCCTGAAATAGAAATTAACCAGGAATATTACTTACAAACAGGTACTTTGCATGAAATTTATTATGAAGAATGCGGTAACCCGAATGGTAAACCTATAGTTTTTTTACATGGCGGTCCAGGCAGTGGATGCAATCCAACCCAGCGACGTTTTTTTGATCCTACCTTCTACCGAATCATTTTAATGGATCAGCGCGGATGTAATCGCAGCAAACCGCAAGGCAGCACTGAACATAATACAACTAGCGATTTAGTAAATGATATCGATGCCATACGCATTGCTTTAGGGATCGATCAATGGATAGTATTTGGTGGCTCGTGGGGTAGTACATTAGCCTTAAGTTACACCTTATCATTTTCTCATAGAGTTACAGGTTTGATTCTGCGCGGCATCTTTTTAAGCCGTCCTGCAGAATTGAATTGGTTCCTAGGAGATGTCGCACACTTCTTTCCTGAAGTCTGGCATAAACTTATTAGCTACTTACCGGAAAATGAACGGGACAATGTATTGGCCGCTTATAGCAGAAGGATATTCAGCGAAGATTCTGCGGTTAATATTCCCGCTGCTGTTCAGTGGAACGCTTTTGAAAATGCCATCATGCGTCTGTTACCGCCCGAGAAAAAAGACGAACAACCTAATACAACACAAAAAGCTGCTGAAGAACAATTTACTATTGAGTTAGCCAGGGCGCGAGTGCAAATTCATTATATAGAGAATGATTGTTTTGTAGATGGCGATGCCATGCTTGAGGGCGCAAAATTCCTGAGCCACATCCCTACTGTAATTGTGCAAGGTCGCTATGACATGGTATGCCCACCTAAAAGCGCATGGGAGTTAAGTCGTGCAATGCCACATGCAGAATTTCATATGATTCATGATGCAGGGCATTCGGCAATGGAACCGGGCATTACCTCGGCTTTGATTGCTGCAACCGAAAAATTCAAGTCTATATAAATGATTACTGATAGTTACTTAAGTTACAAGTGAAAAAATTCAGCTTTCCAAAACCCAATCAAAAACTGCACGTAAGCCTGCAAAGCGCTATTGATAAGCCACTTGAGGCTTATGCCAGGCAGCGCTACAACACGCCATTGTTCGTATTGCATGAGATGGCCAATGCTTTCCAACGCCATAACGTTTTAGGCTTATCCGCTTCACTATCGTTTTATGCGATGTTTGCGCTCATTCCTTTAGTGTTACTGATGTTCTTTTTGCTAAGCCACTTAGTACTTACATCTGATTATGCCATTGTCAAACTGGCGATCATAACGGGCAATCTTGTACCAGAACTCAGCAGCACGATTATGGTTGAAGTCTACAATGCTGCCGAACACAAGGCAGCCTGGGGCGCTCTAGGCCTATTTGTGTTGTTATGGGCGATAACGCCTTTGGCAGCAGCAATGCGTTCTACTTTCTATAATATTGCCGCATTGGTGGAAGCGCCGTCTTATATCAAACGCAAACTTAAAGACATTGTTGCTGTAGCCGGCATGTTGGTTTTATTTTTCCTTTTCACGTTCGCCGGTTTGATTTTGGAAAAAGTCATCAAATTTGTGGGAGCTGATATCCCGCTTCTACATTACAACACGGTGAATGCAGTCATTTCGTATGGAGTATCTTTATCGCTGACCACTTTGGTCATTGCGATTTTCTATTATGCATTTTTCCCGGTACGTCTTTATCTAAAACATATTTTCATTGGTGCGTTGTTTACAGCGATATTGTGGCTAATGATGCGGCCGGCCTTCAGCCTATTTTTATCGGTAAACCAATCTTATGGTTCCGTGTTCGGCAGTATGAAGAATCTGTTTATCTCTATCACCTGGCTATATTTTAACTTTGCGGTATTTTTATTAGGCACGGAGTTGATCGCTACCCTACGCAAAAAAGACGTACTACTGTTAAAAGGTTTGTTTAATGAAACTCCACAACGTACATCGAATTACACCAACAAACTCATGCAACGGTATGGTAAGGATTACAAGCTTGGTGAACGCGTATTTTCCCAAGGAGACTTGACCCGGAACATGTATTTTATTGTAGAAGGTCAAGTACAATTACTGGAAAACGATCAGGTAATCCGCACACTAGAAGCAGGTGATTATTTTGGTGAAATGGCTTTATTATCAAATACGCCTACGATTGCTGATGCAGTAGTGACTTCGGAAGAAGCAAAAATCGTATTGATATACCCGGATAATATTGAAACATTATTACTGGACGAACCAAAAGTCGCGATGAAATTTTTGCGCCAAATGGCAGGCCGGTTACAAGAACGTACAAATAAGCAAAATTAGACTTGCAAACTAAACCTATGGCAAAACAACCCAGCCCACAAGAAATACAATCGGTACTTGCATTATTAAATAGCGGTAGGCTTGCCGAAACGGAAACTGCAGCGAAAAAACTACTGTCTCGCTACCCAGATATATTCATTCTTTATCATGCGCTAGCACTAGCCCAGGATGGTCTTAATAAATTCAGTGATTCTGTCACTAGTTATATCAAAGCTTTAAAGTTACAGCCGAACACTCCGGAACTGCAATTTAATTTGGGTATCGCATTAACCAATCTTAATCGGCTTGAAGAAGCTGTTAATGCTTACCAGAAAGCCATTCAATTACAGCCTCAATTCTTTGAAGCTTATGGAAACTTAGGCACAGTACTGCAAAAACAAGGCAAGCTAGTAGAAGCTATCAATGCCTACCAGCAAGGTTTAAAGATCAATCCGCAAGATGCGCGCGGCTACTTTAATCTAGGTACAGCACTGCGTGATAATGGGCAGTTGGATGAAGCGGTAACAAGTTACCGGAAAGCGCTGCAGTTATTCCCAAACTATACGGATGCACATAATAATCTTGGGGAAACCTTGCGTGACCAAGGCAATATGGAAGCTGCAGTAAAGTCGTACCAATCTGCGTTAGCACTCAATCCACAGCACCCACACGCTAATTACAATATGGCTGAGTTTTTATATCTGGCTAAACGTTTTGAAGAGGCAATCCCTTTTTTTGAAGCGTCGCAATTGGATGACTGGCAAGCACGTAGCCTTTACTGCCTATACAAAGCCGAGCGTTTCGATGCATTTAAGGCACAGCTGGATCAATTGGTTGCCACTACGAAACATACCGCGCCTTTTATAGGCACGCTCTCTACTCATTACGCCCTTAACTTTGGCATAGAAAATCCGTACAACTTTTGCAAGAATGGTTTCGATTATGTCTACCGGCAGAGTATCCCGCAATTAGCTGAAGCAAATAGCCAACTCTTGAAAGATTTATTGCACGACATCAACAATACAGAGATTGCAGAACGCAAACAGGGGATGCTGCATTTTGGCACGCAATCGGCTGGTAATTTGTTCAAACGACCGGAAGCGTCATTTAGGACTTTGGCTGAATTAATCAAACAAGAATTCATTAATTACAAAAACCGCTTTGCAGGTGCTGATTGTGAGTTGATCAAATCATTTCCTGATACTCTGGATTTCACTAGCTCCTGGTACGTTAAAATGCGTCAAGGCGGGCATCTTGACCCACATATCCATGAGATAGGCTGGATCAGTGGCGCTGTTTATCTAGCTATGCCGACGAATAGACAAAATCCCGATGAAGGCAGCTTTGAATATGGGACTCATGGTGATAATTACCCACAAAAACATGGCAATTTTCCAGCAGAGACCATCATGCCTAATGTGGGAGACATTATTTTATTCCCGTCGTCTTTATTTCACAGGACAATCCCATTCAGCGCGGATGAGGAACGTATCTGCATCGCATTTGACTTACGCCCGGCAGTTTCAATAGCTGGCTAAGGTAAATATAGTTTCACTTAAAAAAAGCGGCTTTATTAGCCGCTTTTTAATACCAGTAATATCGCTTAATGAAGCGAAAACTTCACTGGTTAATTATCCTTTTGGATACTTTCCCAATCAGAGATTTGCTTTTCAGCTTCATCCTGACTGCATCCATAGGCTTCCTGGATTTTACCTGCTAATTGTTGGCGTTTGCCATCAATGACATCCAATTGATCATCGGTAAGCTTGCCCCAGTTCTGTTGGACTTTACCTTTAAATTGTTTCCAGTTACCTTCAATTTGATTCCAATTCATAATTTTTCCTTTTTGATAATAAGGTTGGAACAGCTATTGAAGCTTTTCTGGTCATTATTGGAAATTAGAGATTTTCTTAAATACTTGTAGGAAAACCCTTACCACTTTTTTATGTAGGCTAGTTCTTACATGAATTTGGGAGCATGCCCTATCTTGATATATTTAGATTGAAAGTAAAGTTAACCTGTAAAAGTAAAAATAATTTGACTAATAAATATGAGGATAAAAAAATGCTAAAAAAATTATTATCAGCGGTATGTGTGAGCTTAATGGTTATGGGGCTTGTAGCTTGTGACAAACAAGGCCCAGCAGAACGAGCGGGCGAAAAAATGGATAATGCGGCTGAAAGAGCTGGCGATAAGATTGAAAATGCTACCGACAAAGCCGGTGAAAAAATGGAAGATGCCGGTGATAGGATTGAAGATAAAACGGATAAATAATCTAATTATTCGAAATAAGGCTTAGGGACTATCTAAGCCTTTTTATTTACTTCAAAGTAGTATTCTTAACGTGAGTCAACCTAAGGTACTTTGCCTAGTTGCGCGTATTCTTTTCTAGTATTAATAGTCCGTATCAACAGTTACTGGCTAATCGTAATCAACTTAATTATAAGGATTTCATATGAAACAATATCTATCAATAGCCCTAGTGGTTGCAGCCCTAGGCTTAGCTGCATGCGATAAGCCAACAGTAGTAAATGTGCCAGCAGCAGAACCAGGTCCTCCGGGCCCTCCTGGTCCAGCTGGTACTCCAGGAGATCAAGGTAATACTGGTGACCAAGGTAATACCGGTAATAAAGGCACAACCGGAGATACTGGAGATACGGGAGATAAAGGCACTACAGGAGACACTGGCGAAGCTGGTAAAAACACAACCGTCATTGTAGTACCGCCAGAAAGCTCTACTACCACAACTAATTAAGGTAGTTAAATCTACGGCAAATACCCAGTACTAATTTGCTCCGAGTTACAAAATAAAGAGGCTTAGGAAATTCCTAAGCCTTTTTAATATGCTAATAATTATTTGCGCATTGCCTTTTCTGAAGGCGTCATCGCATCCGCATACAATGGCCTAGAGAACAAACGCTCAGCATATTTCAATATTGGAGCCGCTTGGTTTGGCAACTCGATACCGTAATGACCCAAACGCCATAACAATGGTGTTACCGCTACGTCTAGCATTGAATAATCATCACCTAACAAGTAATTTTGTTTAGAGAAGATTGGCACTAACTGCGTCAAGTTGTCACGAATAGTTGCGCGCGCTTTATCTGCTTTTTCCTGGTCATCTGACTCGATATCTTTGATGTGGTCAAACAATTGCTTTTCAAAGTCATGCAAGAACAAACGAGCACGAGCGCGCATCACTGGATCAGGCGGCATCAACTGTGGATGCGGGAAGCGCTCATCAATATATTCATTGATGATATTCGCTTCAGACAGCACCAAGTCACGTTCCACCAAAACCGGCACGTGATTGTATGGATTAATGACTGCCAGATCTTCCGGTTTATTCGCAAGATCAACATCAATGACCTGGAAGTCCATGCCTTTTTCGTAAAGTACGATACGGCAGCGGTGGCTATAGGGATCAGTGGTCCCTGAGTATAAGGTCATCATAATTAGTGTATATCCTTCCAATAAGCTTTTTTGAGTTTGTAAGTGAGTACCAACAACACTCCTAAAAACAGTAATACAAACCAGCCCAAATGATTGCGCTGTTGTTTCGCCGGCTCTGACATATAAGCCAGGAAATTCGTTAAGTCACCGACCAGATTGTCATATTCCGTTACAGACAATTTACCTGGCTTAACCAATGTCAATTTATGCGTTTCATGGTTCAGCTCTTGCTCGCCCTGTAATTCATAAAGGACGTGCGGCATCGCTACCTTGTCATAAACTGTATTGTTCCAGCCGGTTGGACGTGTATTGTCGCGGTAAAAACTGCGCATATAGCTATAAACCCAGTCGGCACCACGAGCACGCACTTCTACGGATAAATCAGGAGGCGCAGCACCGAACCATTTTTTAGCATCCGCTTTATTCATTGCGACCTTCATCTGGTCGCCAACTTTTTCGCCGGCAAACAACAAGTTGTCTTTGATCTGTTTTTCAGTGAGACCAATTTCCAGCAAGCGGTTGTAGCGCATGTAGTTTGCGCTATGGCAGTTCAAGCAATAGTTCACGAAAGTACGTGCACCACGTTGCAAGGATTCATGATTAGAGACATCAATCGGCGCTTTATCCAATGCCACTTCGGACTCGTTAGCCCATGCGAATGGTGTAAGCGCGAACGATGATATTGCTGCGAGTAATAAGAATGTTTTTTTCATTATTCTGTCCCTGTCAATCTCTCTGGTACGGGTAAGGTTTTGTCTTTCTTGGTGTACCAAGGCATTAGGATAAAGAACAAGAAGTAAACAACAGTAAAGATACGTGCCACAACCGTTGCACGGTCAGCATTACCTAACCAGCTTCCGAATTGACCCCACACATTTGAAGGCACAGTGCCTAAGTAGCCAAGTATAAAGAAGCTCACCACAAAAGCAGCCAACCATTTTTTGTACAAGGTACCGCGGTAGCGGATTGACTTCACTGGGCTCTTATCCAGCCAAGGTAATAAGGCAAATATAGCTACTGACACACCCATTGCTACTACGCCAGGGAACTGTGATGGTGGAATAAAGCCCAACCCTGGAAACGGTGGAACCGCACGCAAGATTGAGTAGTAAGGTGTGAAATACCATACCGGGGCAATATGCGCAGGTGTTTTAAATGGATCTGCCGGAACGAAGTTATTCGCTTCCAGGAAGTAACCGCCCATCTCTGGTGAGAAGAAAATAATCGCAGAGAAGACGATCAGGAATACCGTTACGCCGACCAAATCTTTGACCGTGTAGTAAGGGTGAAACGCAATGCCATCCAAAGGGATGCCAGTTACTGGATCTTTTTGTTTCTTGATCTCAATGCCATCTGGATTGTTTGAGCCCACTTCATGCAAGGCAATCAAGTGCGCAGCAACCAAGCCTAACAGTACCATTGGCAATGCAATCACGTGAAAAGCAAAGAAGCGATTCAATGTCGCGTCAGAAACCAGGTAGTCACCACGCAACCACTCAGAAACATCCGGGCCAATGAATGGAATTGCTGAGAATAGGTTCACAATCACTTGCGCACCCCAGTATGACATTTGACCCCATGGTAATAGGTAGCCGAAGAACGCTTCACCCATCAGGCACAGGAATATCGCCACGCCAAACAACCAGATCAATTCACGCGGATTGCGGTATGAACCATAAATGACGCCGCGGAACATATGCAGGTAAACCACAACGAAAAACATTGAGGCGCCTGTAGAGTGCATATAGCGGATGAGCCAACCCCAAGGTACATCACGCATGATGTATTCCACTGACCCGAAAGCCAATTCTGCATCCGGCTTGTAATGCATGGTCAGGAAGATGCCGGTAAGAATCTGCAGCACCAATACCAATAAAGCTAATGAGCCGAAGAAGTACCAGAAGTTGAAATTCTTAGGTGCGTAATATTCAGTCAAATGCGCCTTGATATTACTGGTCAATGGAAAACGATCATCTACCCATGCAATGCCGCCATTTAAACCTTTGCTTAACTTGTCTGCTAGCCCTGTTTTGTTATTGTCTGTCATGATTAGGCTTTCTCTTCAGTATCAACACCGATCAATATGGTATTATCTGACAAATATTTGTAAGGGGGGATCACTAAATTCATTGGGGCAGGTGAGCCTTTATACACGCGGCCTGCCAGGTCAAATTTAGAGCCGTGGCATGGACAGAAGAAACCACCATCCCAGTTTTCACCCATGTCGCCGCCCGGTTGCAATTTAGCCGTTGGTGAACAGCCTAAATGGGTACAGATACCAACAACCACACCGACATTAGCTTTAATTGAACGACCGGTATTTTTACAATAAGCCGGTTGCTGGGAAGTGATCTCACACATCGGGTCAGTCAACTGGTCATTATGTTTAGGTAGTTCAGCGGTCATTTCATCTGTGCGATTAATGATCCAAACCGGCTTTCCGCGCCATTCTGCAGTAATCATGGCACCTGGCTCGATCTTGCTGATATCCACTTCGACCGGAGCGCCCGCTGCTTTAGCGCGCTCACTTGGTGTCATGCTTTTAACAAAGGGAATTGCAACTGCTGCCGCGCCGATTGCGCCAACTGCGCTAGTCGCAATCAGAAAATTACGCTTATCCAAATCTACTTGAGAAGCTTCTCCGGAATTGGAAGGCGCTTCATTATGGTTGTCTGACATGTTTTCCTCTGAACCGATAGGTTTTAGTTGAATATGAAAAATGCCCTTGTGAGGAAAGTTTCATTATTTACTTAACTCAATTACTTTATAAATTTACGGCAATACTGCAAAGCGCGAGATTATACAATTTTTTGCTTCGTAATTAAAGCTTTATTTTATAAGTGACTGAAATAAAACGATTAAACAGGATTTTTGATATCAATGAATTCATGCGTTAGATTGAATTTCTGCGCTAAATGTTCACCCAAAGCTTGTACTCCGTAACGTTCTGTTGCGTGATGCCCCGCAGAAATATAAGACACGCCCGATTCGAGCGCTTCATGATTGGTCTGCTCCGAAATCTCACCACTGATATAGACATCCGCACCAAGTTCTATAGCGGTATTAATATAGCCTTGTGCAGCCCCGGTGCACCATGCCACATTTTGTACAGTTTTTTGCTGAGGTCCGACAACAACAGCTTTACGTTGCAAGACTTTTTCTATGTGTTGGACGAACTCAGCGAGCGGTAAAGGTTTTTCCAAATTGCCGTAAGCTACGATATTAGATTCACCGGCGAAGGCTGAAAGTGTGATACCCAATACTTTACCAAGCTGGGCATTATTTCCTAACTCCGGATGCGCATCCAAAGGCAAATGATAAGCCAGTAAATTGATATCGTTTTTTAGTAAAAAAGCCAACCGCTGACGCTTAATACCAATCACCCGCGCATCTTCATTGCGCCAGAAATAGCCGTGATGCACCAATATCAAATCGGCTTGTGCTGCATAAGCAGCTTCCAATAATGCCATACTCGCTGTTACGCCGCTTACTATCTTGCGGATTTCCTTCTTACCTTCGACCTGTAAACCATTAGGACAATAATCCTTAAATCTATCAACTTGCAATAATTGATGGATATAACCCGTTAATTCATCGATTCTTACCATTTAGCATCCTTTTTGCTTATTTTATGTATCTAAAGTGATTCTATTATTGATTTTTTTAGTGATTTGCCCCACATTAGCTTATATTAAATTACTAATTTATAACTAAACATTACCTAACTAAAATTACTATCATGAATGATTTGTTATACAAAAAACTTTGGTTACTTTTTGCCCAGGCTGTAACTGTTTGCCTGGCATTACTTTTTGTGGTGCGCCTGTTTTTTCCTCATTGGCTAGACAATGCTAACCATACCATCATGGTAAAAGAAGCAGCCGTGCTAGGTGGTGGTATGAAACCTGTCGCGGGGTCTTATAGCTTTGCGGCGAAGAAAGCCATGCCAACGGTGGTGAATATATTTACCACTAAAAATGCACCTGCTAATCCGCATCAAAAATTCCTTGATGATCCTGCATTCCGCCAGTTCTTCGGTGACCAATTGGATGACGATGGCCCAACCCAACCTGAAAATAGTTTAGGTTCAGGCGTAATCGTCAGTGAGCAAGGTTTGATCTTAACCAATAACCACGTGGTTGCTTCTGCTGATGAAATCGAGATTGCTTTGTCGGATGGCCGTAAGATGTCCGCCAAGGTAGTAGGCACCGACCCCGATACTGACTTGGCTCTAATTAAGGTAGATGCAGATCACCTGCCAGCTATTACTTTTGCCAGCTCTGATAAATTGAGTGTTGGCGATGTGGTATTAGCAATTGGCAATCCTTTCGGTGTGGGCCAGACGGTAACGCAAGGAATCGTAAGTGCGTTAGGCCGTAACCACTTGGGCATCAACACTTATGAGAATTTCATACAAACGGACGCTTCGATTAATCCCGGCAACTCAGGCGGCGCTTTAATAGATGCAGATGGTGACTTGGTAGGAGTTAACAGCGCCATTTACTCCAGAAGCGGCGGGTCTATGGGTATTGGCTTCGCCATACCGGCAACTTTAGCGCGCCAAGTCATGGAACAAATCATTAGCCAAGGCAGCGTAACAAGGGGCTGGATTGGAATAGAAGCCCAAGATATCACCCCGGAGCTTGCCGAATCATTCAAGCTGCATCAGACAGAAGGTTCGCTAATCGCGGGCATTTTGCGCGATAGTCCTGCTGATAAAGCCGGACTACGCGCAGGGGATATCTTGCTGGAAATTGAAGGTAAACCAGTAACAGATAGCGGCAGCATGCTTAACTTGATCGCTGTATTAAAACCCAATCAGAAAGCTACATTGAAAATCGCACGTTCTGAAAAAATCTTGACCATTCCAGTGATTATTGGAAAGCGGCCAAAACCTACTTTAGCCCGAGAATGATTTGCTTATTAAGCGCCTGGCGGCAATATAGTTTGCTCAGGCGCTTTATGCATGAATTTGGACACCAGAATTCCCAACTCATATAATAGCCACATCGGTACTGCCAACATGAATTGTGAAACCACATCAGGTGGGGTGAATATCGCACCGATGATGAATGCCACCACAATCACGTAACCGCGTACTTCCTGCAAAGCTTTGGTAGTAACCCAACCAAAACGTACCGCCATTACTACGGCAATCGGTACCTCAAATGCCAGCCCGAATGCAAAAAATAAAGTCAGCACAAAGTCTAAATAATTACCAATATCTGTCATCACCGCTACGCCTTGCGGTGCAGTTCCAACGATGAAGCCAAAGATGACCGGGAATACCGCAAAGTAAGCAAATGCCATACCTGATAAGAACAATAAGCTGCTCGCGATAATGATGGGTATCATGAATTTTTTCTCATGTGAATATAACCCGGGCGCAACAAAAGCCCAAACTTGGTAAAGCGTATGAGGTAGCGATACGATAAAAGCCGCCATCATGGCGACTTTCATAGGCACAAAGAACGGAGTAGTGACGGCGGTTGCAATCATCTGGCCGCCAGCCGGAAGTTTACTTAATAGCGGTTGGGCCAGTAGTGCGTAGATTTTGTTGGCGAATGGAAAGAATGCAATAAATACAACGATAAATCCCAATACAGTGCGCAGCAATCGATCGCGCAATTCAATAAGGTGGGAAATGAAATTATCGGTAGGTGTCACAGGATTTAAGGCTTATGATTTTGATTTACAGTGGGGTCAATATTATTGCTTGAATGCTCAACCTCAGCTTTAACATTACTATTTTGCTCACTGCCACCTTGAGCGCTTTCATGCAAATCCTGAACTAATTCATCGGTCTTTTGTTGCAGATTAGCCTGCGTTTTTGCAGCAGTTTCTTGGATTTCTTGCTGCAATTGCTGCAGCTCCTGAAATCTGACCTCTCGGTTGATTTCTTCTTTTACCTGTGCCATATACCTTTGCATACGGCCGGTTAAGGCTCCTAATGTACGAGCTACTTTAGGTAACTTCTCAGGCCCTATAACGATTAGCGCCACCACTGCAATAACTATAAGTTCTGAGAAAGCAACATCAAACACAAAAAGTGACCTTAGGATTAACTAGCTAAGTAAATGCTTACTAAGCTTTGGTAGTGCTAGCTGCTTTGGGTTTCGTAGCTGCCGGTTTTTTAACCGCAGGTTTTTTTGCAACAGGTTTTTTTGTCGGCGCTTTTGGTTTGACTGTTTCAGTTTTTGCTTTAGTTGTAGTAGCGACTTTAACTTTCGCAGCAGGTTTCGCGGCTGCTGTTTTTGTGGCCGGTTTTTTTGCTGGTGCTTTAGTAGCAGCGACTTTTACCGGAACTTCAACCACTTCACCTTCAATCAATGGTGGAGTAGCACTTTGCAGGGTATTCATAATAGATGCTTCAGCTACCGCTTTTTCATCATTCATGGCGTCTTTAAAACCTTTAACAGCGCCGCCTACATCCTTACCGATATTCGCTAATTTTTTTGTGCCGAAAATCAACACAACAACAAGTAACACGATCAACCAATGCCAAATACTAAATCCGCCCATATGATTCCCCTATTGATACCCGTTTAAAATCAGTTAAATTTTTGGCAGCTGTTCGCCACCACCAAATACATGCACATGAATATGAAACACTTCCTGCCCACCTTCCCGTCCTGTATTAATCATAGTCCGGAACCCTGCTAAACCCTGCTCTTTGGCAAGTTTTGGTGCCAATAACAACATCTTACCTAACAATGCCTGATGTTGCACCTCACAAGCTGCCAAACTCTCAATGTGCGACTTAGGTACGATTAAAAAATGTACAGGATTGATAGGTTTAATGTCATTAAATACGATGACATCTTCATCCTCAAAGATTTTCTTTGAAGGGATATCACCATTTACAATCTTACAAAAGATGCAATCAGTCATCATTATTATTATTTGCTACGATTTTCTTTTTCAGTAATACCGGAAAGGCCTTCTCGTCTTGCCAACTCATCTAGTACATCCTGCGGCTTTAAACCTGCTTGCGCTAGCATTACCAAAGTATGAAACCATAGATCCGCGGTTTCATAAATGAGTTCTTCTTTATTCCCACCTTTAGCGGCGATGATAGTCTCAGCAGCTTCTTCGCCCACTTTTTTTAATACGCTATCGATGCCTTTGGCATAAAGTTTAGCCACGTAAGATGACTGCGGATCAGCACTTTTACGCTGTTCCAGTAATTCACTTAAACGGTCTAATATATCACTCATATAGGTGTTTTCTTTAAGGCTTGTATATATCGTCTGGATTCTTAATCACAGGCTGGTCAATCTTCCATTCTGCTCTCTCCAGCTTCTTGAAAAAGCAATTATGGCGTCCAGTGTGGCAAGCGATACCACCTACCTGTTCGACACTGATAAGAACTACATCTTCGTCACAATCCAGGCGTATTTCGTGCACATGCTGTACATGACCGGATTCTTCACCCTTACGCCATAGTTTATTGCGTGACCTCGACCAATATACGGCTTGCTTGGTCTGCTCTGTAAGTTCTAATGCCTGGCGGTTCATCCACGCAAACATCAGCACCTTGCCTGTGCCGGATTCCTGTGCGATCACTGGCACTAAGCCGTTGGCATCCCAATTTACTTCATCTAGCCAACTCATGCTTTTAGCCGATTCATAGCCTGGTTTCTATCCCGTTTTGCTGCATATACTCTTTTGCTTGTTTTACCGTAAATTCGCCATAATGGAAAATGCTCGCTGCTAGAACCGCATCAGCGCCGCCCAATTTCACGCCATCTACCAAATGCTGCAGGTTACCAACACCGCCGGAAGCAATAATAGGCACATCGACTGCATCTGAAATCGCGCGATTCAATGGATTATTGAAACCAATCTTTGTACCATCGCGGTCCATGCTGGTAACCAATAATTCTCCTGCTCCCAAGCTTGCCATATACTCTGCCCACTTCACCGCATCCAAGCCTGTCGCTTTACGGCCGCCATGGGTAAAGACTTCCCATTCGAATGGCTGATTGTCTACCTTTTTAGCATCTATCGCTACTACTATACATTGTGAGCCGAAGCGGCTTGTTGCATCGGCTACCATCTGCGGGTTCAAAACCGCCGTAGTATTAATGCTGACTTTATCTGCACCCGCATTCAACAATCGTCGCACATCTTCAACTTCGCGCACACCGCCACCAACTGTGAGCGGAATAAATACCTGCGAAGCCACTTGCTCAATAATATGCAGAATCAACCCACGATTATCCGAACTCGCGGTAATATCCAGAAACGTCAGCTCATCCGCACCTTGCTCATCGTAACGACGCGCAATCTCAACCGGGTCACCTGCATCACGTAACTCTAAAAAATTGATACCTTTTACTACCCGCCCATCGGTAACATCAAGGCATGGGATAATACGTTTGGCTAGCATTTATAAGTTCTGCGCACTTAATTCATCCGCAAGCGCCTGAGCCGCCGTAAAGTCCAACGTACCTTCATAAATCGCACGGCCAGTAATGGTGCCGATAATACCTTCATCCGCCACTGCACAAAGCTGACGCACATCATCCAAATTAGTTACGCCACCGGAAGCAATCACAGGAATCGTCAACGCTTGGGCTAAAGCAACCGTCGCTTCAATATTCACGCCCGTTAGCATGCCGTCACGGCCAATATCGGTATAGACAATAGAGTTAACGCCATAGTCTTCAAACTTTTTAGCCAAATCAATAACGTCATGACCTGTCAGCTTGGACCAGCCATCTACGGCTACTTTGCCATCTTTTGCATCTAAACCAACCATGATTTGGCCAGGGAATGCATAACAGGCCTCATGCAAGAAACCAGGGTTTTTAACAGCCGCTGTACCAATAATGATATAACCGATGCCGCTATCCAGATATCGCTCAATCGTATCCAAGTCGCGAATACCGCCTCCTAGCTGGATAGGTATATCGCCGCCCACAGCGCTGACGATAGATTTAATTGCCGATTCATTTACAGGTTTACCTGCAAATGCACCGTTTAGATCCACCAAGTGTAAGCGTTTGCCGCCTTTGTCGACCCAATGACGTGCCATAGCACCTGGATCTTCAGAGAATACCGTTGATTCTTCCATTAAACCTTGTTTGAGCCTGACACAATGTCCATCTTTAAGATCAATAGCGGGGATAATTAGCATGATGAATTATTATTTAGTAAGTTTGATTTAAAAGTTGAGTTTAAAGAATGTAATTTGTTGCACATAATATTGCTAAAAGTGTTTAAGCAATTATGGTGCCCAGTGTACAAAATTACTTAGCAATTGCAAACCGGCACTAGCACTTTTCTCAGGGTGGAATTGCACGGCAAATAAATTATCAACCGCAATCGCACTGGTAAAAGGCTCTGGGTAATTGCTGGAACCTGAAACTATACTTGCATCATCAGGCTGCACATAGTAACTGTGTACGTAATAGAAGCGTGCACCATCATCGATACGTGTCCATAAAGGGTGAGCATCTGAGACAGATGCTCCAGCTTGGTAAACCTGGTTCCAGCCCATATGCGGCACCTTAAGTTTATCGCCATGCTCGTCGTGCATATCGGCCGCAGCAAAACGTTTTACCTGCCCTTTGAAAAATCCTAGCCCAGCTGCATTACCTTCTTCAGATTGCTCGAAAAGCATCTGCAATCCGATACAAATGCCCAAAAATGGCTTTTGTTGTGCTGTTTGCAACACAGCTTCGCGCAAACCGCGTGCATCTAATTCGCGGATACAATCGGGCATGGCCCCTTGACCAGGAAAAACGACCCGGTCGGCACGTGCCACTTCATCCGGGTTACTTGTAACAAGTACCGATTTTGTTGGTGCGACGTGCTCAAGCGCTTTGGACACGGATCGCAAATTGCCCATGCCATAGTCGATCACTGCGATATCAATTTTATCCATAGATATTATTTGGAAATATTCTGTCGGAGTTACTCGTCAACTCAAGAAATTATAAGCTGCCCTTAGTAGACGGCATGATCCCAGCCATCCGAGAATCAAGCTCAACAGCCATGCGTAATGCTCGGCCAAATGCCTTGAAAATCGTTTCCGCTTGGTGGTGGGCGTTATGACCTTTTAGATTGTCAATATGCAATGTGACGTTGGCATGATTGACAAAGCCTTGGAAAAATTCATGTATTAGATCTACATCAAATTCACCAATAGCGGCGCGGGTAAACACGCAGCCGAATTCCAGCCCGGGTCGGCCTGAAATATCAAGTACCACGCGTGACAAGGCCTCGTCCAGAGGCACATAAGCATGTCCGTAGCGACGAATACCTTTTTTATCACCTACTGCCTTAGCAAAGGCTTGACCAAGTGTGATGCCAATATCTTCAACCGTATGGTGGGCATCAATGTGCAAATCACCTTTGGCATTTACGGAAATATCCATCATGCCATGGCGTGCGATCTGATCCAGCATGTGGTCAAGGAAACCCAGGCCTGTATTGAATTGAGATACTCCAGTACCATCCAAATTGATGGCAACGGTAATCTGTGTCTCTAAGGTGTTTCTTACTACTTCAGCGGAGCGCATATTGGTCACTTGAATATATAATCTTATTGAGGTGCTATTTTAACCTAAAGCATCGTTCCTAACCCAATAATTCCTAAGCCAATATTAAAGTTGGGCTTTATCACAAAAATTAAAGGCGTCACTTAAAATTCATGCTCCAAAATTACAAACTCTAAATCACAACTTGAAGACTAATCTTGAAGACTAATCTTGGAGACTATAAATCTTTAAGACTAATAAATACTAAAGCCTAGCAAGATATTAATCTCAACTAGGCTTTAGGTATTAGCTTATGCTAACTATTTGTCTAAGCAAATTAATGCTGAGGTTTTAAACAAATAATTATTTAGCAGCGTCAGCAGGTGCAGCTTCAGCAGCCGGCGCTGCATCTGCTGGAGCTTCTGCTGCAGGAGCAGCGTCAGCTGGTGCCGCTTCAGGTGCTGGAGCAACTTCAGCAGCAGGAGCAGTTTCCATTGGTGCAGCAGCTTCGTCAGCTGGTTTTTTACCTTTAAGCACAGTGAACAACACAACTAAAACTACAGCAGCAATGATCCATGGCAAGAATTTCTTAGCACCGCCAGCACTTGCTGAACCGCCATGAGCGATTGAAGTGATTTCTGCAGCAGCTGCTGCTGGGTCAGCAGCACCGTAAATAGCAGCGCCAGCAACGATGATAGTTGCGCCAGCATCTTTAACTTGTTGTGTTGTAGCAGCTTTAACACCACCAGCAACAGAGATATCTACACCTAAGTTCAAACCAGCAACAGTTGCCAGGTCGTTAAATGGTGTTTGGCCAGCAGCTTGTTGGTCTAAACCAGTGTGTACGCCAATGATGTGTGCACCTAATTTAGCCACTTCGATTGTACGAGCTTTTTTATCAGCAACGTTGATTAAGTCAACTTGTGCTTTTTTACCGTATTTGTTAGCAACATCGATTACGCCTTTGATTGTACCGATATCTGAAGTGCCTAAAACCGTACAAATGTCTGCGCCTGCTTTATAGAATGGCTCAGCTTCGTAGAAACCAGCATCCATTGTTTTCAGGTCAACCAAGATTTTATTTTTTGGGAATTTAGCGCGTAACACTTCTAACAGTTTGATACCGTTATGCTTAATGCATGGTGTACCGATTTCTAGAATATCCACGTGCGGTGCAACTTTAGTCGCCAAAGCAACGGTTGCGTCGAAATCTAATGAGTCTAATGCCATTTGGGTTTGTGCCACGATACATCCTCCAAAAAAGTAAATTCAATAATTTACCTTGATTTAAAATATTAAGTTAAATAGAAATTGTTATATTGTGCACAAAACGCACATTTCGTAATAATAACCGTAGTTTGCGAGAAATTTCAAACATTTTCACGCTTATTTGATTGATTTTCAGGTAAAGATTGGATATTTATTATTTACAAGCTTATTTAATTGCAAAAAAAAACGACTTAGTACTTTAAGTCGTTTTTATTTTGGTGGCCCCCCTGTGAGTCGAACACAGCACCAACGGATTATGAGTCCGCTGCTCTAACCAAGCATGAGCTAGGGGGCCAAAACCTTTGGCACTATTTTATTAATCTTGCCCTGTCTCTAGGAAGCTACGTAAACGCTCAGAACGGGTTGGGTGACGCAACTTACGTAGTGCTTTCGCCTCGATTTGACGAATACGTTCACGGGTTACATCAAACTGCTTACCCACCTCTTCCAAAGTATGGTCAGTATTCATCTCAATACCAAAGCGCATACGCAATACTTTAGCTTCGCGTGGTGTAAGTGACTCTAATACCTCAGAAGTCGCATCACGCAAGCTTGCATACACCGCGGCATCCACTGGCGCCAACGTTGTGCTGTCTTCAATGAAATCGCCTAAGTGCGAATCTTCATCATCACCGATTGGCGTTTCCATTGAGATTGGCTCTTTGCTGATTTTTAAGATCTTGCGAATCTTATCTTCAGGCATTTCCATTTTCTCTGCCAACAATGCTGGGTCTGGCTCTACACCTGTTTCTTGCAGGATTTGACGGCTGATACGATTCATTTTATTGATCGTTTCAATCATGTGCACCGGAATACGAATTGTACGTGCCTGGTCCGCGATAGAACGTGTAATCGCTTGGCGGATCCACCATGTTGCATAAGTTGAGAACTTGAAACCACGACGGTATTCAAATTTATCCACCGCTTTCATCAAGCCTATATTGCCTTCTTGAATCAAGTCCAGGAACTGCAAACCACGGTTGGTATATTTTTTAGCGATAGAAATTACCAGACGCAAGTTCGCTTCGATCATTTCACGCTTAGCACGACGGGCACGCGCCTCACCGGTAGACATTTGCTTATTGATCTCTTTAAGCTCTTTGATTGGAATACCTACTTTGTTTTCCAAATCAATCAGGCGCTGCTGCTGGTCAATAATCGAGTGATTGTAACGAGCAAGTTTTTCTACGTACGGTTTATCCGCTTTAAGTTCTTCAGCCAACCAATCCAAGTTACTTTCGTTACCTGGGAATGATTTGATGAAATGCGCACGCGGCATGCCAGATTTCTCAACACAGAAATCCAATACTTTACGTTCATGGCCACGTACGGTTTCAACCATATCGCGGACTTGGTCACAAAGACCTTCTACTTGTTTGGCAGAGAAACGGAACGCGGTTAATTCTTCAAGAATTTCAGCCAATAGGCTTTGATATTCAGAATCTTGTGAGCCTCTTTCAGCGAGGATCACCGTCATTTTCTGGTGAGCGGCACGCACGATGGCAAAGCGGCTTAATACTTCATCTTTAAGCTTGGCCAAGGCCTCAGCAGAAATGGCTGCTGCTTTAGCACCATCTTCGTCATCGCCTTCTTCCTCTTCAACTTCCGGCTCTTCCTCTTCAGAAGCTTCTACGGCAATTGCGTCATCCAGACCAATGTCTGAATCAATCAGGCCATCTACCAGGTCATCAACGCTAAGTTCGTCTTTTTCAACTTTATCAACCATTTCCAGCAAAGCGGCAATAGTTGTTGGGCAAGCGGCAATGGCTTGCACCATATGTTTCAAGCCATCTTCAATACGGCGGGCAATTTCAATTTCGCTTTCGCGAGTCAGCAAATCTACCGTACCCATCTCGCGCATGTACATACGCACAGGGTCAGTAGTACGGCCGAACTCTGAATCCACAGTAGCTAGCGCTTGTTCAGCCTCTTCAACAGCATCATCATCCGTTACTGGTGGCGGAGCATCTGACATTAACAACACTTCGGCATCAGGTGCTTCTTCATACACCTGAATACCCATATCATTGATCATGCCGATAATGCCATCGATCTGTTCGGAATCTTGCACATCATCAGGCAAGTGGTCATTGATTTCAGCGTAAGTTAGGTAGCCGCGCTCCTTACCCAATACGATCAGGGTCTTTAGACGCGTGCGACGCTCTTCAGCACTGGCTTCCTGCAGCTCAGGGCTGACGAATTCCAGACTTTTCTTTTCCGCTAACTGATCGCTTTTCTTTGGTCTTGCCATGACTTACCTCTAAATTTATGCGATTACCATGCTTGATTCACTAACTTTTGCATGGCTAACACGATTTTTGTAACCCTATATTATAACAGAATTAAACCCTATTTTGACTGGGCTTATTACCAAGATTTTTAAGCAGTGCTTTCTCATTTTCCGTCAGTGCGCTTAAGGGTTTTTCACTGATTTGCGCTAACAATTGGCCACCCTGCTTATGGGCATAAGTTTGCAGCAACTGCTGTCTAGCACCAGCAAACTCTAGCGCTAAGTCAAACGTTTCATCTAACAAGCTTAACTCGCGCTCCATCTCTCGCAGCAATCTGGCATCGGCTTTATTTTCGAGCTCACGCATAATTACTACTGGTTTAGAATGAGGATGAAGTAAGCAAGTTTCAATAGTAAGCCGTAATAATTGTTCTTCTTCGGTTTCGGCAGGTAGCCATGCTAGATCTTCCGCTTCAGCCAATTTCGGCTGCATTAACAACATTAAACAAATACGTTTGTAGAGCGATATCGTAGTGCGCGTTTGCTTAGGTCTTGCCTGCACAGGCGCTTTGTTCAGGTTAGGCAGTTTCAATAGGCTATGCATTTCTTCAAGCGACAATTGCGCTAACTCTGCTACTTTCTTACGCAAATACATTGCACTACGCGGTGCATTGATTTGCTGCATGATAGGCTCTGCTTCATTCAAGAAGCGCACACGGTCTTCCTGGCTTTGCAATGGGTTTTCTTCACTTAAGTGCTTAAGGATATATTGCGAAAGTGGCATCGCCGCTTTGATTTCAGCCTCAAACTTCTCTTTACCAAATTCCCGCACATAAGAATCCGGGTCATGTTCTTTGGGTAGAAAAAGAAAAGAAAGTTTCAAACCATCCGTTAACGCAGGTAATGCATTCATCGCAGCACGCCATGCCGCTGTGCGTCCAGCATTATCGCCATCAAAACAGAAAACCACTTCATCTGCCTGTCGCATCAGCTTAGTAATATGAAAAGGTGTGGTTGCAGTGCCCAAAGCCGCTACGGCATATTCAATACCATATTGCGCTAGCGCGACTACATCCATATAGCCTTCGGCCACTAAGGCGCGGCCTGCATCACGGATTGCCCGGCGCGCTAAAAACAAACCATATAACTCATGACCCTTTTGGAACAGCGGGGTTTCAGGCGAGTTGTAATATTTAGGCGTATCTTCCGGATTAATCACACGCCCACCAAAACCAATCACCTGACCTTTTTGGTCATGAATCGGAAACATAATACGGTCGCGGAAGCGGTCATAACGGCGACCTTGCTCATTTTCAACCACCAGTCCGGCAGTGGTTAATGCTTCACTTTCATATTGCGGAAATACAGTTTGTAAATTTTGCCAACCTGCTGGAGCGTAGCCTATCTGAAACTTAGCTGCGACTTGGCCACTCAAGCCACGTGCCTTTAAGTAATCAATCGCTCGTTGCGATTTTTTTAGCTCTGCTTTGTAGTATTGCGCTGCCTGCTGCAAAGACTCCTGCAAACCTACAACAATTTTCTGTGCTGGTCGACTTTCATCGCGCGTTTCCTGCGGAACTATCATACCGACCATTTTGGCAAGGTCATGTATAGCTTCAATAAAGCTTAGCGCCTGATATTCCATTAAAAAACCAATCGCCGTACCATGTGCGCCACAGCCAAAACAATGATAAAACTGCTTGGTAGGACTTACAGTAAAGCTTGGGGATTTTTCATTATGAAACGGGCAGCAGGCGGAATAATTCGCACCGGCTTTTTTGAGCGGCACGCTTTTATCCACTACATCAACCACGTCGACGCGATTGAGGAGTTCTTGTATGAATGACTCTGGAATCATGTGCCGCTGTCACTTTTTAGCTAGAAAACGAAGTATCGCACAAAGGCTATAAAAACAAAAAAAGGAGCGAATCGCTCCTTGATTTTTTACTTTAATTTTAAAACTCAGCCTAGACGAGTTTTGATCAACCCGGATATTTTTCCCATATCAGCTCGACCAACAACTAAGGGCTTGATCGCTGCCATGACTTTGCTCATATCCTTGATGCCTGAAGCGCCAGTTTCTGCAACAACTTTTTCCAGAATTGCATTAAGCTCTTCTTCGGTAAGTTGTTGAGGAAGATAAGTTTGCAATACAGTGACTTCAAACTTTTCCACATCGGCTAAATCTTGGCGATTTGCAGACTCGTACGCCGCGATTGAATCACGACGTTGCTTGAGCATTTTTTCTATCGCTGCAATGACATCAGTATCGGTCAACTCGATCCGCTCATCCACTTCACGCTGTTTGATTGCAGCTTGTAATAAACGAATCGCACCTAAACGCGCAGTATCTTTGGCGCGCATGGCATTTTTCATGTCCTCAGATATCTGAGCTTTTAATGACATGGCTATATTACTAAGTACTGGACTTAGTAAAGTTTAGCTGGCAAAGTTTGGTTGCGTAAGCGACGGTATTGACGCTTAACAGCAGCTGCAGCTTTACGTTTACGTTCCCATGTTGGTTTTTCGTAGAACTCGCGTGCGCGAAGGTCATTCAACAAACCAGTTTTTTCAATTAAGCGCTTAAAGCGGCGAAGAGCAACGTCAAACGGCTCATTCTCTTTTACACGTACACTAGACATTCGTTCTCTCTTATCGGTAATAATGTCTCAAG